>DATBIM010000001.1:0-9231 GCA_036556905.1 Candidatus Methylomirabilota bacterium
CTGGGTCATCCGGGTGTCGGCGGTCGGCGCGATCGCGTTGCAGCGCACCCCGTACTTGGCCATGGCGAGCGCGGTCGAGCGGGTGAGGCCGACGATGCCTTCCTTCGCCGCCGAGTAGTTGGGCTGGCCCGGGCTGCCCTCGAGCCCCGCCGACGACGTGAACGTCACGATGCTGCCCGTCTTCTTCTCGCGCATGTGGGCGCTCGCGTAGCGCATGGTCGCGAAGTGGCCCTTGAGGTGGACAGCGATGACCGCGTCCCACTCCTCCTCGGTCATGTTGAAGATCATCCGCTCGCGCAGGATACCGGCGCAGCAGACGAGGATGTGGAGATCGCCGAACTCCTTCAGCGCCAGCTCGACGACGTTCCGGCCGCCGGCCATCGTGGCCACGCTCTCCGGGGTCGCCACGGCTCGGCCTCCGCCCCTGATGATCTCGGCCACGACGTGATTGGCCGGCTCGCTGGACGGGTCGCGGCCGTCCACGCTGACGCCGTAGTCGTTGACCACGACGCTCGCCCCCGCCACCGCCAGGCCCAGCGACACCGCGCGCCCGATCCCCGTCCCTCCGCCCGTCACCACTGCCACCTTGCCGTCGAGCAGCTTCATCGATTCCCCTTCAGGCCGGATCCGTATCGCTCGCGTCGACGGCGGCCGACCGGCGCCGGCCGCCGCCGGACGACAATACAATACGGCCCACTTCAATCCAAGGAGCCCCGGTGACCGTCATGGCTCGGGCGTGTCGAGGAGAGAGCCCGCGATACTGACGTCGACCGAGCCGAACACTCCGTCGGAAGGGTGGCGCTGCACGACGGCAGTGAGATCGCTGCCGGAGCCGGTGCCGGCCACGTAGCATCGTACGAGCTGATGGGCAAGGAATCGGTCCTGGGCTCCGATCGTGAACGTCTGGAACAGCAGGAACTGGCTCGCAGATGCGAACTGGCCGTTGGAAGAAGAACCGGTGCACCTCACCTGAGCCGTGACGATCTGTCCAGTGGGCACGACGACCCGGGCCGAAACGCTCTCGACGACCAGCACTCTCCCGAGCGGGACGTCGAATTGAAATGTGACAGTGTCCCCACCCGCTCCGACCGCGACGCCGGTCTTTTGGAAGATGTGCGTGAAGGAGAGCTGGGGAGGAGGGAGGGTCGGCGAGGCTGCCTGGGCGAGCGTCGAGATCACCAGCACCAACGCCAGCGTGCCCAGGGGAGCACCGGAGCGTCGCCCGAGCCATCGGCGGAGATTCATGTCACCCTCCTCGGGACCGAGACTGCCATGAACCTACGTCGGGAGCGGGGAGCGGTCAAGGGTTGCCGGGGTGATGTACACTGCTGCCCACCGTCGCCGACCTCGAAGGAGGAGCGCCCATGCCGACAGCGCTGCGCTCACGCTCACGACAGATCCTGGTTGGGATTGTCGCCCTCGTCCTGATCGCCCCCGCCCTGGCCGTGGCGGCTCCCGAGGGCGAGATGAGCTGGGCCCTGCATTTCTCCCTGGCCCCGACGCTCTTCGAGCCGGCCGAGACGCCGGGAGTCGTCTCGCCGTTCATGATCCTCTACGCGCTGCACGACGCCCTGGTGAAGCCCATGCCGGGCAAGATCATGGCGCCCAGTCTGGCCGAGTCGTGGAGCGTGTCGCCCGACGGGCTCGTCTACGAGTTCGTGCTGCGCAAGGGCGTGCGGTTCCACAACGGCGAGCCCGTCACCGCGGAGGACGCCAAGTTTTCCTTCGAGCGGTATCGGGGCATCTCGGCCAAGGCCCTCAAGGAGAAGGTGGCGGCGGTCGAGGCGCCGGACCCCGGGCGTCTGCGCTTCCGGCTCAAGCAACCCTGGCCGGACTTCATGACCTTCTACGCGACGCCGGCCACGGGCGCGAACTGGATCGTCCCCAAGAAATACGTCGAGAAGGTCGGGGAGGACGGCTTCAAGAAGGCGCCGATCGGTGCCGGTCCCTATCGGTTCGTCTCCTTCACGCCGGGCGTCAGCCTGGTCCTCGAGGCTACTGACGGGTACTGGCGCAAGACCCCGAGCGTGAAGCGGCTGGTCTTCAAATCGGTTCCCGACGTCGCCACCCGCATGGTCATGCTGAAGCGAGGCGACGCGGATGTCGCCTACGTCCTGTCCGGCGAGCTCGCCGGCGAGGTGCGACGCACCCCGGGGCTCACGCTCCGGCCCACTCCGTTCACCAGTACCCACTGGCTGCTCTTCGCCGACCAGTGGGACGCGAAGTCTCCGTGGCACGATCGCCGGGTGCGCCTCGCCGCCACGCTCGCCGTCGACCGCCAGGCCATCAACCAGGCCGAAAGCCTGGGGTTCTCCAAGGTCACCGGGAGCATCATTCCCACCAGCTTCGAGTTCTTCTGGCAGCCCCCCGTCCATCCCTTCGATCCGGGGCGAGCCCGGCAGCTCCTGGCGGAAGCCGGCTACCCCGGGGGGTTCGAGGCCGGGGACCTCTGGTGCGACACCTCGGTCTGCGGCTACGCCGAAGCCGTCCTCAACTATCTGCAAGCGGTCGGAATCCGGACGAAGCTTCGGCCGCTCGAGCGGGCGGCGATGCTGAGCGCCTTCCGGGAGAAGAAGCTGAAGAACCTCGTGTTCACCATCAGTGGCATCTTCGGGAACGCGGCCACCCGGGTCGAAGCGTTCGCGGCCTCGAGCGGGGTCTACGCGTACGGGGCCTATCCCGACATCGACGGGCTGTTCCGCGAGCAAGCCAGCGAGCTCGATCCCAAGAAGCGGGAGGCGACTCTGCACCGCATCCAGCAGCTCATCCACGACAAGGTCATGTATCTACCGATCTGGCAGCTCTCCCTCTTGACCGGCTACGGCTCGCGGGTGGCCGAGCCGGGGCTCGGACTGATCGCCGATTATCCGTGGTCGGCGCCGTACGAGGACGTGAAGCTCAAGGGGAAGTGAACGGGTAGAGGAGTTGCCGCAGGTAGTCGCCAGGCACCGGATTGCCCGCGATGCCGTAGGTGGCGGGCCACCGGCCGGGCGGCATGTGGTAGGTGCCGAGCAACCGGTCGATGACGGGCAGGTGCACCGCGAAGTTCTTGTCCACGGCCGCGGGCTCCGCCGCGTGGTGCCAGTGGTGGAATTGTGGCGTGGCGATGACGTGGGCGAGACGCCCGAAGCGAAAGCGCATGTTGGCGTGGATGAACACGGCGTGGAAGGACACGAAGACCAGGTAGGCATACACCGGTACCGGAGAGAAGCCGAGCACGTAGAGCGGTACGAACGCCAGCGCGCGCGTCACCACGACATCGACCAGGTGCATCCGGGAGCCGGCCAGCCAGTCCATCACGTCCGACGAGTGGTGCACGGCGTGGAAGCGCCAGAGCCACGGCACCGCATGGAAGAGGCGATGGATCGCGTACTCTGACAGGTCGGCGACGATCAGGATCTCGACGAACTGCACCACCAATGGCTGCGCCGCCACCGCATTCTGGACCGCCGGGTGCACCGCCCACCGGAAGAAGATCGCGGCCGGCATCAGCGTGAGGAGCACGCTCACCTGCACCAGCAGGTGGCTCACCGCGAAGTGGGCCAGATCAGTCGTCCACCCGCGGCGGAGCACCCGCTGGGGCCGCCGGGCGAAGAGCTGCTCGAGCGGGACGAAGAGCATGGCCAGCACGAGCACGTTCAGGAGGAACCAGTCGAGGCCGAGATAGCGCGCGCCCTCCAGCGAGCCGACGTCCACCTGGGAGCCGCCGAGCAGCCCGGCGGCCACGACGAGCGCCAGGGCAGTGAGGGCGAGCGGCGCCCTCCGGCTGAGCGCGATGCTCAGCAGCGCCAGCGCGAACGCCCCGATCAGCACCACCTGGATCAGGACGCGCACGACCTCCAGGGGATAGAGGGCCCGGGCGTCCGGCACCGTGAGGAGCGCCGGATAGCGGATGCACAGGACGGCGCCCACGCCGAGGGCGCCGAGGGCCACGGCGCCGACGCCGCTGATCCAGCCCTTGCCGAAGCGCCGCTCGTAGCCGAGGGGCCGCTCAGTCACGGGCCGTCGTGCGCGGCACGCCGACCGCAGCGAGCGCGTGGCCAAGCGCGTCGAAGAGGCGCAGGCCGTCGGTGAGCGCGTTCATCCACCCGGTGGTCACGCAGTAGGCGCCGGCGTAGCCGGGGCGGTGATGCACGGCGTGGGCCGGGGGCCGGAGCACGAGCCGCCGGCGCTGCAGCCAGCGCACCGGCGCCGGCGCCGCGGCCGCATGCGCCCACTTGTGCAGCAGGTTGGTGGCGATCACGCCGACAGCCAGGGAGAGCACCAGGGCGTCGAGCCATACGCTCAGGGGCCAGCGCCAGACCAGGGCCAGCACCGGCGCCAGGCCCAGACACGAGTTGCCGGTGAGCTCGAGAAAGCCGTGGCGTGTCATCGCCAGCGGATCGCGGTGGTGCTCGCGGAACGGGGCGATGAGCACGCGGCCGATCAGCGGCGTGTGCTCGTCGAAGAAGCGGTCGCAGAACCAGTGCACGAGCCCGGAGAGGAGGTCGGCCAGGAGATAGCCGGCGGCGACCGCGAGCAGGACCCCGAGCAGACCGACCGGATCGAGCGGCAGCATGGCCAGTCGGCCGACGATCGGAAGGGCCAGCCCCGCGCAGGTGGCGACGGCGGCTGCCTCCAGTAGCGCCAGCCGTCGGCGCGGCGCGCCGTCAGTCACGCAGGCGCACCGGCAGACGGTGGGCGCCCCACCCGCCCGGGACCCCGCCGAAGACGCCGGCACACGGCTCCCCGCAGGCCTTGCATCGCCCGCCCTCGTCGAGGCGCCAGGCCCCCAGCGCGTAGCCGTCGCGCTCGATGAGCACCACGCCGCAGCCGTGGCAGCGCGTGGACTGGCCGTCGCGGTCGGGGACGTTGCCGGTGTAGGCGTAGCGGATGCCGTTGGCGAGGGCGATCTCCCGCGCCCGCCTCAGCGTCCCGGCCGGCGTGGCCGGCCGATCCCGCAGCTTCCAGTCGGGATGGAACGCCGTGAAGTGCACGGGGACGTCGGGGCCGAGGTGCTCGACGATCCACCGCGTCATGGCGTCGGTCTCCGCGGGGGCGTCGTTCAGTCCGGGGATCAGCAGATTCGTGATCTCGAGCCACACGGCGGTCTCGTGCTTGAGGTACTCCAGAGTGTCGAGGACGGGCTGCAGCCGGCCGGCGCAGATGCGGTGATAGAAGTCGTCGCTGAACGCCTTGAGATCGACGTTGGCGGCGTCCATGTGCCGATAGAGCTCCGCGCGCGGCCCGGCGTTCATATAGCCGGCGGTGACGGCGACCGCCTTCAGGCCGAGTGCCCGGCAGGCGTCCGCGGTGTCCATCGCGTACTCCATGAAGGTCACAGGGTCGTTGTACGTGAAGGCCACGCTCCGGCAGCCCAGCCGGGCGGCCGCCTCGGCGATTGCCTCGGGGGAGGCAACATCGGCCAGGATGTCCATCTCCCGGGATTTCGACATGTCCCAGTTCTGGCAGAACCGACAGGCGAGATTGCACCCGGCGGTGCCGAACGAGAGCACCGACGTCCCCGGCCAGAAGTGGTTCAGGGGCTTCTTCTCGATGGGATCGACACAGAATCCCGAGGAGCGCCCGTAGGTGGTGAGCACGACCCGATCACCGACCCGCATCCGGACGAAGCAGAGGCCGGTCTGCCCCTCGTGGAGCGCGCAGGCCCGGGGGCACACGTCGCAGCGGATTCGCCCGTCGTCAAGGCGGGTCCACCAGGTCGTGGGATAGTGGGCCGGGGCCGTCGTCATACGCTCTTCATGATACCCGACCCCACCGGGCCATCTGCCGAACTCGGCGAGGTGCGGTACAGTCTCGGCACGATGGCGTCGGTCGCCAGCGCGTGCACGGAGGCGTTCGTGGAGGCCGCGGGCGTCCGGGTCCAGCTCCGCCGCGGGGGCGCCGGCGCGCCGTTGCTGGTCCTGCACGGCGAGCTGGGCGTTCCCGGCTGGCTGCGCGCGTATGCCGAGCTCGCCCGGCACTTCAGCGTCTACGTGCCCGCGCTGCCCGGCTTCGGACAGTCCGCGCGGCCAGACTGGATCGTCGACGTGCGCGACCTGGCCGCCTGGGTGACCTGGTTCGTCCGCGATGTCGGGCTACCCCAGCCCCTGCCCGTCATCGGGTCCTCGCTGGGAGGCTGGGTGGCGGCGGAGATCGCCACGATGAACGTCGGGCTCTTCACGAAGATGGTGCTGGTGGGCGCCGCCGGCCTGCGGCCGGAGGAGGGCCACGTCTGGGACTACTTCGTCCACGGGAGCCAGGAGGCGTTCGCCCAGGCCTTCTGGGACCCGGCGAAGGCACCGGAGTACCAGCACTACTATGGCCGCGTGTGGACGCCGGAGGAGGAGCTCCAGGCGGAGCAGAACCGTCAGATGGCCGCCCGTCTCCTCTGGAAGCCGTACATGCGGAGCCACACGCTGCAGGCCCGGTTGCCCGCGGTGGCCACCCCCACTCTGGTTGTCTGGGGACGGCAGGACGCCATCATCCCTCTCAGCGTGTGCCAGTCTTACGTGCGGGCGATCCCGGGCGCGACGGCCAAGGTCCTGGAGCGGTGCGGCCACCTGCCGGAAATGGAGCAGCCCGACGCATTCGTGGAGGCGGTGCTGGACTTCCTGGTCCCCCACGCCTGAACAACGTCCAGATCGGGAGGCGCCCTATGGTCAAGGAGGTCTATTTCTTCACCGAGATGGGGTACACGGCCTATCCCCAGGACGAGGCGCGCCGGCGCGGCTACAACAATCTGATGTTCCCCAACGAGCACTTCAGCCCCGAACGGGCGCAGCAACTCTACGGCATGTACTTCGAAGAGCTGCAGTACTGCACGGAGGCTGGCTTCGACGGCGTCATGATCAACGAGCACCACAACAACCCGCTCAGCATGATGCCCTCGATCAACGTGATCGGCGCCGTCCTGGCCCGCACGACCCGGAAGGGCCGGATCGTCTTTCTCGGCAACGTGCTGCCCATCCATGACAACCCGCTGCGGGTGGCCGAAGAGGTCGCCATGATCGACATCCTCTCCGGAGGGCGGGTGATCTGCGGCTTCGTGCGCGGTCTCGGTCAGGAGAGCATCGCCACCAACTGCAATCCGATCTACAACCGGGAGCGCTTCGACGAAGCCCACGACGTGATCGTCAAGGCGTGGACCACGCCCGGGCCCTTCCGCTGGGAGGGCCGGCACTACGAGTACCGCGTGGTCAATCCGTGGATGCGCCCCCTGCAGAAGCCCCATCCTCCGATCTGGATCCCCGGCGTCGTCAGCCCGGAGTCGGTGCGGTGGGCCGCCGAGCACCGGTATCCGTACGTGGCGCTGGCTCCGCCGCTGCACCTCATCGACGAGATCTACGACCTCTACGACGAGGTGGCCGCCAAGACCGGATTCACCCCGACCTCCGAGCAGCGCGGCTATGTCATCCGGGTGAGCGTCGCCGACACCGACGACGAGGCCTACGAGCAGGGTCGGCACTTCTTCTGGCAGCTGGGGACCTCGTTCGGGGTCGCGCCGCGCCACTGGCTGCAGCCCCCGGGGTACGTGAGCCGGGAGGCCACCCAAAGTCGGCGGGAACAGGCGCGAGTGGCCTCGGTCAATGTCACCCCCGGCGGGCCGGCCCTCAGCTACGAGGGCGCCCACGCTACCTACCAGATCGTGTCCGGGAACCCCGATACCGTGATCAGGAAGCTCCAGCACATCATCGATGTCGTCGATCCGGGCTACATGGTCCTCTGGGGCCGCGAGGGCCTGATGACCCACGAGGTCGCCATGCGCGGCATCGACCTGATGACCCGAGAGGTCATCCCGGCCATCAAGCAGTACGAGGGTCGCTCGGCACCTCGAAGGTGAGTGGCCGCTCCGCCGCTGCCTGATCGCCGAGCGTCACGATCTGGCCGTCCTTGATGACCCGGGCCAGATGTCGTCCCCCTTGCAACACCCGGATATCGGCCAGCGGATCGCGCGTCAGGATGATGATGTCGGCCAGCCGGCCGGCTTCGAGCACCCCCACGTCGTCAGGAAGCCCGACCGTGCGGGCGTTGTCTCGCGTGGCGGCCACGATCGCCTCCATGGGGGTGAATCCACAGTAGGAGACGAAGAGCTCCAGCTCCTTGGCGTGCAATTCGCCGTAGGGCATGAAGGTGTTGTTGCCGGTGTCGCTGCCGCACAGGATCGTGATCCCGAGCCGGCGGGCGCGCTCGACGACGCGAATCAGTCCGTCAAAGTGGCGCTTCATCCGGCTCACGTCCATCTGGATCATGTCCTGGCCGTACCGGTCGCCCGCCTCCAGCACCATGGCCAGGAACGTCATGGTGGGCAGGATAGGAATGGACGCCGCGGCCACGGCCTCCAGCTCGGCCTCGGAGGCGAGGTCCGTGTGGATGATCCAGTCGACACCGGCCTCCGCCGCCGCGCGCGTGGAGGCCGCGCCGCGGGAGTGGATGGCGACGCGGACGCGGCGCCGATGCGCTTCCGCGACGACAGCGGCGATCTCCTCCCGGGCCAGGGTCTGCACCTCGCCGGACCGGCTGTCGGCCATCTTGATGAAGTCCACGCCGTGCTTGCACTGGCGGCGCACTTCGGTGGTCATCTCGGTCGCGCTGTTGCAGAGCACGCCGATCCCGTGTTCCGGGGTGCCGACCCAGGACGGCTCGTCATCCTCGATGCTGCCGTACGTGATGATCATGCGGCCCGCGCAGTACACGCGTGGGCCCTCCATCAGCCCGAGCCGGATGGCCTCACGCACCCCCACGTCCGTGAACCAGGTGCCGCCGGGCACGGAGATGCTGGTCACCCCCGACCGCAGCACGCGTTGCGCGCTCCGCGCGGCCTTGAGGACTCCCAACTCGGGTCGGGTCGGGCCCCGGCCCCGGCCTTCGCCCCGGATGTGCGGGTAGCCGTAGGACAGGTGTGTGTGGGCATCGATGAGCCCGGGCATGATCCATTGCCCTGCCGCATCGATCACCTCGACGTTGGCGCGATCCTCCAGCCGAATGTCTCCCGGCAGCCGTCCGAGGGACCGGATGCGGTTGCCGTCGACGACCAGCGCCTCGTTCCGGATGGGCGGACGTCCCGTTCCATCGAGCAGCGTGCCGTCTCGGATGACGAGAATCTTTCTGCCAGCGTCCATGAGTTTCTCCGCTGCGCCGCGTGGGGTTCTAGGCCTTGCCGATGGGGGACAGGCCCGGTTGACTTCGCATCGAGAGCATCGATATAGTCCGCCACCTCGACCGAATAGGGAGCCGTGCCGTGCACGGCCA
>DATBIM010000002.1:0-3907 GCA_036556905.1 Candidatus Methylomirabilota bacterium
CGATAGAACTTCCCCTGAAACGAGAACGGCTGCTGCGTCCACGCCTGGAGGATGAAGTCGAGGGCCTCCTCGAAGCGCTCCCGGCTCTCGTCCTGGGGGATGTCGTATCCCGCGTAGTGGATGGGCGCCGTCCCCCGGCCCACCCCGAACTCCAGTCGGCCGTTGCTGAGAATATCGGCGACGGCGGCTTCCTCCAGAATCTTGACCGGGTTGTGCAGCGGCAGCAGCGTCACCGCGGTCCCCAGGCGAATCCGCGTGGTCCGCTGGGCCGCGGCGGCCAGAACCATGAGCGGATCGGCCAGGATCGAGAAGGCCCGGCTGAAGTGCAGCTCGCCGAGCCACACGGTGTCGAACCCCAGCGTCTCGCCGAGCTCGATCTGGGCGAGGAGGTCCTGGTAGCGCTGGCGCTCGGAATGGCCGTCAGCACACGGTAACTGGTCGAAGAAGCCGAAGCGCATAGACCTCCCTCCCCGGCCCACGCCCGGGCCCCGGTACTATACGCCAGACGGGCCCTACGGCGTCTTGAGCGTCAGCCGCACCAGCGCGTCGGCGCGGGCCTGGCCGTCGAGGTCGCGGCACGTCGCGATGATGTCCTCGAACTGCGCCGCCGGGATGGGGAGGCCGGGGGCGACATCGCGAATGCGCCGCGCCTCCTCGTCGAAGTCCCACATGAACTCGCGCCCGCTGGCCTGTTTGGTGACGCTCTTGCCGTCCCGGGTGTAGATCGTGATCCGGGGGCCGAAGAGCGTCATCTCGTGGGACGGGATGATCGTCACCCGTTTCATGAGCTCCAGCACCTCGGGCGGCTCCCCGGCCCCCGTGGGGTCGATCTGGGATTTCAGGATGGGATAGCCGCGCTTCACCACGCCATACGCGGCGAAGTAGGCGGTGCTGCCTGGCGTCGAGGTCTTGTCTTCCCGCCGACTCGGGAAGGCCGGGCTCGGATACTGGGTCTCCAGCCAGTTCACCACGCACTCGATCCGGGCCACGTCCTCGTACCGGATGCCGTGCTCGGCACAGAGCCGGGCGGTGACGTCGATGTGGGCGATGTTGTAGCCGGCCGTCGAGTAGATCCGATAGAGCGTCTCCGGGAACATCCAGCGCTGCCCCAGCTCCGCGCCGATCCGGGCCAGGCTGGCCTGGGTGTCTCCGACGAAGCTGTGGGTGAGCCGGCCGGTATTGCTGCCGGCGTAGGCGTGATAGAAGCCCGCGTCGCCCTCCAGGACGGTCTCACCACCCGGATGGCCTTGCCGGGCCAGAGCCACGGCCAGCATGGCGTTGCGCACGGCCGCCCCTTCACGCAGGGCGCGCCCACCGCTGCGGGCCCCTTCGAGATTGCCGGCGGCCAGGCTGGCGCAGAGCGCGATGGTGCTGTTCACCTGGTCTTCGCTGAGCTTCAGGATCTTGGCGGCGGCCACGGCGGGGCCGAAGATCCCGAACACCACGCCGGCGTGAAAGCCGCGCGCCATCACGGTGGGAATGAAATCGGCGGCCAGGCGCTCCATGACCTCGTAGCCCGCCACCAGGCCGGTGAGGAACTCCCGCCCGGAGGCGCCGGTGGTCTCCGCCGCGACGAACGCGCCCGGAACGATGCTCGTGCCGGGGTGCGTGAGCATCCGAAAGGTGTCCCACTTGCCGCCGGCCAGCGCCATCTCCGCGTTGGCGAAGGCCGCCCCGCCCCGCGTCACCCGCGTGCCGTCCACCATGATGGTGGCGCCGGTAGGCACCCCGGCCTCTTCGCCGGTGATGAGCTGCACGGCCTGCCGACCGGCGGCGGACTGGGCTCCCAGGAGCACGGAGGCCAGGCCGTGCAGCGTCACCCCCTTGGCGCGATCGACCACCGCGGGCGGGAGATCGCCGTAGCGAAGTCCCACGACCCACTGCGCGAGCTGCCGGCTGAGCGATGTCATCGGCGCCTTTCCGGTTCTCAGCACTCGGCCCGGGCGACGCGTTCAGTCGCGCCCACCCGGGCCGAAGGCCGACAGGACGATTCAGCGCAGGGGCGAGAACGACGCCGGGAGCAGCAGCTTGTTCTCCTGCCGCATCGGCCGCACCCCGGACTGGGGCGGCCACTGACCGTCCTTGCGCGAGGCCTCCCGGATGCGCGCGCGCTCGTTGGAGTCCTTGTAGACCCAGACGTGCACGAACTTGTTCAGCCCCCCGAGCTCGCTGGTCCAGCAGGCGGCCAGGGGCGAGAGCTTCTCCCGCGCGGGCACGGCCTTGGCCCAGGCCTCCAGCACCTTGGGAAGCTCGCCCGGCAGGTAGGTGTAGATGCGCATCTCGTAGAAGTTCCCCGTCCCGAAGTCGCGGCTGCCCAACGGCTGCATGAACGGCGCGGGGATCATGATGTCGGACTGCTGCTCCACGATGAGATCCCTGCCGCCGGGCAGGGCCTGGAGCTCGGCGTCCTTGGCCATGGCGTCGCGCACGGCCATGCGGTGCTTGAGGTCTTCATAGGGCCAGACGTGGATGACCTGGTTGAGGGGACCGAAATCGGTGTGCCAGAAGGCCCCCAGCTTGGAATGCTTCTCCCGCAGCGGCTTGCGCTTGGCGAAACGGTCCTCGAATTCGGGCACGGCGCCGGTGCGGAGGGTATAGGTACGAACCTCATGGATCATGCGCGCCTCCTTGTTCTCGAGCTACCCGCTTCCTACTCGCGAACGGGGCGCCGGTCAAGCGTATACTCCCGGGCCATGACCACCGTGGGAGCCGGCCGCTATACGTACGAGATGATCGAGCAGTGGGCCATTCTGCCGACGGGCTGGACGTTCGGTCCCGTCAGCGCCGTGGCCACCGACTCGCAGGACCGCGTTTACGCCTTTCAGCGGAAGGACCCGCCCGTGCTCGTGTTCGACCGCCACGGGACCTTCCTCACCTCCTGGGGCAGCAGCGCCTTCGCCGATCCCCACGGCATCTCCATCACCAACGACCTCGTCTACCTCACCGACCGCAACGACCACGTGGCCCTGAAGTTCACGCTGGACGGCAAGCCGCTCATGGTGCTCGGCAAGCGCGGCCAGCCCTCCGACACCGGGGCCACGAAAGACATCGAACTGCCCCCGCGCTCGGCGGGGCCGTTCAACAAGCCCACCGAGATGGTGGTGGCGCCCTCCGGCGACCTGTACGTCTCCGACGGCTACCGCAACAGCCGGGTGCATCGCTTCTCGGCCGAGGGCGCCCTGCTCTCCTCGTGGGGCAATCCCGGCAAGGAGGCTCCGGGCGAGTTCCATCTCCCCCACAGCCTCTGGGTCGACCGTTACGGCAGCGTCTACGTGTGCGACCGGGAGAACAGCCGGATCCAGGTCTTCACCGGCGAGGGGCGCTTCGTCACGCAGTGGCGGGACATCCATCGTCCCACCGACATCTACATCGCCCCCGACGAGGTCGCCTACATCAGCGAGATCCGGCCCTCGATCAGCATCCTCGACAAGCACGGCAAGGTGCTGGCCCGCTTCGACTCGCCGTCGGGGCACGGGCTCTGGGTCGATTCGGCCGGTGACATCTATCTGGCCTCGAACAGTGGACGCAGCCTGACTAAATACATCCGCGAACGCTGAGCTGCCTGTTTCAGCCGACGCCGCCCGATCCTCCGGCGGCCGTCGCGGCGAATGATACTTGCGTGAGCCCGTTCATTTTTGCAGCACCATGTCGGTGTCCTCCGCCGGATCATCGGCGTCCAGGAGCCCGATCAGGGAGCATAGGCCTCATAAAGGCCCAGTTGACGGAACGTCCGTTCTCGGCACCACCCGCCCCTTCCCCCCTCACAGACATCCTTCGTTTGCTGCGCCTCCGCGGCCCGCGGCCTGACGAGGAGTACCGCCCCCGTGCCGGCGAGTAAGGTGCGGCGGTCGATCAATGGGTCTCGGGGATGGTCTCCCGCGGACTCCCTTGTCCTCATGGAGGCATC
>DATBIM010000003.1:0-8676 GCA_036556905.1 Candidatus Methylomirabilota bacterium
TCGTGAAGCAGCTGCGGGCCGATCTGGTCACGGCCATGGACAAGCACGGCGACGCCGGCACCAGCGACTTCCTCACCGGCCTCATGGAGAAGCACGAGAAGATGGCCTGGATGCTCCGCGCCTTCCTGGCCGCCTGAACGCAGGCATGGAGGGGGCCCGCCTCGTGCCCCCTCCAACTTTATGAATTCCCCTTGCCTTCCCGGCGCGCCACCGGCTCGAGGCCAACAGCCGCTCGCCAGTCCATCGCCTTCGTGAACACGGGCCGCAGGCCCAGCAGCAAGAGCGCGAGTCCCACCAGCAGCATGACGGTCGTGATGGGGCGGGTGAAGAAGATGGCGTAGCTGCCCGCCGACATCGCCAGGGACTGGCGAAAGCTCAGCTCGATCATCGGGGCCAGGACCAGGCCCAGGACGATGGGGGCGATCTCGAAGTCGAACTTCCTGAGGGCATAGCCCAGCAGTCCGGTGCTGGCCATGATCCACACGTCCACCACGCTGTTATTCACTGCGTACACGCCGAGCGTGGCGAAGGCCAGGATGGACGGGTACAGGAAGGAATAGGGGATACGCAGAAGGTTGACGAAGATCCCGACGAAGGGCAGGTTCAAGACGAGCAGCACGATGTTGCCCACGTACATGCTGGCGATGAACCCCCAGAACAGCTCCGGCTGCTGCTGGATGAGCAGGGGGCCGGGCGCGATGCCATGGATCATCATCGCCGCCAGCATGATGGCGGGGACCGCGCCTGACGGCAGCCCGAGCGCGAGCATGGGCACGAAGGCGCCGGACGTGGCCGAGTTGTTGGCGGCTTCGGGCCCGGCCACGCCCTCCACGGCACCCTGGCCGAACCGCTCGGGATGCTTGGACAGCCGCCGCTCCACCGCATAGGAGACGAACGAGGAAATCACGTGGCCCGGCCCCGGGATGATCCCGATCACGAAGCCCAGGAGCGTCCCCCGGCCGATAGGCCAGGCGGAGTCCCGCCACTCCTGCCGGGAGGGCAATAGCTCGCGCAGCCGGGGTGTGTGGATCTCGGTCTTGGTCGCCCGTCCGGCCGAGAGGAGAATCTCCGAGATGCCGAAGAGCCCCACCGCGGTGGGCACGACGCCGATCCCGTCGCCTAGCTCGACGATCCCGTAGTGGAAGCGGAAGAAGCCGCTCATCGTGTCGATGCCGACCATCCCCAGCAGCAGTCCGAGCGCCGCCATGGCCAGAGACTTCGCCATGGACCCCCCGCTCATGTACGCCAGCACCAGCAGGCCCAGCACCAGGAGGGCAAAGTTTTCGGGCGGACCGAAGCGAAGGGCGAACTCCGCCAGCGGTGGGGCGAGCAGCATGAGGCCCACCACGCTCACGGTCCCCGCCACGTACGAGCCAAAGGCGGCCAGGGCCAGGGCGGCCCCGGCCCGGCCCTTCCGGGTCATGGCATAGCCATCGATGCACGTCATCACCGATGCGGCCTCACCCGGGATCCGCATGAGAATCGAGGTGGTCGAGCCACCGTACATGGCTCCGTAATAGATGCCGGCCAGGAGCACGATGGCGTTGGTGGCGTTCAACCCGAAGGTCACGGGGAGAAGCAGGCTGATCCCGGCCAGGGGCCCCACGCCCGGGAGAACTCCCACCAGGGTGCCCACGATGCAACCCACGAACGCGTACAGCAACACCGCCGGCGACAGGGCTACGGCGAACCCGCTCGAGAGATTCTGTAGCGTCTCGACCATCGGGAGCGGGGTCGGCCTAGAACCCGAACGGGCTCTGCGGCATGGGCACCTTCAGCAGGGTGTTGAACAGGAAGTAGCTGCCGAGCGAGAAGCCCAGGGCGAACACCACCCCCACAACCAGGCTCTTCTTCTCCAGCAGGGTCACCAGCGCCAGGAGGGCGACGAGGATCGTGAGGCGGTAGCCGAGACGCTCGAGCGCCAGCGCCATGAAGGCGCAGGCACCGAGGATGGCCACCGCGTGGCGCCACTCGGTCCACTGCAGCGCAGACAGTGGTTGGGCGGCGCCGCCGCCACCCACCACGGCCAGGCTACACACCAGCAGGGTCAGGGCCAGGAGCAGCGGCACCGTGCCCGGGCCGGGTTGCTCGACAGTTCCCAAGGGAAGCTTGGAGCTCTCCCAGAGGGCGACGAGGGCAAACGCGGCGAGGACCACCCCCGCCAGCCGATCGGCGGTCAGCCGCCGCGTCGTCACTTGGCGCCGGGTTTCCCGATTCGCTTGATGACGGCGGCGAGCATGTCGGCGTCCTTGTCCCACCACGTCTTGAACTCGTCCGCGTCCTGGTATGCGGTCGGCATCTGCATCTTCTCCGAGGCCGCCTTGAACTCGTCGTCCTGCACCGCCTGCCGCACGGCGCTGCGGAGGGTCGTCAGCACGTGGGCAGGTACGCCCTTGGGCGCGAAGAGCCCGGTCCACAAGTACACCTCCACGTCGTAGCCGAGCTCCTTCATGGTCGGTGTCTCCGGGAAGGCGGCCAGCCGTGTGGCCCCCGAGCTGGCCAGCACGCGGACCTTGCCGGCTTTCGCCTGGGGCGATACCCCGCCGGTTGACAGGGTTGCGACGACGGCGTGGCCACCCAGCACCGCGGTCAGCGCCGGGCCGCCGCCCGTGGTGGGCAGGTGGCGCAGCTTGATTCCGGCGGCCTGCATGAACGCCTCCATCGCCAGGTGGGCCACGCTGTAGGGCCCGGCGGAGGCATAGATGATCTGGTCCGGACGCTTCTTCGCGTCGTCCACCAGCTCTTTCACGGACTTCCAGGGGGCGTCGGCCCGCACCATCAGCAGGGTAGGGTCTGCGTTCAAGCGGGCAATGGGGACGAACTGGTCCCGTGTGAACGCGGGCGTCCGGCCCGCCACGCGGTCGGCCTCCGGGATGGTCGAGATCGAAAACACCGTGAGCATGATGGTGTAGCCGTCGGGCTTGGACACGGCGACCGCCTGTGTCCCGACGGCCCCCCCGCCGCCCGGCTTGTTGAGGACGACCACCGGCTGCTTGAGCGCGCGCTCCAGAGCGGGGGCGAAGGGCCGCGCGGTGAGGTCGACGGCACCCCCTGGCGGGTACGGAGACACGATGGTGACGGGGCGCGTGGGATACGGCTCCTGGGCCACGGCCGCGCTCGCCAACGGCAGAAGAATCAGGACCACAGCCAGTAGCATGCGAACCATAGAAACCTCCTTGACGCTCGAAAGCGCCGCGAGCCTGTGTCTGGGGGTCGTTGTACCAGAAGGCGGTGAGCTCATCCAGCCGGTCGAGGCGGTCACCGGTCCACCTCTCGCGGTAGCGCAGCACCCTCCGGGATGAACCGTAGCGAGGCGGAGTTCATGCAGTAGCGCAGTCCGGTGGGCGGGGGACCGTCCGGGAACACGTGGCCCAGGTGGCCGTCACATCGGCGGCAGCGGATCTCCACGCGCTCCATTCCGTAGCTCGTGTCGCGGATGGACGTGACGTGCTCGGCGTCGAACGGCTCGAAGAAGCTCGGCCAGCCGGTGCCCGACTCGAACTTGGTGCGGGAGCGGAACAGGGGCAGCGCGCAGAGTCGGCACGCGTAGATGCCCGCCTGCTTGTTGTCGAGCAGGCCGCCGCAGAAGGGGCGCTCCGTTCCATGATCGAGCAGCACCCGCCGCTCCTCCGGGGAGAGGTCGCGGGCCAGGCGGTCGCGGTCTGCTGGAGCGAGCGGGCCGAGGTCGAAGCCGGAACCCGAGCGTGGGCTCATGGACCTCCCCTGCGCAGGCAGCGCTCCACGGCGTCGGCCAGCGCATCGGCGCGCGCGTCCAGATCGTGCGCCGTCAGATTGGCAATGGGGTGCGGGGTGTCCACGAACGGGTAGCCAGGCTTGCCCCAGCTGGTCGCCATGGCTTCGCCGGTGTTGCGGAACGGCGTGGTGACGATGGCCACCGCCGGCACGCCCTGTTGCTCCATGAGGATTGCGTCGAGCACACTGCTCGAGCTACAGGACCCTCAGTCACCGATGCCCGAGACGACCAGGTCCGCCTGGCTCCGCAGCGCGCGGATGGCGGCCTCGTCGATCTCGTGGCTGGGCGAGCGTTTGCGAGTGGTGACGGCCACGCGGATGCCGTGGCGCCGGGCCAGACGCTCGGCGAGCTTGCCCAGCAGGGCGTCGGAGTTGAACTTCGTGTTGTCGACCAGCCCCAGGCGCAGGCCCTGCAGGGTCTCGGGCCGCCTGGCGATCTCGATCGGGCGCGCCACGGGCCCCGACGTCGGGTCGAAGAGCTTCATGGGAGTCTCCCGGTCTCGACGACTGTGGTCACCGCTCGTGTCCATTTGTTGCCCCAGCCCGGTAGACAGGCCGACCAGCTCCCGGCCCGGCCGCCGGCGCACACGATGAGGATGTCCTCCGGCCGCTCGAACAGGCAGCGCCAGGTGCGCTCGTCATCGGCTTCCACCGATCCCGGCAGGCGGGCGGCGCGCTTGAAGTCGGCCACGCGCCGGCGCGTGTGCTCGACCAGGAACTGCTGCACCTGCTTGCGGCTCCAACCCGATGCGCGCAGGACCTCGGTGTGCTCCCCGGCAAGGACCACGAGCGCCTCGTTGAAGCCCTTCACGTTGGGCGACCCGAGATTGCCGAGCGCATCCGCGAAACACCGGAGCAGGGGCTCCGGTGCCGCGGCCAGCTGATTGTAGACCTGGTACAGACTGTTCGAGGCGTAGACGGTGACAGCGCTGTCCTCCGCGCGGCAGCCGCGGGTCACGTGCAGGGGCTCCCAGGGATGGTCATCCTCGTGCTCGGCGAAACAGAACGAGTACTTTCCGGGAGTCCCCAGCGTGGCCCGGTCGAGCAGCCCCGGACGCGTGTTCATCACGTTCATCATCGTGAGCCGCACGGCGCGCCCGATCGTGGCATTAGCGCGGTGACCCTGGCCGAAGGCGTTGGTTCCGGCGTTGATCTTCAGTCGCCGGGCCACCGGTCCGTTGACGATGAGCACCATCGCCGAGCCTCCCGTGCTGCTGGCCGGCCCGTGGTAGGCGAAGTCCGGATGGCAGAGTCCCCGCACGGCGGCCACGACGACGGGCAGATAGTCCGGCCGGCACCCCGCCATGACCGCGTTGATCGCGACCTTGTCGGCCACCACCACGGTGTTGCGACCGGGAATCTCGCCGATGATCTCGTCGCCCCGGAGGCCACCGGCGGCCAGCATGGCGTCGATCGACGCCGTGCTCGGCGGCACCACCGGCAGGCCGTCCGTCCAGCCGGCCTCGTAGTAGGCCTCGATGAGCTCGCGGGGATCCTGCGCCGAAGCCAAGGGACCACGATGATAGCATCTGGCGCGAGGCCCCCATGAGCCCGACCCGACACCTGTCGATGATCCGCGGGTTCCACCTGGCCGACCTTCTCACGCTGGGTAACGCGGCGTGTGGCATGGTCGCGATCTTTGCCACCATGGCCTATGTCGAAACGCGTGACCGGCGCTGTCTCCTGGGGGCCGCCGCCCTCATCCCCCTGGCGCTCGTCCTGGACGTGCTGGACGGCCGGGTGGCCCGCTGGCGGCAGCGGCACTCGGCCATGGGGCGCGAGCTCGACTCCCTGGCCGACGTCATCTCGTTCGGCGTGGCCCCGGCCACCATCGCCTACGGCGCCGGCCTGAAGGGGTTGTGGGACGTCGTGATCCTGGTCTACTTCGTGGCCTGCGGGGTCAGCCGTCTGGCCCGCTTCAATGTCACGGCGGAACAGTTGTCCGCGGGCGCGGACAAGGTCACGTACTTCGAGGGCACCCCCATCCCCACGAGCGTGATCCTGGTCGGTATCGTGGCGGCATCCGCCTGGCTCGGTCGCGTTGGTGACGCGCTGCCCTTCGGCGCTATTCAGCTCGGGCCCGGGCAGCTTCATCCCCTGGTGTTGCTGTGGGCGGTCTCGGGCTCGCTGATGATCAGCAAGACGCTTCACGTTCCCAAGATCTGATCGAGTGGCCCTGTCATGCTAGTGTGCCCTGGGAGGGCATCCGCATGCAGATCCGCCTCGCGCCCGATCTTGACGCGCAGACCCGGTCGGCTCGCACGACGATGACCGTGGACGAGTTCCTCGCCCGCTTCCCCGAAGTGCCCCGTGATCTCAAAGACGAGCCAGTACTCGCTACGTACGTGGCCGCGTTCGGGCCGCTCCTTCGCCTGGCCCAGAAGCCGTCGCCCTGCGTGGGCCATGGCGGGGACATGGAGCACGTCTTCTACACCCGGCTCGTCAATGACCTGGCGATCTACGGCATCGGTCTGGCCCGGCGCGATCGGACGCTCGCGCGGCTCCAGGCGACCCTGGACCAGCGCGCGACGCAGCCGGCGACCTTTGCCTGCACGCTCGTGCCCGGCAAGGCGCCTGGCGGGAAACGGGCCGGCTGCGGCTAGGGGTCACTCCACCCGGCGAGAAGGTGACCGGGTGTCTGGTGCTGCTCGCCGAGCTTTTCTGAGCTCGGCTTCACGGCGTCGACGGGCAAGACGGCGCAGCCGTTGCACGGCACGGTGAGTTTTCGAGTGCGTCGCCATGGCTCTCCTCCTGTCCGTATACGATACCCGACAGGTTCGCCCGGATCAGCCGCGTGCGCTCATCCAGGAGAACCCCGGAAAGCATGACGGCTCAGTAGGAGCGCGGCATCCCCAGCACGTGCTCGCCGACGTAGGCCAGCACGAGATTCTGGTTGACCGGGGCCGTCTTGTACAGGCGGCATTCGCGGAACTTGCGCTCCACGTCGTACTCCTCGGCGTAGCCGTATCCGCCGTGGCAGTCGATGCAGGCGTTGCCGGCCTCCCAGGCGGCCTCCGCGGCCAGGTATTTGGCCATGTTGGCCTCGGGGCCGCACGGCGCGTCGGCGTCGAAGAGGGCCGCGGCCTTGTTGCGCATGAGGGCGGCGGCCTCCACCGACATGTGGGCCCGGGCGATGGGGAACTGCACACCCTGGTTGGCCCCGATGGGCTGACCGAACAGGACCCGCTCCCCCGAGTATGCCGCCGCCCGGTCCACGAACCAGCGGCCATCCCCGATCGACTCCGAGGATACCAGGATACGCTCGGCGTTCATGCCGTCCAGGATGTAGGCGAAGCCGCGGCCCTCCTCACCGATGAGTCCGCTGGCCGGGATCTCCACGTTGTCGAAGAACAGCGCGTTGGTGGAGTGATTCATCATCATGCGCAGGGGCCGCACCTCGAGCCCGCGCAGGCCGCGGATGTCGACCAGGAACACCGACAACCCCTCGGTCTTGCGTCGGACCTCCTCCACGGGCGTCGTGCGGGCAAGCAGCAGCATGAGATCCGACTGCTGCACGCGGGAGATGAAGATCTTCTGACCGTTGACCACGTAGCGGTCGCCCCGCCGCATCGCCGTGGTCTGCAGCTTCGTGGTGTCCGAGCCGGTGTTGGGCTCGGTGACGCCGAAGGCCTGCAGGCGCAGCTCCCCGCTGGCGATCTTCGGCAGGTACGCGCGCTTCTGGGCCTCGCTGCCGTGCCGCAGGAGCGTCCCCATGATGTACATCTGGGCATGGCAGGCGGCGGCGTTGCCGCCGCTGGCGTGGATCGTCTCGAGGATGAGGCTGCCCTCGATGATGCCCAGGCCGGCGCCCCCATAGGCCTCGGGGATCAGGGCCCCCAGGTACCCGGCCTTGGTGAGGTCGCTGACGAAGGCCTCGGGATACTCGCGCCGGGCATCGAGCGCCCGCCAGTACTCCCCGGGATAGCGCTTGCAGATCTCGGCCACGCCGTCGCGCAGGGCCCGCTGCTCGTCCGTGAGGGTGAGGTTCATCACCGCCATGACTACCTTCCTTTGAACTGCGGCTTGCGCTTCTCGTTGAAGGCCCGCACGCCTTCCAGCCGGTCCTCGGTGACCACGGTGGCGTTGTAGGCCTCGATGGCCAGGATCATGGCCGTGTCGAGGTCGGTCTCCACGCCGTAGGCGATGGCTTTCTTGGCCTGGCGCACGGCGACGGGACCGTTGGCGGCGATGGTCGCCGCCAGCGCGAGGGCCTGCGTTCGGGCCTGGCCCCTGGGCACCAGGTGGTTGACGAGCCCGCGGGTCTGGGCCTCGTCCGCCTTCATGCGCCGGCCCGTGAAGATGAGCTCCTTGGCCAGGGGCGCGCCCAGGATGCGGGGCAGGAGCTGGGTCCCGCCGATGCCGGGAAAGATGCCGAGCGTGGTCTCGGGCACGCCGAACACGGCCGTCTCGCTGGCCACGATGAAATCGGCGAGCACGGCCAACTCGCAGCCACCGGCCAGGGCGAAGCCCTCCACCGCGGCGATGACGGGGACGGGGCAGCGCAGGATTCGGAGCGCGGCCTGCTCGAAGATCACGTGCTGGGCCCGCCAGGCCTCGTCGGTCATCTCGTTGCGCTCCTTCAGGTCACCGCCCGCGCAGAACGCGCGCTCGCCGGCCCCGGTGAGCACGATGGCCCGCGCCTCGCGGTCCCGGTGGAAGCCGTCGAAGCAGGCCAGCAGGTCCTCGCCCATGCCCGTGTTCATCGCGTTCATCTGGTCGGGACGGTTGAGGACCACGGTCACCACGTGTCCGTCGACCGAGCGCTCGACGAGCAGATGGCGGAAGGTCACGCCACCACCCCACGCGCCCGCAGGCCACGCACGTCGTCGAGCGTGTAGCCGAGCCAGGTCAGCACGTCGACGGTGTGCTCGCCGAGCACGGGCGGCACCCGGCGCACCTCGGGGCGAGCACCGTCCCAGCGGA
>DATBIM010000004.1:0-18655 GCA_036556905.1 Candidatus Methylomirabilota bacterium
CCCCACACCTAGTCGTCATCGTTTACAGCGTGGACTACCGGGGTATCTAATCCCGTTTGCTCCCCACGCTTTCGCGCCTCAGCGTCAGGAGATGCCCAGAGACCCGCCTTCGCCACCGGTGTTCCTCCCGATCTCTACACATTTCACCGCTACACCGGGAATTCCAGTCTCCTCTGCATCCCTCAAGAACGGCAGTTTCGGCCGACTCCCCTCAGTTGAGCCAAGGGATTTCACGACCGACTTGCCATCCCGCCTACGCGCCCTTTACGCCCAGTGATTCCGAGCAACGCTTGCCCCCTCTGTCTTACCGCGGCTGCTGGCACAGAGTTGGCCGGGGCTTCCTCTGAAGGTACCGTCAGAGGCCGGCGCTATTCACGCCGACCCCCTTCTTTCCCTCTGACAGGGGTTTACGACCCGAAGGCCTTCGTCCCCCACGCGGCGTCACTCCGTCAGGCTTTCGCCCATTGCGGAAAATTCCCCACTGCTGCCTCCCGTAGGAGTCGGGGCCGTGTCTCAGTCCCCGTGTGGCTGGTCGTCCTCTCAGACCAGCTACCCGTCATCGCCTTGGTGAGCCGTTACCTCACCAACTAGCTGATAGGTCGCGAGCCCCTCCAAGAGCGACAGCTTTCGCCGCCTTTCCTCCCCAGGTCTCGCGACCCGAGGAACGTATCCGGTATTAGCCTCCCTTTCGAGAGGGTATCCCGAACTCGAGGGCAGGTTACCCACGTGTTACTCACCCGTGCGCCACTAGAACCGCCGACGTATTGCTACGCTGACGATCCCCGTTCGACTTGCATGTGTTAGGTACGCCGCCAGCGTTCGCTCTGAGCCAGGATCAAACTCGCCAAAAAAAGCGATGAACCTGGTCCTCTAGCTCGAACCTGTTACTGCTGCGATGTGCTGCAGTCACTCGGCCGAGCGCAAGGTACTCGATAGAACGGATGGTGCTCACACCTCTTCGGTGAGCCGATAGCATATGCGACTTTCAAAGAGCGCTACGGTCAGCTTGGAAGGTGACCGGATATGACTGCTAAACCGTCGCTCAACTGCGAGCGAAATGTCACTATACGCATGGGGCGTAGGCCTGTCAAGCTTCTCAGTGGGTGGCTTTTGGCCACCGCCCGGGGCCGGACACGATGCGCCGGTCCCGAGCCACAGGCCCGGTCATTCTGCGGTCCCGACCTCGTTGTCGAGGGTCACCAGGTGGTACGTCCGCTTACCCTTCCGGAGAACCAGATACCTCCTGTGGAGCGCGACGTCAGGCGAGACGGCCGCGGCGGGGTCGGTGACTCGCCGCCCGTTCACCACGACCGCCCCGCTGGCCAGCAGCTCACGGCCGGCTCGCCTGGACGAGGCCAGCCCCGTGCGCAGGAGCACATCCATCAGGGTCAGCCCCGCCTGGCTCGCTAGCCGGGTCGTCGGCACCTCGCGGAAGGCCTGGGCCAGCTGCTCTTCGGTCAGGGCGGCCACGTCACCGGTGAACAGCGCCTCGGTTATGGCCTCGGCCTCCCCCAGGCCTCCCTCGCCGTGGATGAGGCGCGTCGCCTCCCGGGCGAGCACCCGCTGGGCGGCCCGCTTCTCGGGCGCCCGGGCCGTGGCTTCGCTCAGGTCCGCGATCTCGTCGAGCGACAGGAACGTGAAGTACTTGAGGAAGCGGTCCACATCGGCATCGGCGGTGTTGAGCCAGAACTGATACATCTCGTACGCCGAGGTCTTGGCGGCATCCAACCACACGGTCCCGGCCTCGGTCTTGCCGAACTTTCCGCCGTCGCTCCGGGTCACCAGGGGCAGGGTCAACCCGAACGCCGTGCCGCCCGTCTTGCGGCGGATCAGCTCGATGCCGGCCGTGATATTGCCCCACTGGTCGGCGCCGCCGATCTGGAGGGTGCAGCCCTCCGCGCGCCAGAGCTCGA
This sequence comes from Candidatus Methylomirabilota bacterium, assembly GCA_036556905.1. Classification (GTDB taxonomy): domain Bacteria; phylum Methylomirabilota; class Methylomirabilia; order Rokubacteriales; family CSP1-6; genus 40CM-4-69-5. The sequence continues at coordinate 1,914 of DATBIM010000004.1, forward strand.
GGAAGTCGTAGGCCTGGAGTATCTGGTAGCTGAACTCCGTGTAGGAAAGGCCCACCTCCGCACGACCCAGCCGCGACCGCACCGACTCCCGGGCCAACATGGCTCCCACCGGGAACTCCTTGCCCACATCGCGCAGGAACGCGATCACGTCGAGCCGGGATAGCCAGGCGAAGTTGTCGAGCAGCCTGGCCCCGCCCGGGCCGGCCTCGAAGTCGAGGAACCGAGTCACCTGCCGCTTGAGACGCCCGGCCCACGCCTCGACCTGGTCCGCCGGGTTCAACGGACGCTCGCCCACCTTGCCGCTCGGATCGCCGATGAGGCCGGTGCCGCCGCCGATCAGAACGATAGGACGGTGGCCGGCGAGCTGGAAACGGCGCAGCGCGAGCAGGGGCAGCAGGCTGCCGATGTGCAGGCTGTCCGCGGTCGGATCGAAGCCGCAGTAGACGACCCGCGAGCCTTGCCCGAGATGGGCCTCCAGCTCCTCGCGACCCGTCGCATCGGCCACGAGTCCACGGGCCTCGAGGTCCCCAAGGAATTTGGAACTCCGCATGAGCCGGAGGCATTATCGCACCGCGCCCGTCCGATCAGGGGGACGGTCTCGCGATGTATCCGGAACGGCGCGTGTCGGTATACGTGTCGGTATAATGGAATGCACATGTCGTGGCTCAGGCTGAGGCGAAAGACCGTCCAGGCTGGGGGCCCGGCACGAGCCCGGCGGTGGCTGCGGCGACTCCTTCTCGCGGTCGGCGTGTTCACCCTGCTGTTCGGTGCCGGCCTGGCTGTCGCGACACTATGGGCGTTCATGATTCTGCCGCGCTCCCTGCCTCCCGTGAGCGCGCTGGAAAACTTCCAACCCGTGCTGGGCACCCGGATCTACGACGACAATGACGACCTCATCACCGAGCTGCACGCCGAGCGCCGGATCTTCGTCCCCATCGCCCAGGTGCCCCACACCCTGCGCGAGGCCGTCATCGCCACCGAGGACCACCGCTTTTACTCCCACTGGGGCCTGGATCCCATCGGAATCGCCCGGGCCATCGTGCAGAATTACCGTCGGGGACGGATCGTCGAGGGGGGCAGCACCATCACCCAGCAGCTCACCAAGGTGCTGTTCCTCACTCCCGACAAGAGCCTGGAGCGGAAGCTGAAGGAGGCCGTGCTGGCGCTCGAGCTGGAGCGCCGCTACTCCAAGGACCGCATCCTTGAGATGTATCTCAACCAGGTGTACTTCGGGCACGGGGCCTTCGGTGTCGAGGCAGCGGCCCGGACGTACTTCGGCAAGTCGGTGACGGAGCTCGACGTTCGCGAGGCGGCCCTGCTCGGTGGCCTGCCCCGAGCTCCCACGAGCTATTCACCCTTTGAGCATCCAGACGCGGCCAAGCAGCGCCGGGAGACCGTGCTGCGGCGTATGGCCGAGTACGGCACGATCAAGGAAGCTGAGGCTCAGCGGCTGGCCCGTACGGACCTCGGGCTCATCCCACCCGAGCGCCGGCGGACGACCGGCCAGTACTTCCTCGAGTACGTCCAGGGTGTCCTGGAGACCCGCTACGGCGCCGACCTGGTCTTCAAGGGCGGACTGAATGTCTACACGACGCTGAATCCCTGGATGCAGCTGGCTGCCGAGCAAGCCATGCGCGACGGCCTGAAGTCACTGGAAACGCGCACCAGCCGGGGAAAGCCCGGCGAGCATCCCGAGGGGGCGCTGGTCACGATCGAGCCCCACACCGGCTACGTGAAGGCCATGGTCGGGGGCTTCGATTTCTTCCGGAGCGAGTTCAACCGGGCCGTCCTGGCCCGGCGCCAGCCCGGCTCGGCGTTCAAGCCCTTCGTGTATATCGCGGCGCTGGAGGCGGGCTTCACGCCGGCCAGCATCATCGAGGACTCGCCGGTGACCTATCCGATCGGACGCAACGGCACCGCCTGGAAGCCGGAGAACTATGACCGCCAGTTCCGCGGCCCCACCACCCTGCAGCAGGCGGTCGAGGACTCGGTCAACGTGGTGACGATCAAGCTGCAGGAACGCCTGGGCGTGAACCGAACCATTCAGGTCGCCCGCCGCTTCGGGATCACGAGCCCGCTGACCGCGGACCTGACCATCGCGCTGGGAACCTCCGATCTCTCCCTGCTCGAGCTGACGTCGGCCTACAGCGCGTTCGCCAACCAGGGCACCTGGTTGGCGCCCACCGCGATCCGCTACGTCACGGACGCCGAGGGGAGGCTCCTCGAGGAGCATGTCCCCGAGGGCAAGGAGGCCGTCTCGCCCGAGCTCGCCTACGTCATCACCCACATGTTGAAGGGTGTCGTGGATCGCGGCACCGGCCAGGGCGCCCGGGCGCTGAATAGGCCCATCGCCGCCAAGACGGGGACGACGAACGACTACTCCAACGCGTGGTTCATCGGTTTCACGCCTCGCTTGGCCACGGGAGTGTGGGTTGGCTACGACCGGCCCCGCAGCCTGGGCCGCGACGAGACAGGCTCGCGGGTGGCTGTGCCCATCTGGACCTCGTACATGCAGAAGGTAGTCGGCAAGGACCCCAAGGAGGACTTCCCGGTGCCCGAACGCGTGGCGATGGCGCCGGTTGACCTCGACCCATCCAACGAGTGTGTGAGGGTCGTGACGATGGCCTTTGTCAGGGGCACCGAGCCCGAACTCCCCTGCGGTGTCCGGCGCGAGGCGATCACGCCTCCGGCGTCCGCACTCCCGCCGCTGGTCCCGGAGTCGGCGCCGGTCGCTCCCGGCGTCGCGCCCTCCGCCGGGTCATTGCCGGGATCCTCCGACGCACCCGGCCCCGCGCCGCTTCCACCGCCTCCGGCTGCGGGATGGTCAGGGCCGAGCGTCCCGGCGTCACCGCCGAGTGTCCGAGGGTCCGAGTCCGAGCTGCCCCAGCCAGGCGGCACCGTCCGGGAGCCTCGCTAGGATCGGTCGTCCCCCACCCGCGGGTAGTCGCGAGCCACGTCCGCCCACGCCGATTCACCCAGCAGGCGCCCGAACACCGCGGGCAGCTCGGCAAGGGGTACCCGCACCTGCTCCATCGAGTCGCGCTCCCTGATGGTGACCCGCTGGTCGCCGGCCTCCCCCCGCCCGGAGTCCCCCACGGTCTGCACGTCGACGGTGACGCAGTACGCCGTACCGACCTCGTCCTGGCGCCGGTACAGCCGACCGATGGCCGCGGTGTCGTCATACACCGCTGGCCACTGCCGGGCCAGGCGATCGCGGAGCTGCTTGGCCAGGACCACGATCTCCTCGCGTTTCTTGAGCAGCGGCAGCACGGCAATCTTGGTCGGGGCCAGGTCCCGGTGCAGGCGGAGGACGACCCGCTTCTCGCCGCGCACCTCCTCCTCGCGGTAGGCGTCCACGAGGAAGGCCAGCAGGCTGCGATCCGCCCCCGCGGAAGGCTCGATCACGTAGGGAACGACGTGGGTCTTGCGATCCTCGTCGTAGTACGTGAGCGCTTTGCCGCTGAACTGCGCATGCTGGCGAAGGTCGAAATCGGTGCGGTTGGCGATCCCCTCCAGCTCGCTCCACCCCATCGGGAACCGGTACTCGATGTCGGCAGTGCGCTTGGCGTAGTGGGCCAGCTCGTCCTTCTCGTGCTCGCGCAATCGCAGATTCTCCGGGCGGATGCCGTAACGCTCGTACCAGGCCAGCCGGTCCGCGATCCACCGCTCGTGCCAGACCTCGTCGGCCGGCCGGCCGTCGATGGTCTCCTGGGGATTGACGAAGTATTCGATCTCCATCTGCTCGAACTCGCGCGTCCGAAAGATGAAGTTGCCGGGGGTGATCTCGTTACGGAAGGCCTTGCCGATCTGGCCGATGCCGAAGGGCAGCTTCAGCCGCATGGATTGCTGCACGTTCTCGAAGTTCACGAAGATACCCTGGGCGGTCTCCGGTCGAAGGTAGGTCACCGCGGCGTCCTCCTCCACGGGACCCATGAACGTCTTGAACATCAAATTGAACTGCCGGGGCGGGGTGAGCTCGCCCTTGCCGCACTCCGGACAGAGGACGCGCCGGGCACCGCAGTGCTTGCAGGGCTCGCCGGCAGGGATCTCGAAGCGGTTGCCCTTGGTCGCCGGGCAGTAGTGGACCCAGGGCTGCTCCTCCAGCTTGTCGGCGCGGAAGCGGCGCCGGCATTCCTTGCAGTCGACCATCGGATCGGTGAAGTGATCCAGGTGGCCGCTGGCCTTCCACACCATCGCATGCATGAGGATCGAGGCGTCGAGCCCGACCATATCGGCGCGGAGCTGGATGTTGTCGCGCCACCAGGCGCGCTTGATGTTGTTCTTGAGCGCCACGCCGAGGGGCCCGTAGTCCCAGCAAGACCCGGTGCCACCGTAGATTTCGCTGGACTGAAAGATGAAGCCCCGGCGCTTGCAGAGCGATACGAGCGCGTCCATGTTCACGTTCACAGGCTCGCCTCGCCTCCGGCTGCGGCTCGCACGGCCATGTTCACAGACTCGCCTCGCCTTCGGCTGCGGCTCGCACGGCCATGTTCACAGGCTCGCCTCGCCTCCGGCTGCGGCTCGCATGGCCACGTTCACAGGCGGTCCCTGACTCCCAGCGTAGGCGAAAATCGCTCGATCTCGCGGACAAAATGGGAGGTGCGGGTCGGCTGGCCGATGAGCCCGCCGACCTGACGCTCGAGGAGCTCCCGCAACTCGCGCTCGGCACGGCCCAGCCGACTCCCGGTCGCCTCCTCCCAGCTCAGGCCCCGCAACCGACGGAGCAGGGCCAAGCTACCCGCATCCACGTGGAGCAGATCGGCTCCGGCCGCGCAGCCGGCGCAGATGGTGCCACCCGCCTCAACATCCATGGCCACCGGCCCCCGCTCGGCCGGTCGGCGCCGGCCACACAGGACGCAGCTGTCGATCCGGAGACGATGGCCAAGCGCCTCCACGCAGCGAAGACCGAAGACGACGGCGACCCGCCGGGGCGGGGCGCCCAGCTCCATGCTCTTGAGCCCTCGGAGCAGCAGACCATACACGGCTGCGTTGGGGTCGCGATCGGCCGTGAGCCGTCCCACGCACTCGGCCATCCAGGCGGCCTGGGTCAGGCGCTCCAGATCCTCCCGGACCCCACCGAACGGATGGATCACGTCGAAGTGGTCGACCTGCACGAGGTCGCTCCGCCCCGTATCGAAAAAGACGAGGTGGCCGAGCGTGAGCAGCTCCAGGGCTCCGCTGAAGCGCGACCTCATCCGCCGGGCGGCCCTGGCCACGCCGCGGATTCTCCCCCGTTCGCGAGAGAAGAACGTGACCACCCGATCGCTCTCGCCCAGGGGGAAGCTGCCGATGACGACGGCGGTGGCCTTGCCGAGGGCCATCTCAGGAGGTGAGTCGGAACCCGAACTCACGGAGCGCGCGGTCGTCCTTGCGCCAGCGGTGACGCACCTGAACCGTCAGCCCCAGGAAGACCTGAATTCCAAAGAACGCCTCCAGGTCGCGCCGCGCGGCGCTCCCGATCCGTTTGAGCAGGCCCCCGCCCTTGCCGATGAGGATACCCTTCTGAGAATCCCGTTCGACGAAGACGGTAGCTCGGATATCGAGCCGCGGCGGCGCCGGGATTTCGACGAGCTCGTCCACGCGCACGGCCACCGCGTACGGGACTTCGTCCCGCGTCAACAAGAACACCTTCTCACGGATCATCTCCGCCACATAGAAGGTTTCCGGCTGATCGGTGGCGGTATCGCCGGGGAAAAAAGCGGGATGCTCGGGCAGGGCCCGCACGATCAGCTCGGTGAGACGGGCGCAGTTGGTGCCGTCCAGCGCGGAAATTGGCAGGATCTCTGTGAACGGGTGGCGGCTCCGCCAGGCTTCGATGATCCCAAGCAGCCGGCTCTTGGGCTGCACCGCGTCAGCCTTGTTGAGCAGGCAGAACACCGGTGTCGAGCGCGCCGCCAGCGTGGCCAGCAGGAATGGGTCGGGGTGCCCACGCTCGGTGGCATCCACCACGGCGCAGATCAGATCGACATCCTCCAGCGCTCGCTCCACCGTCCTGCGCATGAACTCTCCCAGCTTCCCGCTTTCCGGGTTGAGCCCCGGGGTATCGACGAAGACGATCTGGGCTCCGGGGACGTTCTTGACCCCGGTGATCCTGTTGCGAGTCGTCTGCGGCCGCGGGGTGACGATGGCCAGCTTCTCCCCCACGAGACGGTTCAGGAGCGTCGATTTGCCGGCGTTGGGGCGGCCGATCAGCGCCACGAACCCGGCTCTGAATTCGGAGGGGGGCGGATTCATGGGTGAAGCAGCCCCTTCCAGAGTCGCCGGGGTGGTCGTCGCCCGCGCGAGCCAAGGATCTGGCGCTCGCGTTCGTGCATGAGCTCGGCCTCTACGGGATCGCGATCATCGTAACCCGCCAGGTGCAGCACCCCATGGGTGACGAGAAGCTCGAGCTCGGCCGCCACGGGCACCCCGAGGCGTCGGGCCTGGCGCGCCGCCGTCTCCGCCGAGATCAGCACTTCGCCCACCAGCCCCCCGATCTCGGGCGTCTCCAGGGAAAAGGCCAGGACGTCCGTCCGGCGGCCCACTCCTCGCCAGGCGCGATTGAGCCTTCGGATCTCGCCGTCATCCACCAGGACGACCTCGACCCTCGCGCCGGTTCGCCCCAGCGCCACCAACGTCCGCTCAGCAGCGCGGGCGAGATGCCGCGGAGAAACGACAACGGCCTGCTGGCGGTTCGAGATCACGCACGGCACCGACTAGGGCTGGCTGGACCCGGCCCCGTCGTTGCGGGACCGTATGCTGTGGGCGTCGTAGGCGCGGACGATGGCCGACACCAGATGGTGCCGCACCACGTCCTGGTCGTCGAAGTACACGAACCGGATGCCTGGAACGTCCTTGAGAATACTCTGCACCTCGATGAGGCCGGACCCACGCGAGGCCGGCAGGTCAACCTGGGTGATGTCCCCGGTGATGACCATCTTCGAATTGAAGCCCAGCCGGGTCAGGAACATCTTCATCTGCTCGGCCGTGCTGTTCTGGGCCTCGTCGAGGATGATGAAGGAGTCGTTGAGGGTGCGCCCCCGCATGTAGGCGAGCGGCGCGATCTCGATCGCGCCCTTCTCCATCAAGCTGGCCACCTTCTCGGCCTCCAGCATGTCGTAGAGGGCGTCGTAGAGGGGCCGCAGGTACGGATGCACCTTCTCGTAGAGGTCGCCCGGCAGAAATCCCAACCGCTCGCCAGCTTCCACCGCCGGGCGGGTGAGCACGATACGCGCCACCTCCCGCTTCATGAGCGATGACACGGCCATGGCCACTGCCAGGAAGGACTTGCCGGTGCCGGCGGGCCCGATGGCGAAGACCATGTCGGTGGATCGGATGGCCTCGACGTAGCGCTTCTGCCCCAGCGTCTTGGGGGTCACCCACTTCTTGCGGGAGGGGACGGGAATGGCATCGGCGAACACCGACTTGAGGTCAGCCTCCTCGTCGTCGGCGAGCATGCGCATGGCGGCGCGGACCTCGATGCTGCGGACCGGCACGCCCGAGCGCACCAGGTCGGCCAGCTGGGTCAGGGCCCGCTCAGCCTTGCGGACCTGCCCCTCCTCACCCTTGAGCATGACATCGTGGCCCCGGGCCACGATGCGCACGTCCAGCGCGCTTTCGATCATGCGCAGGTGGTCGTCGTTGCGACCCAGGAGCGGCAGGAGATCGACGTCCGGGGCCAGCGAGATGCGTCGGGTGACGATGGTGGCTTCGCTCAACTCCGCTTGGGGTTCCTTTCCAAGTCTATCACGGCGATGCCGAGCTCCTGGAGCTGGGCGGGGCTGGCCGGGGCCGGCGCGTTCGTCATCGGATCGACACCCTTTTGGGTCTTCGGAAAGGCGATGACCTCGCGGATCGAGTCCTCGCCGGCCAGGATGGCCGTCAGCCGGTCGAGCCCGAAGGCGATCCCGCCCATCGGCGGGGCCCCGAACTCCAGCGCGTCCAGCAGGAACCCGAACTTCGCCCGAGCCTCCTCCTTGTCGATACCGAGCAGCTGGAACACCCGCTGCTGCACCGCTTGCTGGTGAATGCGGATACTGCCGCCGCCGATCTCCTGGCCGTTGAGCACGAGATCGTAGGCTTTGGCCACCACCGCGCCGGGTTCGGCCTCCAGGCGCGCCAGGTCCGCGTCGCGCGGGGCGGTGAAGGGGTGGTGCATGGCCTGCCAGCGTCGCTCTTCCTCGTTCCATTCCAGAAGCGGAAAGTCCAGGACCCAGAGCACCGCGGCGCGGTCGGCCGGGATCAGCCCGTGCCGCTCGGCCAGCTCCACGCGGAACCGCCCCAGCACGGTCTCGGCCGTGGACCGCACATCGCCCACCAGCAAGACCAGGTCGCCGTCACTCGCGCCCAGGGCCTCGAGCAACGCGCCCCGGACGGGCTCGAGAAACCGGGCCACGGGCGACTGGAGCCCGCTGGCGGTCACCTTGACCCACACGAGCCCCTTGGCTCCCCACGTCTTGGCCGTGCTGACCAGCTCGTCAGCGTCCTTGCGGCTCAACCCCCCGGCCCCGGGAACCCGCAGGGCCTTCACCACACCCCCCGAGGCGGCAACCTGGGCGAACGCCTGGAACTCGGCGCCGCGGAACAGCGCGGTGACGTCCACGAGCTCGAGGCCGAAGCGCAGATCGGGCTTGTCGGAGCCGAAGCGGGCCATGGCTTCGGCATAGGTCAATCTGGGAAACGGCCGCACCAACTCCACCCCTCGAACCTGCCGGAGGATCTCGCCCACGAGGCCCTCCACGAGGTCGAGGACGTCATCGCGATCGACGAACGACGCCTCGAGGTCGATCTGCGTGAACTCGGCCTGGCGGTCCCCCCGAGTATCCTCGTCCCGGAAACAGCGTACGATCTGGAAGTAGCGCTCGAAGCCGGCAACCATCAGCAACTGCTTGAAGAGCTGGGGCGACTGGGCCAGGGCGTAGAAGCTCCCGCGATTGAGACGGCTGGGCACCAGGAAGTCTCGCGCGCCCTCCGGGGTGGTGCGGATGAGAAAGGGCGTCTCCACCTCGATGAAGCCGTGCTGGTGCAAGTACGCACGGGTGGCGCGACAGACGGCGTCTCGCATCGCGAAGTTGCGGTACAGCCGGGCCCGGCGCAGGTCCAGATACCGGTAGGTAAGGCGCGTCAGCTCATCGATCTCGACGTCGTCCTCGATCGGGAAGGGCAGCGCTCGAGCGTCGTTGAGGACGCGAAGCTCGCTGACCTGGACCTCGACCTCACCGGTCGCCAGCTTGAGATTCTCGGTCCCCGTCGGCCGGCGCTGCACGACCCCCCGAACGGCCAGCACGAACTCATTCCGGATCGCTTCGGCCCGCGCGTGAGCTGTCCCACTGGTCGCGGGGTTGAACACACACTGGGCGAGGCCGGTCCGATCGCGCACATCAACGAAGATGAGGCCACCGTGGTCGCGCCGTCGATGCGCCCACCCCATGAGGGTGACCGCCTGGCCGATATGCTCCGGCCGGAGGGCACCGCAGGGGTGCGAGCGGCGCCAGTCGCCCAGCGGCTCACTCATCGCGATGCTCCTGGTCAGCGAACCAGCGGAGGCGCGATTGTCCGGTACCGTCGAAGAGGGCGAACCCGTCGAAGCCGTGACGGGACAGCGTGTCCAGCTGCCCTCCCAGGTTCTTCGCCCGCAGCTCCACCGACACCGCAAACCCGTCGGTGCGAAGCGCCCGGGCCGCCGCCAGCACCGTGGCCAGATCGTCCTTCCTCTCCTCGAAGATCAGGGCCACCCGCTTCTGCCGGCGCCCCCGGAGCCCCTGGCGATCCATGAGAAGGGAGACCACGCGCTCGAACCCGATGGAGAACCCGGTCGCCGGAACATCCTTGCCCAGAAGCTTGCCGATCAGCTTGTCGTAGCGGCCGCCGCCGGCGATCGATGCGGGAAAGTCATCGCTCTTGATCTCGAAGATCGGCCCCGTGTAGTACGACATGCCCCGAACCAGCGTGGGGTCGAACGTGATGACCCAGCTCCCGGTGGCCTCGCCGCGCAAGGTCTGGATGATCATCTCGAGCGCCTGGCGGGCCTCCTCGTCCTGGTGCGCTCCCAGGTCCTTTCCCATCACCCCCAGGTCGCCCGGGGCCGCCCCCTGCGGGCCGAAGCGGGCGATCAGCCTCCCGAGCTGGCCGATCGCGGCCGGGGGATGTCCGGCCTGCATCAGCTCCTTCTCGACCCCGGACCAGTCGATCTTGTCCAGCTTGTCGAGGGCGATGAACACGCTGTCGAATCGGCTCTGCTCGAACCCGCAATGGTGGGCCATGGCCGCCAGCAGGCGGCGATCGTTGATCCGGACGGTCAGCCTGCGGAGCCCCAGGGCCGTGAGCGCGTCGGTCGTGGCCAGGATCAGCTCCACCTCGGCCACGCCGGACTGCATACCCAGGATATCGATGTCGCACTGGGTGAACTGACGATAGCGACCCTTCTGCTGTCGTTCGGCGCGCCAGACCGGCCCGATTTGTACGGCCTTCAGCGGCCGGGGCAGGTCAGCGTGATTATTGGCGTAGTATCGCACCAGCGGAACGGTGAGATCGAAGCGCAGCCCCAGATCGACGAGGTCCATCTCACTCCGGGCGCTGGCGAGATCGAGCTTGGCGCCCCGCTTGAGGATTTTGTAGATGAGCTTTTCGTTCTCGCCGCCCTCACCATGGGTCAGGAGCTGGATGTGCTCCAGGGCCGGGGTCTCCACACGACGAAACCCGTACTGTCGGTAGACGTCGAGGATGGCGGCCGCCGTGGCGTCGCGCATCTCGGCCTCGTCGGGCAGGATGTCGCGCATCCCACGCGGAGGCTCGGCACTCAGCTTGGGGGCAGTCTTCTCAGCCATCGGTGGGGACTGGGAGCCCGGTCGCCTTGCCACGCGGCATCATCTCGGATCCTGGCGGCTCTGGCAACTACTCGGGCACAGTGATGATGATCTGCGTGTCCCCCCCGCTTCGCAGAAACCCTCTTTTACGGGCGACGGCGGCCACCAGCGTCGGTGTGCCCTCGCCGGGAATGGCGCCGAGGCCGGTAACGAGCCCCTCGAAGCCGGAATCCACGGTCTGCATCCGATAGCCGGCCGGGCCCCGATAGACGACGGCCATGCGGCCCTGCTCGTCCTGGTTCACCGGGACCACGATTTCCTGGACGCCGTCCCCGTCGAGATCGACGGCGACGGGGTTGGGCTCCATCTTGAAGACCTTGTCGACCTGGGTATTCAGCATGGTGATGCGCACCTGGCCGTAGGCGAGCCCTCCGCCCACGGGCGACTGCGACCGCCACACCTCCTGCCCGATCGCGCTGGAAACGACCAGCCGGTTCTGGTCGTCCACGAACGCCAGCGCCCGCTCGGCGCCAGCAATGTTCGAGAAGGCCGCTCCCATCGGCCGGAACGCGGAGTGCACGAGCGCGCGACCGGCGGGGGCGATGTCATCCTTCCTCAGGACGTAGCGCGTGGCCGTCCCCCGCGTCCAGAACTTCTCCGGGTCGTAGGTCTGCCCCCACAACGCTCGGCTCACGCCGTCACCGGCTTCATCGACGGCCAGCAGCATAATGGGAATGTCGCCGGCGAGGAGCGCCGGCCGGTCGTTCCGGGTGGTCAGGATGTGCGAGAGCATCCCGGCCTTGATGTCCTGGCGGTTCACCACCACGTCGAGCACGCCGTCGGCGTCCAGGTCGGCGAGCTGGACGCTCAGGATCTGACCGACCATCAGCTTGTCGTGCGTCCACTCCGGCTCCAGCACCTGCTCCTTCAGGCGGTAGAGGAAGACGCGCTGCCCATCGGTGACGACGATCCTCGGGATCTTGTCGCCGGGAGCGACGGCCACGTCCATGGACGTTACGACGAAGGGAAAGGTCGCCAGCGCCCGGATGGGAATGGCGGCAGCGCCCGCCGAGTAACGGTTGGGCTCGAAGTCACCCGACAGCAGGCGTGTCAGCAACGAGCGGCGCTCCGCCTTCTCCGGCTGGTTCCCGGGGGCCGTCGAGAACTGCCGGCCGGGACTGGGCTTGATGGAGGGCGGGACGAACAGGGCATGCTGGAGCACCGGCGCGTCCAATCCGGGAGAGAACAGGCGGACGTCCATGAACGGCTTGCCCTGCTGGGTCGTGAAGTGCAGGGCCAGGAGGTAACCGAGCTTGAAGCGCTCGGCCGCCGGCCGGAAACCCTGACCGCGCATAAAGTCTTCGGGGCCTATCCGCTCCTGGGTGAGCCAGACGGCCACCTCATCGGCGAACCTGACCTGGAAGCGGCCCGTCCGTTCCAGTTCCTGGACGAGCTCGCTGCTGGCGGCCTCCACCGTGCGCGAGCGAGAGGCCCCGAGCACGACGAGGGCCAGGCGTACTTTGCCTGCCGGCACCCGGGCCTTGTCTCCCGCCTGGAGGCGAGCCAGCACGTCCGGGCTCGCCGACGCGACGGCATACTGCTCGAACGACTCGACGACCACGAGGCGGCCCAGCGTCTCCTCGGCTCGTCCCAGCAGCTTTTTCGTGGTGGGATGGTACAGTTCCCGTCCTTCACGAACCGCGGTGAGCTCCAGACCGGGGTGGACGCCCTGCGCGCGCCCGGCAGCCACGGTCACCCGGCCTTCCACGACATCGACGACCTGGGACTCGACGGCCGGGAAGAGGCCGGCGATCTGATCCGCGAGCACGCGGAACGAGCCGGTGTGCTCCGCAGCGGTGGCAGGGAAAGCGGGAATGACGACAAGGAGCGCTGAGGCGAGCAGGAGCAGCGGAAACGGCGCGCCGACCCTCGATGAAGCCCCCACGATGCCCTGCACTATAGCACTACCGCGCTCGGGGAGGGTCGGGGAAACCCTCCCCGAGCGGCATGCCGACTACCAGGTCACGCGCATCCGCGCGGAGATCTTGTACACGTCGTTGGCGTCCCGCTTCGGGAGGCCGACGATCTGCGCGTTGTCGCGCGCGGGACCGGCAAACAGGTAGGCGCCGATGAGGTCGAAGGCCGTGTTGGCCGTGAAGCGATAGGTGAACCCCCCATTGACCTCGGTGCCGAGATAGCGCTCGTCGCCTCCGTTCACCGGCGTGATGCCATTGGTCTGCGCGACCGGGCTGGCCGGACTCGCCAGGTTGATCAGGCCACCGTCGGTGTCGACTTTTTCGGCGGTCCACTGGGCCAGTGTGACGAAGTGGGCGATGAAGGCCGGGGTGAAGGCATAGTCAGCCGCCACGGCGGCTACGATGCGGCCGTACTTGTCATAGCTGGGGTTGCCACCCAGCTTCATGCCGGTCACGGCACCGCCCTGGAACGGCAGCTGGTAATCGACACCGGCCGATTCGATCTCGGACCAGCCCGCGAAGTACAGGATCGTTCCCGTGTTGATCGCCTGATAGTAATTGATGTCGGAGCCACCGGTGCAAACGGTCCCGACCGTCTGCACACAATCGGTCGCCTTGTTGCCGGGGGTCCACATGCCGCGAACTTCGATGGTCAGGGGCCCGGACCGGAAGCCGCCGATGACGTCGAAGATCCAGGAGCTGATGTCCACCTCGTTCTTGCCGCCGGCCGTCGCGGCAACCGTCTCCTGCTCTCCGAACTGGTACAGGAACGTCGGCTGCACGGCCCAGGGACCGGACGTCCAGCGGACGTCGCCTCCCAGGGTGTGGCGCACGGTCGCCTTGTTCGCCTGGCTGGCGGCGGCGGGAGCGAATCCGCCCTTGGGCTCGGTTCCAAACGCCGCCAGCGTGCCGCTACCCCGGTCGAACCGAGCGTAGGAGTAGGTCGGCTTGACCGTCAACCCCTTGAAGAGATCGATCAGGACGCTACCGACCACGGCGAAGTCCTCGGTCCCGGGAGGGTTGATGACCCCGTCGAGCTGCTCGTCGATCTGGGCGTACGTCAGGATCGACCTGATGTTCGGAGCCCACCCCGTCTCGAGCGTGACCCCCCCGAAGTCACCACTGAACTGGATGCCCGGCTTGAAGTCGTGGCCCCGAGCAGGCTGGGCGCCGAACCGACCAATCGTGGGCATGGGGACGAACGACAGCAGCGAGTCCGGGCCGGTGATGGGCGCCTCCAGGTACAGCCACTTGACCTCGATCTGGCCCTTCTCGTCGGTCTCGAGATCGAAGCCGTTGTTGCCGCTGGGCGCGGCGGTCACCGTATCGATCCGGCCGTTCACAAAGTCCATCTCGAGCGACAGCACGCCCTTCGCGCGTCCCACCTCGCCGGTGATGGTGAAGATGCCGCGCTCGCGCGAGTACCAGCCATTGTCCCGGCCATGACCGCCGGGGATCGGGGCGGCGCCCGTGATGTCGAAGTCCGACAGGTTGTGGTACATCGAGGTGACGAAGTCGACGAGCCCGTTGATCGTCACCTTGGGGGCGGTCGCCGCGGCAGGCGCTTGCGCCCATGCGGGCACCTGCCAGACCGAGAGGACGAGCACGCCGAGGAACAACACGATCTTCCTCATTGAGCACCTGGGTACGACGTCACGAGTGCGCGGCGCCCGAGACGTCCGGCAATTCCTCCCGCACGACAGCGAGAGTACGGTTAAGGTCGTCGGGCTGCCGAGCTGCGCTGCGGTGAGAGTGGTCATCAGTCGATCGAGCCCATCCGAGCGGCAGCAACGAGGATGCCAAGCCGAATAACGAGGGAAATGCAGATGTTTGCCCCGCGCGACTGAGTCAGTGGCCCTACGCCGCCATCAGGAGTCGGGTGTCACGCTGACTCGCGCGTTGACATCCCGCGGCACGCTCAGCCCCTCTCGCGGCGCGCGCCGAGAGAGGAGGGATGGGATGAAGGCCCGGATGCGATCCGGGTTGGTCCCGCCCGCAGTGGACTGACGACCCTCACGGCCCCAGCGATCACGCCGCGCGGAGACGGTTGACGAGCGGACGTGCGCTCCTCGCCAGGGCGCACGTCGATCGGGAGCTACCCGAGGTCGCGGATCACCAGATCAACGAAGACCGAAGCGGCAGGAAGCGACGATGATTACGGAAGCGCGGGGGGCATGGGATCCCCATGCCCCCCGCGGACGTCAGGGACGGATTACCAGGTGACGCGCATCCGAGCCGCCACCTTCCAGATGTCGTCCGGCTCCAGGTTGTTGAACCCGCGCGCATCGCCGGCGATCAGGTAGCCGCCGAGCAGGTCGAAGGCCACGTTCGGGGCGAAGCGGTAGGTGAAGCCCGCATCGATTTCGGTGCCCAGGTAGTTCTCATCGCCGCTGCTGCTCGCAGCGCTGTTCAGCGTCGCACGACCGGTGTCCACGTCCTCCGCCGTCCACTGTGCGTTCCCCACGAGATGGAGGACGAACGCCGGTGTCACCGCGTAGTCGACGGCCGCCGCCAGCGTCATACGGCCGTACTTGTCGTAGCTCGGGGAGATGCCGAGGCGGGATCCATTGACCGCCGGGGCGCCACCGAAGTGCACGAGGTTGTAGTCGACGCCCGAGGCCTGGATTTCCGCCCACCCGGCCTGATAGACGAACCCGGGGTTGATCGCCTGGTAATACTTGATGTCTTTCTGTCCGGTGCCGCAGAAGCCACCGGCCTGGACGCAGTCCTCAGCCTTCATGCCCGGCGTGTAGGCGAAGCGTCCCTCGATGGTCAGCGGGCCGGTCCGGAAGCCACCGGTCATGTCGAAGATCCACGAGTTGATGTCGACGTCGGTGGTGTGGCCGCAGCTTGCGATCGTGCACTCCTGCGTGCCGATCTGGTAGATGAACGTGGGCTCGAGCGAGAAGGGCCCGCTCCGCCACCTCACATCCGCGCCGATGGTGTGACGCGAGAGATGGGCTCCCAGGATGTTGGGGGTGAATCCGCCCTTCGGCGACTCGGTGCCGAGGTTCGCGGTCCCTTGGTTGAAGGCGTCATAGTTCGCGTACGTGTAGGTGGGCTTGATGGTCAGCCCCTTGAACAGGTCGAACTCGAAGCTGGCGAGGACTGCCCAGTCTTCGCTTCCTCCCACGTTGGTCGAGTCCAGGTTCTCGCCGATCTGGGCGAAGGTAAGAACGCTCCTCATGTTCGGTGCCCAGGTCGTTGTGACGTTCACGCCGGGGAAGTCACCGGACCACAGAATACCGGGCTTGTAGGCGTGCCCGGTGGCCGGCTGGGCCCCGAACCGGCCGATCGACTCCATCGGCAGGAACGGCATCAGCGACCCCGGTCCGGTCACGGGCGCCTCCACGTAGAGCCACTTGACCTCGGTGGTCCCGGCAACGTCCGTGTCGAGGTCAAAGTTCGCCGAGGTCCCCGAGCTAGGCGTGCCGGCGCCGTGGGTGAAGTCGAACTCGAAGGCGATGACACCCTTGGCCTTGCCGATCTCTCCCGTGAATGTGAACACGCCGCGCTGGCGCGCGTACCAGCCTTCATCGGCGTCGTCGGTGATGTTGCTGTCGCGCACGTTGCTGTAGATCGACGTGACGAAGTCGACGAGGCCGTTGATCGTCACCTTCGGGGCCGGGGGCTGGGCCAAGGCCGGCGACGCCGCGAGCCCGAGGATGACGACCACAGACAGGACGGCTGCGAGGATGGTCCTCATACCGCCTCCTCAGTGTGGTGGTGAGATGCCTTGAGCACCGTTCCGCATGGCCCAACACCAACACCTGCGCACCGCCGGCAGAAGGCTGATCCGGAGCAGTCCACTGCCAGCAGCGGGCAGATTTCTACCCCATGCATTGGCACTAGGTCAAGTTTAGTTTGACGTTTAGCGGGGGGGCGCGGAGCCGTCGCCGAGGGCTTTGAGCTGGCCGACGGCCGCTTGGCCGAACAGCGACTGGGGGGCGAGGTCGCGCGCTTGACGAAATGCCAACCTGGC
>DATBIM010000005.1:0-13419 GCA_036556905.1 Candidatus Methylomirabilota bacterium
CGCCCTTTCGCAACGTCGATTCAAAAGTCAGCGGATCGACCGGACACCAGCCCGTCCGATCGGCGACGCCGGCAATTTTCGCCGCTTCTCCTGCGATTTGCGGCGGGATGATGTTGATGACGCCCCCGGTGAATTTGTCGAAGTCGGTCGTCACGGTTCTGCTCTTGACGTCGACGCGCGTGGGCGCACCCCCGTCGGACAGACCGACCCACTCGATCAGGCCCGGATAGAGTTCCTTCCAGGCAGCGAGGAACAGCCCCTGCTTGGAGAACGCGTCCTTGGCGTCCAGCACGATCAGCTTTGACTTCGGCCTTTTGGTCTTGAGGAAGTGCGCGATCAGGCTGGCGCGCTCGTAGGGCCCGGGCGGGCAGCGGAAGGGATTCGCCGGCGCCGCGATGACCACCAGCCCGCCGTCCGGCATGGCCTCGAGCTGGCGGCGCAGCAATACGGTCTGCTCACCGGCGCGCCAGGCGTGGGGCATGGAGGCCGCGGCCGCCTCGTCGTAGCCGGCCAGCGCGCCCCAGCGGATGTCGATGCCGGGCGCCAGCACCAGCCGGTCGTAGGGCAGCCGGGTGCCGTCGGCGAGCGTGACCACCCGCGCGCCGGCGTTGACAGCGCTCGCCATCCCGCGGACGACGACGATGCCGTCGGCGGCCACGCGCTCGTAGGTGAACTCCTGCGCGCTCAGCTCCCGCAAGCCCCCGAACACGGCGTTGCTGAGCGGACAGGCGATGAAAATCGGGTTCGCCTCCACCAGCGTCACCGCGATACGTGGGTCGGCCTGACGCAGGGCCCGGGTGCAGCTCGCCCCGGCGAAGCCTCCCCCGACGACCACGACACGCGGAGCGGCCCCCTGGGCGAAGGTCGGAAAGGGGAACAGCGCCGCCGAGGCCGTGGCCGCGCCGAGCCTCAGGAACTCGCGGCGACTGGCCTTCACCGTTGCCCGGCGTACCAGGCGGCGATGGCCTGGATTTCCTCGTCGGTAAAGCCCTTGGCGATGCGATCCATCACGGTGGACGCCCGCTGCCCGGAACGGAACTCCTGCATGGCCCGGACGATCGCCACCCGATCGAGGCCCACCAGCCGCGGTACGGGCGACGTCACTCGGGTCGAGGCGGGATGACAGCCGGAGCACGCCACGGCGCCAGCGGGTGGCTCCGCCCACGCCACCACGGCCGCTGCGATCGAGCTGACCCCGATCGCAGCGGCCAGGAACTTCAACATCCGAACTACACCAGCGTGATGCCGTGGTTCTTGAGCGGAACCGTGCGGATGCGGCGGCCGGTCGCCCGGAAGAACGCGTTCAGGACCGCCGGGGCGGCCACGCAGATCGTGGGCTCGCCGACGCCGCCCCAGAACCCGCCCGACGGCATGATGATCGACTCGACCTTCGGCATCTGCTTGATCCGCATGGAGTCGTAGGTATTGAAGTTCGTCTGCTCGATGTGGCCGTCCTTGACCGTGCACTCCTCCATGAACAGCGCCGACAACCCGTACACGAACGAGCCGGCGATCTGCCGCTCGATCTGCGCCGGGTTGACGGCGTACCCGGTGTCCGTCGCGCAGACGATGCGATGGATCTTCACCTGGTTACCGCCATTGACGGAGATCTCCGCGCACGCCGCCACGTAGCTGTTGAACGACTTCATCTGGGCCAGCCCGCGGTACACGCCCTGGGGGGCCGGCTTGCCCCAGCCCGCCCGGTCGGCCACGGCGTTGAGCACGGCCAGGTGCTTGGGGTGATTGCTCATCAGCTTGCGCCGGAACTCGAGCGCGTCCTGGCCGGCGGCGTGGGCCAGCTCGTCCATGAAGCACTCCAGAAAGATGGCGTTCTGGTTGATGTTCACACCGCGCCAGAACCCCGGCGGGACATGCGTGTTGCGCATGGCGTGATCGATCAGGAGGTTGGGAACGCTGTAGCCGATGGCGAAGTCCCCGGTCGGGTGGAGCCCCTGGAAGGTGAGGAAGTCCATCCCGTTCTGGAGCATCTGCGGGAATACGTTCGTGAGGATCGACTGGCCCGACAGGCGCAGGTGCAACCCGACCAGGTTGCCACTGGCATCGAGCCCACCGGTCAGCTTGGCCTGCATGACCGGGTGGTATTTGCCGTGCAGCATGTCCTCCTCGCGCGTCCACAGGAGCTTCACCGGCGTGCCGGGGACCTGCTTGGCGATGAGGACGGCCTGAGTCACGTAGTCGTGGAAGGCCCCGCGCCGGCCGAAGCCGCCGCCCAGGTTGATCTTGTAGACCTCGCACTTGTCGGCGGGCAGCCCGGACGCCGCCAGCGTGGCCGCGAAGGCCGCCTCACCGTTCTGCGTCGGCACCCAGACCTCGCAGCGGTCCGGCGTGTACTTCGCCGTGGCGTTCATCGGCTCCATCGGCGCGTGGTTCTGGAAGGGATAGGCGTAGACCGCCTCGACCTTCTTGGCCGCGCCGGCGATGGCGGCTTTGGCGTCGCCGTTCTTGTTGTTGACGAAGGCCTGATCGGCGTCGAGGCCGGCCTTGAGCATCTCGGCGATCGTGGCGCTCGACACCTTGGCGTTCGGGCCCTCGTCCCAGGCGATGGGCAGCGCGTCGAGCGCGGTCCTGGCCTGCCACCAGGTATCGGCCACGACAGCGACCGCGGACTCGCCGACCGGCACCACATGCCGCACGCCCGGCATGCCCTTGACCTTGGCGGCCTCGAAGCTCTTCACCTTGCCCCCGAACACCGGGCAGTCCTTGATGGCGGCGTTGAGCATCCCGGGCAGCTTCAGGTCGAAGCCGTAGACCTGCGCGCCGGTCAGCTTGCTCATCGTGTCCAGGCGCTTCACCGACTTGCCGATGAGCTTCCAGTCCTTGGGGTCCTTGAGCGCCACCTTCTCGGGCGGGGTGAGCTTGGCGGCGGCCTCCGCCACCTTGCCGTACGTGGTCGTGCGCCCGGACGGCCGGTGCCTGATCACACTGTTGGCGGCGCTACACTCGGCCGCCGGCACCCCCCAGGCGTTGGCCGCCGCCTGGATCAGCATCGTCCGCGCGGCGGCGCCGCCCTGGCGGACGTACTCGTGCGACGTCCGGATGCCGCGGCTTCCCCCCGTGGAGAAGTCGCCCCAGATGCGCTTGCGCTTGACGCTCTGCCCCGGGGTCGGGTACTCCGTCGTCACCTTCGACCAGTCGCACTCGAGCTCCTCGGCCACCATCTGGGCCAGCCCGGTGATGGTCCCCTGCCCCATTTCGGAGCGCGCGACCCGGATCACGACCGTGTCGTCGGGGCGGATGACCACCCAGTGGGTGATCTCGGGCGAGCCGTCCTGCGCTCGGACGACGCTACCGCCCAGGGGGATGTTCAGACCCAGGGCCAGCCCGCCGCCGACAGCGGCGGTACCGATGATGAAAGAGCGACGATCGATCTTCGGAGTCTTGGTGATCATTGCGTCCACCCCTCAGGCCTTGGCGGCGGCGTGGATGGCCTCACGCACCTGCTGGAATGTGCCGCAGCGGCAAATGTTGGTGATCCTCGCGTCGATGTCGGCATCGGTCGGCTTGGGCGTGTCCTTGAGCAGGGCGGCGACCGCCATGATCATGCCCGCCTGGCAGTAGCCGCACTGGGGCACCTCATGGTCGAGCCAGGCCTTCTGCACCTTGTGCAGGACGCCGCCGCTGGCGAGGCCCTCGATGGTGGTGATCTGCTTGCCAACCGCCGCGCTGACGGGCATCACGCAGGAGCGGACGGCCGCCCCATCGAGGTGCACCGTGCACGAGCCGCACGCCGCGATGCCGCAGCCGTACTTCGTGCCTGTGAGGCCGACCTGTTCCCGGATGGCCCACAGCAGCGGCGTGCTGGGATCGACGTTGACCTCCATGGATTTGCCGTTGATCGTCAAGCGCGCCATTGCGTCTCCCTCCCTGAATTGCGGTGGGGGGAATATCCGCCATCGCGCCCCCGAAGGCAAGGGCCCGCCGTGACGCATTGCGCAGCGAGCCGTCAGCCCCTCACGGCGGCGCGCGCCGCCGCCAGCGCCGAGGCGCGCGCGGCAAGCGCCGGCATGCCGAGTCGCACGGACCAGGAGACGAAGTCAGGGCTCGGGCCGGTCCAGCGCAGCGCGTCCACGTCGGCGCCGATGGGCGCGTCAGCGCGCAGCGTGGCCAGCTCACGGAACAGCAGCGCCCGCTCGCGTTGCGCCGCCAGCGTGGTGGCCAGCCGCAGCGCGCCGCGCACGGATACGTCCCACTGGGCGGCCAGCCTGGGAATGTGCTCGAGGTGGTGGTAGCGGGCCAGCACCGTGGCCGCCGACCGCGGACCCCAGCCGGGCAGGCCCGGGTAGCCGTCGGCGCTGTCACCCACCAGGGCCAGCCAGTCGGGAATCGATGCCGGCAGCACGCCGAACTTCTGCCGCACCGCCCCCTCGTTGCGCAGCTCGCGGGTGCGCCGATCGAGCTGGACGATCCGGTCGCCCCGCACGCACTGGGCCAGGTCCTTGTCCGGTGTGCACACCACGACCTGCTCGACGCGCCCGTCGGCCGCGGCCCGGGCCGCCGCGGCGGCCAAAGCGTCGTCGGCCTCGAACTCGACCATGGGCCAGACGACCACGCCCAGCGCGCGCAGCGCCTCCTCCAGGGGCTGGAACTGCGCATGGAGCAGCGGGTCCAGGCCCTCGCCCGTCTTGTAGCCGGGCCAGCGCGTGTTGCGGAACGATTCGATCACGTGATCGGTGGCCACCCCCAGGTGCGTCGCACCCTCTTCCAGCATCGTCAGCATCGACGCGACGACTCCCCGCACCGCGCGGAGCGCCTCGGGCCCGCGGCGGTCGAAGGCGGCCGCCGGCGAGAGGAAGTAGCGGAACAGCTCGAACGTCCCGTCGACGAGATGCACGATCACGGCCATGGCAGAATACTCCCGTGATGACGTCCGGACGGCTGGCTGCGCTCAGCGTCGGCGTCGCGATCGGCGCCGCCGCCGCCTATATGCTGCTCATCCGGATCGCGGTGGTCCGGAACCATCCGGAAGGGTACGTGGTCGCGTTCGCGCTGGCCACGGCGCTGGCCGCCCTGGCCGTGGTTCGGGCGCGAGCGCGGCGGTGGCCCGCCTGGCTGGCGCTCGGGCTCTGCGGCCTCCTGCTCATCGGCGGCGCCTGGTTCAACTTCGTGGGGGCACGGGTGCCTGACACGCCGACTGCGCTACGGCTGGGCGACCGGCCACCCGACTTCACGCTGCCTGATGCCAGCGGCCGTCCCGTTGCGCTCGCGGACTACCGCGGCAGGAAGCCGGTCCTCATCGTCTTCTACCGCGGGTACTGGTGACCCTTCTGCATGTCCGAGCTCCAAGGGCTTGGAGCCGAGGTCGCGGACGCCGAGCGGGCCGGCGTGGAGATCCTCGCGGTCTCGCCCGATCCCAACGAGCGGAGCCAGCAGGTCGCCGAGGGACTGCGTCTGGGCTTTCGCTTCCTCGCCGACCGTGACCTCGCGGTGACGCGACGCTGGGGCCTGGTGCACCCGGGTGCCGGGCCGGACGGCCAGGACGTGCCCCGCCCCGCGACCATCGTGCTGGATCGCGACGGCGTGGTGCGCTGGTTCTCCGTCAGTCGGAACTATCAGGTGCGACCCGATCCGGACGAGGTCCTGCGCGCGGTCCGGGCGCTCCCCTAGCCGGAGGCTCGGCCCTCAGCGTGCTGGGGCAGGCGTCGCCAGCACCTCGGCGGCGGCCTCCGCGACCGTCGTGCCCTTGAAGAACTCGGGATTCACCTCGCCCCAGAAGCGGACGGCATTGGCGAACATGAAGTCCCGGAAGTCGTCGTCGTTGATGAGCCCATGCTCGACCAGCTCGTAGGCCTCGGGCACGACCGCCGTCATGTCGGGGACGTCGAAATGGCCGATGTCCGAGCTGAAGATGGCGTTGAGGCGGGCCCCCAGGGGGTTGGCGCGGGAGTTGAACGCCCAGGCGTTGACGGGGTCGTCGGCCTCGCAGCCGAAGTAGAACCGCGGCACGAAGAGCTCGCGGATGTCGTCCTTGCGCTCGATCTTGCAGCGGAAGTAGTCGTCGAGGTCCTCGAGGCCCCCGGTCAGCCGCGAGTTCGAGTCGCCGTCCAGGCCATCGCCCCGGCGCACGGCCTCCACCACCGCGTCGCCGCCGTACTTCTGGGCCAGGGCCAGCAACGCCCCGCGGTCCAATCGGTCCGGATTGGTGTGCTCGATGGCCTGCCGGTTGCGCTTTTCCCAGTGGCCGATGAGGTCGGCGTACAGCATGCAGGCCCAGCCCACGCCGCCTTCGAGAAAGGCAAAGTTCAGATCCGGGAAGCGGCGTGTCACCCCGCCGAAGAACAACGCCTTGCACACCGAGTGGCCGCCCGAGGCGAAGTGGCCGATGTGGTTGTAGCAGAAGTTCGACGGAGAGTTGCGGAGCAGGATCGACCGGGCCCCGTTGTGGAAGCTCGGCGCGATGCGGAGCTCGCGACACTTCTCCCACACCGGATCGTAGTCGTGGGGGCTGTCGATGCCGATCGCGTCGTACCACTCCACGAAGCGCGAGGCCTCGGGGTGCTCCTCGGCCAGCGCGGGCACGGGGCGGCGCATCAGGCCGCCGACCATGGCGACCTTGTAGCCGAGCTGACGCACGGCGAACTCCAGCTCTTCGAGGGCTTCCTCCGGCGTGTACATCGGGATGATCGCGGCCGGAATGACCCGATCGCCGAGGCCGCTGAACTGATCGGCGGTGAAGACGTTGTAGGCGCGACAGATGGCCCGACGCAGCCGCGTGTCCTGCATCCGGTGGTACCCGAGCCCGGCCGTGGGATAGACGACACAGAAGTCGATGCCCAGGTCGTCGAGGCGCTCGTACATGAGCCGGGGCAGCATCGCGGTCGCCCGGTCGAGCACGTTCTCACAGGGCGACGACCAGAACGACTCCATGCCAACGCGCCGCCGTCGTCGCTCCGCCAGCGACATGCGCAGGGCGTTCGGGACGCGTTCACTGGCGACGGCCAGGGCCTCGACCGCGGCCTCCCCGCCGATCCGCCGGAACTCCTCGCGCATCACGGGCTGGTATTCCAGCCAGTGTCCGTCGGCATCGATGATCGGGTGGCTCAGGCGGGCGCGGAGCGTCCGGGCGTCGGGATGGTCGTGGCTCTCCATGGCAGCGCCTCCGGGAAAGGCTGGGTTGCTGAGGGGATGATACAACGGCTAAGCTTGCCACTCAGCCGACACCTTCGGCGACAGGGAGAACACCATGCGCGTCACCGCCGCCGTCCTCCACGACGTCAACAAGCCCTACTCCCTCGAGACCGTGGAGCTGGACCCGCCGAAGCGGGGCGAGGTGCTGATCAGGGTCGGGGCCGCCGGCGTGTGCCGGAGCGACCTGCACTTCCAGAAGGGCGAGGCCACCATCGCCCTGCCCGCCGTGCTGGGCCACGAGGGGGCGGGGACCGTGCAGAGCGTGGGCGAGGGCGTGAGCATGGTCAAGCCCGGCGACCGCGTCATCCTGAGCTTCGTGCCCAACTGCGGGCATTGCCACTCCTGCGAGAGCGGCCGGCCGCATCTGTGTGACGAGCATGCGCGCACCACCGGCAAGCTCTTCGACAGTACCTCCCGCCTGCACACCATGAGCGGGCAGGACTGCGCCCACATGGGCAAGGTGGCCTGCTTCGCCGAGTACGCGGTCGTCCCCGAGATGGGGTGCGTCCCCGCGCCGACTGGCCTCGGCTTCGCCGAGCTGGCCCTGATCGGCTGCAGCGTCACCACCGGGGTGGGCGCCGCCGTCTTCAACGCGCGCGTGCAGCCCGGCGACCGCGTGGCGGTGATCGGCTGCGGCGGTGTGGGCCTCAACATCCTGCAGGGCGCCCGCCTGGCCGGCGCCACCACGATCGTGGCGGTGGACGTCAAGGATGCCGCCCTGGCCTTCGCCCGGAAGTTCGGCGCCATCCACACCGTGAACGCGCGCACCGAGAACGCGGTGGCCCGCGTCCAGGCCCTCACCGAGGGCGGCGCCGACTTCGCCTTCGAGGCTTACGGCGCCGGCGCCACCACCCGGATGGCCGTCGACATGCTGCGCAAGCGCGGGACGGCGGTCATCGTGGGGATCGCGCCCAACGGCGACACGGCGGCCATCGAGCCGGTGGTGCTGACGCGCGGAGAGAAGACCATCACGGGCTGCTATTACGGCTCGGCGCACCCCCGCCAGGACATGCCGCGCATCGCCGACTGGGCGGGACGCGGGCTGATCGACGTGGCCGGGCTGGTGACGCGGCGCTATACCCTGGCCGAGATCAATCGGGCCTACGAGGACATCGACACCGACGCCGTGGGCCGCGGCGTGATCACCTTCGCCTGAGCGCCCCTCAGCCGCGGCGGGCGCCGAGGACGGCTCGGCCGAGCAGCCGCGCCCCCTCGTAGCACTTCTCGGGCGGCTCGTAGCTGAAGGCCAGGCGGATGAAGTCGTCGCCCCCGCCGTTGGCGTAGAACACCGGCCCCGGCGTGTACTGCACGCGGGCCTCGACGGCCAGGGTCGCCAGCCGCCGCGGATCGACACCGCCGGGCAGCTTGATCCACAGGAAGAAGCCGCCCTCCGGGCAGTTGATCCCGGCATCGGTGGAGCCCAGGACCTCGGCCAGCCCGGCGCGCATGGCATCCCGCTTGGCGCGGTAGACGTCGATCAAGACCTTGATGTGCGATTCGAGGTGCTCGCGCAGAAACCAGGTGGCCACGCGCGACATGAACGGGTTCACGCCGCCCCCGAAGAGGAAGCTCTGGAAGGCGGGGATCATCGGGCGGGGCGCGCACAGCCATCCGATGCGGACGCCGGCCCCGAGGATCTTCGACAGCGTGCCCGCGCGGATCACCCGTCCACCATGGTCGAGCGCGAAGAGGGGCGGCAGCGTCTGGCCCTCGAAGCGCAGCTCGCCGTAGGCGTCGTCCTCCAGAATCAAGGTGTCGTACTCGTGGGCCAGCGCGACCAGCTCCTGGCGCCGGCGCAGCGACTGGCTGGGACCCGCCGGGTTCTGGAAGTTGACGATCGTGTAGATCAGCTTGCAGCGGCGACCCTGGCGGCGCAGCGCCGCCAGCCGCTGGCGGACGGCGTCGGTCACGATCCCCTCGTCGTCGACGGGCACGTCGAGGATCTCGGGCCCGTGCCGGCGCAGCGTATTGAGCGAGCCCGCGAACGTGGGGGCCTCGGCGATCACGGGATCGCCGGGATCGAGAAAGGCGCCGAAGGCCAGGGCCAGCGCCTGGCCCGAGCCGTTGGCCACGATGATGTTCTCGGGCTCGACCCGGAACGCCTCGAAGCGCTCGTACTTGTGACAGATCAGCTCGCGCAGCCCCCGATAGCCCTGGGGCTCGCCGTACGTCATGGCCGCGGCGCCGTCGTCCTTCATCATCCGGGCCGTGGCCTCGACCATCCCCTCGTAGGGGAACGACGCGGGGTCGGGATACCCACCGCCGAACTCGTACAGCGCGTGCATGGAGGGCCGGGGGGTGGCGACCGACATACCCCAACCGATCCGGGCCCGCGCCGCCAGCAACGACTCGAAGGGCTCGGGAGCGCTTGTCATAGGGGACAGGATACGCTGCTCCCGCGCCATGCGACAATAACCGCGCTCGCCGAGCATGGCCACACCCACCGACCGGCTGCTCCTCGTCAACGCCCTCATGGGGCAGCTCATCTGCGGCCTGGCCACCCGGATCTTCATCGTGTCAATGCCCACGATCGCCGCGGCGCTGGACGCCGACATCCTCGCCGTCTCCTGGGCGCTCATCGCCTACCAGCTCGCCGGCATCTGTCTGTCGGTGATCTTCGGCCGGCTCGGCGACGTCCACGGGCGCTACTTGATCTACGGCGCCGGCTTCGTCGTCATGACGCTCAGCTCGTTCCTGTGCGGGGCGGCGCCCGGCGTGGGCTGGCTCATCGTCTTCCGCCTCGTGCAGGGCATCGGCGCGGCCATGCTGGCCTCCGCCGCGCGGGTCCTGGCCATGGAGGCGATGCCGGAAGGGGCCGCCGGCCGGGCCAACGGGTTCATGACCATGGCCTTCCACGGCGGCCTGTTGCTGGGACCGCCGCTGGGCGGGCTCGTCATTGACGTGTTGAGCTGGCGCTGGATCTTCTTCCTGCTGGTGCCCATCGGCCTCGCCGGCATCGTCCTGACCGCCCTGCGGGCGCGTGGCCGCCGGGCGGCGCCGGTCGAGCCTCCGC
This sequence comes from Candidatus Methylomirabilota bacterium, assembly GCA_036556905.1. Taxonomy (GTDB): domain Bacteria; phylum Methylomirabilota; class Methylomirabilia; order Rokubacteriales; family CSP1-6; genus 40CM-4-69-5. The sequence continues at coordinate 10,160 of DATBIM010000005.1, forward strand.
CCGCCGTTGACTACGTGGGCGCTACCCTCCTCGTCGTCCTTACCGTGGTGCTCACCCTGCTCGTCGACCGGCGGAGCGCCGCGGCGATCGGGGCCGGGCACCCCAACCTCATGATCGTCGCCTTCGTCCTGGGCCTGGCCGGCTTCCTCGTGCACGAGCGCCGCGCTGTGAATCCCGTGGTGAACCTGGCCCTGTTTCGGATCCGCATGTTCGGCTTCAGCGTCCTGAGCCTGCTCCTCTTCGCCATCACCAGCAGCGTGCTGACGTTCCTGCTGCCCTTCTACATCCAGGACGTGCTGCACCACTCAGCGTCGTTCATGGGACTGCTCTTCCTGTCCGCGCCCATCTTGACGATCGGCCTGGCTCCCCTGGCCGGCCAGCTCACCGATCGCATCGGCCCCCGGCTGCCCGCTACGGTCGGGCTGGCGCTCATCATGGCCGGCTTCAGCCTCGGGATGCTGCTGAGGGTCGATTCTCACTGGATGCTCCCCGCCTTGCTGCTGGCCTTCACGGGCATCGGCCAGGGGTTCTTCAACACGCCAAACCAGACGGCCATCATCGGCTCCGTGCCCCGGGAGTACCGCGGCTTCGCCACCGGCCTGGTGCAGATGACGTTCGGGGTGGGCTCGCTGCTGGGAATCTCACTGGGGGGCGCGCTGCTGACGTTGCTGTTCCGCCACTACTCCGGGATCCCCGACGCCACGCCGAGCGCAGGCTGGCCGGACCCCTTCGTGGCCGCCATGGGCGTCACCTACGCCGTCTGCCTCGCCCTCGTGGGAGTCGGTCTGGTGGCCTCGCTCATGCGCGGGCCCCGGCGTATCCAGGCGGCGGCGCTTGACTAGCGTCTCGCGGATCTACTTGGTGGCGAAACAGTAGAAGAGGCCGTTGCCGCCGGTTCCCCGCAGGTCGGTCTGGCTGCAGCCCCCCTCCGGCCCGCGGGACGGATGAGAGGAGTTCCAGGACCTCGAGGCGTCGTCGTCGCGCAGGCCCTGCCGGTCATGGTGGCCCACCATCGCGGCTCCCTGACCGCTCTTCGTCCAGTTGCCGCAGGTGCGATCCTCGCCGGCGGCGAACGCGGTGCCGTCCGGCTGGGAGCCGGTCAGGATGTCGTGCATGTTCGGCGAGTCGCCGCGGCCCTTGACGACCTCCCCCTTCTCGGTCAGGGCCGTCTCTTTGCTGATGTTGTTCTTGCCGTGCAGCTCGGCCACATCCCTGGCGACGACGACGCCCCTGGCGTTCTGCCAGGGGCCACGCCCGATGCGGTCGCGCGCGTTGACGGCCCCGGGCCCTTGCGTGCTCAGGTACGCCCGCCAGGTCTTGCCGCCCGCGCCCACGGCCTGGGCCAGCATCTGACACGTCTTGTCCGCACCGGCCAGGCCCCCGAGGTCGCCGCCTTTGCCGGAGCCAGCGCTGGTGATGAAGAACGTCATCTCGGCATGGGGCGCCTGTCCACCGGCAGTCCCGCCGAGGCACAGCACCCCGATCGATGCCAGAATCGATAGCCACAGCTTGCCGTTCATGTCAGGCCCCCTCGTCGACTCAGTGCGCTCACCGCTCCCCACCCCGAGCGATAGCGAGGGGATCTTACCGTATACTCGCCGGCAGTGGGGGGGTGACGGGATGGCGCTCACGTCGGCGCAGCTGGCCCAGTTCGACCGGGACGGATACCTGTTCTTCCCGAGCCATTTTTCCACAGAGGAGATTCGCGTCCTGACCGACGAGGTGCCGAAACTCTACGCGCAGCGGAGGCCCGAGAACGTCCGCGAGAAAGGCAGCGACGCCGTGCGGACCAACTTCGCGGCCCACATGTACAGCGCGCCGTTCGCGCGGCTGGCCCGGCACCCCCGCATGATCGAGCCGGTCGTCCAGGTCTTCGGCGAGCCGGTGTACATGCACCAGTTCAAGATCAACGGCAAGATGGCCTTCGACGGCGACGTGTGGCAGTGGCACCAGGACTTCGGCACCTGGTTCAACGAGGACCAGATGCCCCAGGCGCGGGCCATGAACGTGGCCATCTTCCTGGACGAGGTGAACGAGTTCAACGGCCCTTTGATGTTCATCCCCGGCAGCCACAAGCTCGGCGTGCTCGACGCCGGGCACGACACCACCACGACCAGCTATCCCCTGTGGACGATCGACCACGCCACGATCACCCGGCTGGTGGCCCGGGGCGGCCTGGTGGCGCCCAAGGGGCCAGCCGGCTCGATGATCATGTTCCACGCCTGCCTGGTCCACGCCTCCACCTCGAACCTGTCGCCGTGGAACCGGGTGAGCGTCTACCTCAGCCTCTGCGCGGTATCCAACCACATCCGGCGCTTCAAGCGGCCGGAGTACATCGCCCACCGCGACTTCACGCCGATCCAGTGCCTGCCCGACGACTGCCTCCTGCGCCCCTACGAGGTTGCGCTGCCCTGGAAGGACGGCGCGCCGGAGGCGGCGCTCCGGTAGGTCTCAGCATGGCCCCGACGGATCCCCTCGCGGAGTTCCGCCTGGACGGCGATGTGGCCGTCGTCACCGGCGGCGCCAGCGGCATCGGCCGCGTCGTGGCCACCGCCTTCGCCGCCGTCGGCGCCCGCGTGGCGATCTTCGACCTGGCCGCCCGCGGTGACGACGCCTATGCGGTGGACGTGGCCGACGAGACGCAGGTCACGGCGGCCTGCGCCAAGGTCGTCGCCCGCTACGGCCGGCTCGACATCCTCTTCAACAACGCGGGCATCGCGATCCGGCGGCCCACCATCGATCTCACGCTCGACGACTGGAACCGCGTGGTGGCCGTCAACATGACGGGGGTGTTTCTCTGCGCGCGCGAGGCGGCGCGCCACATGCTGGCCGGCGGGCGAGGCGGCCGGATCGTCAACACCGCCTCAATCATGGGGTTCTCGGGCGGGGGGCTGTACCCCAACGTCTCCTATCAGGCGACGAAGGGGGCCGTCGTCAACATGACGCGAGCCCTCGCGGTGGAATGGGCGAGCCAGGGCATCCGGGTGAACGGGATCGCCCCCACCTGGGTGCGCACGCCCCTGACCCGCAGCATCACCGACCGGCCCGAGCTGGTCCGCCGCATCGAGCAGATGACCCCCCTGGGCCGCCTGGCCGAGCCCCACGAGATGGTCGGGGCCGTTCTGTTCCTGGCGTCCCGCGCGTCCGCCATGGTCACCGGCCACGTCCTGGCCATCGACGGAGGCTTCCTCGCCCAGTAATGTCCGATCGGGAGGAGCGCTCACGATGAAATGGTGCCGGTTTCAATCAGGACCGAACGC
>DATBIM010000006.1:0-102370 GCA_036556905.1 Candidatus Methylomirabilota bacterium
CCGGCAAGGGCCCGGGCAGCCGCGTGCTCCTGTTCGGCCAGGTGACCGCGCTCAAGGAGACGTCCACCAAGAGCGGCAACCGCATGGCGTTCGTGACCCTGGAGGACATGAACGGCACCGTGGAGGTGACGATCTTTCCCGAGCCGTTCAAGGCGGCGGCCGAGCACCTGCGCTCCCGCGAGCCGTTGCTGATCCGCGGGCGCCTGGACGACAGCGACCGGGGACGGGTGGTTCTGGCCGAGGACGTCCGTCCCCTCGCGCACGCCCTGGACGAGGGGGCCATGCGCGGCGCCCCGGCCGGGGAGCCGCACGCGCTGCGCATCCGCCTGCGCCCCGGTGACGACGTCGCGCACGTGATGGGCGCCGTCAAGGCGCTGTGCGGGGATCACCGAGGACGGGTGCCGGTATTTCTGCACGTCCTGCTTCCCGAGCAGGAGGTTGTGGTCCGCGCCCGAGCCCTGGCCGTGAATCCCAGCCCCGAGCTGCTCCGGAAGCTCGACGAGCTACTCGGGCCCGCCGCCAGCACGGTGCAGCATGCCGGAAGCGCTTGATTTCGAGCAGCCCCTCCTGGAGCTGGAAACGCGGATCACCGAGCTGCAGGCCCAGGATGATCCGGGCACGCGCGATGAGATCGCACGGCTAGAGGAGCGGCTGGCGCGTCTGCGTCAGCGCACCTTCGCCAGCCTGACCCCGTGGCAGACGACCCAGCTGGCCCGCCACCCGCGGCGCCCGCACACGCGTGACTTCTGTCGCCTGCTCTTCGAGGACTTCCTCGAGCTGCACGGCGATCGTCTGTACGGGGACGACCCCGCCATCGTGGGCGGCCTGGCCCGCTTCGAGGGCGCCGGCATCGTGGTGCTGGGCCACCAGAAAGGGCGGGAGACTCGCGAGAAGCTCGCGCGCAACTTCGGGATGCCCCACCCGGAGGGGTACCGCAAAGCCCTGCGCCTCATGCAGATGGCCGAGAAGTTCGAGAAGCCCGTCATCACCTTTATCGACACCCCGGGAGCCTATCCCGGCATCGGCGCCGAAGAGCGGGGCCAGGCCGAGGCCATCGCCCGTAATCTGCGAGCGATGGCCGCGCTGCGGACCCCGATCATCGCGGTGGTCACGGGCGAGGGGGGCAGCGGCGGGGCCCTGGCCATCGGGATGGGCAACCGCGTCCTCATGCTGGAGCATGCGGTGTACTCGGTGATCTCTCCGGAGGGCTGCGCGGCGATCCTGTGGGGTGACGCGGCGAAAGCGCCCGAGGCCGCCGACATCATGAAGATCACGGCCAAGGACCTGCTTCGCCTGGGTGTCATCGACGCGGTGGTGCCGGAGCCGCCCGGCGGCGCCCACCGGGACTGGGAGAGCGCGGCGGCCAACCTGCGATCCGCCCTGGTCGAGCACCTGGGGGAGCTCCGGAGCAAGAGCCCGGACAGCCTCGTCCGCGAGCGCTACGAGAAGTTTCGGCGGATCGGCGTCTTCGAGGAGGAGTCGCTGCCGGGTCGCTAGCGCTTGAGAACGGCCTGGGCCACGTCTTCGTCGGTCACCAGGACGTTCATGAACCGGCCGCGCAGGGCGCCCCGCACGGCCTCCGTCTTGCCCCGGCCGCCGGCGACGGCGATGACGGAGCGGTCGTCACGGCGGGAGAGGTCTTGGAGCCGGTCACCGGTCACCGACAGGACCCGCCGCATGAGCGCCCGCAGCTCGGGCCGGTCCACGATCCGTCCCTCGCTGTCGAAGGGCTGATAGTTGATCTCGCCAACGACACCGAGATCGCGCAGCCGGCGCACGCTCACCCCGTAGGACTCGGCCAGCGCGCAGAAGCCCGGTGTCTGCTCGGCGATCTGCCCGATGCCCACCAGGGCCACGTCCACGCTCTGCGCTGCCTCGTAGATGGCGCGCACCTCGGGGTCGCGGAGGAGTCGACGCCGCTCCTGCTCGAACTGGCGCAGCGACGCCAGGTGCTGGACGGGCAGGGCATAGGCGGTGACGTGCGGCCGGTACTTGGCGGCCATCATGCCGACCAGCGTGTTGGGTGAGATGTCAACCAGCTTGAGCGTGCTCTCACCGGACAGGGGATAGAGGGCGAGGTCCCGGAAGCGCCGCTCGCGCAGGCTGCGGATGCACTGGTAGAGCGTGAACCCACACGATAAACCCACCCGGAGACCATTGTCGGCGATCTTCTCGAACTGAGCGGCCGCGGCCACGCCCAGCGCCTCCCGCACGTCAGCCCGACCCCCGGCCGCCACCACCACGGCGTCCCGGAGGTGGAAGCGCTCGATGAGGCCGGCCTCGAGCTCCTGAGTCCGGGGCAGGTCGAGCTCGACGCGGACCAGGCCTTCGGCAAAGGCCCGCTCGAGCAAGCGCGAAACGGTGGCGGCGGACACGCCCAGGGCGTCGGCGATATCCTTCTGGCTCCGCCCCTGGCGATAGTGCAGCTCCAGGCATTGGACCATCAGCCGCAGCTCTCCGGGGCGGTGTGAAATTAATTTCATATGAGTCAAGATCTTGCTTGACGGGATGAGTGTACCCCGTTATCCTTCGGCGGTCAGCCCTTTCTTCAACCCATCCGACACAGTCGAGGAGGCTCGCATGGCAGGCAAGCGGTACGGCACGGCGGACGGCCCCAAGCCCGCGCCCGCTGACTACCACCAATCGAAGGACAACCTGACCAACTTGCCCCAGACCGTGTCCGAGAAGATCCCGGTCACCAACACGCCCAACATTTTTTCCAATAAGGCCTACGTCTTCGCCAAGAACCCGGCCCTCGTGCAGCGCTACGTGAAGGCGACCAAGGCCGACGTGGGTGGGGTGGGGGGACACGTGGTGGCGGCCGAGGAGGTCAAGTCCGCCGTCGCCAAGTTCGTGCTCGACAACAACGTGCTCAGAGGCGAGCCCATGTTCACCTCTCTCATCGTCACCCATACCGGGGACGATGTGGCCGTCACCGGCATCGTGGCCGAAGGCGTGGACATGAGCGTGATCGACGAGTTGATGTGGGACGCCCTGCAGGAGGGCGCCGCCAAGGCCGCCGAGCTCGGTCTCTACGGGCCCGGCCAGGACCTGGTGGCCGATGCCTTCACCGGCAACCTGCGCGGCGCGGGCCCGGCCAGCGTGGTTCTGCCCATGCCGGTGCGCAAGGACAACGCGTCCCAGACCGTGCTGCTGTCCTTCGCCGACAAGACCGAGCCCATGGCCTTCAACTACTTCGCGACCGGGGCCTACCTGTTGCCCCGCTTCAACACCGGCCTCGTCATCGCCGCTTCGAAGATGAAGCGCGGCTACCTCATGGACATCGTCGATCTCGACACCAAGGCCCAGGCCATCGAGGCCGGCGCCCACCCGCGGGACCAGAAAGCCCTCGACGGCAAGATGGAGGAGCTGGCCAAGGGGCTCCAGGAAAAGGTCATTCGCCTGCGCGCGCCCGAGGACCTCTACGACATCGAGGGCCTGACGCGCTCCTCCCGTTTCGTGGTGGCGCGCATCTGGAGCCGCGACGAGCGCGGCGAGGCCGACCAGCTGGGGTACGTCGTCTCCGCCGAGCGGCTGCACAACATCAAGACCAAGAAGGGGTTCACCTACGGCGGCAAGGATGACCCCGTGCTATTGGCCCTGGCCCAGGGGGACTGGCCGGCGCCCGGCGAGCTCACCTCGCCGTGGGCAGCCTGCCCGATGGTCGCGGGCGACTGCCGCGGCAGCCACCACCTGCACATCCTGCCGGTGCCGCTCAACTCTCAGACCTCCTACTGGTCCGGGCCGATCCTGTCCTGCGTGACGCTCTCCTGCAACATCCACACGGGACGCATCGGGGCCATCTCCGACCAGTTTGCCCTGGGAACGCCGTGGGACGAGGTGCGGCGGCGGGCGGGCGAGCTGGCGATCCAGTTCCGGACCGCCCACGGGATCAAGCAACCGGCGACCCTGCACGAGGACGAGCTGGAGTACCAGGAAGGCTGGAAGGAGCGGCGCGCTCGGCTCGAGCAAAAATTCGAGCTCCGGCCTCCGCTCACGTTCAACGGCAACGGGCATGGTCGTGGTGGGCGCGCCAGCGAGCGCGCCACGACCGGACGGGGCGGCCGGCCCAAAGAGATCGACTGATCTGAGGTGATCGGGCCCGGGCACCCGGCACCGCCACGCCCGTAGCCTGCCGCGATCACCGTCGGCGGCGCTGCGCCGCCGCGATGCGCGCGCTCCCTTCCGTTGACTTCCCCCAGCCCGGGTGCTACGGTCGAACCAGCATTCGCGCATGGCTAAACTCCACGTCATCACCTACGGCTGTCAGATGAACGAGTACGACTCGGAGCGCGTCGCCGGCCTGCTCAAGGAGCGGGCCTGGGAGCTGACCGAGCGTGAGGGCGACGCCGATCTCATCCTCATCAACACTTGCGCGATCCGAGAGAAGGCCGAGGACAAAGTCTTCTCCAAGCTCGGCGAGCTGCGAGCGCTCAAGGCGCGCAAGCCGGAGCTCATCGTCGGCGTCATGGGGTGCATGGCCCAGCTTCACCAGGGGACGATCTTCAAGAAAGCGCCCGGCGTCGAGCTGGTGTTCGGATCGCCGGCCATCGCCAGGGTCGGTGACCTCGTCGAGCAGGTGAGGCGTGAGCGACGCCCGGTGCTGGAGACGGCCGAGGCTCCGCTGGTCAAGATCACCGCCAAGCCCGCCGGCGTGTCCCGCCTGAAGTCCTACGTGACCGTGATGGAAGGGTGCGAGAAGCGCTGCACCTTCTGCGTGGTGCCGGTCACCCGTGGTCGCCAGCGCAGTCACGCGCCCGCGGCGGTGCTTGCCGAGATCCGCGGTCTGGCGGCCGAGGGGTGTCGCGAGGTGACGCTGCTGGGGCAGACCGTGGAGATGTACGGCCGTGATCTCACACCGGCCACGGACCTGGCCGCGCTGTTGGCCCGCGTGAACGAGGTGGAGGGGATCGAGCGGATCCGGTTCACCACGTCGAACCCCTTCAACTTCAGCACGCGCTTGATTCACGCCATTCGCGACCTGCCCAAGGTGTGCGAGTGGGTGCACCTGCCGCTGCAGTCGGGTTCCAACCGGGTGCTGGCCCGCATGCACCGGGGGTACACCCGGGAGCGTTATCTGGAGCTCATCGACGAGCTGCAGGTTGCGGTGCCTGGTGTCGCCCTGTCCACCGACATCATCGTGGGCTTCCCCGGCGAGACGGAGTCGGACTTCGCCCAGACCCTGGATGTGGTCGAGCGAGTCGGCTACGACAACGTCTTCATCTTCCGCTACTCGCCCCGGCCGGGCACGCCCGCCGCCACCATGGCCGGGCAGATCCCCCTCGACGTCAAGGCCGAGCGTAACAGCCGGCTCCTCGCGGTCGCGGGGCGGATCGCCGCCGCCCGGAGCCGGCGGCTGCTCGGACGGACCGTGGACGTTCTCGTCGACGGACGGTCCCGGAAGAACGCCGCCGAGCTCCAGGGTCGGACACGCTGCAATCGGGTCGTGAACCTCGAGGCGCACGAGGCGGTGAGCATCGGTGACGTGCTGCCCACCCGGATCACCGAGGTGCTGCCTCACAGCCTGCGCGGCACCGTCGCTTCGCTGCCGGAGGAGACCGCATGTTTGTCGAGATGAAGGTGCGCGGGCTGGCCCTCGATCCGCTCTCGAACATGCCCATCATCATCCTGAAGGACGAGGAGGAGAAGCGCTCGTTGCCCATCTGGGTGGGTATCTTCGAAGCCAATGCCATCGCCCTGGAGCTGGAGAAGATCTCGACGCCCCGGCCCATGACCCATGACCTCATCAAGAACATCCTCGAATCGATCGACGCGCGCGTGCTCAAGGTGGTGGTCACCGACCTCAAGGAGAACACCTTCTACGCGGTCCTCCACGTCCAGCTGGGAGACGTCGAGTACACGGTCGACTCCCGCCCCTCCGATGCCATCGCCCTGGCCCTCCGGGTGGCGGCGCCCATCTACGTGGACGAGGAGGTCGTGCGCAAGGCCAAGACCCTGGATGTTCCCGCCAAGGAGCCCGAGGCCGTGAAAGCCGACGACCCCGAGCAGGTTCGGGAGTGGCTCGGTAGCATCAAGCCGGAGGATTTCGAGAAGTTCAACAAGGCGTAGCGGACGGGCCTTGCGCGTCGCGCTCTTCACCAACAACTACGTCCCGTTCTGCGGGGGCGTCACCACGTCGGTGGAGACGCTCCGGCGCGGGCTGGCCGGCCGGGGCCACGAGGTGTGGGTGTTCGCGCCCCGGTTTCCCGGCGCCGCCGACGATCCTCAGGTGGTCCGGTACCCGTCCATCCCGGCCGCCACCTACCCGGAGTTCGCGTTGGCCATCCCGTTCTCCGGCGCCATCGCCGCCCGGGTCCGGGCCCTGGCCATCGATGTCTTCCACGCTCAGCATCCATTCCTGCTGGGGCCGACGGCGCGCCGCCTGGCTCGACAACACCAACGGCCGCTGGTCTTCACCTACCACACCCGGTACGAGAAGTACGCGCACTACGTCCCCCTGCAGCGCCGCCTGGTCGAGGCGGCGGCGGTGCGGCTCAGCACCCGGTTCGCGGCCCGGGCGACGGCGGTCATCGCGCCGTCCGCGGTGATCCGCGACGAGCTGCGAGACCGGGGCGTCCACGCTCCGATCGCCGTGGTACCGACCGGGATCGATCTGACCCGTTTCACTCCGGGTGATCGCCAGGGCGCCCGACGGGAGCTCGGGCTCGCCCCCGAGGAGCGCGTGCTGCTGTACGTGGGTCGGCTGGACCGGGAAAAGAGCGTCGAGCGGATCGTCCTGGCCTTCGAGCGGATCGCAAGCACGGTGCCCCGGACGCGGCTCCTTCTGGTCGGGCAGGGAACCCAGGCCGAGGCGCTGCGGCGCCTGGCCGGCTCGCTGCCCATCGCCGATCGCATCTGCTTTCTCGGGCGGCGAGCCCACGCAGACCTGCCGGCCTGCTATCGGGCGGCCGACCTGTTCGTCTTCGCGTCGGAGACGGAGACGCAGGGACTGGTCCTGGCCGAGGCGGCCGCCTGCGGGTTGCCAGCGGTCGCGGTCGCCGCCCCGGGCTGCGACGAGGTGGTCCAGGACGGCGCCAGCGGCCTGCTCACGAAGCCGGAGCCCGCCGCCCTGGCCGAAGCCGCGATCGGCTTGCTCGTCGATGACGAGCGCCGGCGAGCGCTGGGCGTGCGCGCCCGCGAGGTGGCGGCGCTCCACTTCGACGTCGATCTGCAGATCGACCGCACCCTGGCCGTCTACGAGGAGGCCCGGGCCCGCGTGGCCCGGGAGGGGCGCTGAGCTCCACCCGCGGCGAGTCGGTGGCCCGCGTGGAGCGTGAGCTCGTGGCCGAGAAGGCCGCGGCGCTGGGGCGGGCCGGCGAGCGCCTCGAGGAAGCGCTGGCCGAGGTCGCCCGGGTGGCCGCCGCACTGGACACGACCGGCGACCCGGCCGCCCGCGAACGCCTGTACGCCGCCTATGAAGGGGCGTGGCGGCGCGCCGCCGGCGCCCGGCTGGCGCTGGTGATTCAACGCGAGGCCGTGGGGCTGCGGCACCATCACCTCGTCGAGCAGCAGTTCCCCGAGCCGCCGCGGCGGCGGCCCCCATGATCTGGAACCCGAGCGCGGAGACCCAGCCGCCGGCCCAACGCGCGGCCCTGCAGCTCGAGCGCCTGCAGCAGACTCTCGAGTGGGCGACCGCCCGGGTGCCCTTCTACGCGAAGCGGCTGGGTGGGGCCCGGGTGCGCGGCCTCGAGGACCTCGCGCGATTGCCGTTCACGGGCAAGAGCGACCTGCGGGAGCACTACCCGTGGGGACTGTTCGCCCTGCCCCAAGGGGAGATCGCGCGCATCCACGCGTCCTCCGGCACCAAGGGCAAGCCCACCGTCGTCGGCTACTCCGCGGGTGATCTCGAGATCTGGTGCGAGGTGATGGCGCGGGCGATGGTGGCGGCGGGGGCCCGACCCCGCGATCTCCTGCACATTGCCTTCGGCTACGGGCTCTTCACCGGTGGCCTGGGCTTCCACCAGGGCGCCGAGCGCATCGGCATGACCGTCGTCCCGGCCTCGTCGGGCAACACCGCCCGACACGGCCTGTTGCTGCGCGATCTGGGCCCGGCCGGCATCTGCGGTACGCCCTCCTTCGTGTTGCACATCGCCGAGACGCTGGCCGAGCAGGGGACCCGCCCTGGCCAGCTCGGTCTGCGCTACGGCATGTTCGGCGCCGAGCCGTGGACGGAAGGGGTGCGCCGGGCGTTGGAATCGGCCCTGGGATGCCCGGCGTACGACATCTACGGCCTGAGTGAGATCGTGGGACCGGGCGTGTCCGGCGAATGCGAAGCCCGCGACGGGCTGCACGTGGCCGACGATCACTTCCTGCCCGAGATCGTGGACCCCGCCAGCGACGAGCCCCTCGGTCCCGGCCGCCAGGGTGAGCTGGTGCTGACGACGCTCACCAAGCGCGGGATGCCCGTCATCCGCTACCGGACGGGCGACATCACCGAGCTCACCGTGGAGCCCTGTCGGTGCGGGCGGACCTCGGTTCGGATGGCGCGCATTCTGGGGCGTGCCGACGATATGCTTGTGATCAAGGGCGTGAACGTTTATCCCTCGGAGGTGGAGGAAGCGTTGCTGGGGGAGGACGACCTGCTGCCGCACTACCAGCTGGTGGTGGACCGGCGGGAGACGTTGGCCCGGGTGGAGGTGCAGGTGGAGCCCGGCCCGGGCTTCTGGGGACGCTGTGGGGGGCCCACGGCCAGCCACCCGGCGGTGACCGCGCTCCGGGATCGGGTGACGGCGCGGTTGCGGGCGGCGCTGGGGCTGGGCGTCGAGGTGACGCTGATGCCGCCCCGGGCGATCCCTCGCTCCGAGGGCAAGGCCGTCCGCGTGATCGAACGAACGGAGGGCGAGCCGCGATGAGCCAGCTCGAGACCGCCATGATGGCCAAGATCCGGAGCGACGTCCGGTTGGAATCTCCCGAGGAGATGACGCCCGAGTACCGGGAGTATCTCGTGCACCTCATGACCATGCAGGCCGATTCCGAGCTGGCCGGCGGCTACGGCTACGTGCCGTGGATCACCAAGGCCCCCACCGTGGAGGAAAAGCACGTGGTGGCCCAGATCGTGAAGGATGAGATCCGGCACGCCACGGTCATGTACGGCCTGCTGGCCGATCTCGGCGTCGAGGTCGAGCGGCACGTGCAGGCCCACGACGAGATCTTCACGATGCGGATCGACGCCAAGGCCGACATCGGGACCGCCCGCATCACCAGCGACAAGCGCGTCAACATCTTTTACTACCCCATCGAAACCTGGGCCGACTTCATCTTCTTCAACTTCTGCATGGACCGGGGCGCCGGCCACCAGCTCGAGGACGTGCGCCACTGCTCCTACGGCCCCTGGGCCCGCGCCATCGAGGGCATCTTCAAGGAGGAGAAGTTTCACATCCGTCACGGCGAGGTCTGGGTGAAGAAGCTGACCGAGGATCCGGCCACCCGCGGCGAAGCTCAGGCCACCTTCGCCAAGTGGTACATTCGCACGATGAACATCTTCGGCCGGCCCGGCTCGCCCAAGAACCAGCGCTACCGCGAGCTCCGGCTCAAGCTGCGCGACAACGACGAGGTCCGTCAGGCGTTCGCCACCGAGGTCCGGGCCCTGTGCGAGAAGTTCGGCCTCGTGGTGCCGGTCTGGACCCCCAAATGGAGCGAACTGCCCGACGAAGCCCACATCCCGGGGTAGCCCATGACGACTCCACGCTACGGTACGCCGGCGCCCGACTTCACGCTGCCCTCGACCCAGGGAGGCGATGTCCGTCTGTCGAGCTTCAAGGGGCAGGCCGACGTGGTCCTGGCCTTCTACTGCTACGACTTCGGGCGGATCTGAACCCCCGAGCTCAGCGACCTGGCTCAGGTCGCCAAGCGGCTGCAGGAGCAGGGCGCCGTCATCCTCGCGGTAAGCGGCGACAGCCCCTTCTGCCATACTGCCTTCGCCAAGGCCCAGCCCTTGCCGTTCCCGCTGCTCAGCGACGTGCACCGCACCGTCATCCGGGCCTACGGCGTCCTCGACGAGGACCGGAACGTGGCCTACCGCTCCACCTTCGTGATCGACCGCGAGGGGGTGCTGCGCTGGGGGCAGGCGGGGGACCGTGAGATGGTCCGGGACGGCACCGAGATCACCCGGGTCTTGAGCCTCATCGCGAAGCTGCGCAAGTCCTGAACGAGCGCGGCCCGGCCCCGCATTGCGGCCCGGGCGTTAGTTGACATAATGCACCTTATCGGCAATTGAGAACGTGGCCCTCCAGGGCCTCTGTGGGCTCGAAAAGCCTCAGTTCGGATGTTCGCTCAGGGGGCGGCGCCCAGGCTGCCCAGGCGGCTGCGGACGTCGTCGGCGCGAAGGCTCTGCGGCATCTCCCGGAGCAGCCGGCGGTAGGTTTCCACGGCGGCCGCCTTTTCCCCGCGCACCTCCTGCACCCGCGCCTGCGCCATGAGAAGCTCCTCGAAGGAGAAGTCGCCGGGCCGGAGCCCGCTGAGCGCGCGGCTGAAGGCTTCACCGGCCTTGGCCAGGTCGCCCTCCGCTTCCCAGGCGTAGCCGATGCCAGTCCGGGCCAGGGTCCTGAGCGTCGGAGACGGCGCGTGGGTGCTGACCACCTCCCAGGCGCTCCGGGCCCGGGCCCAGTCACGTTCGGCGTACCGGAGGTTACCGAGCTCGTAGGCGGCGTCGGGCGCGACCGAGGCCGAGGGGTACTGGGCCAAGGCGCTTTCCAGGTCCCGGCTGATGGCCGCGCGCGCCTCGGGGCTGAGCGTGGTGCTCCGGGCAGCGGCCAGGCGGGCCAGGGGCTCCACGTACGCGCTCACGGCGCGGCGTTCGCGAGCCTCGGCCCACAGCCAGGCGCCCACGCCCAGGCCGGCCACCAGCACGATGGCGACCGCGGCGACGATCAGGCTGCGCGGCGAGGGCCGGATCATCGCACGCGCAACCCGCGCCGGTACTGGCGCCCGCAAGTCGTGCAGCGCAGCCAGCCGCGGAAGGCACGCCGCGCCAGGCGCCCGCAGTGCGGGCACCGCTGGTATTTCTGCACGCCGTAGAGTCCGAGGCCGAGGGCGAGGATGACGGCCACGATGACTACCGGCGGGGACGACAGCACGGTCTCCACGACACCCCCATGCTAGCAGCGGCCTCGACCGCGCCGCCACTGGGTTTGTCGGGTCAGCCGGCCGCCGGCACCTCCACGAAGACCTCGCCGTTGGCGACGGTGACGGGAAAGCAGGCCAGCTTGATGGCGGGGTTGTTGACGTTGAGCCCGGTGCTGACATCCCAGCGCCAGGCATGCCACGGGCACGTGACCACGCCCCCCTCGACGTCCCCCTCACCCAGGGGACCGCCGCGGTGCGGGCAGGCGTTGTCGATGGCATAGAGGCGCCCGTCGACGTTGAACAGCGCCAGGGTGTGGCTGCCGGCCTGGACCACTCGCCCCTGGCCGGCCGGCACGTCGGTAACGCTCGCGACCTTGACCCGCGATGGTGTCACGCGTGTGTCCTCCCCCTTGCAGTCCCCCTATAATAAGCGTGGAGGGCTCGCGGATGATCTTCCACCAGCTGCAGAACGAGGAGTCGGGGTGCCTCTCGTATCTGGTCGGCTGTGGGCAGGCCGGCGAGGCGGTGGTGGTCGATCCCGGCCGCGATCGCGTGGACGATTACCTGCGATTGGCCCGCCGCAAGGGCCTGCGCATCACACGAATCGTGGAAACGCACACCCATGCCGATCACATCTCGGGCAACCGCGATCTCGCCGCGCTGACGCAGGCGCCCATCCTGCTCCACCAGGCCAGCGCCGCCGTGTTCGAGCACGGTGCCCTGAAGGACGGCGAGGAGATCGGGATCGGTCAGGTCCAGCTCAAGGTGTTGCACACGCCGGGCCACACGCCCGACAGCATCTGCCTGCTGGTGACCGACCGCGATCGGGGTGGCGAGCCCTGGTTCGTGCTCACCGGGGACACCCTCTTCATCGGCGACGTGGGCCGTCCCGATCTCGGTGGGGCATCCGCCGCCGGTGATCTCTGGGAGAGTCTGCGAGCCAGCCTGCTGGCCCTGCCCGACAGCGTGGAGGTCTACCCGGCCCACGGCGCGGGCTCGCTCTGCGGACGAGCCATGTCCTCCAAGTCGGCGTCCACGATCGGGTTCGAGCGCCGCTTCAATGCCGCGCTGCGGGCGCGCAGCAAGCAGGAGTTCGTGGACCTGGTGATGCAGGGGTTACCGCCCAAGCCGCCTTCCTTCACGACCATCGTCGGCAAGAACCAGGGCCTCCTCCCCCTCGTCAGCGTCAAGCCGCGCCCCTACACCGCGCGGGAAGCCTGGCAGGCGGTGCAGCAGGGGGCGTGCGTGGTCGATCTGCGCGATCCCGGCACCTATGGCGAGGGGCACGTGCCGGGTGCCCTCAACGTGTGGATCGAGAGCCCGCAGTTCGCCGACCGCGTGAGCTGGTTCGCTCCGGCCGGCGCCCCGTTGATCCTGCTCGCCCAGGGTCCCTCGGACCTCGATCGGGCCGTGGGGGGCCTCACCCGCGTCGGTGTCGAGCCGGTGGTGGGGTTCCTGCCTCGGGGCATGGTGGAGTGGAAGAGCGAGGACTTGCCGGTCGAGACGGTCCCCCAGCTCACCGTCTACGCGCTGGCGGAGTGGCTGGACGAGCACAAGGACGTGGTGATCATCGATGTGCGCGAGCCGTTCGAGTGGCGCGAGGGGCACGTCGAGGGGGCGGTGCACCTGCCCATGCTGGAGGCAGCCCGACGCCTGGAGGCGATCCCCCGCGAGCGTCCCAAGGCTGTCATGTGCGCCGGCGGTCTGCGCTCGAGCACCGTGATCAGCGCACTCAAGCGCCACGGCATCTCGCACTGGTACAACGTCACTGGCGGGATGACGGCGTGGCTCAAGGCGGGCCATCCCGTCGCGCGTTAGCTCGCTCGTTGTCCTACGCTGAGGATAGGGCAACTGCAGGGCGGGCTGGGAAAAAGCTTCGGTCCCCGCCGGCGCTCACGCTACGCTGAATTCCTGCTTCAGACTTCGGATCGGAACCTCGAAGGCCTCGGTCGTGTCGCCACCGCACCGCCGGTCCCGCGCCCGGGCGCCTCCGTTCCCGCCGGCGCTCCGGCACTGGCCGCCGCGCCCCTGCCCCGCCACGGGGCCCGGCGAACGGTCGCCGAGTCCACGCTGCGCGCGTCGGTCCGCGCCTCCTATGCCGAAGGCGCCGTGTCCGAGCTCTTCGCGGCCTGCGCCGGCGGGGCCGCCCTCACGGCCTGGGCGATCCATCTGGGCGCCTCGCCGCTCGTCATCGGCCTGCTGGGAGCGCTGCCCCTGGCCGCGCAAATTCTGCAGATTCCCGGCGCCTGGTTGACCCAACGATGCGGCTCCCGCCGCGTCGCCATCACCGCGATCGGGGCCTCGCGCCTCGTCTGGCTGCCCGTGGCCGGCCTGCCGTTCCTCGATCTGCCGGTCTCGCATGCGCTCGGGCTCTTCGTCGGCGTGGTGGCGATCGGTGCGGTCTTCAGCGTCATCGGCAACAATGCGTGGACCGCCTGGATGGGCGACCTCGTTCCCGACAGCCTCCGGGGACGGTTCTTCAGCCGGCGGACCGTCTACATCACGCTGGCCGGTACCGCGGCGACGCTGGGCGCCGGGGTGGCGCTCGACTACCTGGGGCCCAACGGCTGGCGGGGCGAGACGCTCGCCGCGCTGGCGGGCCTCGCCTGCCTGGCCGGCGCCGGCAGCGTCTGGCTGCTGCTCCGACAGCACGATCCCAACGGCCGGGTGGCGGCCGCGCGTCCGGACTGGCGAGTGCTGGGCCGCATCGTCAGCGACCGCGGCGCGTGGCCGTTTCTGCGCTATCTGCTCGGCTGGAACGCGGCCGTCGGGCTGTCGGCGAGCTTCTTCTCCTTTCACATGCTCGTCAATCTGCAGACCGGGTTCGTGCTCGCCGCGCTCCACGGGGTGGCCGTCGCCATCATGCGCATCGCCGCCGCCCCCGCCTGGGGCCGCGCGGTGGATCGGCTGGGGGCCCGGCCCGTGCTCATCCTGTGCTCCTTCAGCATCGCGGCGGTCCCCGCCATCTGGCTGTTCGTCACGCCGGACTTCCTGTGGCCACTGGCCCTGGAGGCCACGCTGGCCGGCGCCCTCTGGGGCGGCCACGGCATCGCGGCCATCGATCTCACCATCCATCTCTCGCCCCGGCGCGAGCGTGCCTTCTACGTCGCCGTGTTCGCCGCCGCGGGTGGCCTGGGGTTCGCGGCCGCCTCGGTCGGGGCCGGGCTGGTGGCCACTCACCTGCCCCTGCGCTTTGCCGCGCTGGGATGGACGTGGGCTAATCTCCACGTGCTCTTCCTGGCCTCCGCCGTCGGCCGTGTACTGGCGGCGATCGCGGCCCTGCGGATCGAAGAGCGCAACGCGCGCGGCGTGCGGGAGCTGCTGCGGACGGTCCTGGCCGCCGGCTAGGTTGAAGCTCCCTGGCGGCGCTGGTACTCTTGCGCCGCCGTGCGTGCCGCGAGCCCACTGACCTTCGTCAGTCGTCTCTTTGTCGCCCTCCTGTTCCTGGGCTTCGTCGTCGAGCAGGCGCCGCACACTGTCCACCACGTCTTCGACCCCGAATACACGGGTGAGGAATGCCCGTTCGCCACCGCCGGCGACCGGTCGCCCGGGCTCGGCGCCGAGGCCATCGGGGTGGATCATGGGCCGGCCTGGCATCCCGTGGCGCCAGCGCCGGCACCGGCGCGCCTGCCCGACGTGCTCGTCCAGGGCCCCCTCGCACGGGCCCCGCCCCGGCTCGTCTCCTCGCTGGCCTAGCTCCTGTCTTTGCGGTCGTAGATCGCGACGTCCGGCGTCTTTCTGCTCGCCGCCGGCCCCGCACTCGACCCGACGACACCGAACCGAGCCTGCATCCAGGAGGGGACTCATGCGAATCTATGTCCTGTCGACCGCCCTCGCGGCGGTGCTGCTGACCGTGTGGCTGGCGTTGCCCGCGCTCGCCCAGACTCCGGCCGAGCCGAGATCCCAGACGCCGGCGCCGACGCTGCTCGCCCAGCCCCAGGCCGGCGAGCGGGAGATCAAGCTCGAGCGGGAGCATCCGCTCGAGATGATGGGCTTGCCCAAGCCTGAGGTGGGGGGGCTCAGACTCAGCGGCTTCTTCGTCGGCTCCGTCAGCTATAACTCGCACCTCCAGATCGTTCCCGAGTTCGCCGGCGGCACGCCCAACCTGGCCGATCCGGGCAGCGTGAACTTCCGATTCGACAAGTTCGTGCTGGTGGTGTCCAAGACCTTCGCCCCCTGGCTGTCGGCCGGGGCTGCCATCGAGATCGAGAGCCACCGGGACAGTCACAGCCACCTGATCCCGGCGACGGACCCGAACCGACGCGATTGTCCCGTGGGGCTGGCCTGCGAGCGGTTCGGCGCCGAAGAGGCCTCGACCGAGACCGACCTGGAGCGGTTCCACGTGACCGCCATCGCCCCGCTCGGCAATGGCCTGGCCCTGTCCTTCGGCCGCTTCGACGTCCCCTTCGGCATCGAGCGTCACGACGAGCAGCTCAACCTCACGGCGACGACGTCGGAAGTCCACCGGTTCGGCCGCCCGGACGGGATGACCGGCTTGCAGGCCAGCTATCAGTTTGCCCCCTGGCTCGACGCTGGCGTATGGATGGTCAACCGATGGGAAGGTGCGGCGACCCACGATCCCTTCGACGACAACAACCAGGACAAGAGCTTCGGTGGCCGGATCGGCTTCACACCCTTGCCTCGGGACGGGCTGCTTAACATCGGGCTGGGCGGCTTCTGGGGGCCCGAGCAGGACGATCGAAATTCCGCCAAACGATGGGTCGTCGACCTCGACTTCACCTGGACGCCGGTGCGGCGCCTGCTGCTGGCCGGCGAGCTGATCTACGGTGGAGAAGACGAGCTCACCACCCGAGAGGTCGGCATCCCGGTGGCCGCCCCGGCGCGAGTGGCCGATCGGAACTGGTGGGGCTTCTATGTTCTCGGCCATTACGACATCCAGGACTGGCTGGGGCTCTCGCTCCGCTACGGGTACTTTGACGACATGGATGGAGCGCGGACGGGTGTCGAGCAGGTGCTGCAGTCCATCACGGTCGCCCCGGTCGTCCATCTCTCCCGCCTCATCCCCGACCTCCGACCGATGGGGGTGACCTATGCGCGGACCCAACATGCGATCAACTGGGTCGACCTGAAGCTCGAGTACCGGTTCAACCTCTCCGATCGCGACGTGTTCTCGGACACCGCGCCGGGGCTGGCCGTCCGAGGCACCGATACCAGCCACCAGGTCCAGCTGCAATTCGTGGTGAGCTTCTAGGACCGAGGAGGTCCAGCATGAACGGGATCACGCTTTCCCGACTGCCGCTGAGCGCGAAGGTGTTCTGCAGCCTGTTCCTGCTGGGGATCGGCTTGGGCAACCTCGCTGCCCTCACCCAGGCCGCGACGGCAGTCGGCCTCTCACCGCGCGACGTGCAGGCCAGTCTCGCTCCCGATGCGCCCATGACCCACCTGGGCCACGGCCAGATGAGCGCCGAGCGCGAGATCAACCTGGCCGAGGTGGCCGCGACGGCGAAGGTCTGGATCCGTACCCCGCTCCTGATCCAGACGAGTCACACGCACTTGTTCGGGCAGACGCTGATCGCCGGCCTGCTCGGGCTGATCTTTCTCTTCTGTTCCCTGGGGGACGGCAAGAAGACGGCGATCGTCGCCTTGCCGTTCCTGGGGACCGTCCTGGACATCGGCGGTATGTGGCTCACCCGCTTCGTCTGGCCGCCGCTGGCCAGCCTGGTCCTGGCCGGGGGCGCACTGTTTGCCCTCGGCTACGCGCTGATCACCACCATCAGTCTCTACGAGCTCTGGCTCCGAAAGGAGGCCCGCCCATGAGCGGTCCCCGTTCTCGAACGCTCGCCGTCGTCATCGCCCTCCTCCTGTTTGCTGGACCGGCCGCGGCCCACATCACGCCTCCGGTCCTGCTCGCCTCCGACCGGGAGGTGCTCACGAGCTCCCTGGCCGGCGCCCGCAAGTTTTTCGTCCGCGAGGTCCGACTGTCCGACGCCGAGCGCGAAAGCCTGCGCCGGCAGGTGGGCTGGAAGCCCGACGAGGACTTCTATCGCTTCTACCTCGGCCGCAACGACGCCGGGGCCCTCGTGGCGGCCACGGTGTTCCTCAGCGAGTTCACCATCCACGGTCCGGTTCGGGTGGCGGTGTCCCTGGGACCCGACGGCCGGGTCAAAGATGCCAGCGTCGTCGAATTGACCGAGGAGACGTATCCGTGGGTCAAGCCGCTCATCGACCAGAACTTCACCCAGCGATACGTAGGCCAGGATAGCCGGGGGCAGTTCGCGCTCGGTCCGCGCCCCGGCGATGCCGGGCTGGAGGGCATGACGCAGTTCTATGGGCAGGTCGTGGCGAGCCTGATCCAGCGCGGCGCCGCCCTCTACGACGTGGCCTTCGGCAAGCGTGCCGCGGGCGCCGGCGGGACGGCGAGGCCGCGCGGCTGATGAATGGCCGACTTACCAGGCGCCTCGCCGGACAGGAATGGGCCTGCTAGCATGAGGGCGAGCCCGCGATGTTACCCGTCGTCTCCCGTGTCGTGCGGACCGCGATCAACGCGGCCACCGACCTGTTCGCGGTCACCGCCGGCCGTGCGCTCGAGGCCGACGGCCTGCTGCCGGCCGATCACCGGCCCTGGCCCCTTCCCGCGGAGCCCTGGATCATGGCGCAGACCTGGGAAGACCTGGTCTTCCTGCACTGGCCGGTGCCTCGCGCGGCGCTGCAGGCGCTGCTGCCCGGCAGCCTCGAGGTCGAGACGTTTCACGGCTCGGCGTGGCTGGCGATCACCCCCATGCGGGTGACTGGCCTGCGGCTTCGCGGGCTTCCTGCATTCCCCGGGGCCTCGAGCTTTCCCGAGATCAATGTCCGCACCTACGTGACCGTGGACGACCGGCCCGGTGTCGTCTTCTTCAGCCTGGACGCGGGCAGCGCGCTGGCCGTGGCGACGGCGCGCCTGTGGTATCTCCTGCCCTATTTTCGGGCTACCTGCTCGACGGTCCGTGCCGACGGACGCGTCCGCTTCGAGAGCCGGCGCCCGGCACCGGTGTCACCACCGGCCGAGCTGGCCGTGGACTACGAGCCCAGCGGTGACCCCGCCCTGGCGACGCGCGGAAGCCTGGCGTGGTGGCTGACCGAGCGCTACTGTCTCTACGCCTTCGACGCCGACGGCGCGATGTACCGCGCCGAGGTCCACCATCGCCCCTGGCCCTTGCAGTCCGCGCGCGTCGAGATCCGGCACAACACCATGGCCCGGCCCCTCGGCCTCCACCTGCCCGACACGCCCCTGCTCGCGCACTTCTCGGCGCGCCTCGACGTGCGCGTGTGGGGGCCCCGGATGTGCCGCGCGGCGGCGCGTGCGGCCTAGGGGCGCGCGATGTCCACGGCCGACCGCGCGGCGCGGTACCACCGGCTCCAGCTCCTCCTGGGCGCGCTCGAGCTCGCCCTCACCGTTCTCTTTCTGGCCGCCGTACTGATCTCTGACGCCGGCGCCGCGCTGGCCACCCTGGGCGGACGCGTCTGGGGAGCCCGCTGGTGGCAGGTCGGGGTCGTCGCGGTCGCGCTCGGTGTCGGCCACGGCCTGGTCGCCTTTCCCCTGGCCTGGCTCCGCGGGTACTGGCTGCCGTGCCGGTACGGGTTGCTCCACCAGCCGCTGCGCGGCTGGCTCGCCGACCGGCTCAAGGCCGCGCTGGTGGGCGGCGGACTGGCCTTCGGCGCCGTGGAAGTCATCTACGGGCTGATCGCGGCCACCCCGCTCTGGTGGCTGCTGGCCGCCGGCATCTTCGCCGTGGTCCAGATCGGGCTCGCGGTGATCTTTCCCATCTGGCTCCTGCCGCTCTTCTATCGCCTCGCCCCGCTCACCGACGACGCGCTGAGCCGCCGACTGCTGGGGCTGGCCAGGCGGGCCGGGGTGGCCGTCATCGGGGTGTGGGTTGCCGATCAGTCGCGCAAGAGCCGCACGGCCAACGCGGCGCTGGCCGGGCTCGGGCGCACGCGCCGGATCATCCTCTTCGACACCCTGGTGGGCGAGTTCACGCCTGACGAAGTCGAGAGCGTGCTGGCGCACGAGCTGGCCCACCACGTCCACCGCGACACCTGGCGTGGGCTGGTGGTGCAGACGGGCCTGACCGTCGTGGCCCTGTGGCTGGTGGATCGTCTGCTGAACGCGGTGGTGACGGCCAGGGCGCTCGCCGGCCCAGCCGATCCCGGCGGCCTACCCTGGTTGGCCGCGATCCTCCTGGGGCTCGGCGTGCTCGCCACGCCCCTGGCCAATGGATTCTCCCGCTGGATCGAGCGTCAGGCCGACGACTTCGCCCTGGCCCTGACCGGCGATCCGGGGGCCTTCGTCGCCGCGATGGAGCGCCTGGCTGCGCTGAACCTCGCCGAGCGCAGACCGCACCCCCTCAAGGAGATGCTCCTGCACTCGCACCCCTCCATCGACCGCCGCATCGCGCGGGCGCTGGCGACGGCCCGGTGACGATCAGCGCGCGGCGCCGTAAGTGACGGGCATCTCCACCCGCTTGAGCTCACACTGCTCGCCGGCGACCACGAACTGGCGGCTCAGCTCGCGATCGTCGTAGACCACGACACAGTTACCGACGCGCCACCAGCGCAGCGGTGAGCTGCACGCCGCGAGCAGGATCACGATCACAGGGATCAACAATAGCCTCATGGCAAATAGCCTCATTGCACCCCTCCAAACGTCGAGTATCCGAGTCCTAACAGTCTGCCGGTGGCCTCGCAATGAGGCGTCTGCGCTACATCCCCGCAGGTGTCAGAGACGTCGGAGACGTCGGAGGTGTCCGCTGCTCAGGCAACGGCCAGTGCCTTGACGTCGACGGCGGTCGCGGCCGCGACCGTGCGGTAGAGGGGTCAACGGCCCCGGTAGGTCTCCACCAGCGATTCGGCCTGGGCCTGGGTCACGCCGGCGATCGTGAAGGTCATGCTCACCTGCGAGAATCGCGCCGGGTCGGCCGCGGTCCGGGCGCCTTCGATGACCACTTCCATGTGCCTCACCGGGACGCCCTTTTCCTTGGCGTACATCTCGATCAAGGTGATGCCACAGGATGAGATGCCCGCCAGGAAGGCCTCGCTGTTGGTCAGGGCATCGGGCTGGGGCCGCGAGGAGGAATCGAGGACGAGCCGATTGTCGCGCGCCACGCTGACGGCCCGCCCGAGCACGCCGCTACTCGTCGATCGTACCGTCTCGATCTTGGTGTCACTCATGTGGACCCTCCTGGCGGCCAGGCCGCCGGTGTCACGCCTCAGCCCAGGGCGCGCCGCACCCGGGGCAGCACCTCGCGGGCCATGCGCACCATGTAGCCATGCTCCAGATCGTCGGGCATCGGCGGGTTGGGGATCGGATGCAAGACGACGTAGTCGAACTCGGCCGGGCCCGAGCGCAGCACGGCGATCAGCTGGTCGGCCACCTCCCCCGGCCCCCCGCGCAGACTGAAGGCGTCGGCCGCGCCCGGGGGCAGGAAGTCGACCAGGCGACCGCTGGCTTCCAGATCGGGGGCGTGGTGAAAATCGGGCCACACCCGATGCTGGCGCTTGAGGGTCTCCGGATCCGGTCCCGTCCACGCCAGTCGGGCCGGCTCGAAGAGGCTCGGCGAGTATTCGTAGTAGCCGGCCGCCATGGACTTGGCCATGGTCAACGCGCGTCGCGGCTCGTCCACGAGCACGGTGTGCAGGACGATCCCCAGGCGCACCGTCGAGGGATCCCGCCCGGCTTCCGCGGCGCCCGCGTGGATCGCGGCCACGGCGGTGGCAAGGTTGGCCGGATGCGTGCCGACACGGATGAACACCCCGTCGGCGACCGCGCCGGCCATGCGCAAGGTGCGTGGCCCGCCGGCCGCGATCCAGATGGGCACGGGTCGATGGTGCGGCAGCTGGGCCGGGCGAGCGGCCCCCATATCCACCGCCTCGCCGTCCAGCAAGGCCCGCATGAGCCGGGTGCTCGCTTCGAGCTCCTTGACGCGTGCCGGCCGCAGTCCGGCCAGCCGGACGGCGGTGTCGCCGACACCCCAACCGAGCAGCGTGCGCCCCGGGGCCAGCTCGTCGATCGTGGCGATTGAGGATGCGGTGACCGTGGGGTGCCGATTGATCGGATTGGCGATCAGGGTGCCCAGCACGATGCGTTCCGTGGCCCGAGCCGCCGCCGCCAGGAGCACGTACGTGTCGCGGCGCCGCAGCTGCGAGTCCGGCTGAAAGGCCGCGTCCCAGCCCAGCGCCTCGGCCCGCCGCACGTCGGCGGCAAACGCCTCGCTGGAGCGCGAGTCGAACCGATTCAGGCCGAAACGCGGACTGGCCATGGGCACCCCCCGGGCTAGAACGTACGGCCGAGCACGGGAGGTCTGCAACTGGCAGTCGACCGACGGCGCGTTTGCCCGGCAGGTTCAGTCCTGTGTGGTGCTTCGGGGGTGGTTTGGTCGTACCCGCCTGGCAGAGACTGGAACCGCCGGCCATAAAGCGAAGGCGTCTCGTTTCATGGCTTCACGCAACGCTCTACCGTCTTCCATGGGTTGCCGGTTCCGAAAAGAAACGTCGAGTTCTCGCGCAGCTCGATTCTCACCTGGTCCCATTCCCCCGCGCGAACGGCGAGCTGCCACACGCTGATTTCGTAGAAATGGCCTTGCACGCAGACTTTGCACGGGGCGAGGAGCGCGAACTCCGTGCCCGCCGGATTGGAGTCGGTAACCGAGAGATCCAGTTCGCTCTGGATGCACCGGGCAATGACGGGTGCCGAGCCTTTCACGACTGCGGTGCGGGTAGGCTCCGAGGCCCGAATACTCGCCAGCGACATGCATCCGGAGAAAGCAACTGCCACCACCGCGGTCGCGGCCGTGATTGCTGAGGCCACTCGCACCGAGCGGATCACTCCACCAACCTCTCCACCTTCACCCGTCTTCGCCTGGGCCCGGGTCAGCCCCGCCTGTTGTCTCAGCGTCCTGATGGTGGCCACGCCGGAATATTGACCAGTGGCTGAACCAGTGTCCATACATCGGGCACGCCTGGGGACGGGGCGCCGCGCCGGGAACAGGCCGGCCGCATCTACAACTTGGCGTGGCGCCCTTCGCGGGGCGGCCCGGTGGCAGGCCTACTCGGAGCCCAGGCCGGTATGGTCATGGGGTACCCCCCGGGGTACGAAGCCCTCTCTAGCGTCGAGATCACGGCTGCCGCCTAGCGCGTTACCACGCGATGTCCCCCCTGAGCGCTGAGCCCCAGTCTCCGAGTCGAATGTCACTCCATTTCGACGGCGGGCTCCCGGTTCAGAGCGGTGGGAATGACTTGGCCGCGCTCCTGACGGCGAAGAATAGCGTCCCGGATGCCGTCACGATAGCACTGCCGGAAGGCATCGAGATTCATCGGGACGTCCAGGTCCGCGGAGACGGTGAGATCGCCGTTTGGATCGATTTGCTCCACACGCAGGTTCCGGTATTGCTGCTCGCAGGCGCGGGAGGCTCCCCAATACACGCCAAACGCCTCGTTCTGCACTGGCCCCGCGCATGCTCCTGCCAGGAGGAGCGTGCCGATTCCGGCTACCCAGGGGTTCGGTCTTCCGCCTCGCGCCGTCCCAAATCGACTGAATTCACGCGTTCTTGAAGGAACAATCGGCCATTGCGCCATGGAGTCCCGGCCTGGACACGAGCGTCGATGGGTCGTCAGGCACGCTTGCTGCGGTCGAAGGCGAACACACTCACCCGATAAGAGCTGGCCGCCGGCATGGGGACTTCGAAGAATGCGTGGGTCCCGGCAAGAAGATCAGCGCCCAACCACACCACGCGCTGGCTGACGGGTTGTCCGCTGACATCCAGACCTTCCACCAGCAACTGGATGCGCCGGGCGCCCCAGCCGCTCGTGTTCCAGACCACCCCGCTCACCACCGCGCGACTATCCTGTTGCCTGCTCTGCGTGTCGACACGAAACCACTGCTCCCACCCGCTCACCAGCGGAGTAAGCGGCGCCGCGGCGTCCACGCTAGCGGCCAGCAACAACATCGCGACCATGACGGAGCCCGTTCTCACGACCCGCACCGGTAGCCTCCTCCAACGCGACAAGCGCGACGCAACAAACAGCTGCCGCATGGCTTCCACGCCAGCGTGGCGGCGCTCACCTTCCCCTATCAACCCATAGCGGACCTGTCGCCCTCGCCCCTTGATCATTGGCATGTCCGAGGCCTCCGGGTGCACCAGCTTCTTTCTCTGCATCGGACGACAATATCAGTAACGCGAGACGAGAAAGTCGATTGCCTGCCGCATGGCATGACGCCAGACGCGCTCGATCGTCAGATCAAACCTAGGATCGCACGTTTGGACGCTCTCGATCAGGCTGTCCAGCCACAAGCGGTACAACTCGGGCCCGATGTCCAGCTGCTGTCGGCTGTGTCGCTCGGCTAGAGGCTCCAGCGGCGAGTAGTTGGCCTCGGAGCGCACGGTACACGACATGATGAGGTAGAGCGACGCCCTGACTGCCCTCTTCTGCCGGCGGTCATCGGTGTGGGCGAACCTCTCGGCGACCGCCGGCGACGACGCGACGAATCGATCGTAGAAGATGTCGAAGAACCGTTCGTCGGCCATGCAGCGATCGAAGCTGTCGGCGAAGATCTCGATCTCACCGGGTGTCATCAGCAGAAGCCCTCGCCTCGGCGCACTGATATGAAGGGATGATTCTACCGTGAACAACCTGCGTCCGGGGCGGGTCACCACACCCGGCGCCAGGCACGGCGACGGAAGATCCTGGCAAAGCAAGCTCAGGATTCTATCGGCCCCCCAGCCGAGCCTGGCAGTCGACCAAGCATCGCGCGGCGCGGTCGAACTTCGAGGCTCTTCGACTCAGGACCACATGGAGTGGTCCCGATTTCACTGCACACCGGGAGAGCTTAAAGCCCTGGCGCTGCGCGCGGTCGGGAACGATCATCATCCGCGCTAACCACCGTACGGCTCGCTGGGCAGCGGGGGTCTGGTGCCCCCGGGGTGACTCGAACACCCGGCACGCAGTTTAGGAAACTGCTGCTCTATCCACCTGAGCTACGGGGGCACGCGGACTGCCGAGACGCTGAGCCGATTCTACCGCGTTTTGTGCTAGCCGAGGACCTCCTGTCCCGAACCCCAGTCCCGCGCATTTTTTCTGACGGTCCTGCGATGTCGGGCCGTTACCTTGTCTCCGGCAACACGGCACTGGTGTCAGATGACGAGGATCTTCGAGGCTTACGCTCGTCAGCGGGAGGAGACCCCCAATGCGAAAGTACCTCGCTCTCTCCGTTGTAATTCTCCTCGTGTGTGCCACATCGGCGACGGCCGAGCGGCCGTTTCGCGTCGTTACGGAGGATGCATACGCCACGCAATGCCGGTCCGGCGTCTGTGCCACCGTCCAGGTCACCCGCTCCACGTTCTCGAACGGAAACGTGGAGACCAGCTTGTTCCTCTCGGTCGCCGATGAGTTCGGAGAGCCGATCCCCGTGGCTCCGCAACCGTTCATCGAGATCGACAGCGCGCATTTTGTCGTGGACCCGCTAGGTCTCAGCGCGACATTGAACTACAAGGAGGTCTCCGTCGCGTGGGCGGCAACCGACGACTTCGCCTCCATCTCGTTTTCCACCAATTTCGTCAGAGAGAAGACCGAGACCGGTTTCACGTGGTCTCGGCTGACTGAGCGGGAGCAGCAGCTGAGTGCGGCCGTCGAGGGAGTGGTCGGGCCCGTACCGTTCGACACGGGGCACGTTCCCGAGAGCGAGGGCTTCGGCTCGGCGTTTTTGACGCTGCGCACGACGGTCAGCCGGACGCGGCTGGAGGAGGACGCTCTGTCGCTCATTCCCCCGCCCGCTTTGGCTTGCCCGGACTGTGTGTCGCCGTAGGGTGAAGTATACTTTAGCGCCCACCGATCGGGTGCGAGCCCGGTCGGCTGCGAGCACCGAGCGGTCCCCACAGGCAACGTCACAGGAAGGAGCAACCATGAGACGAGTTGCGTATGCCATCGTGGGCGGCGTGCTCGCTGCGGCATGCCTGGGCGTGGTCGCCCATGCGCAGCAGGCGCCGCCGCCGTTCGCGACCACCAAGGTCGACGGCACCGACAACGTCTACGTCTTCCGGTACGGGAACCACCAGGCGATGTTCGTGGTCACGTCGGCGGGCGTGATCGCGACTGACCCCATCGGCTACGGGCGCCCGCAGGCCGTGACGACCTACCTCGATGAGATCCGGAAGCTGACGAACCTGCCCATCAAGTATCTGATCTACAGCCACCACCACTTCGACCACATCGCCGGCGGCAAGCCGTTCAAGGACGCCGGCGCCACGGTGATCGCCCACCGGCGGGCCCAGGAGCGGCTGGCCGCCCTCAAGGACCCGCACACGGTGCTGGCCGACGAGACGATGGACGGTGCCCGTACGATCATCCTGGGTGACACCACGCTCGAGCTGACGTACGTCGGTCTCAACCATTCCGACAGCTCGATCGTCATGCGGTTGCCCCAGCACAAGCTGCTCTTCGCCGTGGATTTCATCTCTGTGGGCTCGGTGCCGGGGCGCGGCATGATCGACTCCTATCCCCTCGAGTGGGAGGAATCGCTCCGGCGCGTGCTGGCCATGGACTGGGATCGGCTGATCCCCGGCCACCCGGGTCCGGGCGGCCGGCTGGGCACCAAGCAGGACGTGGAGAGTCTTCTGACCTTCCTGGAGGACGCGTCAGCGGCGGTGAAGGCCGAGGCCCAGGCCGGCCGCTGCTGGGACAGGGTGGAGAAGGAGCTCAAGCTGCCGAAATACGAGAGCTGGCCGGGGTATGCGCAGAATTTACCGTTCGTGTTGCGGCGCTACTGCGGCCTCTGGGGTCGCGGCACCTGAGGCACCCGCCAGAGAAAGACGTAGTGGTTTCGCTCGGGGAGCGAGACCACTATGGTCTTCGCGGGTCTCCAGTCGCCCAGGTCGTGCTCGTGGGACACGATTCGGGCCCCGGGGCGGAGCTCGCGGAGGAGCTTGGGCCGGAGCCGCAGGTTGATCGCGGGCGACAAGTACAGCATCACCACGGTGGCGTCGGCCAGCGCGGTGGTGAACAGGTCCTGCTCCAGGATCGTGACCCGGTCGGCGACACCGGCTTGCTCGGCGTTGCGGCGGGCCTCTCGCACTAGCTTGGGATCGATGTCCACGCCGACACCACGGGCCCCGAACCGCCGGGCGGCTTCGATGACGATGCGCCCGTCCCCGCAGCCAAGATCGTAGACGACGTCATCGGCGCCGACGCCGGCGAGCGTCAGCATCTCGTTCACGACCAGCAGATCGCTGGGGACCCAGATCACGTCCGGCTGCCGCGCCGCCACCGGAGCGGCATCCTCCCGGGCGGCGGAGGCGCACCCGCCCCCGACCAGGCCGAGGAGGATGATCCCCAGTGTCGCGGCGAGCCGCCGCGTGGCCCGAGAGGTCATCAGAAGAAATCGGCGGGATCGACACCCCGCGCGCGCAGCAGCGCTCGGAGCTTGCGCAGCCCCGCCGTCTCGATCTGGCGCACACGCTCCCGGGTGAGCCCGAGCGTCTGGCCGATGGCCTCCAGCGTCTCGGGCTCATCGCCCTCCAGGCCGAAGCGCCGGCGGAGCACCTTGCGCTCGTTCACGGCCAGATCGTCGAGCACCGAGACGAGCTCGGCGCGTTCGCGGAAGAGCCGGGTGAGGGCGGCAGAGGGATCCGCCGTGGGATCGGCCACCAGATCGGCCACCCGCCCGCGATCAGCGACGGGAGCGTCGAGGGAGAGGGGCTGCTGGCGAAGCTCCTCGAGATCCTCCACCTGCTCCTCGGTCGTGCCCAGGGCCTGGGCCAGCTCGGCGGCCGTCGGCGGCCGGCCCAGCGACTGGGTCAGGCGTTGCTGCTCCTTGGCGTAGCGGCCGAGGAGCATCTCGACGTGCACGGGCAGGCGAATGATCCGCGCCTGATTGGCCAGCGCGCGGGTGATGGCGTGGCGGATCCACCAGGTTGCGTACGTGGAGAAACGAAGGCCGCGCTCGGGATCGAACTTCTCCACAGCCCGGAGCAGGCCGAGGTTGCCCTCTTCGATGAGGTCCGGCAGCGGCAGGCCACGGTTGAAGTAGCGGCGGGCTACCTGGACGACCAGCCGGAGGTTGGCCTCGATGAGGCGGCTCTTGGCCGACTCGTCGCCGGCGCGCAGGCGCCGGGCCAGCTCCTGCTCCTCTTCACGCGACAGCAGCGGAATGCGGGCGATCTCGCTGAGGTACACGGCCAGGTTGGCCCGGCTGGTCTCCCGGGTCTCCACACGGGTGTCCTCGTCCACGGCATCGACGAGGACATCGAGAGGCTCGTCCGGCATCGCCTCCTCGTCGTCACTCATGAGGCCCCTCGTCGTGCCGGTGGCCGCTCTCGAGGACGCTGATGCGGGGCGTCAGGGGCAAGAAATAAAGGGGGTTGTAGGCGACGCCGCGCTGGCGGATCTCGAAGTGCAGGTGATGGGCGGTGGCCCGCCCGGTGCGGCCGATACGGGCGATGGTCTGGCCCGGCAGCACGCGCGCCCCCACGGATACCAGATTGCGGTCGTTGTGGGCGTACACGGTGAGAAAGCCGTTGAGGTGCTCGATCTTCACCACACGTCCGTACTGGGGCTCGAAGCCGCTGGCCACGACGATGCCGCCGGTGGAGGCGAAGACCGGCCCCCGCAGGTCGCCCTTGATGTCGACGCCACGGTGCCAGCCTCGGCGACGCCAGCCGAAGGTAGAGGTGATGTGGCCTTCGGCTGGCCAGGTGAACAGGGGCAGGCGGTTGCCGAAATCGGGCACGGCGAGAATGAGGTTTCGCGGGCGCCACGGGCGCAGGGGACGGAGCAGGTCCGGGCGAGGCGCCTCGCTGTCACGCGGCGGAATTACCAGCTTCTGACCGATGCGGATGATGACGTCGTCGTCAGGCAGCCGGTTCGCCATGACGAGGTCCGATACCGTCACCCCGTAGCGGCGCGCGATCCACGTGAGGTTTTCGCCGGCTGCCACCTCATGGATCCGGGCCTGACGGGCCGGGGGTGTCTTGAGGGTGGGCTCGGCCGCCTCGACGACGTGGGTCATGAGCACGGTGACCGCCACCGCGCCGTGCAGGGCCAGCCGGCGATAGACGTTGCTGCGGCCGCTCAAGGCTCGAACTCCGCGTAGCGGATGGCGAAGGTGCCGAACCGCCCCGTGGGGGCGAGCCAGCGTACGCTCACCCGCTCCACGCGGGCCAGGGGTGGCCCTTTTTCCAGATATTGGACCAGCTCCTCGATGGGCCCGCGCTCGCCTTCGGCGAGAACGCGAAGGCGACGGCTGTCTTTGAGGTTGATGACGTAGCCGGACAGCCCCAGCAACGACGCCCGGCGCTGGGCGAAGTTGCGGAAGCCGACGCCTTGCACGTCGCCCTCGACGACGATCTCCGCGGCAGTGTGCTGTGCGTTCACGGGTAACCGAGCACCAACGGATGATGGCCGCCAGCCGGTCGGCGTCGGGCCACCGACTGGCGGTTACGAGCTTGGTCGGGGCGAGAGGATTTGAACCTCCGACTTCACGGTCCCGAACCGTGCGCGCTACCAGGCTGCGCTACGCCCCGCGCTGAGGGGCCTATTGTACAGGCTCAGGGCTCCCAGGCATACCGCCCCACGAATTTTACGAACGTGCAATCCCCGTGGGGGCTGGTGCGCGTGGCGCCGTCGATCTTCTCCACCAGCGTCAGCGTCTGGTTCGTCGTGTCGCCGACAGGCACCACCATGCGGCCACCCTCGGCGAGCTGCTCGACAAGCGGTGACGGGATCGACGGCGCCCCCGCCGCGACCAGGATCCTGTCGAACGGCGCCTCGTCGGGCCATCCCAGTGTTCCGTCCCCGACCCGGATCCAGACATTGGTGAACCCCAACGACTCCAGCAGGGCCCGGCTCCGCGTGGCCAGGGTCGCGAGCCGTTCGATGGAGCACACGCGGCGCGCCAGCCGGGCCAGGATCGCCGTCTGGTAACCGGAGCCCGTGCCCACCTCCAGCACCTTTTCCTGTCCGCTCAGGCGGAGCAGGGATGTCATGAGCGCCACGATGAAGGGCTGGGAGATCGTTTGCTGCTCGCCGATCGGCAGCGGGTGGTCACCATAGGCGCGATCGCGCAAGGCCTCCTCCACGAAGAGGTGGCGGGGTACGCGGCCCATAGCGTCGAGCACACGAACATCACTGATCCCCCGGCGGGCGAGCTGCTCTTCGACCATCCGGGCGCGCTCTCGCTCGTAGCGCTCGCGCTCCCCGGCTGCCGGATCCATGGGCGGTCTACGAAGTCCGGTCGCGGCTACGCTTGAGCTGGGCGCTGAGCGTGCCCGACCAGTCGGCCATCTGGACGAGCGTACGGTGGGCGGTGAGGTCAAGATGCACGGGGGACACGGCCACGAAACCGTCGTGGATGGCCGCCATGTCGGTGCCCTCCAGGGCCTCCCAGCGCGGCTCGCTGCCCCCGATCCAGTAGTGGGTGCGGCCGCGCGGATCGCGCTGCTCGACGATCTTCTCGGTGTAGACGCGATGGCCCAGCCGCGTCACGCGCACGCCGCGGGGGGCCCGGGGCGGCACGTTCACGTTAAGCAGGGTCTTGGCGGGCAGGCCCTCGACCAGCACGCGGGCCGCCACCAGCCGGGCCACGTCCCCGGCCTGCGTGAAGTCCCCGCCGTCCAGCAGCGACACGGCCAGCGAGGACACGCCCAGGAGCGTGCCCTCCATGGCGGCCGACACCGTTCCCGAGTAGGTGACGTCGTCCCCGAGGTTCGCCCCGTGGTTGATGCCTGACGCCACCAGGACCGGCCGCTCGGGCAAAAAGCCCAGGACCCCGAGGTTGACGCAGTCGGACGGCGTGCCGTTGACGGCGAACCAGCGGTCACGCAGGCGGGTGACCCGGAGGGGACGGTGCAGCGTCAGCGCGTGACCGCAGGCGCTCTGCTCGCGCTCGGGCGCGATGACATAGACCTCTCCGAGATCCTCCAGGGCCGCCGCGAGCGCGGCCAGGCCCTCGGCGTGGGCTCCGTCGTCGTTGGTAACGAGGAGAACGGACATTCAGCAGGTGAAGAAGAAGTGGTCGGGGCGACTGGATTCGAACCAGCGACCCCAGGACCCCCAGTCCTGTGCGCTACCGGGCTGCGCCACGCCCCGACCGCCAAGCCTGAATAGTCCCAGAAAGGAGGCGACGCTTCAAGGTGTCAGCCGCGCCCGCAGCGACGTGAGGCGATCGC
Organism: Candidatus Methylomirabilota bacterium; assembly: GCA_036556905.1. GTDB lineage: Bacteria > Methylomirabilota > Methylomirabilia > Rokubacteriales > CSP1-6 > 40CM-4-69-5. The sequence continues at coordinate 30,222 of DATBIM010000006.1, forward strand.
GGGTGCGGCGGAGCACGGCGGCGTAGGCGGCTTCCCGCAGGCCGAGCTGGAGCTGCTCGACCCGGCGGGCCTCGGCCAGGAGGCGCTTCTTGGCGCCCTCCAGCGTGAGGCGCTCGTCGTAGAGCAGGGTCTTGATGCGCATGATCAGGTCGACGTCGCGCCGCCGGTAGATGCGCTGGCCAGCGGGGTTCTTCTTGGGACGGAGGAGCTTGAATTCCAGCTCCCAGTACCGCAGAACGTAGGCGGGCACGCCGGTCATTCCCTCCACCTCGCCGATGCGATAGTAGAGCTTCTCGGCCGGCTCGACCGTCACGCCGACTGACTGTTGATCCGTTGCTTGAGCCCTTTCGACGGCTTGAAGGTCAGCACCTTGCGGGCCGTGATCTCGATGCTGTCGCCGGTCTGGGGATTGCGCCCCCGCCGGGACGCCTTCTGTCGGATCCGGAAATGTCCGAACCCCACGATCTTCACGTCCTCACCCTTCTCGAAGCACCGAAAGATGATGTCGAAGACCGACTCCACGACGGAGGCCGCGTGCCGCTTCGAGAGCCCGTGGGCCGAGACGGAGTTGACCAGATCATTCTTCGTCACAGCGACAGCTCACCTCCTCCCGCCATCACTGATTACCTCGGGCGACGTAGGGCCGGTATCCCTTACCCTCCAGCTCCTTGGCCACGGTCAGGGCCGTGGCGCGATCGGGGAAGCTCCCGACCCGCACGCGGTGATACGCGTCGCCGCCGGCGGCGGTCGAGGGCGCGACGGCCGCGCTCGCCTCGCCCCGGCCGGCCCGGCGGACCTGCACCTGGAGGCCATCGGCCGCGAGATCACGGGACAGGGCGACCGCCTCGCGCAGCGACAGACTGGGTTTGATGACCGCTCCGCCGGCGACTACGTCGGCGTTCAGGCCCTTGGCGCCGAGCTTCGCGGTGAGCTCGCTGGGGGCCATGCCGGAGACGAACACGTTGTAGCGGTCACCTGCCTCGCCGGTCGGCCCCGATTTCGCCGGCGCCCCCGTGCGCTTGACCGATTCCGTGACCGAATAGTTCTCCGCGCGCAGGCGCTCGGCGAGGCGCTGGGCCATGGCCGCGTCGCGGAAGGCCCCGACCTGAACCCAGTAGGCGCCGCGGCTCGGCTTCTCCGTGACCTTGTCCGGCTTGGCAGCGGGCGCCTTGCTGGCGGGCTCCATCGGCTCGGGTTTCTTGGTTGGTGGCTCCTCGATGGCCTTTGCCGTCTCGGTCGGCGGCGACAGCAGTGGCGGCGGCGGCGCCGCCGATGACGGCGCGGACTGCTCGGCTGGCGACGGACTCGGAGTCGGGCTCGGTGGAGCGGGAGCCATGGTCGGCGTGGGGCCGGGTGCCAGCTTCACGGACGCCGCTTGTCGCGTCGGCGGCGCGTTGACCATGTCGAGGACGTGCGGCACGGCCAGCACGGCGATGACCCCCAGGACCACGACCACCAACACCACACGGAACCACATCGCAGACAGGATCGAGCGCGGCTGTTCTGGATCGTCCCGATCGTCGGTGGGTGTCATGCGCGTCATCTTAGCATAGAAGCAGCTGTTTTCTCGCCTCTCCGAACATCTCAGCGGCGTAGCCGGCGTCGGCGGGGACCGGCGGCCTGCCGAAAGGCCAGTCGAATTGGCGAGCCGGCGAATCCGTGAGCCTGCCGGAGGGCATTGACGAGATAGCGCGCGTAGGAGAAGTGCACGTCCCGGGGCCGGTTGACGCGCAGGGCGAAGGTCGGTGGTCCGGTTGCCACCTGCTCGGCGGATTGCAGAGTCAGCGGGACGCCGCCGATGGAGACAGGACGCCGCACCAGGGCCTGCCGGAGCGTCTCGGTGGCCTCCCCCGTCGGCACTCGCCGGCGCGCCTCTGCGGCCACGGCGTCGATGGCGTCGAAGAGGTCGGCGATCCCCTGCGCCTTCGTCGCCGAGGTGAAGCAGATGGGCGCGTAGTCGAGAAAGGGCAGGCGCTCGCGGATCTGCTCGACGACCTCGGCCCGGCGCACCGTCCCCAGCGGCACCAGGTCCCATTTGTTGACGACGATCACCGAGGCCCGTCCCGCGGCGTCGGCGTAACCGCCGATGTGGGCGTCCTGCGCGGTGAGGCCCTCGGACGCATCGAGGACGAGGACGGCGACCTGGCCGCGCTCGAGACCCTTGAGGGCCATCACCACGGCCAGCTTCTCCAGGGGCTCGCTCACCCGGCCCTTGCGGCGGATGCCGGCCGTGTCGATCAGCACGTAGGGGCGACCGCGGTACACGAGCTCGGTGTCCACGGCGTCCCGAGTCGTGCCAGGCGCGGAGTGGACGAGCACGCGCTCGGCCCCCAGGATCGCGTTGACGAGGGACGACTTGCCCACATTGGGGCGGCCGATGATCGTTACAGTCGTGCGAGCCGCAGGACGTTCGGCGGGCTGGGCCCCGCCCGTCCGAGGCGAGCCCAGGTCAGTCGTGCGAGCCCGAACGGCTTCCAGCATCTCGGCCACACCCCGTCCGTGCTCGGCCGACACCGGGATGGGAACGCCGAAGCCCAGCCGGTAGAGCTCACCCAGCGCGGGCTCCTGGCCGGCGCCGTCCACCTTGTTCGCGACGAGCACCACGGGGCGGCCCGAGCGGCGCAGGATGGCGCCGATCTCCTCGTCCAGAGCCGTGACACCTTCGCGCGCGTCCACGACCATCAGGACGAGATCCGCCTCCCCCACCGCGGCGAGGACGTGGCGACGCACGCCTTCGACCAGCGGCTCCTGGGAGGAAGGGTCGAACCCGCCCGTGTCGACGACGGTCGCCCGCCAGCGCTCGAGCTCCACCTGGCCGTAAAGCCGGTCGCGGGTGACGCCCGGCACGTCACGGACCAGCGCCTGCCGGCGGCCGACCAGGCGATTGAAGAGGGACGACTTGCCCACGTTCGGGCGACCCACGATCGCGATCAGCGGCCGCAACACGCCCTCGACCGACGACGCGGCCAGCCGGCTCACGGGCCGCGCAGCGCCCGCAGAAGCGCTCGCGCCGTCGGCTCGACGGCGCGGACACGCACGCCCAGATCGGAGGCGAGGTCGGCCGGGGTGAGATCGTCGAGGAAGACCCCATCACCGTCGCGGATGGCGACGGATGGGATCAGCACCTCCTCACCGAGGTCGGTCAGGTCTGCGAGGTGACGCTGGATGTCCCGGCCAGCCAGCAGGCCGGCGACACCGATGGTCCGACCGAAGAAGTCGTTGGGCACCGGTGCCAGGCGCACGGTGAGCCCGCCCGCGGCCAACGGCGCGAGCAGGCGAGCCAGGCGCGGGCCATACAGCTCGCCGCTGACCACGGTCACGGTCCGGCGGCGGCTCGGGACGGTTCCGCGGAGCGCGCGCCCGAGGTCGTCCTCGAAGCGCCGTACCAGCCCGACGCCGTCTTCGGCGATGGGGAATCCCTCGTAGGCGGCGGCTTCGGGCAGCGGGCGGTCGGCCAGCAGGTAGATCTCGTCGGCGAGGAAGACGAAGCGGCTACCCATCCAGGCCAGCAAGCTCGCCTGCCAGGCGCCGACCGTGTCGAGCAGCCCGCGCGCCTCGTCGGCGGTCAGGAGCCGCAGCGCGGGCAGACGCTCGCGGTGGCGGGTGAGGCCGACGGGCACGATGGCCACCGTGGCGACCTGCGGGTACAACTCCATCAGGTCGAACACCGTTCGCTCGAGATGCGTGCCGTCGTTGAGCCCCGGGCACAGCACCACCTGCGCGTGCATCCGGATCCCGGCCGCCCCCAGCCGCGCCAGGCGGGGCAGGATCTCCCCGGAGTGGCGCGGGCGCCCGAGCAGGCGGTGGCGCAGCTCGGCGTCGGTGGCGTGCACGGACACGTAGAGCGGTGACAGCCGCTGGGTTTCGATCCGGCGCAGGGCCGCCTCGTCCAGATCGCTGAGGGTGATGTAGTTGCCGTGCAGGAAGGACAGCCGGAAGTCGTCGTCCTTGACGTAGAGGCTTCGGCGCAGCCCGCGGGGATTCTGGTGGATGAAGCAGAACACACAGGCGTTGGCGCAGGTGGCGATGTCCCGGGGCCGCGGCGGCACGAGTTGCACGCCGAGGTCCCCGGCGCTTCGGTACAGGGTCAGCGCGGTCGTGGTCTCCCGCCGCGCCACCGTGAGCCGCAGCTCGTCGTCGGCCCCGTAGAACTGGAAATCGATGGCATCCCGCAGGGGCTGACCGTTGATGGCGAGAATCCGGTCGCCCGGCAGCAGGCCCGCCGTGGCGGCGGCGGAGCGCCGCCGGACCGACGCGACCACCACGCCGTCGGCGGCCTCGCCCTCAGGGGCGCAGCGATTCTTCATGCTCGTCCCGGTCGGCGGTGTGCAGGAAGCGCATCCCCTGCACCAGGTACTGGCAACCCGAGTAGACCGTGAAGATGGCCGTCAGCCACATCACCACCGGCAGGCCGGGGCCGACGGCGACGAATCGCGCCACGAGCCCCAGCAAGACCGTGGTGATCTGGAAGAAGGTGGCGGCCTTGCCCGCGCGGGTCGGGTGCGGGTCGATCCGAATCCCGACGATGTGCACGAGCAGCGCGCCCACGACCAGGATCACGTCCCGGCTGATCACCACGGCGGTGATCCAGAAGGGCAGGACGCGCAGATAGGTCAGGGTCACGAAGGACGCCGTGAGCAGGAGCTTGTCGGCGATGGGATCCAGGAAGGCTCCCAGTCGACTGGCCATACCTTGCCGGCGCGCCACCCAGCCGTCGAGGAGATCGGTGATGGACGCCAGGGTGAAGACGACCAGGGCCCAGCCCGGCTGGCGGTAGACCAGCAACGTGATGAACACGGGGATCAAGAGAATCCGGAGAACGGTCAACCAGTTGGCCAGGCCCATGACTACCGCTCAGTGTACCCGGGCGACCTTGTACGGCGCGAGCGTGGCCTCCAGCGCGGGGGGCAGGGTCACTTCCAGCACGACGTGCTCGCCCTCGTCGGCCCGGCCGATCACCCGGCCCCGGTTGTAGCAGAGGGCCAGCATGCTCCCGTCGCCGTGGGGGATGCGCAGGCGGACGATCTCAGCGGGTCGCAGGCTAGTGGCCAGGGCCGCGCGCAGCCGGTCGAGCCCCTCGCCGGTCACCGCCGAGACGGCCACCCCACCGCGCGCGCTCAGCAACCGGTCGACGACGTGCCGGGTCTCGACCCGGTCGACCTTGTTGAGGGCGAGCACGGTGGGCCGGTCGCCCACCGCGAGCTCATCGAGCAGGGATTCAACCGCCGTCATGTGCTCTTCGAGCGCGGGGTGGCTGGCGTCCACCACGTGCACGAGAACGTCGGCGTCGGCCAGCTCCTCGAGCGTCGCCCGGAAGGCAGCCACGAGCTCGTGCGGCAGCTTGCGGATGAAACCCACGGTGTCGGTGAGGATGAAGGGAGGCTGGCCGTCGCCGTTCACGAGACGGGCCGCGGGATCGAGGGTCACGAAGAGCCGGTCGGCGGCCACGAGACTCGACCCCGTCAGGCGGTTCATCAGCGTGGTCTTGCCGGCGTTCGTGTAGCCCACCAGGGCGACGATGGGCAAGCCGGCGCGCCGACGGCCCTCCCGGTGGATGCGCCGATGCACGCGCACGTGCTCGAGCTCGCGGCGGATCTGCATCACGCGACGCCGGATGACCCGGCGGTCCGACTCGAGCTGCGTCTCACCGGGGCCCCGGATGCCGATACCACCCCCGAAGCGCTCGAGGTGGGTCCACTGCCCGACCAGGCGGGGCAGCAGGTAGGTGAGCTGGGCCAGCTCCACCTGGAGCTTGCCCTCGCTGGTCCGCGCCCGCTGGGCGAAGATGTCGAGGATCAGGGCGGTGCGGTCGATCACCTTGAGCTCGAGGGCCTGCGAGAGGTTGCGCTCCTGCACGGGCGTGAGGGCGTCGTCGCAGATCATGAGGTTCGCGCCCGTCACCCGGGCCGCCTGCGCGATCTCCTCGACCTTGCCCCGCCCGAAGTAGAGGGCCGGAGTGGGGGTGACCCGCTCCTGGAGCACCCGGTGCACGACGCTCGCGCCCGCGCCCACGGCCAGGGCTTGCAGCTCGTCGAGGGACTCCTCGACCTCCCAGCGTCGCTGGGCCGGCAATCGCAGGGCCGCGATCACGGCCCGCTCCCGGCCGTCGCTCCGGGGCCGGCCGTTGCGGCGACCGTTCTTCACGCGATCAGACCCCTCTCGCGCAGGCGCCGCTCGATGATCGTCGCCGCGCCCTCGGGTCCGCCCGCCAGTCCCAGATCGAGCCACTGCACACCGGGCTCGTGGGCGAACCAGGTCCACTGCCGGCGGGCGTAGCGCATCGTGTCCCGCTGCATCATGCGCAGCGCGTCGCCTTCGGCGAGCGTGCCCTGCACCACCTGCACGAACTCGCGATAGCCGATGCCCTGCATCGCGGGCAGCGTGGGATCGTAGCCCCGGGCCAGGAGGTTGGCCACCTCGGCGGCGAGGCCGGCCGCCACCATCGCGGCGGCGCGGAGGGCCAGGCGCTGCCGCAGGGCCGCCCGCTCCATGGTCAATCCCACGTACACGGCGTCGTAGTCGGACTGGGGTCGGGCCCAGCGCACTTGCTCGCTCGTCGCCCCCGGAGCGCGCAGGCGCTCGAGCGCGCGCACGACCCTGACGGCGTCGTTGGGATGCAGTCGGCGAGCCAGCGCGGGGGCCTCCCGGCGTAGCCGGTCGTGTAGTGCGCCCCGGCCCTCGCGGGCGGCCAGGGCGGCCAGCTCCCGGCGGAACTCCTCGTCGGCGGGCGGGGCCGGGTCGAGCCCGCGCAGCAGGGCCCGGATGTAGAACCCCGTGCCCCCCACGATGGCCGGCAGCCGGCCACGCTCGTGGATCGCCGCCACCAGCGCCTGCGCCTCGGTGCGGAAGCGCGCCGCGTGATACCGATCGTCGGGATCCGCGACATCGATGAGATGATGGGGCACCGCTTGCCGCTCCTCGGCCGAGGGCTTGCCGGTAGCGAGGTCCATGCCCCGGTAGACCTGTCGGGAGTCGGCGCTGATGACCTCGAGCGGAACCCGCGCGGCGAGCGCGACGGCGGTGGCTGTCTTGCCGACCCCGGTCGGCCCCGCGATGACGAGGAGCGAACGCTTCATCCGTTCGCCTCTATGCTACCAGACCCGCCGGACCTCCCGCCGGATGTCCCCCAGCGAGATGCGGCTCATGGTCGGCCGCCCGTGCGGACAGAAGTAGGGGGTGGCCGTGCCCGCCAGCTCGGCCAGCAGGCGATCCATCTGCTCGCGCTCCAGCGGGGTGTTGGCCTTGATGGCGGCGCGGCAGGCGACCAGGGCGAGGGCCCGGTCCTGCGTGGGCTCGCCGGCCTTTGCGGTGGCCAGCTCGTCGACCATGGCCTCCAGGAGTCGGCGTGGCTCGTCGCCCGCGAGCAGGCTGGGGACGGCGCGCAGCACCACCGTATTGCCGCCGAAGCCCTCGAAGGCGAAGCCCAGATCCTCCAGCGCCGGCCGCGCCCGCTCCAGGAGCACGACGGCGGCCGGGGTCAGGGCGAGAGGCTCGGGGAAGAGCAGGGCCTGGGCGGGGCGCTGGCCCGCCGCCACCTCGGCCTGGAGCCGGTCGAAGAGCACGCGCTCGTGCGCCGCATGCTGGTCCACGAAGAACACCTCGGTGTCGGAGACGGCGACGATGAATGTGTCCTGAGCCTGCCCGAGCACGCGGCCCAGCCCGGCGGCCGGGTAGCTCCGGATCGTCTCCGCGAAGAGCGGCGGCTGTCCACCGCTCTCCGCCGGCAGCGGCGCGGCGCTCGGCGTGCCCGCGAGACCGACCGCGGGTACGACGGCGCGCTGGCGCAGGGCCTCACCGACCGCGGCCGCCACCGTCTCCTGGACCAGCCGCGGGTGGCGAAAGCGCACCCACGCCTTCGTGGGATGGACGTTGACGTCGACGTCGGCGAGCGGGAGCGTGATGGCCAGGGCCACCAGCGGGAATCGGTCGCGGGGCAGCAAAGGTCGATAGGCCTCGACGACCGCCTGGAAGAGCCCCGGATCCCGGACCGGGCGACCGTTGACGACGACCACGACATCGTCGCGGCTGCCCCGGGTGAGATCGGGCGGCGCGGCCACCCCGAGCACGCCGACGCCCTGGTCCCGTCGCTCGACGTCGAGCAGGCGCCCGGCGATGTCCCATCCCCACAGCGCCGCGACCCGCTCGCGCAGGTTCCGGGCGGGCGGGGCCTGCAACACCGCTCGCGGTCCATGGCTGGCCCGGAAGGTGACGTCGGGATGGGCGAGGGCCAGAGGGGTGAGCAGCCGCAGGCAGGCGGCCAGCTCTGTCGCCGGCGCCTTGAGAAACTTGAGCCGGGCCGGGGTGTTGAAAAAGAGGTCGCCGATCTCCACAGTGGTCCCGGGCTCGGCCGGCAGGGTCAGGCGCTGCGTGATCTCACCGCCGGCCCCGGTCACGCGAAGCCCGTCCGGCGCCTGCCGGGCCCGGCTGACGATGACGAAGCGTGAGACCGCGCAGAGGGCAGGCAGAGCCTCGCCGCGGAAGCCCAGCGTGGCGATCGCATCGAGATCGTCGTCGGTGACGAGCTTGGAGGTCGCGTGGCGCTCCAGCGCCAGGAGCACTTCCGCAGGCGTCATCCCGATCCCGTCGTCCGTCACCCGCACCAGCGCCGCCCCACCGTCGCGCAGATCCACGGTCACGGAGCGGGCGGCGGCATCGAGGGCGTTCTCCACCAGCTCCTTGACGACCGAGGCCGGCCGCTCGACCACCTCGCCGGCCGCGATCTTGTTGACCAGATGGTCGGGGAGCTTTCGAATCCGGCTCACGGTCATTCGCTTCCCCTCCTCTCACCCAGCCTCCCCTGCCACTTGGCCAGCAGGTTGAGCGCCTCGATGGGCGTGAGGTGGGCGAGGTCGAGGCGCCCCAGCTCGTCCAGAAGGGGATCGCGCGCCGGCGTGAAGAGGCCGAGCTGGACGGCGTCATGGGCATCGGCCGTGCGCTGGCCGGCCGCTTCGAAGTCTACGAGCAGCGCCCGGGCCCGCGCGATGACGGACGCGGGCAGCCCGGCCACGCGGGCGACCTGGATGCCGTAGCTCCGATCGGTGCCGCCCGGGCGGACCTTGTGCAGGAACACGATCTCATCGTTCCACTCGCGCACGGCCACGTGGAAATTCCGCACGGCAGGGAGCCGGTCGGCCAGCTGGGTCAACTCGTGGAAGTGGGTGGCGAAGAGCACCTTCGTTCCGGCCCGTTCGTGGAGCGCCTCCACCACCGCCCAGGCGATGGCCAGCCCGTCGAACGTGGATGTCCCGCGACCGACCTCGTCCAGGAGCACCAGGCTGCGGGCGGTGACGTTGTTGAGGATGTTCGCTGTCTCCACCATCTCCACCAGAAACGTGCTCTGCCCGCGCGCCAGATTATCCTGGGCGCCCACGCGCGTGAAGATGCGATCGACGACGCCGATCCGGGCTTCGCGAGCGGGCACGAAGGCGCCCAGCTGGGCCAGGATGACGATGTGCCCGGTCTGGCGCAGATACACGGACTTGCCGGACATGTTGGGTCCGGTGAGGATGACGATGCGGGCGTCGGGTTCGAGCGCGACATCGTTCGGGGTCACCGGTTCCCCTACCCGCGCCTCCAGCACCGGATGCCGGCCGTCCACGATCGTCAGGACGTCGCCCCGATCCACCAGCGGCCGCGTGTGGCCCCGCCGCGCCGCCACCTCGGCCAGGCCGGCCAGCACGTCCAGGCGGGCCAGGGCCCGGGCCGTGGCCAGCAGCTCCCCGGCCCGGGCGGCCACGCGCCGGCGAATGTCCTCGAAAAGCTCGTACTCGAGGCGGCGCCGCCGCTCGTCGGCCCCGAGGACCGTGGCCTCGTACTCCTTGAGCTCGGGGGTGATGTAGCGCTCGGCGCCGGTGAGGGTCTGGCGGCGGATGTACTCGGCGGGCACGCGCCCGGTCTGGGCGTGGGTGACCTCGATTCCGTAGCCGAACACCCGGTTGAAGCGCACGCGGAGGGTGGCGATGCCGGTGCGGGCGCGTTCGCGTTCCTCGAGGCCAGCGATCCACTGCCGCGCCTGGCGCGCGTCGTTCACGATGGCGGCCAGCGGTTCGCTCCACTCCTCGCGGATCAGGCCCCCGTCGTGGAGCGTCAGCGGCGGCTCGTCGACGAGGGCCTCCCGCAGCAGGGTCCTCAGGTCGTCGAGCGACGTCAGCTCGTCCCGCGCCGCGGCCACGATCGGCGCGGTGGGCCCGGCTACGGCGGCGCGGATCTCGTCGATCGGTTCCAGGCTCGCCCGCAGGCCCACCAGATCCCGGGCGTGGGCCACACCCAGCGTGGCCCGGCTAGTGAGGCGTTCCAGGTCACCGATGCGGGCCAGCAGGGTGCGCAGGCGGTGGCGCTCGGCTGGCGCCTCTACCAGCGCAGCGACCGCGGTCTGGCGCTCGGCGATCAGGTCCGGGTCCACCAGGGGCCGGAGCAGCCACTGCCGCAAGAGGCGGGCCCCCATCGGCGTGACGGTCTCATTGATGACTGCCAGGAGCGAGGCCCGCGGGGCGCCGTCGCGCGAGCCGATGATCTCCAGGGTCTCCACGGCGGTCTGATCGAGCACCATGGCGTCGGCGGTGGCCAGGCGCTGCAGCCGGGTGAGGTGGCCGAGCCGCTCTCCCTGGGTGGCCCGCACGTAAGCCAGCGCTCCCCCGGCCGCCCCCAGCCCCACCGTCATATCGGCCACGCCGAACACGGCGAGCGAGGGGATGCCGAAGTGGGCCATGAGCTCGGCGGCGGCGCGGCGCGGCGCGAAGGACGCCGGATCCCAGAACGTGAGCACCGCGCCGCGAGCCTCCAGCCGGGCCACCAGGTCAGGAGTCTGGCGGAGCGCCTCGGGAATCACGATCTCGGCCGGCTGGCGCAGGAGGGCCGCCTCCAGCACGGCCGATTCGGCGCCCGGGTCCTCGCCCACCCAGAAGTCGCCGGTGGAGACGTCGAGCAGGGCGATACCGGTCCCCTCGCGACCGTGGGCGACGGCCAGCAGGAAGTTGTTGGCGGCGCCGTTCAGGTACGCGGTGTCGGTGATGGTGCCCGGCGTGATGAGCCGGACGACCTCGCGGCGCAGGAGCTTGCGGCCCTGGCCCGGGGCCTCGAGCTGCTCGGAGATTGCGATCTTGCGACCGGCCTGCACGAGCCGGGCGATGTAGCTCTCGGCGGCGTGGTGGGGGATGCCGGCCATCGGTGCGCCCTGTCGTGCCGTCAGGGTGATGCCGAGCAGGCGGGCGCCGTGCTCGGCGTCCTCGAAGAACAGCTCGTAGAAATCGCCCAGCCGGAAGAGCAGCAGATAGTCGGGGAAGCGCCGCTTGAGCTCCCGATACTGCCGCATCATGGGGGTCAGCCCCCCGGGCAGCTCAGCCATGGAGCTGGCGCCGCAGGCGCCCCCAGGTGGTCTCCAGCGCCTCGGGCAGCACGCGCACCTCGCCCAGCACGGGCATGAAGTTGGAATCGCCGTGCCAGCGAGGGACGACGTGGACGTGCAGGTGATCCAAGATTCCGGCGCCGGCGACCCGGCCCTGATTCATGCCGATGTTGAAACCCTCGGCATGATACTCGGCGGTGAGGGCCGTCGTGGCGCGGGCGACCAGGCTCATCAGCTGCGCCAGCTCCTCGGCGGTGGCGTCCGCCACCGTGCCGACATGCCGGTCGAGAACGGCCATGAGGTGTCCCGGCGTGTACGGGTAGGCGTTCAGGATGAGGAAGGCGCCCGAGGCGCGAGCCAGGACGAGGCGGTGCTGGTCGTCGTCAGCCGCGAGGGCCTGGCAGAAGACGCAACCCGTGGAGGGCACGGACCCGCCCACGTAGGCCATGCGCCACGGCGCCCACAGGCGCTTCACGCCGCCGGCTCAGGTGTTGACGAGCTCGCGCAGGCGCTTGCCGACCTTGAAGAAGGGGACGCGCTTGTCGGGGACGTCGACGCTGCTACCGGTCTTGGGGTTGCGGCCCTTGCGGGAGTGTCGCTGGCGAATACGGAAGCTGCCGAAGCCCCGCAACTCCACCTTGTCGCCCTTGACCAGAGCGTCCGTGATGTTGTCGAAGATCGTGTTGACGATCGTCTCGGTCTCTTTCTTCGTCAGGTTCGCGATCTTCGAGACCTCGTCGATCAGTTCGGCTTTGGTCATCGTGCACCCCGTCCCGCATCGGGACTGATGGAAAACTCCTGGTCAACGTAGCATGCAGGAATCAAGAATGTCAAACAGACTAAGGGGTTAGACCTCATACGCCCATTATGGCGCAATTTTACTCATGGGTAAAAACACACGTTATTGGCCACTTATATTTACTTACTGAAGATATCACTCGAGATTTGGCCCGATGGGACCCTGTCAGTCCATCAGATACAACGGCGTCTTGAAGACCGGGAGTACCGGCGCCACGAGCTGACTTCCTGCGAGGCCGAGCTGACTGCGGAGCAGGTCGAAGAGCGACAGACGTCGGCGTGGCAGGACCACGCGCGGGGGAATCTCGAGCCCGGCCAGCGTGGCTGCGCTGTTGATGGCCTCCTCGAGCCCGCCGAGCTCGTCGACCATCTTCAGGCCCTTGGCCTGGGCCCCGGAGAACACGCGTCCGTCGGCGAAGCGCAGCACGGCGCCTTGCTCGAGCCCGCGCCCGGCGGCCACCGCGCCGACGAACTGCCCGTGCACGTCGTCCAGCAGCGACTGGAGCACCCGCCGCTCCTCCGTCGTCATGGGACGCGAGATGTTGCCGATGTCCTTGAACTGTCCGGCCTTCACCACCACGTAGTCGACGCCCACCTTCTTCATGAGGTTCTCAAGGTTCGCCATCTGCATGATCACGCCGATGGAGCCGGTGATCGTCCCGGGGTTGGCGTAGATGCGATCCGCTGCCACGGCGACGTAGTAGCCGCCGGAGGCGGCCACAGCGCCCAGCGAGGCCACCACCGGCTTGCCGGCGCGGCGCAGACGCTGGAGTGCGTCGTGAAGCTCCTGGGTGGGTCCCACCACCCCCCCGGGGCTGTTGATGCGGATGACCACGGCCCGAACCAGGGGATTCTCGCGATGCCCCTTGAGGTCTCGCAAGAGGTCCTCGACGTCGATGATGAGGCCTTCGAGCTCGACCACGGCCACCCGGGCCCCGAAGCCGACGCTGCCTTCAGGGCCGCGCAGGGCTCCCGACACGACCAGCAGGAACAGCAGCACGACAGCCGCCCACAGCGCGAGGGTGACGCCGAGGATGGTGATCGGACGCGCCACCGCGACCGCCTCTACTCTTCGCTGTCGTCGTCGTAGTCGTCGCGCTGCTTGCGCTTGCCGCGACGACCCTGACCACCCCGTCCCTCCTCCGCCTCACGGCTGAGGTCCACCGCGTGCGCCAGCTCCTTGAGGCTGAGGCCGATGCGCCGCTCGTTCGGGTCGACCCGGATGACGAGCAGCGTGATCTCGTCGCCCACGTTGACGATCTCGTCGGGCCGACTGATCGGGCGGTTGGCCATCTGGGAGATGTGGAGCAGGCCGTCGACCCCGGGCTCCAGCTCGATGAAGGCGCCGAAGTCGGTGAGCCGCACGACCTTGCCCGTCACCCGTGAACCCATGGGGTAGCGCTGGGCCGCGGTGGCCCAGGGGTCGGGCTGGACCTGCTTGAGCCCCAGGGAGATGCGCTTGTTCTCGCTGTCGATGTTGAGGATCTGGGTCTCGAGCTCCTGGCCCTTCTTGATCACCTCCGAGGGATGGCCGACCGAGCGCGTCCACGACATGTCGGAGATGTGGAGCAGACCGTCCACTCCCGGCTCCAGCTCGATGAAGGCCCCGAAGTCGGTGAGATTGCGCACCTTTCCGATGACGCGCTGACCGACCGCGTAACGCTCGTCGATGGTCTGCCAGGGATCGGGCTCGACCTGCTTCATCCCCAGCGAGATCCGCTTGGCGGCCCGGTTGACGTCGAGCACCGCTACTTCGACCTCGTCGCCCACGTTGACGATCTTCGAGGGGTGGCGGACGCGTCGCGTCCACGACATCTCGGAAACGTGCACGAGCCCTTCCACTCCCGGCTCGAGCTCCACGAAGGCACCGTAGTTGGTGAGGCTCACCACGCGGCCCCGCGCCTTCGTGCCCGCAGCGTACTTCTGCTCCACCTGCTCCCAGGGGTCCAGGGACTTCTGCTTGTAGCCGAGGGACACCCGGCCCGTCTCCCGGTCGAAGTGCAGCACGACGACCTCGACCTGGTCCCCGACCTGGAAGATCTCGGAGGGATGGCCGACGCGGCCCCAGCTCATGTCGGTGACGTGCAGGAGCCCGTCGATGCCCCCCAGGTCGATGAAGGCGCCGTAGTCGGTGATGTTCTTCACCGTGCCGGTGAGGACCATGTCCTCGTGCAGGACCTCCAGCGTGTGCTTCTTCTTCTCCTCGCGCTCCTCTTCCAGCACGGCCCGGCGGGACAGCACCACGTTGCCCCGGCGCCGGTTGAGCTTGATGACCTTGGCGCGGATGGTGTGACCGAGCAGCGCATTCAGGTTCTTGACGGGCCGCAGGTCCACCTGGGAGCCGGGCAGGAAGGCCTTGACGCCCACGTCCACGGCCAGGCCGCCCTTGACGACCTCGACGACCTTGCCTTCCACGGGACTGCCCTTGTCGAAGGCCTGGGTGACCACGTCCCAGACCTTGATCTTGTCGGCCTTCTCCTTGGAGAGGACGATCAGGCCTTCGGCATCCTCCTTGGCCTCGAGGTAGACGTCCAGCTCCTCGCCCACCTCGGGCAGCCGACCGGCCCGCTGGAACTCGTCGATGGGGATGGCCCCTTCGCTCTTGTAGCCGACGTCGACGAGGACTTCGGAGGGCCCGACGTGGACGACGCGGCCACGAACCACCTCGCCTTCCTCGAACTCGGTGATGGCGGTGGTTCGATACCAGTCCTCCATGCGCTCCTCGGGCGCGCCGGGCCTGTCCTCCTTTCGCTGGCCGCCGAGGTTACGACGCGGTTCATCCTTCTCCATGCTGCCCATTCCTCCCGTACATAGATTTGGACGGGGTCGAGGCTCCTCCCGCACCCACCCCGTCGCATGCTACTTCACGCGGTGACGCTGCGCACGGCCCTGCTGACTCCGCGGCGTCTTTGAGGCGCGCGATGGCCGCCATCATCGCCTGGCTGGCGGCCTCGTAGGATTCCTTCTTCGATCGAGCATCTTCGTTGCCCCCGAAGCGCAGGGGGGGGCCGAATGCCACCGTGACCTTCGTGGGACGGGGGATCCGCCGGCCCCGCGGCCAGGCCCGCCCCGATCCCCGAACATAGACGGGCACCACCGCAGCCCCGCTGAGCACGGCCAGCATCCCCGCTCCCGGCTTCCCCGGCCGGAGCACGCCCTCCTGGCCGCGGGTGCCCTCGGGGAACACCAGCAGTGTGCCTCCGTTCTCGAGCACGCGCAGGGCTATTCGCATCGCCGCGGGATCGGCGCCCTCCCTTCGCACCGGATGGGCATTCAGCCGACGGATGAGACCCCCGAGCAAGGGGATCTCGAACAGCTCGGCCTTGGCCAGGAACGAGACCGCCCGCGGCGTCATCCCTCCGATCAGCGGAGGGTCGATCACGCTGGAATGGTTGGCCACCAGGAGCACGGGCCCCGAGCGAGGGACGTGCTCGCGGCCGCGGCCCTGGATGCGGAAGTACAGGCGCATGAGCGCCACCACGCACAGCTTCAGGATCGCGTACAGCATCGCTCGGCGATGTGCCGGATCATCGTGTCGAGCACCTCGTCGATGCTCCGGTTCGTCGTATCGATCGTGATGGCGTCTTCGGCCGCCCGCAGCGGGGCCAGGACCCGGCTCTTGTCTTGCGCGTCGCGGGCGCCCAGCTCGCCCTGGACGGCCGCGAGCTCGCTCTCGATGCCGCGGGCGCGAAACTCGGCCAGCCGGCGCCGGGCCCGTTCCTCCAGCGAGGCGTCCAGGTAGAACTTGACGTCGGCCTGGGGCCACACCACCGTCCCCGTGTCCCGCCCCTCCAGAATCGCCCCCCCGGACGCAGCCAGGCGGCGCTGGGCCGGCGTCATCTTGGCGCGAACCGGCTCGAGCACCGTGAGCGCCGAGGTCAGCGCGTCGATCGGGCGGGTCCGGATCTCGTCGGTCACATCACGGCCGTCCACGAACACCCGCTGCTCGCGCAGGTCGATCTCGATCGTCTCGAGATGCCGGCGCAGATCGGGAGTATCTCTGGCCTCGAGTCCCTTGTCGAGTACGCTCCAGGCCAGGGCCCGGTACATCGCCCCGGTGTCGATCAGCCGGTACCCGAGCCGGCGCGCCAGAGCCCGGGCCACGGTGGTCTTCCCCGCCCCGGCCGGCCCATCGATCGTGATCACCAGCTCGCGCTGTCCCGCCTTCATGGAAGGCCAAGCCCCTCGCGACGCGCCTTGATGCGGGCCAGGGTGGCGCGCAGAGCGGCGCCGTCGCCGGTGTCGAGCAACCGACTGAGCTCGGCGAGGGCCCGGAGGAACTCGCGGGTGCTCGCGGCCATGGCCTCCCGGTTGGTGAGGAAGATCGCCTCCCACACCTCGGGGTCCGCGGCGGCGATGCGGGTGGTGTCGCGGAAGCCGCGGGCGGCGACGTCGAAGGCCGCGGGCTCCAGGCGCTCCACGGCGTCTACGAGGGCGCAGGCGACCAGGTGTGGCAGGTGGCTCACGGCGGCGACGGCCCGATCGTGGGCCGCCGGGTCCATGGTGAGGATGCGCGCGGCCCCGAGCGACTCCCAGAATGCGGACACGGCCTTGACGGCGGCGGGGGCGCTGCTCTCGGTGGGAGTCACGATCACGGTGGCGCCCCGAAACAGGTCGCTCCGGGCTACGCCGTACCCGTTCTGTTCCGAGCCCGCCATGGGATGACTGCCCACGAACGCCAGCGAGCGGTCCGCACCCAGGCGCTCGGCGGCGCGGACGATCGTCGCCTTGGTCGAGCCGACGTCGGTGAGTATCGCCTCGGCGCCGAGGACCGGCCAGAGCGTCTGCAGCAGCCGTTCGATCGTCTGCACGGGGGTGGCCAGCACCACGAAGTCAGCGCCCCGGACGCCCTCGACGGGGTCGGCGGTGGCGCGATCGAGGGTACCGTCGCGCCGGGCCGGCTCCAGGTGCTCCGTCTGCCGACCGATGCCCACGATCTCCCGAGCGAGTCCGTGGGCCCGCACGGCCTTGGCGATGGAACCGCCCAGCAGGCCCACCCCGACCACCGCCAGTCGCTGGATCACGCGGGACTCTTCTTGAACACGGTGCGTAGCGCCTTGACCAGGCGGCGATTTTCCTCGGGCGTGCCCACCGTGATACGCAGCGTGCTCTCCATGCCAAACGACGTGAGCGGGCGGACGATGACCCCCTGGCGCAGGAGCTTCTGGTAGATGTCGGCCGCGCTCCGCCCCACATCGACCAGGATGAAGTTGGCCCGGGAGGGCACGTACTTGAGGCCGAGCGCCTTGAACTCATCGTAGAGGTAGTGGCGGCCGGCCTCGATCATCCGCACGCACTCCTGCACGTGAGCCTCGTCCTCCAGGGCCGCCAGGGCGGCCACCTGGGCCAGCGAGTTGACGTTGAAGGGCTGGCGGATCCGATTCATCAGCGCCGTGGCGTCGGCGTCGGCGATGCCGTAGCCGACCCGGAGCCCGGCCAGGCTGTTGGCCTTGGAGAAGGTCCGCAGCACGATGACCTTCCGCCCCTGCCGGAAGTAATTGAGCGTGTCCGGAAAATCGGGGCCCAGGGCGAACTCGATGTACGCCTCGTCGAAGACGACGATCGTTCGCTCGGGGATCCGGTCCATGAAGTGCTCGACCTCGTCGGCCGTGACGATGGTCGCGGTGGGGTTGTTGGGGTTGGCGATGAACACGAGCTTGGTCAGGTCATTGGCAGCGCGGGCCATGGCTTCGAGATCGAGTCGGTGGTCCTTGAGCATGACCATCACCCGGATGCCGCCCGCGGCCTGCACGATCATGGGGTAGACGACGAAGGAGGGGTGGGGCACGATCGCCTCGTCGCCCGGCCTGAGAAAGGACCGTACCAGCAGCTCGATGAGCTCGTTGGACCCGTTGCCCAGGATCACTTGCTCGGTCGTGACGCCGTGCTTCTTGGCCAGCGCCTGACGCAGGTAGAAGCCGCTGCCGTCGGGGTACCGGTTCAGCGTGGTCAGCGCGGCCACCAGGGCCTTCTGGACTCGGTGGGAGGGCGCCAGGGGGTTTTCGTTCGACGCCAGCTTGATGGCGTCCGAGATCCCCAGCTCTCGCTCGAGCTCTTCGATCGGCTTCCCGGGCTCGTAGGGCGCGATGCCCAGGATGTGCTCGTTGGCCAATGACTCCCACGGCGTGGTCATGCAGTCTCCTTATCCGGCCGGGTAGGAGCCCAGGATCTTGACGAAGACAGTCCGTGCCCGGATCTCGTCGAGCGCGGCCGCCACCACCGGCGTGTCGCGGTGACCCTCGAAGTCCACGAACATCACGTACTCCCACGCCCGCACCTTCGCCGGCCGCGACTCGATCTTGGTGAGATTGAGTCCCCGTCCCGAGAACGGCTCGAGCACCCGGTAGAGCGCGCCGGGCTCGTTGCGCATGGCGAAGAGGATCGAGGTCTTGTCCCGTCCGCTCGGGCCCGGGGGGCGCCGCCCGATGATCAGGAAGCGGGTGGAGTTCGACGGGTTGTCCTCGATGCGCGCCCGCAGCACGGGGACGTTGTAGAGGCGGGCCGCGAGGTCCGAGGCGATCGCGGCGATGCTGACGTCGCCGGCCGCGAGCTCGGCGGCGGCCGCCGTGGAGGTGACTTCCTGCGTCGGGACCTCGGGCAGATTGGCGGCCAGCCACCCTCGACACTGAGCCAGGGCCTGGGGGTGGGAGATCACGGTCTTGACGTCCGCCAGTCCTGGCGCCGCCGAGAGCAGGTGCTGGGTGATCGGCAGGTACACCTCGCCGCAGATGCTGGCGTCGGAGTCGATGAGGCGATCCAGGGTGATGTTGACGGCGCCCTCGGTGCTGTTCTCCACGGGGACGACGCCGTATTCGACACGCCCGCGCTCGACGTCGTCGAAGACATCGGCCACGGAGCGCGAGGCCACGTAGGTGGCGGAGGCGCCGAAGTGCTGGAGGGCCGCCTGATGGGTGAAGGTGGCCTGGGGGCCGAAGTACCCGACCGTGAGCGGCCCCTCCAGGGCCCGGCACGCGGAGAGGATCTCGGTCCACACCGCGCGCACGGCGGCCACCGGAAAGGGGCCCGTGCTGGCTCTGGTGAGGCGGTTGAGGATCTCGGTTTCACGCTCGGGGACATACGACGGCCGCTCCTGCCGTCGTTTGAGGTCTCCGACGCTGAGGGCGGCCTCGGCGCGCTGGTTGAGGAGGTGAAGGATCTGCTTGTCGAGTTCGTTGATCCTGGAACGCCAATCGTCCAGGTTCATAGGGGTCCCTGCCCGTCTACGGAATACCGCGCATTATAGGCTAACGTCTCCGAGCCACGCAAGCGCAGGACCGACGCGCCGGCGGTCGCCTCAGCGCGCCGCGCTCACGGCGTGGCGGAGGGCGGCCACCTCGCGAGTGCTGAGCTCGCGCCAGCGACCAACGGCCAGCTCGCCGAGCTGCACGGGGCCGAAGGCGATCCGGCGCAGGCGCACCACGGGATGCCCGAGCGCCTGACAGTAGCGCTTCACCTCGTGCTTGCGCCCCTCGGCAAACGTCAGACGCACGCGGCTGCCCCCGGTCCCGCTCCGGAGCAGGGCCACGGCGGCGGGGACGGCCGGACCGTCTTCTAGCATCGCCCCCCGGCGCCATCGGCTCAGATCCCCGCGACCCACGGCGCCGACGACGTCGACCTCGTAGACACGGGGCAGGCCGTACCGGGGATGCAGCAGGCGGTGGGTCAGCGCGCCGTCGTTGGTGAGCAGCAGGGCGCCCTCGACGTCGACGTCGAGACGGCCGACCGGGTACAGGCGCGCGGCGGCGGGCACCAGATCGGTGACGATCGGACGCCCGGCGGGATCGGCCCGCGACGTGACATAGCCCCGAGGCTTGTTGAGGAGGACGTACTGCTTGCTCTCGGCCTTGGGGATGGGACGGCCGTCGACGACGATCAGGTCCGCCTCGGGATCGGCCAGCGAGCCGACCTCGCGGGCGACGATGCCGTTGATGGCGACGCGCCCTTCGGCGATCAGCCGGTCAGCCGCTCGTCGTGACGCCAGCCCCGCCTGGGCCAGGATCTTGTTCAGCCTGAGCTTGGCCATCGACGGCGGCTCCCGCCAGCTCGGGGACGAGGAGCTCGCCCTCGACCTTGGGCAGATCGGTGAGGTCCCGCAGGCCGAAGGCCACCAGGAACTCCCGGGTCGTTTCGTAGAGGAAGGGCCGGCCGGGCGCTTCCTTGCGGCCGCTGATGCGGATGAGCCGGCGCTCGAGGAGGTTGTCCAGCACGGCATCGGAGTTGACGCCGCGCACGGCGTCGACCTCGGGACGTGACACCGGCTGCCGATAGCCCACGATGGCCAGGGTCTCCAGCGCCGGGCGGCTGAGTCGCGCCCGGGTTCGCGAGCGGGCCAGCCGCAGCAGCCAGGGCGCGATCTCTGGCCGCGTCACCATCCGGTATCCTCCGCCGACCTCCACGATGGCCAGCGCCCGGTCGGCCGCCGCGTAGCGGGCACGCAGCTCCTCCACCAGCTCGGAGGCCTCGGCGGCGTCGGCCAGGTCCAGGACCTCACGGATCCGCTCGGCCTCCAGCGGGACATCGGACGCGAAGAGCAGGGCCTCGACGACGTCACTCGGTGTGGGCAAGGTTCACCTCGCTGGCGACGGCCGGATCGCCCGGCCGCCGCTCGATGACGATGTCGCCGAACAACTCGGTTTGCTGCACGCGGATGTTACCGAGCCGCACCAGCTCCAGGATCGCGAGCAGCGTCACGACGACCTCGGTGGGCACGCGCTGGGCTCCCAGCAGCGACGAGAACAGTACGGACCAGGTGTCCCGGACCACGCTGAGGATCTCGGTCATGCGCTCCAGGACGGACATCGGCTCGGCCTGGACCTCGCGGGGCTTGCGACGGGCCTGCTCCTCGATGAGCCGCTTCAGGGCGCGCTCGAGCAGGTGGACGCTGAGGTCCTCCAGCGGCACCTCGTCCGCTGCCGGCAGCTCGCTCACCGGGCGGCCCCAGATCAACGCTTGCTCGGCTTCGCGTTCGCCCAGCCAGGCGCCCAGCGCCTTCACCCGGGAGTACTCCCGCAGCCGGGCTTCGAGCTCGTCGCGCAGGGCCGCGGCTTCCTCGTCGAGCTGCTCCGCCGTCTCGTCAGGCGGTACCAGCAGCTTGGACTTGAGATAGATCAGCGTCGCCGCCGTCACCAGATACGCGCCGGCCGCTTCGAGATCCTGGAACTCCATGGCCTCCAGATGGGTCAGGTACTGGTCGGTGATCATGCGGAGGGGCAGGTTGGCGAGATCGATCTCGTTGGTGCGGCACAGGTGCAGCAGCAGGTCGAGCGGCCCCTCGAACTGCCCTACTCGCAGCGTCAACCCGGACGGCGGCGCGTCGGGAGCCGCGGGCGTGAGGGGGGTCATGGTGTGATGGTCACCACCCGGCGCACGTCCTCCATCGTGGTTTGCGCCACCCGGCGCGCCCGCGTCGAACCCTCGCGCAGGATGTCGACGATCATGTCGGGCTTCTCGGCGAAGGCTGCCCGACGCTCCCGGATCGGGGCCAGGGCCGGCTCCAGGTGCTCGAGCAGCCTGGCCTTGCAGTCCAGACAGCCGATGCCGGCGGTGCGGCAGCCGGTGGCCGCCCACTCGCGGTCGGCCGGCGGCGTGAAGATGCGATGCAGGTCGAAGACGGGGCACACGTCGGGGTTGCCGGGATCGGAGCGGCGCTTGCGGGCAGGATCCGTCACCATGGGCCGGATCTTTTCGCGGACGGTCTCGGCCGGATCCGATAGATAGATGGCGTTGCCGTAAGACTTGGACATCTTCCGGCCGTCGGTTCCGGGAACCTTGGGGATCTCGGTGAGCTTGGCCTGCGGCTCGGGAAACACTTCCCCGAAAGTATTGTTGAAGCGCCGGGCGACCTCCCGGGTGAGCTCGACGTGGGGTACCTGGTCGATGCCGACCGGGACCCAGCGGGGCTTGTACATGAGGATGTCGGCAGCCTGGAGCAGCGGGTAGCCGAGCAGACCGTAGGACGGGGACTCGATCCCCAGCTGCTCCACCATCTCCTTGTACGTCGGCACGCGCTCCAGCCAGCCCAGCGGCGTGATCATCGAGAACAGCAGGTGCAGCTCGGCGTGCTCGGGCACCAGGGACTGCACGAAGATCGTGGAGCGGGCGGGATCGAGGCCCGCACCCAGCCAGTCGGCGATCATCTCGACGGTGTTGGCGGGGACGTCGCGCACGTCCTCCGCCCCGGTGGTCAGGGCATGCCAGTTGGCCACGAAGAAGAAGCAATCGTGGCTCTCTTGCAGTCGGACCCAGTTGTCGAGCGCGCCCAGATAGTTGCCGAGGTGCAGTCGGCCGGTCGGACGCATGCCCGACAGCACCCGCTCCCGGGTCGTCACCGTCTCGCCCGCTCCAGCACCTTGGCCGATCGCATGCCCACATAGTACGCGTAGAGCGTCGCCAGCAGAAGTCCTCTCCACCCATCCAGCACGCCCAGACGGAGGATGTACATGCCAAGGAACCGCCCCAGGGGGCGGAGCACGAGGTCGAGCGACCGGACCCGGTGCCCGCTGCGCAGCCACTCGTCGGCGGCCAGGGTGGAGTAGCGATCGGCCCGGGCCAGGAAGTCGGAAACGTCGCGGTAGCTGCGGTGCAGCAGGGGGCTGCGCAGCCGGGCCACCGGGCCGTCCACCTGCACCGACTCGTGGACCGCGCGCGCCACGAAGCGCGCCCGGCCCCGGCGGAACAGCCGCACCTGCCAGTCCGGGTAGAGCCCGCCGTGGCGCACCCACCGCCCCCAGAAGATATTCCTGCGGGGCACCGCGTAGCCCGCGTGGGAGGGGGGGTGTCCGAGCAGGTCGCGGATCTCCTCGCGCAGCTCGGGCGAGACCTCCTCGTCGGCGTCGAGCGACAGGACCCAGTCGCCCGTCGTCTGCTCCAGGGCGAAGTTCTTCTGGGCGGCGAACCCGGCCCAGGGCCGGACCACGACGCGCTCGGTGAACTCCCGAGCGATCTGGGTGGTCTTGTCGTGAGACTCCGCGTCGACCACGACGATCTCATCGGCCCAGGCCACACTCTCCAGGCAGGCTCGCAAGCGCTCCTCTTCGTCGAGCGTGATCACGGCGACGCTCAGGCGGAGGGGGCCGGCTCCGGTCACGCCAGGAGCTCCGTGGCGGCGTGGAAGACTGGCTCGACGTCGATGGATGCCAGCCGGCCGCCGGCGCCCCGCACCGTCCGGTGCCCCGGCCCGTACGGGCCGTTGCGGGAGGGATCCGTGGGTCCGTAGAGGCCCAGGCACGGCGTGCCCAGGGCTGCGGCCAGATGCAGCGGCCCGGTGTCGGCGGCGACCATGAGGCTCGCCCGTCGCAGGACCGAGATCAGCTGGACGAGACTCGTCGGGGGCCCCAGCAGGACCCGGGGGCTGGGCTGGTCCGCGATCGTCCGCGCCAGGGCGTCTTCGCCCGGGCCCCAGACCACGACGACGTGCGCGCCCGCCTCGCTGGCCAGTCGGCCCGCCAGCGTACGAAAGCGCTCGGTCGCCCACTGCTTGCCCGGCTGTCCCGCACCGGGGTTGAGCACCACCACCCGATTGCGAGGCTTCAGACCCGAGGCCCCGAAGAACTCGTCGATGGCGGACTCCGCGGCGGGATCGGACGGGAGCCGGAAGTCGATCACCGGCTCCCCGATGCCCAGCGCCCCCGGCAGGGCCAGGTACTGCTCGACGACGTGCACGCCGCGCGGGCGCGCCACCCGGCGATTGGTGAACAGAGCGCTCAGCGGCTCCCGGGAGCTCCAGGCGTGGAAGCCGATGCGGATCGGAGCGCGGGTGAGGGCGATCAGGATGCCGCTCTTGATCAGCCCCTGGAGGTCCAGTGCCACGTCGAAGCGCGCCGCGCCCAGGTGGCGGGCCACCGCCTGCACGGCGCCGGCCACCCCGGCCAAAGCCGCCGGTGAGCGCGCCCGTCGCCAGCCCCGGGTGTCAACGGCCACCACCTCGTCGAGCGCGGGGTGCGCAGCCAGCACCGCCGCTTCGCGACGCTCGACGATCCAGGTCAGGCGCGCCTGGGGTAGGCGCGCCCGCAGCGTCGCGGCCACCGGGAGCGCGTGCACCACATCGCCCAGCGAGGAGAGCTTGACGATGGCGATGTTCACGCGGGTCCCCTCACCCGAAGCGCTCGCGGATGAGCGCGATGACATCGCGGGTGGAGTGGGCCTTGGGATCGCCGGCGATGACGACACGCCCGCCCACGGCCCGCACGCTGGCTCGCTCGGGAACCGACTCCGTCGTGTAGTCCGTGCCCTTGGCGTGAACGTGGGGTCGCAACCGGGTCACCAGGCCGTCCGCGGTGTCGTCGTCGAATCCGACCACGTGGTCCACCTCGCGCAGGGCGGCCAGGATCTCGGCCCGCTCGGCCATCGGCATGAGCGGGCGCCCGGGGCCCTTGAGGCGGCGCACGGACGCGTCGGAGTTGAGCCCGACGAACAACACGTCGCCGAGGGCCCGGGCCCCGCGCAGGTAGCGGATGTGGCCGACGTGGAGCAGATCGAAACACCCGTTGGCGAGGACGATGCGTTTGCCGGCGGCTCGCAGCCGCTCGGCCAGCGCGGCGGCTTCGTCGAGCGTCAGCAAAGGCTCACGCGGGGCCGAGCGCCTGGGCCAGTTCCGCGCGCGTCACCGTGGCGGTGCCGCGCTTCATGACGACGAGGCCACCCGCCATGTTGGCCAGCGCCGCCGCCTGCACCGGAGCGCCGCCGGCGGCCAAGGCCACGGTGAAGGTGCCGATCACGGTGTCCCCGGCCCCGGTGACGTCGGCGATCTCGTCACTACCGAAGATGGGGATGAACGTCGTGGCGCCATCCCGTTCGAGCAGCGCCAGCCCCTGGCTGCCGCGCGTGACCAGCAGCATCCGAGCGTCCAGCCGCTCCAGGAGCTGGCGGCCGGCTTTCTCGACGTCCCGCTCATCGTCCACGGGCGTGCCGGTGAGCTCGGCGAGCTCGGCCTCGTTCGGCGTGGCCGCGGTGACGCCGCTGAAACGCGGCAGGTCGTAACGGCTGTCGGCGGTGACGACGAGGTTTCGCCGGCGGGCGATCGAGCGGATACGCTCGTAGAGCCGTGGCGTCAGCGTGCCGTATCCGTAGTCGGAAAGCACGATGGCGTCGGCGTGGGCGGCCAGCGAGGTCAGCCGGGCGAGGAGCCCGTCCTCGGTCGTGGGATCCAGCTCCTCGGTCGGCTCGCGGTCCAGGCGGACCACCTGCTGGCGGGTGGCCTGATAGCCGCCGGCCATGATCCGGGTCTTCACGGGCGTGGGGCGTCCGGCCTCCGTGACGATCCCGTCGGTCGGCACGCCCACGGCGTGGAAGAGCGCCACCAGCTCCTCACCGGCCCGGTCCCGCCCGATCACGCCGACCGGCAGGACCCGGGCATCGAGGGCGCGGAGGTTGTGGGCGGCGTTGGCGGCGCCGCCCAGGCGGACGTCGCGCTCGGTGAACTTCAAGATGATGACGGGGGCCTCCCGCGAGATACGCCCGGGTTTGCCGATCAGGTATTCGTCTTCGATGAGATCGCCGACGACGATGACGGTCCGGTCGGCGAAGCGATCGACGATGGCACGCAGCCCCGCGGTCTCAGGCATCACGCCCTCCGCTGCGCGAGCATCCACTCCACGGCGTCGAAGAGATCCGTGGCGATATAGTCGGGCGTGACCGTGAAGGTCTCGCGTCGGTACTCCCATTCGCCCAGCCCGTACCCCGTGAGGACGAGCACGCTGGTGGCTCCGACCGCCTGCGCGGCGACGAGATCAGACGCCTTGTCGCCGATGACGGTGGAGGAAGCCAGGTCGAGCTGAAGCTCGGTGGCCGCGCGCAAGATCAGGCCGGGCTTGGGCTTTCGGCACTCACACTGGGCCCGGAACGGCGGTTCCCCCTCGGTCGGATGATGAGGACAGACGTAGAGACCGTCGAGGTGGGCGCCGGCTTGCTTGAGCTGTTCGACGAGCGCAGCGTTGGTGGCGTGGAGCACGTCCTCGGAGAAATAGCCTCGGGCCACGCCGGCCTGGTTGGTGACGACGACAGCGGCGATGCCGGCGGCGTTCAGGTGGCGGATGGCTTCGGCCGAGCGCGGCATGAGCCGCAGCCGTTTGGGGTGGTTGACGTACCCCACCTCTTCAGTCAGGGTGCCATCGCGGTCGATGAAGGCGGCAGGCCGGGACACCACTGCTGAGAGTCTACGGCCTTACCCCGCGATTCTCAAGACAATTTGCCCTTCGCGCTCGCGCACGTCCGGTACAGAGGCGCGAATGCGGCGACCTGCGCGGCGTAGGTAAAGGGCTCGGCGGAGGCCCGCGCCGCCTCCCCCATCGCGGCTCCGCGCTGACGCAACTCGGCCAGGCCCGCGGCGACGGCGCGGGGGTCGCGCGGGTCGACAATGACTCCGTTCACGCCGGTGCGAACCACCTCGCTGCCGCCGGCGCTGGCGCTCGCCACGATGGGCAAGCCGGAGGCCAGCGCCTCCAGGTGCACGTTGCCGAAGGGTTCGTAGCGGCTGGGCAAGACGCCGGCATCGGCCGCAGCGTACCAGCGCTCAACGTCGGCGCGCGGACCCAGCCAGATCAGCCGCTCGGCCACGCGGTGACGGGCAGCCAGCGCCCGGTACGGGCCGACATCCCCCTTCCCCACCACGAGGAGCCGGCTCTGAGGATCGCCGAGCAGGGCCATCGCCTCGATCGCCGTGGCCAGGCCCTTGCGCTCGAACCCGCTGCCCACGAAGAGCGCCGTCCAGGCGTCCGGGGCGAGGCCGGCCTCCGTGCGGGCCGCTGCCCGCATGGTCTTGCGGTTGGCCGGATGAAAGCGCTGCAGGTCGACGCCGTTGTAGATGACGGTGACGCGATGCGGGCTCACAGCGTAGAGCGTCTCGATCTCTCGCTTGCCCGCGTTTGAGATGGCGACGATGTGCGGGGTGCGGGCGAACACGCGCTGCTCCAGCGCGAGCACCACCCGGTGGTACAGGCGCCGCCCCGACGGCCCTCCGCGACTGAGCAGGTAGCCGCGGTGGCATCCCTCACCCGCCCGGTAGATATCCTGGCCGAGTGTCCGCTCGTGGCTTTGCACGACGTCCCAATCCCGGGTGGCCAGCAGACGCGTCGCGGCGGCCAACAACAGCGCCCGGGCGGTCGCGGCGAGCGGCGGCATGGGCAGGCGGTGGAGCACGACGCCGTCGATCGGGTCCTGACCGGGGAGGCTCGCCAGGTGCAGCTCATATCCGTGCTCGACCAGCGCCGTGATCAAGCCGGCCGTCGCCCGCTCCACGCCGCCGTGAAATACGAACGGCCGCGCCACGAGAAGCAGCTTCACCGTAACGGGAGCCGCGTGCTCGGGTAGGACCGAGGGTGGGCCGCTCTGGGTGCGGCGTGGCGGCGTGCGCAATCCCGATTGATTGCCCCGGGCCGGGTGCTCGGGTAGGACCGAGGGTGGGCTGCTCTGGGTGCGGCGTGGCGGCGTGCGCAATCCCGATTGATTGCCCCGGGCCGCGTGCTCGGGTCGGACCGAGGGTGGGCCGCTCTGGGTGCGGCGTGGCGGCGTGCGCAATCCCGATTGATTGCCCCGGGCCGGGTGCTCGGGTAGGACCGAGGGTGGGCCGGGCTAGGCACGGGTGGCGACGAGATTATCGATCAGCGGGAAGAGACGGGCGCGGGCGGCGGTGAAGCTGTACTCGGCGACGCAGCGCGCCCGCGCCCGTCGGCCCAGCGACGCCGCGATCTCGGGTTCGCTGACGAGGTGGTGGATGGCCTTGGCCAGCTCACCGACGTGACCCGGGGGCACCACGACTCCGCCGTCACCCAGGATCTCGGGGATCATCGAGACCGCGGTGGCGACGATGGGGCGACCCAGCGCCATGGCATCGAAGAGCTTGGCGGGAACCTGCCCCACGGTGTCGGTCGTGGCCCGCTGTGGCACCACCACGACATCGGCGGCGGCCAGGTAGCGAGGCACATCGTCGAAGGGGACCTCGCCGAGGGTGCGGACGAACGGCCGCGCCGCCCACCGGCGGGCGGCGTCGCTGCCCGGCTTGACGCCGACGAGGGCCAGGGTGACCCCGCCGCCGAGACTGGCCACGGCCTCCACCAGATCGTCCACGCCCTTGTAGGCGCGGGGCGTTCCCAGGAACATGACCAGGGGAGATCGATCGAACCCGAGGGCGGCGCGGGTCGCCACGTGATCGTAGCGTTCTGGATTCCACGCGTCCGTGTCGCGGACGTGGGGTAGCAGGGTGCCCCCGAACCGGCGTTCCAGGAATCGGGAGGCCACGGTGAGCGCATCGGCGGCCGGGATGAGCCGCTCACACAGCCAGGTCCAGGTGAGGCCGTTGGGGTTGGCCAGATTCAGCGCGCGGCCGACCCGGCCCCACGCTCCCGAACGGTAGTAGAAGCCGAGCTCCCAGTCGTCGATGTCGAGCACAAGCGGCCGCCGCCGTCGGCGGCGGGCCAGCAGGGCCAGCCCGTAGCTGGTCGGCCGCGGCTTGGAGGCGTAGAGCACGTCCCCGTCGATCCGGTCCAGCAGAGCGCGGATGTCGCCGACGAAGGCGGGATACCGGTGCGCCGGGACGGCCACATACTCGATCGCCCCAGCGGTGACCGGGGCCCACGGGCGCGGGCCGAATTGCGGACCGACGACGGCGACGCGGTACCGGGGGGCGAGCAGGCGCGCGAGCAGGTCGGCACGACCGGTGGCGTTGTCAGAGAGGTCGAAGGCGAGGATCGTGATCTTCATGCTGCCAGGGTCCGATACCGCTCTTCCAGTGCGGCAGCCAGGGCGGCACCAGAATAACGGCTGATGACCAGGCGGCGTCCGGCCTCGCCGAGCTTCGCCCGGAGCGCGGGGTCGTGGGCGAGGCGTCGAAGGGCGGCGGCCAGGGCCGCGGCGTCGCCCGCGTGCACCAGCAGAGCGTGCTCGCCGTCGCGGAGAACCTCGCCGACGACACCCACCCGCGAGGCGATGAGCGGGCGGCCCGCCGCAAGATATTCCCACACCACCCGCGACATGCCTTCCGACTCCACGGGCACGTAGAGGGCCACGTCGATGGCAGCCATGGTGGCACAGGGGTCGGCGGCGAATCCGGCGATCGTGAACGATCGGGTCAGGCCCGAGTGGTGTACGCGGTCGCGGATGGCGGCCTCCGCGCTCCCCCGCCCGACCAGAGCGAAGTGCAGGCGATCGTCGGCGAGCCGCCCGGCCGCGTCCACCACGACGTCATGCCCCTTCATGCCCCGCAGACCCCCGACCATCCCAACCAGTAGCTGACCGTCGCTGGCACCCAGCTGGTGCCGGAGCAGCGGGTCGGCCGGGCGCGGCTGGAAACGCTCGATATCGACCCCGCCGGGTAAGGTCACGACGCGCTCGGGGGGCAGGAGCCCGCTGGCGAGATACTGGCGGCGGATGGCCTCGGTCACGGTGACGACGAGCCCGGTCGCCCGCCGATACAGCCAGCGGTTGGCAGCGTGTGGCGTGACCGCCTGGCAGATGTGCCGGGTCCGCACCAGCGGACGCGGCGTCGGGCTCAAGCGGTTGGCCAACGCCGCCAGCCAGTGCTCTTTGCTCCGGTGCACGTGCACCACATCGACGCGGGATAGCCATCCCCGGAGACGTCGCAAATCCGCCAGGTCCGTGGATGGCCGCAGGCCGCTCTGCAGCCCCAGCGTGACGATGTCCTCGACGCCCTCGGCTCGAGCCTGACCGATGACCTTGGCTTCCGTTCCGGCGCGGCAGCCCAGGGTGACGGCGTGGCCGCGGCTGCTCAGCTCGTGGCACACCCGGGCCGCCCAGTAGGCGTCGGACGACCAGCCCCGGCAGGACATCAGGTGCAGGATGCGCATCGGCTCAGACGATCGTCTGGTAGACCGCTTCGACGATGACGACCGATCGTTCCGGGCTGAACTCGGTCTCGGCCCGCCGGCGACCCGCCTGGCCCATGGCCCGGGCGCGGGCCGGGTCGGTGAGGATGGCGGCCAGGGCCGTGGCCACGCTCTCGGGACGGTCGTCGTCGATGAGCAACCCCGTCTGACCATCGAGGACTGTCTCGGGCAGCGCGCCGACGCGCCGCGCCACCACCGGGCGGGCTGCCGCCATCGCCTCCAGGACGGCCCGGCAAGAGTCGTCGGAGCCGGCCGCCATCAGGGCGAAGCAGTCGCCGGCCGCCACCACGGCGGGCAGATCCCGATCGCGATAGCCGGTGAAGACCACGTGCCTGGTCAGCCCCATCTCGGTCACGAGGTGCTCGAGTCGGGCGCGGGCCTCGCCCTTGCCGACGAGGAGCAGCCGCACGTCGGGCAGCGTGCGCAGCAGCAGCCGGAGGGCGGCCAGGAGCAGCTCGTGGCCGCGATTCGGGGCGAGCCGGGACACCGAGACGACAACGGGCGCCAGCCCGAGCTTGAACTCTTCGCGCACGGGTGCCGGATCGACGGGCGTCTGGAAGCGAGGAAGGTCGGCCACGCCGGGGACCCAGTGCGTGCGCTCCTCGGGGATGCCCACCTCCCGGCAGCGCGCCTCGATCTGGCGCGAGACCGCGAACGCGGCAGCGGTGCGCTGGTACAGCGCCGCCGACAAGCGGTCCCGCTTCACGGCGCGGAAATTGTGAAAGGTTCGCACGAGGGGAATGGGCCGGCCCGAGCCCCGCGCCCGGCGGACCAGCAACCCGAGCCAGTGGTCGTGCGAGTGATGACAATGGATGATGTCGACGCCCTCGGCGCGGGCAATCGCGCGCAGGCGTCGGCGGTCAGCGAGGATCCGTCTGGGTTCCAGATGCAGGCCGGGCAGTGGATCGAGACCGGCCTCGCGGGCCTTGGCCTCGAAGCGGTCACCGGGAATCACGCCGAGCAAGACGCGATGGCCGCGCCGCCGGAGGCTCGAGGCAAGCCGGATCACCGGATCGGCGCTCCCCGTCCACCAGCGGTTGGCCGCGAGGTGGAGGACTGTCAGGCCCATTGCGGCAGCACGGTGCGCAGCCGCGCCTCGACCTCATCCGCGGTGATGGCGCGCAGGCAGGGATGGTCGATCGGGCACGTGCGGTAGAAGCAGGGCGCGCAGGGCGTGGGCCGGCTCACCACGGCCACCGGGCCACGGGGGGCGGTGAGGCCGGGGTCGGTGGGGCCGAAGAGGCTGACGACCGGTGTGCCCAGCGCGGCGGCCAGGTGTCCGACGCCGGTGTCTCCGCATACGAGCGCGTCGAGCTCGGACAGGACGGCGGTCAGTAGCGCCGGGCTGTCCCGGCCCACCAGGCTCGCGACCGCGACCCGCTCGCGTACCGCGGTCGCCGTCGACAGATCAGCGGGAGCGCCGAGCAGGACGGGGCGGGCGCCGTGATGCACCAGCAGGTGGCAGAACTCGACCAGACGCTCGGCCGGCCAGAGCTTCGAGGGGCCGAACTCCGCGCCGAGGTGAAGTCCGACCCGGGGTCCCCGACCGTCCCCTGCCCCGGCCTCGGTGAACAGGGCTCTGGCCGCCTCTCGGCTCTCCGCGCCCTCCTTGGGGGGGATCAGGGCTGGCGTGCGCGTCACCGGCGGCAGACCGAGGGGTGTCAGCAAGAGCAGGTATTCGTCGATTTGATGCGGCCTTGGCGAGGGAGGCGTGAGGCGATCGGTTAACAACAGCGTACGCCCACCCCCACTGAAGCCAATCCGACGGCGCGTGCCCCAGTACCAGGCGGACAACGCCGACTCCAGGGAGTTGGGCAGTAGCAGCGCCACGTCCGAGCCGAGCGCCCGCACGCTGTCGGCGGCTCTGATTCGTCCGCTCAACGACCGTGGATAGGTCACCAGCACATCCCCTAGCCCCTGCCCGGCCAGCACCGAAGCCCATGGTCCAGCCAGGCCGATGCGGCGATCCGGGAGTCCCGCGCGGAGGGAACGAAGCACGGGAACCGCCATGACGGTGTCCCCGAGCCAGTTGGGAAGGCGCACGATCACGGCGGCGGGCAGGCGCGGGCGAAGGTGGCCCGCCACACGTCGGCGCCCGTCAGGAGCTCGAGCTGCACGCTGACGACGTAGAGCGCGCGGTCCGGCAGCGGCAGCCGTCGCAGCCGTACCCAGTCCTTCTCGGTCGTGATGAGCCCCTCGGCGCCGAGCTCCCGGGCGCGCAGCGAGAGCCGGCGGAGATCCTCGGGCGAGTACCAGTGATGGTCCGGAAACGCCACCTGGTCGAGAACGTGGACACCAAGCTCGCCGAGCGTCGTCCCGAATCCCCGGGGTGAGGCGATGCCGGCGAAGGCGAGGAGGCGGGCACCCTCCAGACTACTCAACGTGCGTGCGCGCATCCGCTCGGCTTCCCAGCATTCCACTGGAGCGTAGCGGGCGGTGAGCACCGGCACGGCAGGTGCCCAGCGCGTGGCGGCCGTGCGCACGTCCTCGAGATCGACCGCGCTGCGGGCCTCGGTGGCCACGATCAGGTGCGCGCGGGCCAGCGCCGCCAGCGGCTCCCGGAGGGGGCCACCGGGAAGCAGCCGTCCATTGCCCCAGGGGTTGCGGGCTCGGGTCATGACGATCTCGAGATTCTTGACGAGGGTCTTGTGCTGGAAGCCGTCGTCGAGGACCACCGCCGTGGCGTGGAATCGCTCGACGGCCAGCCGGGCCGCCTCGTAGCGGTTGGCGCCGACAATCACCGGCACCCGTGGCAGCCGGCGCGCCAGCAGGAAGGGCTCGTCGCCGGCGTCCTCCGGGTCCAATCGGATCGACGCCGTGTCGGCTACGATCTGGACGCCCCGGCTCTGCCGCCGATAGCCCCGGCTCACCACGGCCGCGCGGTGCCCGAGCTCGGCCAGCGTTCGCACGGCCAGCTCCACAGCCGGCGTCTTGCCCGTGCCGCCCACGGTGAGGTTGCCGACCGACACGACGGCGCACGACAGCGCCCGCGAGTGCAGCAGGCCCCGGCCGTAGAGCCACTCCCTGGCCCCGAGCAGGCCGCGGTACCCTCCGGCCAGCGCGCCCAGCAGCAGCGCGGGGCCGCGCGAAAATCCCTCGTCCCAGCGGCGGGCGAGCCGCACGCTGGCGCTCGGCGGACTCACGAGGTACTCCGCGGCCGCAGGAACTGGGCCACCAGGTCCAGGGTGGCTTGCACGGCCCCCTGGCGGGCGGCGACCGCCTCGTACGCCTGAGTGCCCAGCCGAGCGCGCAACGCTTCGTCCTGCAAGAGTCGGATCAGCTGAGCCGTCAGCGCATCGCCGTCGGCGACGACGATGCCGCCGCCGGCCTGGGTCAGCAGCGCCGCCGCGTCGCGGAAGTTGGTGGTGTGGGGCCCGAAGAGCACCGGCTTGCGCCGCAACGCAGGCTCGAGCATGTTGTGACCGCCCACCGGGACGAGGCTGCCGCCCAGGAAGACGACGTCGGCCACCGCGTACAGGGGCGCCAGCTCGCCTACTGTATCGACGACGATGACCGCATCGCCGGGGCGTTGTCGCGGCAGCTCGCTGCGCCGCACGACCGGCCAGCCTTGCGCGGCCACGAGCCCGAGCACCTCCGGTACGCGCTCGGGGTGGCGCGGGGCGATGACGAGCACGAGGTCCGGACAGCTCTGGCGGGCCGCGGCGTGGGCGGCGAGGACCGCCTCTTCCTCGCCGCGGTGCGTGCTGCCGGCGATCCAGACGCGCTGGCCTTCGCGCAGGCCGAGCAGGCGGGACCAGAGCTCCACCGAGCCTGCCGGATCGGGGGCCGGCTCGTTCTTCACGTTGCCGGTCACGAAGACGCGCTCGGCGGCCGCGCCGAGCGCGATGATGCGACGGGCGTCTTCTTGCGACTGCATGGCGAAGACACGGATGTTGTCGAGCAGGGTGTGCAGCAGCGGCCGCACCAGAGAATACCGGCGAAAGGAGCGGTCGGAGAGCCGACCGTTCGCCACCATCACGGGCACGCCGCGGCGGGCCAGGATCCGCAGGGTGTTGGGCCAGAGCTCCGTCTCCATGCAGACGAGGAAGGCGGGGTTGATGGTGCTGATCACCCGGCGGGCGGCGCCGGGAAGGTCGATGGGAAAGAAGCGGTGAGCCGCCGTCTGGGCGAAGCGGTCACGCACGACGCGGGCGCCGGTGTCGGTCACGGTCGTGACCACGACGGGAAGCTCCGGATACGCTCGGCGCAGCCCTTCCACCAGGGGGGCGGCGGCGATCGCCTCACCCACGGACACCGCGTGAACCCAGGCGACCGGGCCATTGCCGCTCGGGGGCGCGTCGTAGCCCAGGCGCTCCCGCAAGTGCAGCGGTACACCCCGGGCCAGATGACGCCACAGCGCGGCGGGCCAGTAGCCGGCGAGAAGCGTGGCCAGGACTGCCGTATAGAGCCGGTACATCAGGAGGCGGCCCGGGCCTTCACGCCGCCATTGCCGGCCACGGCGAGCACGAGCCGCGCCGCGCGGGCGCCCACGCCGGGCAAGCCGAGCTCGGCCGCGAGCTCGCGGAACGCCTGGCGCTGCGCGTCGAGCGCGCCGGGCGTGGCGAGCAGGTGCAGGGCCTCCTGGGCCAGCCGCTCGCCCGTCGCGTCGCGGCGCCGGCAGAGCTCGGGAACCACCTGGCGCCCGAGCACGATGTTCGTAAGGCTCGCCCAGGGCACGCGCGCCAGCACAGCTGCGATGCGCTCGCTCACCGCCGACAGCCGGTAACACACCACCATGGGCGTGCCCAGGAGGCCGGCCTCCAGCGTGGCGGTACCCGAGGCCACCAGCAGCAGGTCGCTGGCCCGCATGACCGCGTACGTCCGGTCCTCGACCACGTCCACCTTCGGCCCGCCCAGGAGGTGACGATCGATGGCGGCCCGCGGTACGGACGGGGCCAGGCCCAGCACGAAGCGGGCATCCGCTCGGACCCGCACAATGCGGTTGGCCGCGTCGCGCATCAGCGGCAGCAGACGCTCGATCTCCTGCGCGCGGCTGCCGGGCAACAGCCCGATCACCAGGTGCGTCTCATCGAGACCGAGTTGCCGCCGTGCCGTGGCCCGCGTGGGCGCGGCCGGCAGCGCATCCAGCACTGGATGGCCTACGAATTCCACGGGGACGCCGGCCATGCCGTAGAGCGCCCGCTCGAAGGGGAAGACGGCGAGGACGAGCGACACCCGCCGACGGATCGCCTCGAGGCGGCCGGGCCGCCAGGCCCAGACCTGGGGCGGGATGAAGTAGACCACCGGAACGCCGGCAGCGTGGGCCACGCGGGCCAGGCGAAGGTTGAACCCGGGATAGTCGATCAGGACCACCACGTGGGGCTGTTCGCTCCTCAACGCGGCCGCCAGGCGCCCGAACGTCCGGCGCAGCAGGGGGAGCCGGCGCACCACTTCACTGAAACCGACCACCGCAGTCTCGCGGATGTCGGCCAGGACGTCCAGGCCCGCGGCGGCCATGCGCTCTCCTCCCATGCCAAACAGGCGCACGCCGGGCACCGCAGCCCTCAGGGCGCAGCAGAGCGCGGCGCCGTGGATGTCGCCCGACGCCTCGCCGGCGACCAGCATGATCCGTGGCGCCGACCGGCCGTCACGCCCTGCCATCGGCACTCACCAGCGCGATGCTGGCGTCGTCGGCCGCCGCGATGGCGGCCGCCTGCTCCAGCAAGAGGATACGACCGGCCTCCACGGCGAGCACGGCGGCGCCGCCGACGGTGGCGGCGGCGATCGTGTCCATGCCGATGGCGGGGGTGTCGATGCGGTAGTCATGATCGCCGGCCACCGCCTTCACCACGACCGCGCCGGGCCCGGCCAACGTGGTGCCCCGCCGAATGGCCTCCGTCGTTCCCTCGACGGCCTCGACGGCGGTCACCGCGCCGCGTCGGAGGACCACCGTCTGCCCGATGCGCTGGTCGGCCATCTGGCGGGCCAGGGCCAGGCCGCGACGGATCTCGCCCCACTCCACCTCGGTCGGCGAGCGCCGGGACCAGCAGCCGGCGGCCAGCAGCAGATCGCCGAGAAATTCCCGCTGATCCAGCACTTCGACGCCCACCGAGGCCAGCGTGGCGATCACCGTCTCCACCAGCTTGACGTCGACGCGGCTCCCGGCTTGCGCGGCCAGCGCGTGGGTCGTGTCATCGGCGGGCTCGGCGCGAAGGACCTCGCCCATGGAGAAGCGCCCGCACAGCACGGCGGCCGTGGCTCCCTCACGATTCAGCGTGTCGAGGACGGCGCCGACCTCGGTGAGGCGGCTGGGGACGACGCGCTCGGCCACCCCACCCAGGTCGCCGGCGCCGGAGAAGGTGAAGGCCACCACGCGCCAGCCCTGTGTGCGCGCCCGCGCGGCGATGAGGGCCGGCAAGACGCCGGCCCCCGCCATCAGACCGAGCGTCCGCTCCACGGCCAGTCGGGCGGCAGGGCGGCCTCCCAGCGCCCGTCGCGGATCATCCGTTCGATCTCGAGGGCCATGGCCAGCGAGCGGAGGTCGTCGAGCTCGGCCAGCTCGACCTGTTCGCCGCCGCGCAGGCGCTGCACGGTGCGAATGAGGTTGGCGATCTCCAGCTTGAGAGGGTTGTCCTTGTGCACGAACAGGTGCTCGACGAAGGAGGCCTGACGATAGCGGATGGCTTCCCGGTTCGAGCGGGCCTCCTGGGCGGCCCGTCGGTGGATCTCGATGTCCTGCACGAGATAGTCGAGGACGATGTAGGCGTCGGGTTGCGTGATGGCCAGCGTCCGGATCTTCTCCTCGGTGGCGCGGCTGGCCGTGATGGTGGCGATGGTCCCCGACTCGAACCAGATCCCGACATTGGCGACGTCGGTCACGTCCGACTGGAGACTGGCTCCGAATGCGGCCAGCCGCCGCGGCGCCGCGGGTACCAGGGCCAGGACGATGTCGATGTCGTGGATCATGAGATCCATGACCACCGTGTCCTTCTGGACGCGGGGGACGAACGGGCCCAGCCGGCGGGACTCGATGAGGATCGGCCGCTCCACGATCTTGCGAAGCTCCTGGACGGCCCCATTGAACCGCTCCACGTGGCCCACCTGCAAGGCGGCTCCCGAGCTGCGGGCGATGGCGAAGAGCTCCCGGGCCTCTTTCAGGGTGGGTGCCATC
Source organism: Candidatus Methylomirabilota bacterium (assembly GCA_036556905.1). GTDB lineage: Bacteria > Methylomirabilota > Methylomirabilia > Rokubacteriales > CSP1-6 > 40CM-4-69-5. The sequence continues at coordinate 67,312 of DATBIM010000006.1, forward strand.
GGCTTCTCGACGAGCACACCGACACCGGCGGATAGCAGGTCCCGGGCGACGTGGAAGTGCTGCTCGGTGGGCACGGCCACGCTCACGACGTCCACCTGGCCAATGAGATCCCGATGATCGCTGAAGGCGCGGGTATCGTAGTGTCGGGCGACCTCGGCGGCCCGATCTCCGTCGATGTCGGCGACGCCCACGAAATCCACGTCCCAGAGCTCGGCGTAGACGCGGGCATGGTACTGGCCCATGTGGCCCACGCCCACCACTCCGGCTCGGATGCGGCTGGTGCTTGCTGTCACGGCATGCCTCCATGTTCGGCGCCAGTCTCCAGCTCTTCGCCGGCGACCGCGGCCTGACCCCAGCCCCCCGGCGGTCCGCAGATCCCACGGTGAGAGGCGGACGCGACGAACTCCACGAGCGCATCGACCAGCGGATGGGGCGAGAGCTCCTGCCGCATCCGCTCCACGGCCCGGACGGGCGTGAGGCCACTGCGGTAGAGGATACGGTGGGCGTCCTGCACGGCGCGGCGGTCTGCCGGTGGGATCCCGGCCCGTCGGAGCCCCACCACGTTCACGCTGTGCACGGCCGGGGGTGCGCCGAAGGCCAGCATGAACGGCGGCACGTCGACGGTGACCCGGCTGCTGCCGCCCAGGTAGGCGTATTGGCCGACGCGCACGAAGGGCGCCAGCCCGCTCAGGCCTCCGATGGTCGCATAGTCGCCGATCTGGCAGTGGCCGGTGATGCCTGCATAGTTGATGATGATGACTCCCTGACCAATCCGGCAGTCGTGGGCCACGTGGCTCATCGACATGATGAGACACTTGGGGCCGATCTCAGTCATGCCTTCCGGCCGGGAGGCTCGGTGAATGACCACGTACTCCCGGATGACCGTTTCCGCGCCGATCCGGATGCCCGAAGGTGTGCCCTCCTTGAACTTGAGGTCCTGAGGTCGGCCTCCCAACGCCGATCCGTGACCGATCTGGACGAGGGGGCCCACATCGATCCGCCCCTCCAGGATGACATGATGACCCACCTCGACGCCGTCGGCCAGGCTCACGTCCGGGCCGATGATGGAGAAGGCGCCGACGCGGACGTCGCGGCCCAACACGGCGTGGGGATCCACGATGGCGCTGGCGTGGATGCCGTCAGGCGTCATCACCGGCCTCTTCCCCCGGGCTCGCGTCCCCCAGACGCGCCGCCAGGGCCTCGAGTCGACGCTCCAGCCGGCGCAGGCGCCGCGCCATCTCCGGCAGCTGGCCTTCGACAAGGAGGATGCGCTTGGTCTGCGTGAGGGGTCGCGCCGGCGAGCCGAGGACCTTCTCGCCGGCGGGGATGTCGGCGTGGACGCCGGACTGCGCCCCCACGACGGCGCCGTCGCCCAGGGTGACATGGTCGGCGATGCCCACCTGGCCGCCCAGCATCACGCCGCGACCGATCCGGCAGGAGCCGGCGATGCCGACCTGAGCCACCAGCACCGAGTGCTCACCCACCTCGACGTTGTGACCGATCTGCACGAGGTTGTCGACCTTGGTCCCCTGCCGAACGACGGTGTCGCCGAATCCGCCGCGGTCGACCGTGGTGTTGGCGCCCAACTCGACGTCGTCCTCGATACGGACGCCGCCCAGCTGCGGGATCTTGCGGTGGCGGCTGCCGTCGAACACGTACCCGAAGCCGTCCGCTCCGATCACCGCTCCCGCGTGCACGATGACCCGGCGGCCCAGGCGGACGCCCTCGCGGACCACCACATGCGGATAGAGGACGCACTCCTCACCGATCACGGCGCCCGCGCCGACGTAGACAAGCGGGTAGAGCCGGGTTCCCGCCCCGATCACGGCGCCGGTCTCCACGACGGCCAGGGCGCCGATGCAGGCCCCGGCCGACACGCGAGCATCGGCCGCGACGATGGCCGACGGATCGATGCCGGGGTGCACGACGGCCGGCGGATGGAAGAGGGCAATGAGATCGACGAGAGCCAGCCGCGGCGCGGCCGTGACGAGGACGGGCGATGGCAGCCCGGTCACTCCGGGCGGTGCCAGGAACGCGCCGGCCCGCGAGCGCTGGGCCGCCGCACGATACCGGGTGTCGATGAGGAAGGAGATCTCGCCGGGGCCTGCCGCGTCGAGGGGCGCCACCCCGTGGACGACGCGCGAGGGGTCGCCGTCCACGGTGGCGCCCAGCGCCGCCGCGATCTGGCCGAGCGTCAAACCGGCCGGTGCGGCCATGGGACTACTTCTTACCCTTCCCCGCCGACTCCTGATCGTACGCGCGGATGAGCTCGTCGGTGATGTCGGCGTCGGGCACGGCGTAGAGCACCCCAGCGCCGCGACGTTCCACGATCATGTAGTACCCTTTTTGCTTGCCCAGACGCTCGATGATCACGGCCAGGTCCTGCTGGACGCGCACCAGCAGCTGCTGCTCCTTGCGCGCGAGGTCCCGCTGGAAGTCGTCGGCCAGCCGAGCCGCATCCCGGCGCTTGCGCTCCAGCGCCTCCTCCTTCTCGCGGCGGGCCTCGGCGGTGAGCAACGAGCCCTTCTTGTCCAGGTCCTCACGCAGCTTGTCGAGCTCCTGACGGCGCGTGTCGATCTCCCGCTGCATCTGGGCCTTCTCACGCTCCAGCTGCTCGCGAGCCGCCAGACCGGCCTGCGACCGGACGAGCACGCGCTGGATGTCGACGAAGGCGATCCGGGAGACGGCAGGGGGCGCCGACGGTGCCTGGGCCCGGGCCAGGCCGCCCGCCAGCAGCATCGTGACGACCATGCTCGCAGCCAGTGTTCCCCTCATGCGTTCCTCCTAGAACGGCGAGCCGACCGAGAAATGCAGGGCGCCAAAGTCCTCCCCTTTCTTTCGGTCGAGGAGAATGCCGTAGTCGATCCGGATGGGGCCGAACGGTGACGCCCACCGAACCCCGGCCCCCACCGCCTCGCGCGTATCGGTGGGATCGAATGACGTCCCGAAGCCGTAGACGTTGGCGATGTCGAAGAAGGCGGCCACGCGAACGCCGAAGAACAGGGGGATGATGTACTCCACGTTGCCCAGCACATAGGAGGTGCCACCGATGCGGTTGCCGTCCTCATCAACTGGGGAAATCTCTCGGAACTTGACGCCCCGGAAGGTGTTGGGGCCGCCGAGATAGAAGCGCTCGAAGAGAGGAAGCTCCTCCCCACCCCAGCCCCACCCCGCGCCCGCTTCGGCGCGCCCCGACAGGACGTGGTTGAGCCAGATCGGGTAAAAGTAGCTGGTGCTGGCGACGCTCTTGATGTACTGGGAATCACCGCCCAGGCCCGCGAAGTCGAGGGTCAGAGTGGTGTGGCCACCGCGGGTCGGGGCCAGGATATTGTCCCGGCTGTCGCGGACGAGCGAGCCGGAGATCAGCGACGTCAACAGCGTGCCCTCCTGCTCCTTCAGTTCTTCGCTGGCCGTGTCCGCGATGTCGCTGACGTCGTCCCGGGTCAGGCGGTACCCGGTGTGCCAGCGCCAGTATTCGGCGAAGGGATGGCTCATGCGCAGGCCGCCACCCAGCGAGTCGTAGTCGTATTCGTCGTACACCCGCCGAAGATTGAAGAGGTCGAAGCCGGCCGACAGCGGCCGGTCGAAGAGCCAGGGCTCGGTGAAGCTGATGATTCCCTGCTGCGTGGTGCCGCCCACCCGGATGCGGAGGGTGGCCTCCCAGCCCCGGCCCAGGAAGTTCCGCTGGGAGAGGTCGATGGTGCCGATGAGGTTGTCCACCGAGGAGAAGCCGCCGCCGATGCTGAAGATCCCCGTGGGCCGCTCGACGACGTTGATGTTCACGATGATCCGGTTGCGGTCCGCGCCCGGTGCCGTGCTGGCCTCGACGGTCTCGAAGTAGCCGAGGTTGATCAGCCGCTGGCGGGCCCGCTGCAGCTTCTGCAGCGTGAAGAGGTCGCCTTCCGCCATGGGGATCTCCCGGCGCAGGATCTTGTCCTGCGAGCGCGTGTTGCCACTGATGTTGATCCGCTCCACGTACACCTCGGGCCCTTCCACGATATCGAAGGTCAGATTGACCTTGGCTGTGGCTGGGAAGGGCTCCGAGCGCGGAACGACGTCGGCGGCGGCCCGCCCGATCGAGCTGAAGAGGTCAGCGATCGCGCCTACGGACTCCCGGAGCTTGGATCGGGAATAGATGTCCCCCGGCTTGAGCCGAACCAGCCGGCGGACCTCCTCGTCGGGAAACAGGGTCACCCCCTGGATGCGGATCTGGTCCACCCGGTACTGGGGGCCTTCCACGATCGAGAACGTGACCGTGACCCGGGCCTTGTCGCGGTCCACCGAGATGTCATAGCCCTCCACCCGCGCCTGGATGTAGCCGTGGTCGTTGTAGAGGCTCAGAATGCGCTCGACCTCCTCGTCGAGCTTCTGCCGCTGCAGGGTGCCCCGGAGGATAAAATACTCCCGCTCCTGGGTGACGAGCACCTTCTTGATCTGACGAGCGCTGAGCCCCTGATTCCCCTTGATGACAATGCGGTCGATGGTGATGCGCCGCCCCTCGTCGATCGTGAAGACCACCTTCACATCCCCACCGGACAGCCGTTCGGTCTCGGGGGTGACTTTGACCTCGAAATAGCCGGACTGCTCGTAGTAATCGTGGAGCTTCTCCTGGGCTTTGCGAACCTCGACCGGGCTGTAGACGCTACCCAGCCTGATGTCGATCTGATCTTGCAGGTCGCTGGTGGCAAGCTTCTTGTTGCCCACGAACTCCACGTCCCGGACGAACGGGCGTTCCATCACCACCAGAATCACTTTGACCCCGCCCTCGAAGTCCTCCACCTTCGCCTGCACGTCGTCAAAGAAGCCCAGGGCGAAGATGGTGCGGAGGTCGTCGCTGAGCTGGGAGGGGTTGAAGGGGGCGCCGATACGCGTCTGCACCCGGCTGAGGATGACGGCCTCCTGGACCCGCCGGTTGCCCTCGACCACCAGTTCCTTCACCAGCACGGGTCGCTGTTGACCGGCCGCCCAGGGACTTCGCATCACCACGGCGAGGCACACAAAAAAAAAGATGGAGAGACGCACTCTCCCCCTGGTCCCCACCGGCCCTCTCGGCTCGCGTCGGTCGTTAACTAGTGCTCGGCAAGCTCGAGCGGCGCCTCGATTGTCTCCGCCTCGCGGAACACGAAGGTGCCCGCGTCGACGTCCACCTCGATGCGCGCGTGCTCGGGGATCTGGCCCCGGATAATGGCCTCGGCCAGGGGGTCCTCGACGTGCTTCTGGATCGTACGGCGAAGCTGGCGGGCCCCATAGGTCGGGTCGTACCCCTTCTCGACGAGGGCGTCCTCTGCCGCCGACGTGAGGACGAGCTCGATCCCCCGCTCACCGAGCTGCTTGTTGATGCGCCGTGCCATGAGCCGGATGATCGCCTTGATATGGTTGGCCGACAGCGAGTGGAAGACCACGATCTCGTCGATGCGGTTCAGGAACTCGGGCCGGAAGGCTCGCTTCATTTCGTCCAGGACGCGGTCTTTCATTTTCTCGTAGGACTGCTCGTCGGATTCCTGCAAGAAGCCCGGGGAGACCCGCTTGCCGATGAGGCTGGTCCCCAGGTTCGACGTCATGATCAGGATCGTGTTCTTGAAATCCACGACGTGACCGAGTGAATCGGTGAGCCGCCCGTCGTCCAGCACCTGGAGCAGCATGTTGAAGACGTCGGGGTGTGCCTTTTCGATCTCGTCGAACAGCACGACGGAGTAGGGGCGCCGCCGGACCTTCTCGGTCAGGAAGCCGCCTTCCTCGTAACCGACGTAACCGGGAGGCGCGCCCAGCAGGCGTGACACCGAGAACTTTTCCATGTACTCGGACATGTCGACCCGGATCAGGGCGTTCTCGTCACCGAAGAGGTACTCGGCCAGAGCCCGGGCCAGCTCGGTCTTCCCCACACCGGTCGGTCCCAGGAAAACGAACGAGCCCACCGGGCGCTTGGCGTCCTTGAGCCCGGCCCGCGAGCGCCGGATGGCCCGGGCCACCGCGGCCACCGCGTCGTTCTGACCGATGATCCGGTCGTGCAGGGCCTCCTCCATGCGAGCGAGCTTCTCCGACTCCTTCTCTTCCAGCTTGGACAGGGGAATCCCGGTCCAGCGGGAGACGATGTACTCGATGTCCTCTTCCTCGACGACCTGTTTGCCTTTGCCCTTGTTTTTCTCCCACTCCCGCTTGAGCTCTTCCTCGCGGTGGCGGAGCAGTTTCTCTTTCTCGCGGAGGGCAGCGGCTTTCTCGAACTCCTGGGCCTCCAGGTACATGTCCTTTTCGCGGATCACCCGCTCCAGCTCCTTCTCGATCTCCTTGACCTCGGGCGGCGGAGTCAGCGCCATCAGTCGCGTTCGCGAGGACGCTTCGTCGATGACGTCGATGGCCTTGTCGGGGAGCTGGCGGTCGGTGATGTAGCGATCGGCAAGGTTCACGGCCGCCGTGATGGCCTGCTCGGTGATCTTCACCCGATGATGGGCTTCGTACTTGTGGCGCAGGCCCCGGATGATCTCGATGGCTTCGGGGACGGTGGGGGCCTTCACCAGCACCGGCTGGAAGCGACGCTCCAGGGCCCCGTCCTTCTCGATGTACTTGCGATACTCGTCCAGGGTTGTCGCCCCGATCGTCTGGATCTCGCCCCGGCTCAGCGCCGGCTTGAGCATGTTCGACGCATCGATGGCACCCTCGGCGGCGCCGGCGCCGATCAGCGTGTGGAGCTCGTCGAGGAACAGGATGACGTTCTCCGACTGCTTGATTTCCTTCATGACCGCCTTGAGCCGCTCCTCGAATTGGCCCCGGTACTTGGTGCCGGCCACGAGGGCACCCAGGTCGAGCTGGAGGAGCCGCTTGTTGAGCAGGACGTCGGGAACGTCATGGCTCATGATCTTCTGGGCCAGGCCCTCGACGATGGCGGTCTTCCCCACTCCCGGCTCTCCGATGAGCACGGGATTGTTCTTCGTGCGCCGGGCCAGGATCTGGATGACGCGCTCGATCTCCTGCTCACGGCCGATCACGGGGTCGAGCTTGCTCTCGCGAGCGAGTTGCGTGAGGTCCCGGGCAAATTCATCGAGCACAGGCGTCTGGGACCGCTTCTTGGGCCGCGGGTAGTATTGATCGCCGAGGAGGGCCAGCGTCTCCTGGCGCACCTCATCGAGCCGGGCGCCGAGGGATTCGAGAATCTTGGCGGCGATTGACTGCCCTTCCTTCATCAGGCCGAGCAGCAGGTGCTCGGTGCCGATGTAGTTGTGCCCGAGCTGGCGCGCCTCCTCGATGGAGAGTTCCAGCACGCGCTTGGCCTGGGGGGTGAAGGGCACCTCACCGAACGTCAGTGTTTTCGGGAAGCCAGCCAGGGCGCGCTCCACCTCGGCCTTGACCGTTTCCAACCGCAGCCCGAGCCGCTGCAGCACGGCCGTCGCGATGCCTTCGCCATCTCGGATGAGCCCGAGGAGGACATGCTCGGTACCAACGAAGTCGTGGCGGAAGCGGCCCGCCTCTTCTCGCGCCAGAATGATGACCCGCCGCGCCCGTTCGGTGAATCGTTCGAACACTGGAGTCCCTCCACCCCTTTCTTTAACCGGCCGTCGCGAAATTTGTCTGCGCCGACGGCTAGTTACTCGGCCTCAGTATAGCCCACGCTGGCAAGGCCCGCCACGGATTTTCTCCGAAATCGACCTAAGCCTGCGAAAGTGTACGTCAAACCCGGTGAGCCCGCCGCTCGTGCTCACTCCCCCGCTCGAACCTCCCGGGCCCGCCCCTCTACCAAACGGTACGCCCGCTCGGCGCGATTCGCGAGCTCAGGGTTGTGCGTGGCGATGAGGAAGGCGATTCTGCGCTCGGCCTGCAGGCGCAGGAAGAGATCAAAGACGACCTCGCTAGTCTTGGGATCCAGGTTCCCGGTCGGTTCGTCGGCGAGGATGATGCGCGGCTCGGGCACGAGCGCACGCGCGATGGCCACGCGCTGCTGCTCGCCACCGCTCAGCTCGCCGGGCCGGTGGCGCAGGCGATCAGCCAGCCCGACCTCGGCTAGCGCGTCGGCAGCGCGCTGGCGAGCCTCGCTCCAGGAACGCCGGGCCAGGAGCGCAGGGATCATCGCATTTTCCAGCGCGGTCATCTCCCCGAGCAGGTTGTAGAACTGAAAGACGAAGCCGACCTGATGGCGCCGGAACCGCACGAGCCCCGACTCACCCCGGGCAAAAATGTCCTCGCCGGCGAAGAAGACGCGACCCGCGGAAGGACGGTCCAGCCCCCCGAGCACGTGCAGGAGCGTCGATTTGCCCACGCCGGAGGCGCCGACCAGCGCCACCACCTCCCCGGTGTCCACGTGGAGGCTCGCGCCCCGCAACACCCGCACCACCTCGGGCCCCGTGCGGTACTCTTTCTCCAGTTCCTCGCCGACGAGCAGGGCGGCGGCGTTACGCATGACCGTCGGAACGGGGGCCACGTGCTCGGGTCCGATCAATGTCGCGGGAGCCGATTGTGGGACCGGCGGCCGCGCGAGCCAGCCGATCGTTGCCGCGGGCCCGGCGTGCGCGGTTCGGGCCCACGGTGGCCTGCTCCTGGCACGTGTGGCCCCATCATGCCCCCTCCACCCGGCGGGAAACTACTCATACCGAAGCACGTCCACGGGGGCCAGAGCCCCGGCGCGCCGCGCCGGCAGAATGGTGGCCAGGAACGAAAGGACCAGCGTGGCGCCGACCACGAGCAGAAAGTCCGGCCAGGTCAGCTTCATGAGCAAATAATCGATCTGGTACACGTCGCCGGCCAGACGAATGATCTTATAGGTGTTCTGCACCCAGATGAGGGTGAGCGCCACGGCAGCGCCGGCCAGGGTGCCCACGAGCCCGATGATCATGCCGACGGCAAGGAATGCCGCGGTGATGGTGGCGCTGGAGGCGCCGATCGCTTTGAGGATCCCGATCTCTTTACGCTTCTCGGCAACGAGCAGCACCAGATGGCCGATGATGGCGAAGGCCGCCACCAGCACGATGATCGTCACGATGATGAAGAGGGCCAGCTTCTCCAGCTGCAGCGCGGCGAACAGGTTGCGGTTCATGTCCATCCAGTTGCGCATCCAGTAGGGGAAGCCCAACTGCGCGGCGATGGCGGCGCCCACCCGCTTGGCATCGAACGGATCGCGCAGCTTGACGTCGATCCCGCTGACGCCGGATCCCAGGCCCGCGAACTCCTGGGCCATGGGCAGGCTCATGAAGGCCAGCGTGGAGTCGTACTCGTGCATGCCGACCTCGACCAGGCCGGCCACGGTGTAGCGACGCATCTTCGGCACCAGGCCTACCGCGGTGAGCGCACCCTTGGGCGAGATCACGGTGACCGCCTCCCCAGTGATCACCCCGAGGGTTCGGGCCAGCTCCGCGCCCAGCAAGAGTGCGCCCTCCCCTGTCTGCAGCGGGTCCAGGCTGCCGCTCCGCAGGTGTGAGCGGAGATCGGCGAGCACGTTCGGATTGGTGAGATCCACGCCGCGGATCAGGCCACCGTGGGCGCCGCCGCCCCCGCTGGTGAAGAGCGCCTGCTGCAACACGAAGGGGGTGGCCGAGCGGACGCCCGGGACGCTTCGCACCCGCTCGGCGACGGCGTCGGCGTCGGCCAGGCCGGCGCTGCCCACCTGGAAGATGAGCAGGTGGGGATTGGCCTCGATGATCTTGTCGCGGATCGAGTCCTGGAAGCCTGTCATGACGGCGAGCACGAGAATGAGCGCGGCCACACCCAGAAAGACACCGCCCACCCCGATCCACACGAAGAGCGAGAGGTTGGCTCGCTGGCCGGCCGACCGCAGGTAGCGCAAGCCGAGGAACAGCTCGAAGGGAAGGCCGCGGCTCACGCCTCGTCGTCCTCGCCGCCGACCCGACCGGCCTCGGGGCGCAGATGGGGGAACAGGATCACCTCCCGGATGGAGGGCTGGTTGGCGAAGAGCATCACCAGGCGGTCGATGCCGATTCCCTCGCCGGCGGTGGGCGGCATGCCGTATTCCAGGGCACGCACATAGTCCTCATCCAGCCAGTGGGCCTCCTCGTCGCCGCGAGCCAGGAGGGAGGCCTGCTCGCGGAAGCGTGCCATCTGGTCGATGGGGTCGTTCAGCTCACTGTAGGCGTTGGCCATCTCCCGCTGACCGATGAACAGCTCGAAGCGGTCGACCAGTCGGGGATTCTCGCGCTTTTTCTTGGCCAGCGGTGAGAGCTCGATGGGAAAGTCCATGACGAAGGTGGGTTGAACCAGCGTGGGCTCCACCAGCGCCTCGAAGACCTCCTTCCACAGCCGCCAGGGCGCCTGCGTGCTGTCCAGGGACACTCCTCGCGCCGTGGCCGCGCGGGCCACCATGGCCGGGTCGGAGTCGGTCGCCACCTCGACGCCGAGCGCCTGAGAGAGTCCCGTGAAGAAGCCCAGGCGGCGCCAGGGCGGCCGGAGGTCGATCTCGTGCTCGCCCCACCGGAGCGTCGAAGCTCCCCCCACCGTCTGCGTGAGGGCCAGGAACATCTCCTCGGTGAGCGCCATCAAGTCCCGGTAATCGGCGTAGGCCTGGTAGAACTCGAGCATCGTGAACTCGGGGTTGTGCTGCGTGGAGATCCCCTCGTTCCGGAAATTGCGATTGATCTCGTAGACTCGCTCGAAGCCGGCAACGATGAGGCGCTTGAGATACAGCTCGGGGGCAATGCGGAGGTAGAGATCCATTCCCAGGGCATTGTGGTGCGTCTTGAAGGGCCGGGCGATGGCCCCGCCGGGAATCGGCTGCATCATCGGCGTTTCGACCTCCACGAAGCCCCGGGCATCGAGGAAATCACGGAGGGCCTTGATGAGCTGGGAGCGAAGCACGAAGATCCGCCGGACGTCGCGGTTGACCACCAGGTCGACGTAGCGCCGCCGATAGCGGGTCTCGACGTCGCGCAGGCCGTGCCACTTCTCCGGCAGGGGCCGCAGCGACTTCGCCAGGAACTGGAAGTGCGCGACCGCCACGGTCAGCTCCCCCGTACGCGTTCGGAATACCTCGCCGGTGACGCCGATGAAGTCGCCCAGGTCGAGATCGGTGAACAGCGAATAGGCGTCCCCGAGGTGGTCGGCGCGGGCGTAGAGCTGGAGCCGCCCGCTGCCGTCTTGCAGGTGGGCGAAGCAGGTCTTGCCGTGGTGGCGCAGCGCCACCACGCGCCCGGCCACGCAGACCGGGCCGAAGGCCTTGAGCTCCTCGTCTCCGGCCGAGGCCAGCTGATCGTGCAGGGACTGGGCCTGGTGGGTCACCGGGAAGCGCTCCCCGAAGGGATCGATTCCGCGCTTGCGAAGACTCTCCAGTTTCTCGTGGCGTGGACGGACGATAGCGGGCGGCCCGGAGGATTCGGAATCGCTCACGGCTGGGCGCCTCGCACGCTACTCAACAGGTACGCCTTGATGAAGGGCTCGATCTCGCCGTCCATCACCGCCTCGACGTTGCCGATCTCCACGCCAGTCCGGTGATCCTTCACCAGCTGGTAGGGGTGAAAGGTGTAGGAACGGATCTGGCTACCGAAGGCGATCTCCTTCTTCTCTCCGGTCAGCTCGGCCAGCTCTTCCCGCTGCTTGCGCTGAGCCAGCTCGTACAGCCGGGCCTTGAGAATGCGCAGAGCAGTATCGCGGTTACGGAGCTGCGACCGCTCGTTCTGGCACTGCACGACGATCCCGGTGGGCAGGTGGGTGATGCGGACCGCCGAATCCGCGGTGTTCACCCCTTGACCACCCGGGCCGGACGAGCGAAATACATCGATGCGCAGCTCATCGTCACGCACCACCACTTCGACGTCGTCGACCTCGGGAACGATCCCCACCGAAGCGAAGCTCGTCTGGCGACGACGGGACGCGTCGAACGGCGAAATGCGCACGAGGCGATGAACGCCGGCCTCGCCCTTGAGCAGTCCGTAGACATACTCACCGGTGACCTCGATGGTCGCTGATTTGATGCCGGCCTCTTCCCCCGGGAGCAGGTCCACCACTTCGGCCTTGAAGCCGTTGCGCTCGCACCACCGGAGATACATGCGCATGAGCATCTGGGCCCAGTCCTGGGATTCGGTACCGCCGGCGCCGGGATGGATCGTGACGACGGCCGCCTTGCTGTCGTGAGAGCCGGAGAGCGTGACCTTGAGCTCGAACTCGTCCAGCTCACGCCGTAGTCGGGCGAGGCTCGCCTCGATCTCGGTGTCGAGGCTGCCGTCGGCGGCGTCGGCGGCCAGCTCGAGGAGAACGCCGAGGTCGTCGGTCTGGCGACCGAGGTCGCCGAGCCGAGCAACGAGGCGCTGCAGGTCCGAGCGCTCGCGGATCAGCTCCTGAGCCCGGCGGTTGTCCTCCCAGAAGGCGGGCGACGCCATCTCCTCGTCGAGAGCGGCGAGGCGCTGTTCCTTGGCGGGCAGGTCAAAGATGCCTCCGCAGCTCGTCGAGGCGACGAGCGAGCTCGGCCGCCTCCCGCTTGACCTCGCCTGCGATCACTGTGCCCTCCCCAGTGCGGCCGCGAGAAGCGCGGCCGCCGAGACCGCCACCGACGCGTACGGTAGCCAATCGCCCCAACGCGTGTACAGCGTCTCGCCCCCGCGGAGCGGGAGCCGCGCGATGAGGTTACCCCGCTCGAACAGCTCCAGCGTTTCCATGATGCGCCCGCTCGGCATGATGAGCGCCGACACCCCGGTGTTGGCAGCCCGCACGACGGCCGTGCGATGCTCGACCGCGCGGAGCGGATACATCGCCAGATGCTGTAGCGGACCGCTGGTGCGGCCGAACCACGCGTCGTTCGTCATGTTCACGATGAGGCGGGCCCCACCCGTCACAAAGCGACGGACCAGGTTCGGGAAGATGCCCTCGTAACAGATCACCACGCCGAACGGGGCTGGCGGACCAGCGAAGACCACCGCGCGGGCGCCAGGCGTCAGTTCGGAGATGAACTCCGCCCAGCCCCTCACGAACCCGATGATTCCCGACAACGGTACGAACTCTCCGAACGGGACCAAGTGAATCTTATCATATCTGTTCACAATGCCCTGTTCCGTCAATAAAAATGCGGTGTTACGTATCTCCCGGTCCCGGGTGCCCCCGATGTCGATCGAGCCAACGAGCAGTGCGACCTGCCAGGTGCCGGCCAGTTCGGTCAGCATGTGGAGCAGCGCGGGGTCCCGGCGCAGGACCGTGGGCGCGGCCGTCTCCGGCCACACAATCAGGTCCGGGCGCTGTCGCGCTGCCGCCCGGGTGAGCTCGCCGTACACGGCGACCGTCGACGCCGTGTGCTCGGGATTCCACTTCAACGGCTGCTCGATCGACGGCTGCATCACGGCGATCGTGACCTCCCCCGGCGGGGCCGTCTGGCTCAGGCGCCAGGCGCCGAAGCCCAGGGTGGCCCCAAGCAGCGCGACAGCCAGCCCCAGGCCGACCGCCGCCGGGCGCCGCGGCAACAGCACAACGCCGGCCAGGGCCACGTTGACGGCCACCACGACGAAGGACACCGCCCACACACCGCCCAGCTCGGCGACCTGGATCACCGGGAGTTGGCGATATTGAGAGTAGCCGATGCTTCCCCAGGGGAAGCCGCTCAAGAGCCAGCCCCGCACCCACTCGGCGCTCATCCACAGCCAGGGCGCGGCTAGCAGCGCCTCGGCCGGGCCGCGCCGGCGCCCCAGCCACGACACGGCGCCGGCCACCAGCCCGGTCCACAGCGCGCAGTACCCGGACAGCAGCGCCGTCGGTCCCCAGGTGAGCGCCCAGGGGATGTCGCTGTACACGCGGAACGTGAAGTTGAGCCAGCGCAGCAGCAGGAGGAAGAAGGTGAAACCGGCCAGCCAGCCCCAACCGAAGGCGGGCCCTGGGGGCCGAGTCAGAGCGAGCACCAGCACCGGCGCCAGCGCGACCCAGGCGGTTCCCGACCATTCCGGGCGAGGAAACGCCAGGGCCAGCGCCGTCCCCGCGGCGAGCGCCAACGCCGCCGCACCCGATGAGGCGCGGAGGGTGTGGAGCAGAGTGCTCCTCAGCGTCCTTCACCGAGGCGGTCGGCCAGGAAGGTGGGCAATCCGGCCGCAACGATCCGCGACCGGGTGGCCGCCACGTCATAGGCCACCCGACGGAGGGTCACCCGCCTGGCGTCGGCATCCCAGAGTACCCAGGCCGCCCGGGGGTCGCGGTCACGCGGCTGACCGACACTGCCCACGTTGACGAGGTAACGGCAGCCCGGCTCCAGGATGATGTCGACCGCGCCCGCCTCGTGGCTGCGCCCCCAGGAGCCCTGGACCCAGACACCGGGCAGGTGCGAATGCCCCACGAAGCACAGCCGCGTCGCGAACGACGCGAAGGCCCGGTGACCGTCTTCGGCCGAGATGACGTATTCCCAGTCGTCAGGCTGCGAAGGCGAGGCGTGCACGAGCGTCGCCTGCTCGAACTCGCGCAGCAGCGGCAGCGCGGCCAGCCAGGCGCGGTGCTCGTCGTCGAGCCGCTGGCGAGTCCACTCGGCGGCGGCGCGGGCGTAGGCGTTGAACCACTCGAGCGTCATGAGCCCGGCGGCGGCGTGCTCGTGGTTGCCGGCGACCACGGCCTGACAGCGCTCGGCCACGAGCTCGATGCAGCCTTCGGGCTCGGCGCCGTAGCCGACGATGTCGCCCAGACAGAGCATGGCGTCGACCCGGGGCCGAGCGTCCTCCAGGACGGCCCGCAGGGCCTCCAGGTTGGCGTGGATATCGGAGAGGATCGCGTACCGCACGGGGCGGGGTCAGGACGCCGGACGAAGCTCTTTGCGGATCCGATCCAGCACCCCGTTGATGAAGCGGCTCGAGTCGGCCGTGCCGAACTTCTTGGCGATCTCGATCGCCTCGTTGATCGCCACCTTGGACGGCACGGCGCCGCTCCACAGCATTTCATACACGGCCAGGCGCAGGATGTTCCGGTCGACGACGGCCATGCGCTCGAGCTCCCAGTGCTCGACATACTGCCGGAGCAACTCGTCGGCCTTCACCTGATGGTGTTTGGTGCCGTACACCAGGGCCTCGGCAAAGGTCCGGGTATCGTCATCCACCGGGTGTCGCCTCCAGAAGTCGGCGGCGTGCGGCCCGGGGTCCTCCTCACCGCGGAGATCCAGCTGATAGAGGAACTGCAGGGCCACCTCGCGCGCTTTGCGGCGTCGTCCCATGGGTGGCCCCCGACCGATCCTATGCCCCGCTCACCGGCGTCCCGGTCGCGGCCGCTGCCGACGGACGAAGGCCGCCATCTCGAAGGCGGCCTCGGCCGCCTCCTGGCCCCGATTGGCCACGTCGCCGCCCGCGCGCTCCCAGGCCTGCTCCTCGTTCAGCGCGGTGATCACGCCGAAGGTTGTCGGCACCCCGGTGCGCAGCCCGACCTCGCGGATCCCAGCGGCCGCCTCGCGAGCGATGTGCTCGAAGTGCGGTGTCTGGCCGCGAATGACCACCCCCAGGCAGACGATGGCGGCATACCGGCGCGTCCGGGCCAGATGGGCCGCCGCCTGCGGAAGCTCGAAGGACCCCGGGACCCAGTGGACGTCCACATCGGCCGCGGCCACATGGGCGGCGGTGAGGGCGTGCATCGCGCCGTCGACCAGCTTCTTGGTGATGGGCTCGTTGAAGCGTGCGGCGACGACCGCGAAACGCGTGGTGCCGCCGGCCCGGGTCAGCCTGGCGGCAGGACCCGCGCGACGCGGGCGGGGCGCGCGGCCGGCCATCTCAGTCCTCGAAGGCCGAGGAGAGGATGTGGCCGAGCTTGTCCCGCTTCGTGCTCAGGTAGCGTTGGTTCTCGGGGGTGGGGGCGACCTCCAGGGGCACCCGCTCGACGAAGTGCAGGCCGTAGCCTTCCAGCCCCACCCGCTTCTTGGGATTATTGGTGAGCAGGCGGAGGTTCTTCACGCCGAGGTCGACGAGCACCTGGGCCCCGATGCCATAGTCCCGCTGGTCGGGCTTGAATCCCAGGGCCTCGTTGGCCTCGACCGTATCCTTGCCGGCGTCCTGCAGCTCGTAGGCCCTGAACTTGTTGAGCAGACCGATCCCCCGCCCCTCCTGGCGCAGGTAGACCACGACGCCGCGCCCCTCACGCTGGATCGTGGCCAGCGCGGTACGCAGCTGAAGCCCGCAGTCGCAGCGCCGGCACTGGAAGACGTCGCCGAACAGGCATTCGGAATGCATCCGCACCATCACCGGTTGCTCGCCGGCGACATCGCCCATGACCAGGGCGACCGGGGTGCGACTTTCCACGCTCGTCTCGTAAGCGATGGCGGTCCACTCGCCGAACTCCGTGGGCAGCCGGGTCTGGGCCACGCGGCGGACGAGCCTCTCGGTTCGCGTGCGGTAGGCGATGAGATCCTTGATGGTGATCATCTTGAGGCCGTGCCGCACGGCGAGCTCGACGAGTTGGGGTACCCGGGCCATCGCCCCGGCGTCGTCCAGCACCTCGCAGATGACCCCGGCCGGGAAGCAATCGGCCAGGCGAGCCAGGTCCACGGCGGCCTCGGTGTGGCCGGCTCGACGCAGCACCCCACCGGGCATCGCCCGCAACGGCAGGATGTGACCGGGACGTGTGAGATCCTCTGGCCGGGTGCTCGCATCGACCAGTGTACGGATAGTCACCGCCCGGTCGTAGGCCGAGGTCCCGGTGGTCACGCCGCGGCGGGCGTCCACCGTGATGGTGAACGCGGTGCTCAGCGGTGCGGTGTTGTCGGACACCATCATGCCGATCTTGAGATCGTCCAACCGCTCGGCGGTCAGGGGGACGCAGATGAGCCCGCGGCCATACTTGGCCATGAAGTTCACCGCTTCCGGCGTGGCTTTGTCGGCGGCCATCAGGAGGTCGCCCTCGTTCTCGCGGTCTTCGTCGTCCACGACGAGGAGGATCCGCCCCTGTCGGATCTCCTCGATGCCTTCCTCGATGGGTGCGAAGACCGCCATCAGACCCTCCGGAGCGCGAGGGCGCGCACGACGTACTTGCCGATCACGTCGGTTTCGACGTTCACCACCTGGCCCACTTCCAGCCCCCCCAGCGTCGTCGCCTGTAGCGTGTGCGGAATCAGCATGACCTCGAACCAACCCGTGCCGAGGTCTGCCACCGTCAGGCTGACCCCTTCCACCGCCACCGACCCCTTGAGGACCAGGTACGGCTCCAGATCGGGACAGGGCAGGGCCACCCGCACCCGCGCGGTTGATTCTACACGTGTTACGTTCGCAACGGTGGCCACGCCATCGACGTGGCCGAGGACCAGGTGGCCGCCCAGGGGGGCACCCAGGCGGAGCGGTCGCTCGAGGTTGACGGGGCGTCCAGGAGTGAGCGAGCCCAGTGCCGTGCGGGCCAGCGTCTCCGGCCCCACGTCGAAGGCGAAGCTGTCGGCGCGGCGCTCCACCACGGTGAGGCAGGCACCGTTGACGGCCACGCTGGCGCCAGGCTGACTGCCGTCGAGCGTGACGGCGGCCCCAATCTCGAGCCGCGTGGTCGCCGTGGCCGGCACCACCGCGGTCACCACGCCCACCTCCTCGACGATACCGGTGAACATCACCCGTGCTCCCGGTAGACGTCGGCCTCGATCAGGAGGTCCTCGCCCACCGGTCGGATCGCCAGCGGACCCAGCCGGAGGGCCTGTTTGAGGGCCAGGCCGGCGCCGGTGGTCATCGGGGTTGCATCGTGCCCCCCTATCAACCGCGGAGCAATGAAGACCGCGACCCGATCGATCAACCCCGCCTCCAGGAACGCCCCGTGAACGCGGGCGCCGCCTTCGACGAGCACGCTGCGTATCTGGCGCATGTGCAGGTCGGCCAGCAGCTCCGGCAGGCCGACGCGGTCGCCGCGGCTGGGCAGGCGGACGAGCGTCACTCCGGCATCGGCCAGGCGGCGGAGTCGATCCGCCGGGGCGTTCTCGCCGACGGCGATGAGGGCTCGAGCGGCCGTGGCGGCGCCGATGAGGCGGGCCGTCGGAGGGATGCGCGCCGTGGTATCGAGCACTACGCGCAGGGGTTCCCGTGGCCAGGGCGGTTCGAGCCGGACGGTGAGCTGGGGGTCGTCGCGAAGCACCGTACGGATCCCCACGACGATCGCGTCGGCGTCGCTGCGCAGACGGTGGGCCTCCTGCCGCGCCGCCTCCCCGGTGATCCAGCGGGACTCGCCATGAATGTCGGCGATCTTGCCGTCGAGCGTCATGGCGGCCTTCAGCGTCACGTGCGGCCTCCCCTGCCGCATCGCGGTGAGGAAGGCGCGATTCTGCCTCGCCGCCTCGGCTTCCCGCACTCCCACCGTCACGTCTATTCCCGCGCGGCGCAGCTGCTCGAGGCCGCGTCCGGCGACGATCGGGTTCGGGTCCTGGAGCGCCACGACCACCCGTCGCACGCCCGACGCCGCCACGATGGGGGCGCAGGGCGGCGTCCGTCCCCAGTGGGTGCAGGGTTCGAGCGTCACGTAGAGCGTGGCGCCGCGAGCGCGCTGGCCAGCCACGGCGAGAGCCTCGATTTCGGCGTGCGGGCTTCCGGCCGCCGCGTGGAAGGCTTCGCCCACCACCTGGCCCGCGGCCACCACGACGGCGCCTACCAGGGGATTGGGTGAGGTCAGGCCGCGGGCTCGCTCGGCGAGCGCGAGGGCGCGCCCCATGAACTCCTCGTCGGCGTGGGTGGTGGCGCTCACGGCGCCGGGACCAGCGCGTCGACAAAGCGGTCCACGTCGAATGGACCCAGATCCTCGAGCTTCTCGCCGACCCCGACGAGCTTGATGGGCAGGCCCAGCTCCCTCACGATACGGACCACGATGCCGCCCTTGGCCGTGCCGTCCAACTTGGTCAGCACGGCGCCGGTCAGACCGACCGCCTCGTGGAACATCCGGGCCTGGGCGAGCCCATTCTGTCCCGTGGGGGCGTCGACCACGATCAGGCTCTCGTGGGGCGCCCCCGGCAGCTGGCGCTCGATCACGCGCTTGAGCTTGGCGAGCTCGGCCATCAAGTTCGACTTGGTGTGCAGCCGGCCTGCGGTGTCGATGATGAGGGCATCGACCTGGCGGGCGGTGGCGGCCTTGAGCGCGTCGAAGACGACGGCCGCGGGATCCGAGCCTGCGGCCTGACGGATCACCTCGACTCCCAGGCGGTCACCCCACACTTCGAGCTGCTCGATGGCGGCGGCCCGAAACGTATCGGCGGCGGCGAGCAGGACCTGCTGCCCTTCCCGGCTGAGCGCCGCGGCCAGTTTTGCGCAGGTGGTCGTCTTGCCCGAGCCGTTGACGCCCAGCATGAGCACGACGGCGGGGCGGTGCTCGAGGTTCAGGGGCTGGGCGGCCGGGCCCAGGATGTCAGTCAGGAACCGGCGGAAGAGCGGGCGGAGCTGATCGGCGCGGGTCACGGTCCCGAACATCACCTCTTCTCGCGCGCGATTGACGAAGTCGGCGGCCAGGCTCGCGCCGAGGTCGGCGGCGACGAGTAGATCTTCCAGCTCGCCGTAGAGGGCTTCGTCGATGGGCCGGTCGGGCTCGAGGACGGCGGCGAGCTGCTCGCTGAGGTACTCCCGCGACCTTCTGAGCCCCACGCTCAGCCGGTCCCCCAGCCCGCGGATGAACTTCACTGCTGGGTGGGCGGGATGACGAGCCGGGAGATGACCGCGCCCCGCGCTCCCAGGGGCGGAAGGGGCCGGCCATTGAGCTCCAGCGCGATGCCACCGGCGTTGCCGACGGTCAGGACGAACGGGCTGTTCGAGATCCACTCCCGGGTCTCGCCCGCGGGAATCGTCTCCTCGGTCGAGCGGCCCTCTTCCATGCGGACGCGGACCCAGGTCGCCTCTGATACTCGTGCCACCAGCCGGTAGGGAGTGCTCAGGGGACCGGCCGTGGCGGGGGGCGCTTCCCCTGCTCTCGGCGGACTGGCGAGCCGTGGCGCGGTCACCGGGCCCGGCGGCTGAGGCGTCGGTGCCACCGGCCTGACCTCGCCCGGGGCCGGAGGCGTTGCTACGGCGACGGTGTCGGTGGGCGCCGCCTCGGGGGCCGGCGCCACGTCGGTCTGCCCTTCCCCCCGCGCGCTGGCACGCTCGCGCGCCGATTGAAGCACGTTGGCGACCGCGAAGAGGGCGATACCGAAGACGACCAGGAGCGCAAAGCTGACCAGTACGGTGCCCCGGTTGCGGGCTTCCGGCTGCACCCGCTGGCCTGCGCTTGCTGGCGGGGGGAGCGGTGTTCCTGTCTGGCGGTGGTAGAGGGCAATGGCCTCATCGGGCGGTGTTTGTAACACTTGGCAGTACGCGCGCAGGAAGCCCCGGGCGAACACGTGCCCGGGCAGGGCGCCGAGATCGTCGCCCTCCAGCGCCTCCAGGTAGCGGGGAGCCACACGGGTGGTCCGGGAAAGCTCCTCGAGCGAGAGACCCCGGCGCTGACGGAGCTCACGAAGATAGGAGCCGAGCGACCCCATGTCCAACACTGCGAGTCTAGCCTATCGGGGCCCTCTTTTCACACGTCGGCGTGCAGCTTCACCGAGACCAGCTTGGAGAGCCCCGGCTCCTCCATGGTCACACCGTAGAGGAGGTCGGCGGCCTCCATCGTGCGGCGGTTGTGGGTGATGACGAGGAACTGGGTCTGCCCGGTCAGCTCGCGCAGCACCCGCAGGAAGCGATGGATGTTGGCGTCGTCGAGGGGCGCATCCACCTCGTCGAGCACGCAGAACGGGCTGGGCCGGAAGTAGAAGATCGCGAAGAGCAGGGCCAGACCGGTGAGGGCCCGCTCACCGCCCGAGAGCAGGGTGACGGATTGCAGGCGCTTGCCCCGGGGCTGGGCCATCAGCTCCACGCCGGTGTCCAGCGGATCCCCGCCCTCCTCGGCTTCGACCAGGCGCAGTTCGGCGCGGCCGCCCTCGAAGAGCCGCTCGAACAGGCGGGAGAACTCGCGGTTGATTTCCTGGAACGCCTGGGTGAAGCGCTCCTGAGCGGTGCGGGTCATCCCCCGCAAGGCCTTCTCGAGGTCCTTGATGGAGGCCACCAGATCGTCGTGCTGGGTTCGCAGGAAGGTCAGACGCTCATCGAGCTCCCGATACTCCTCGTCGGCGACCAGGTTGACGGCTCCGATGGCGGCCAGGCGCTCTTCCAGCTCACCGACCCGCTGTTTGAGGTTGGCCGGGTCCTGCCCGGGATCGTGCCGGCCGCGCAGGGCGCCCGCGTCGACGCCCCAGGCTCGATAGGCCTCCTGGGCCAACTCTTCGCGGCGCACGCGTCGCTCCGTGGCCTGCAGCTCGAGCTCGTGGATTCCTGACACCAGGCGGGCCAGCTCAGCCTCGAGCGATCGCAGCTCCTGTTCGACTCCCCGCACCTCGTCGAGCATGGCCTCGTGGGTCTCGGCGGCTGCCTGGACCTCGACCTCCACCCGGTCGCGCTCATCGGCGGTGTCGCGGGCGCTGGCGTCGGTCCGCTCGCGCTCCTCGCGGAGCCACGTCTGGCGCTCGGCGAGCTGGGTCTGGCGCAGCCGCGCCTGGCTCAGGCGCTCGGTGAGGTCGGTCTCCATCTCGTCGATACGGGCGAGCTCGCGGCCGAGGGCTTCGACACGCTCGGCCACCGAGCCGACCTCGACGCGAATGGCGGTCAGCTCGGCGCCCAGCGCCGTCTCACGCTCCTGGGCGGTCTCGATCGCCTGGCGAAGCCCGGCCATGGCGTTTTCCTGGGCGGCCTCGGCCTCCGCGGCGGCGGCGATGTGCTGCTCGAGCCGCCCCAGCATGGCCGTGGTCTCGTCGGCCTCCGCCGTCACCTGCCGGGCCTCGAGGCGAACGGTCTGGGTGTGGCGATGAACCCGGTCATGTTCCCGGATCACCTGTTCCAGGTCCTTTTCCCCGGACAGGTAGTCGGCCTGACGATCCCTCAACGCCGTCTCGGCAGCGAGCAGCCGCTCTCTGAGCGCGGTGACCTCTGCGGCCAGTCGGGTGACCGCGGCCTGCGTGCTCTGCATGGCGTCGGTGAGGCGGGCCGCCTCGTCTTCCAGCTCGCGCAGCTGACGCTTGCGTGCCAGCAGCGAGTGCTCGCCGCCCTCACGGCCCGAGCCGCCGCGCAGCCGACCGGTGGGCGTCAGCACCTCACCGCCAGGGGTGACGTAGGTGGCGACGACGCCGTTACGGCGCCACAGCGCTTCGGCCTGGTCCAGATGCTCGACGATCGCCACCCGGCGCAGCAGGTAGTGCAGCAGGTTGGGTGCGAAACCGCTCACCTGGCGCTCGACCCAGCGGATGCCGTTGTCCTCCGGCTGCAGCCCGTTCGGTCCCGGTAGATGCTCCAGGGGCAGAAAGGTCGCCGGGCCCGCGTTGGAGGCGTTCAGGTAGGCTACGGCCTCGCGAGCCTGCTCGAACCGCTCCACCACCACCCACTCCAGGCGCTCACCGAGCACCGCCTCCACGGCGCGCTCGAGCTCCGGCGGCACTTCGAGCAGATCGGCGACGGTGCCCACTACACCGGGCAGGCGTGGAGTGCCCTCCTCGCTGAAGACGGCCCGCACGCCCGAGCCGTAGCCTTCACGGGCGCGATCCAGCCCGCGCAGCGCCTCCAGGCTCGAGCCCCGCGCCGCCAGTGACACGCGCAGCTCGCCCAGCCGGGCCTCGGCCTCGGCCAGCTGGCGCTCGAAGGTGGCCAGCTCGGCGGCCAGCCGATCCCGCTCTCCCGTCAGGGAGGCCAGCTCGGTCAGCGTACGAGCCCGGGCGGCTTCGAGCTCACCGCGGCTCCCCGCCAGCCGCAGGACCTCAGCCTCCACGTCCTGGAGCTCGGCGGCGAGCCGCTCGGCACGACGTCCGAGCTGGCTCTGGCGCTCCCGCAGCTCACCGGCGGAACGGGTGAGGTCGGCTCGCTCGCCGGCCAGGCGGACCTGCTCCAGCCGCATCGCCTCCAGCCGGCCGCGCTCGTCGCCGAGCACGCTCCGATGGCGCTCCACCTGGGCGGCCAGCTCGTCGGCGGCGCGCTGGCGCTCGACACCGAGCCGCTCCGCCTCGGCCAGGGCCCCGCGCAGCGTCTCGCGCTCACCCACGATGGCGCCGAGGCGCTCGGTGCTCAGGCGAATCTCCTCGCCCAGCCGGCTGCTCTCTTCGGTCGTCTCGTGGAGCTGCACGCCCATCTGCTCACGCCGCTCGAGCAGCCGCTCCAACTCGGCCTGCACCTTCTGGAGCGACTGCCGCAGGTCGGCCAGGCGGTGATCACTGGCCAGGAGGGCCTCTCGCCGGGTCGCCTCGCGCGCAGCCAGGTGGGCCAGGCGCACCCGAAGCGTCTGCTCGCGGTCGCGCCGTGTGGCCAGTTCGGCATCCAGGCGCTCGCCCTCGGAGACGAGGGCGGCGTAGTCGGCGGCGGTCAGCGTCAACCGCAGAGCCTGACGCTCCTGCTCGAGCGCCTTGTACTGCTGGGCCTTCTTGGCCTGACGCTCCAGGGAGCCCAGCTGACGCCGCACCTCCTCCATCACGTCCCGGACCCGCTGCAGATTCTGGCGAGCGCCCTCCAGCTTGCCCTCGGTCTCGTTCCGCTGCTGCTTGTAGCGGGCGATGCCAGCCGCTTCTTCGATGAACACCCGGCGTTCATGGGGCTTCGCCGTCAGGACGTGGTTGAGCTTGTCCTGATCCATGACCGAATACGCCCGCGGGTTGGCGCCGGTACCCGCGAAGAGATCCAGGATATCGCGCAGGCGGGTGACCGACTTGTTCAGCAGATATTCGCTGTCGCCGGTGCGGTAGAGCCGGCGGGCAACCACGATCTCGCTCCACGGCACGGCCAGGACGCCGTCGTTGCTGAACCGGAGCTCGACCTCGCCCAGGCCCACCGGTCGGCGTGAGGCCGAGCCGTGGAAGATCAGGTCCTCCATCCGCTGGCCCCGCAGCGACTTGGCGCTTTGCTCGCCCAGCGCCCAGCGCACCGCGTCGGAGATATTCGACTTCCCGCAGCCGTTCGGGCCCACCACCGCGGTGATTCCCGGCAGCACCTTGATCTCGGTACGCTCGCCGAACGACTTGAAGCCGTTGAGGACGATAGACTCCAGGCGCATGCGTCCTTCTATCACGAGGGGTAGCGTCGTCCAAAGAAAAAAGACACCAGTGGTTGGGGCGCCAGGGGGCACCGGCCCCAGATATCGCGGGAGGCGCTCGGCTGGGGCTACGTCGCGGACGGGCTACTTCTTGAACAGGTTGCCGAAGGCCCGGCGTACGTCATCGGGACGCATCGACGCCGACGACGTCGCGCGCTCCACCGTCACCATGAGCGTGAAGAGGGGGCACTCGTTGCGACTGCGCTTGTCGGTGACGCGCTCGGCAACAGGCTGGGCGCACTCGAACCGCTGAGCCGGATCGAAGTGGGCGCACTGGCGGCAGGTGTGGAGCTCCGCCCGGCAGTTCGGGCACTGCGCGAGGGAGCCGGCGGTGATGGGCAGGACAGCGCCGCACTCTGCGCAGCGAGAGAGGGCCCGATTCGTGGGTGTGGCGGGCCGGGCGCCAGGTCCCGGGTCCTCGCGCCTGGGCGGCCGGGCGTTGGGATCTGTGCGGTAACCGGGCTGCCGGTAGCGTCGGTCATTCATCTCAGCCGGCCTGCTTGAGGTAGCAGCACTTCTTGTACTTCTTGCCCGAGCCGCAGGGACAGGGGTCGTTGCGGCCCACCTTCTCCCCGCTGGCCGTTCGCGGGGCCGGCCGCGGCGTGGCTGGCGCACCAGCGCGCGAGGCGTCACCAGCCAGCGGACCACGAGACTCCTGGGTATCGGCCCAGGCGGTGATCGCGGGCAGCTCCATGGGCGTGTCGCGCACGATCTGCACCTTGAACAGCCGCTCGACCACCGCGGCCTTCACCCGGGACGCCATGTCCTGGAAGAGCTCGAAGGCCTCGCGCTTGTACTCGGTCAGGGGATCGCGCTGGCCGTAGCCACGGAGGCCGATGCCCTCCTTGAGATGGTCGATGGACAACAGGTGGTCCTTCCACTGCCCGTCCATGACGATCAGCATCTCGTGGCGCTCCAACGCCCGCAGCAGGTCACGGCCGAGCTCGTTCTCCCGCTCGCCGTAACGCTGCCGGACGGCGTCGGCCACGAGCTCCCCGAGGCCGTCCCGGGAGACGACTTCCGCGTAGCGGGAGGGGGCGATTTTCACGTCAAACTGTCGGTGCAGCGCCTCGTTGAGCCCGGCCAGGTCCCACTCCTCGGGATGGCTGTTCCCGGGAGCGTAGGCGTCGAGCGTGATCCCGACCAGGTCGTCGATCCACTCCGAGATGGTCTCGGCCTGGCTCTCGCCGTCCAGGATCTGGCGGCGCATGCCGTAGACGATCTCCCGTTGCTTGTTCATCACGTCGTCGTACTCGAGGAGGTGCTTGCGGATCTCGAAGTTGTGGTTCTCCACTCGCTTCTGGGCGGTGGCGATGGCCCGGGTCACCAGCTTGTGCTCGATCGGCTCCCCTTCCTCCATCCCCAGACGATCCATGATGCGCTGGATCCGCTGGGAGCCGAAGATGCGCAGCAGGTCGTCCTCCAGCGAGAGGTAGAAGCGTGACGAGCCGGGATCCCCCTGGCGGCCGGAGCGCCCGCGGAGCTGGTTATCGATGCGCCGCGACTCGTGCCGCTCGGTGCCCACGATGTGCAGCCCGCCCTGGGTAACCACCTTCTCGTGCTCGGGATCGGTGATGCGGCGGGCCTCGGCCAGGGCCGCCGCGCGGGCCTCCGGCGGAGCCATCACCGGGTCGAGTCCTTTGCGGCGCAGGATCTCCTTGCTCAGGAAGTCGGGATTGCCGCCCAGGAGGATATCGGTACCGCGCCCGGCCATGTTGGTAGCGATGGTGACCCCGGCCAGACGGCCGGCCTGGGCCACGATCTCCGCCTCGCGCTCGTGATACTTGGCGTTGAGCACCTCGTGCTTCACGCCACGCTTCTTGAGCAGCTTCGAGAGTTGCTCTGATTTTTCGATGGACACCGTGCCCACCAGCACCGGCTGCCCGCTCTCGTGGCAGCGCACGATGTCCTCCACCACCGCGTTGAACTTCTCCCGTTCCGTCTTGTAGACCACGTCGGGGTGATTGTGCCGGATGAGGCGGCGGTTGGTGGGGACGACCACCACGTCGAGCTTGTAGATCTTGGCGAACTCCTCGGCTTCGGTCTCGGCGGTCCCCGTCATGCCAGCCAGCTTGTCGTACATGCGGAAGTAGTTCTGGAAGGTGATGGTGGCCAGCGTCTGGTTCTCCCGCTCGATCCGCACCCCCTCCTTGGCCTCCACCGCCTGGTGCAGGCCATCGGACCACCGGCGGCCGGGCATGAGGCGACCGGTGAACTCGTCGACGATGATGACCTGGCCCTCCTTGACCACGTAGTCCACGTCCCGGCGGTAGAGGGCATGGGCCCGCAACCCCTGCTGGATGTGGTGGAGGACGTCGATGTTCTTGGGGTCGTAGAGGTTCTCGATACCGAGCAGGCGCTCGCAGGAGGCGATCCCCTGCTCGGTCAGGGCCACGGCCTTCGACTTCTCGTCGACGATGAAGTCGCCCTCCTTCTGCTCCTCGATCTCGGACAGCTTGCCCTCGACGATGGTGGCGGCCCGCCGGAGCTTGGGGATGATGCGGTCCAGCTTGTAGTAGAGGTCGGTGGACTCGTCGGCCGGCCCCGAGATAATGAGCGGCGTACGGGCCTCGTCGATGAGGATGGAGTCCACCTCGTCGACGATCGCGTAGTGCAGCTCGCGCTGCACCAGCTCCTCCCGCGTGAACCGCATGTTGTCGCGGAGGTAATCGAAGCCGAACTCGTTGTTGGTGCCGTAGGTCACATCGGCCAGGTAGGCTTCCCGGCGGGTGCAGGGCCGCAGCGCAGTCAGCCGGATGTCGGGCGTGACAAAGGCGGGATCGTAGCGGAAGGACGCCTCGTGCTGGATCACCCCCACCGTGAGGCCGAGGCCGTGGTAGACGGGGCCCATCCACTGGGCATCGCGCTTGGCCAGGTAGTCGTTGACGGTCACGATGTGCACGCCCCGGCCGGTGAGGGCGTTGAGGTAGGCCGGGAGCGTGGCCACCAGGGTCTTGCCCTCGCCGGTGGCCATCTCGGCGATCTTTCCGCTGTGCAGGACCATGCCGCCGATGTGCTGGACGTCGAAGTGCCTCATGCCCAGCGTGCGACGGGCCGCTTCCCGGCACACGGCAAACGCCTCGGGCAGCAGCTCGTCCAGACTCGTTGTCTCCAGGCGCCGGCGCAGTTCGTCGGTCTTGGCCCGCAGCGCGACATCGTCGAGCGCCTGCAAACTCGGCTCGAGCGCGGTGATGGCGTCTACGGTCGGCATCATCCGCTTGACGTCGCGCTCGTGCTTGGTCCCGAAGAGCGAGCGGAGGAGGGTGTTCAGCATGAGTCTGCGACCATTATACAGGTCGGGTGCCGAGCAGCTCGCGCGCGTGCCGACGTGCCGTTTCCGACGGCGCCTGCCCCCCCAGCATGCGGGCGATCTCCTCCACGCGGTCGGACCCGGTCAGAACACGGACAGTGGCCCGGCTCCGGCCGGCCCGTACAGCCTTGACGACCCCGAGGTGGTGGCTGGCCCGCGCGGCGATCTGGGGCAAATGGGTGACACACAAGACCTGTCGCCGCGTCGCGGTGGTGGCCAGCTTGTCGGCCACGACCGCCGCCACCCGGCCCCCGATGCCGGCATCGACCTCGTCGAAGATCATGGTGGGCATGTGCTCGGCCGAGGCCACCACCGCTTGCAGGGCCAGCATCGTCCGTGACAGCTCCCCGCCCGAGGCGACGCGGGCCAGGGGCTTGGGCTCTTCGCCCGGATTTGCCGAGAGGCGGAACTCCACACGGTCGAGTCCCCGAGCCGTCACCTCGTCTTCACCGCCCCGCTCCACCGCGAGCTCGAACCTCGCCCGGTCCATGCCCAGACCGCGGAGCTCACGCTGCACGAGAGCGCCCAGCCGGCTGCCCGCGCCAGCCCGCGCCCGGGAAAGTACGGTGGCGCCGGCCACGAGCTCGCTGCGCGCCTCGACCAGGCGCTGCTCCGCGGCCGCCAGCACCTCCTCGTGGCGCTGCAGGCGCTCCAGCTCGGTGGCCGCCGCGTCGCGATAGGCCAGCAGGGTCTCCTCGGTGTCGCCGTACTTGCGCTTGAGGCGTCCCAGGGCGTCGAGCCGATCGTCGATGGCTTCCTGCCGAGCGGGGTCGGCCTCGCCGCGCTGGCGCAAGGCCCGGACAGCCAGGAGGGCTTCTTCCAGGTGAGCCGTGGCCGTGTCGAGCAGATCGGCCGGGACCGCGAATGCCGGGTCGATGCGAGCCAGCTCACGGAGCAGACGGGCCGCTCGGACCACCCGTCCGGTCGCGGCATCCGGATCCTCCACGAGCAGGGCGGTCGTCTCGGCGAGGCCCTTGGCCAAGCGCTCGGTGTGCTGGAGTCGTCGCCGCTCGTCCCGCAGCTCCGCTTCCTCGCCGGGGCGGAGACGCGCAGCCTCCAGCTCCGAGAGCTGAAAGCGGAGCAGATCCTCCCGCTGAACGCGATCGCGCTCGGCGCTGCGCAGGCGCTGAACCTCCTGCCCGGCGGCGCCGTATTTCGCGAACAGCCTGGCGACCTCGTCCGCGATCGTCTCGGCCCCGGCGAAGCGATCGAGCAGAGCGAGCTGTGACGTCGGCTCCAGCAGTCGCTGGTGCTCGTGCTGACCGTGGACATCCACCAGTTCGTCGCCGAGGCGCTCGAGCAGCCCCACGGTGACCGGTGAGTCGTTGACGAACGCGCGGTGCCGGCCACTCCGGTTGAGCTCCCGCCGGATGACGAGCTGGTCGTCGTCCAGACCCAGGCCGGCCGCCTCGAGCGTCGCCGCCAGCCCCCGGCAGCCCCCGCCATCGAACACCGCCTCCACGGTGGCGGTCTCGGCATCGGCGCGAATGACGTCGGTCTGGGCGCGGGCCCCCCGGATCAAGAGAATCGCGTCCACCAGGATCGACTTGCCGGCTCCGGTCTCGCCGGTGAGGACGTTGAGGCCGGGTTGGAACCCCACCGTGACCGTTTCGATGACCGCGAAATTCTTGATACGGAGCTCTCGCAGCATCCGCGAACGATGCTAGTGGAGGTGGGGCGAAGGCTCAAGCGGTATCGCGAACTGGGCACGGGCACCCGGGCTATCCCCACGCCCGTGCCCCGTGGCGATCACCGGCGGCGCCGCGGCCACCTCGCGAACCCGGTCGCTCTCAGCGCTCTCCCCACTTCAGCTTCGTGCGCAGCACCGAGAAGAAATGCGTGTGGGGGAAGCGCACCAGCCGGATGCGCGATGCCGCCCGCGCCACCTCCACCCGATCGTGCTCGCGGAGCGCCAGCCCCACCTGCCCGTCCACGGTGAGCACGGCGTCCTGGCTGGTGAGCACGGCCACCTCGATCCGCTGGCTTCCCGGGAGCACGATGGGCCGATTCGTCAGCGTGTGCGAGCAGATCGGCGTGAGGACCACCGCGTCCATTGTCGCGAACAAAATCGGCCCCCCCGCCGAGAGCGAGTAGGCGGTGGACCCGGTGGGCGTGGCGATGATGAGGCCGTCGGCCCGGTAGGCGGTGGCCGGCTCGCCGTCGACGGACACGCTCAGATCGATGATGCGGCTGGTTGCCGCCTTCATGATGACGACATCGTTCAGCCCCAGGAACGTGCCGGCCACGTTGCCGCCCCGGTGGAGCCGGGCGGACAGCATCATCCGCTCCTCTACCGCCATCCGGCCGGCCAGGAGCGCTTCCAGGGCGGGCGTCATCTCGTCCAGCGTGGTGGCGGTGAGGAAACCGAGCCCGCCGAGGTTGACCCCGAGGATGGGCACTCCCAGATCGCCGACGGCGCGGGCCACCGAGAGCAGAGTGCCATCGCCGCCGAGCACGACGATGACATCGACCTGACTCGGGAGCTCGCTGCGGCTGGTCTGGGCCACCGGGAGATCGGGAGCGAGGCTAGCCGTTTCCTTGTCGAGGAGGGCGACCAGGCCGCGGGCGCCCAGCCACTGGATCAGCCGCTGGACCACCTGGGGCGCCGCACCGGCATCCGGCTTGGCGACGATGCCGACTCTTTTCACGGGCTCGCCTCGGCCTGCATCAGGCCTGCGGCTCGCACGGTCACGTTCACCGGCTCGCCTCGGACGCTGGGGCCCGGCCCCAGTCCGTCCTGCGGCGCGCACTGCGGTTCACGCAAGCGCCTCCACGGTGCGATTGATCAAGGTCTCGATGTTGGCGGCCGTCCGCCCCTGGGAGGAGATGTGGAGGAAGAACTCGCGATTCCCCTTGGGGCCGCGCAAGGGCGATGCCGACACGCCCAGCACGTGCCAGCCCCTCAGGACGGAGTACCGGGCCAGGCGAGCCACCACGCTCCGGTGCAGAGCGGGGTCCCGTACCACGCCTCCCTTACCCACGTGCTCCCGGCCCACTTCGAATTGGGGCTTGATGAGCATGACGATCTCGGCCCGGGGGGCCAGCACGCCGAAGACCGCAGGGAGCACCTTCTCCAGCGAGATGAAGGCGACGTCGATGACCGCCAGCGACGGCTGCTCGGGGAAGATCCGGGGATCGAGTGCCCGGGCGTTGGTTTTCTCCATCACCACGACGCGAGAGTCGCGACGCAACCGGGGGTCGAGCTGCCCGGTGCCCACGTCAACCGCGTAGACCCGGGCCGCCCCGCGCTGGAGCAGACAATCGGTGAAACCGCCGGTGGACGCCCCGATGTCGATGCAGATGCGCTCGGCCACGGGCACGTTGAAGTAGTCCAGTGCGTGGGCCATCTTCTCGCCGCCCCGACTCACGTAGCGCGAGCGGTCGTGGAGCTCGAGCTCGGCCTCGGCGGCCACGAGGGCGCCGGCCTTGTCCACGCGCTCTCCGTCGACGAACACATCGCCGGCCAGGATCAGCTTGAGAGCCTTTTCCCGGCTCTCGACGAGCCCGCGTTCAACCAGCAGCCGATCGATCCGCATACGTCCCGCCATCGGTCACATATTATAGGCGAGCCGGCCGGCGAGGCCGCAGAACAAACAGAAGGACGAGGCCGGCGCCGAAGCCACCAATGTGAGCAAACCACGCCACGCCGCCGCCGGGGTCTCGTCCCGCCGCGGTGATGCTCCACGTGATCAGCCCGTTCAGGAACTGCACCACGATCCAGAATCCCAGGACAACCACGGCGGGAACATAGAGGAAGCGGATGAAAAAGCCGAAAGCGATGAGGGTGAGCACGCGCGCGTGAGGGAATACCAGGAGATAGGCCCCGAGGACTCCGGAAACCGCGCCGCTGGCCCCGATCATGGGCACGGCGGAGCCGGGGTGAACGAGGGTTTGGGCCGCCGCCGCCGCCCCGCCGCAGATCAAGTAGAACACCAGGAAGCGGCCGTGTCCCAGCGTGTCCTCGACATTGTTGCCGAAGATCCACAGATAGAGCATGTTGCCGGCGATGTGGAACAGGCCGCCGTGGAGGAACATCGACGTGAGGATGGTGACGACGGGAGGGGGAAAAGTCGCGACGTCCGGGCAGGCGGCGGACAGCCGGCATGGGATCACCCCGAACTCGAGGACGAGCTCTTGTGCCGCCCGCACCGCCTGGGGCTCAGGGCCGAGCTGCAGCGAGACCTGGTAGAGGAAGGTGGCGATGTTGGCGCCGATGAGACCCACCGTGACGAGGGGGGATGTTCGGCTGGGAACGTCGTCTCGGAGTGGCAGCATCAGCGGGGCTGGAGCACGACGACCGTTGGCCGGCTCAGCACTCGCTCGGCCACAGCGCGGACGTCAGCGACCGTGACAGACTCCACCGCTCGCGCATAGCGCTCGGGGAAGTCCCACCCGAGGCCGACGACCTCGAAGAACGCCAGGTACCACGCGTGGCGGGCGTTCGTCCGGCGGTCCATGGCCTGAGCGCCCAGGACGTAGGCCTTGGCGCGGTCGAGCTCGGCTTCGCTGACACCGTCGGCCCGCACACGGGTGAGCTCCCGCAACATCCCTTCCTCTGCCGCCGCCACATTCTCGCGCGCGGTGCCCAGATACGCCACGAAGGGGGCCGCGCCCACCCGAGGGGGGCTCAACACCCCCACCGAGTAGGCGAGCCCACGACTCTCACGAAGCTCGACGAACAGCCGCCCCGCCATGCCGCCGCCCATGAGCGCACCGAGCACTTTCGCCGGTGCGTAGTCGCTTTCGCCCAGCCCGGGAGCCAGGAAACCGACCATGATCTGCGCCTGTTGCGCCGGCCGCTCGAGGACACGCCGGGCTCCCGAGGCCACCGGCACCGGAGGCAGCGGGCGGGCCGCCGGGGGGACGGGCGTGAGCTTGCCAAAGAGGCGGTCGGCCATGCGCCGGACCTCATCGCGCTGTATGCGCCCGCTCACGGCCAGTACGAGGGCGTCCGGTCGATAGATCGCGCGGTGGTGCGCGATCAGCTCGTCGGCGCTGACCCGGGTGATGACCTCCGCCCGGCCGAGGGCTGGACGAGCGTAAGGATGGCTGGCATATAGCCCCTCGAGGATCGCATCGTAGGTGAATGGGAACGGGGTGTCGGACCGCGTCCGCAGCTGGCCCAGGATCAACCGGCGCTCTTTGCCGACCTCATCGGGATGGATCGCGGGCGTCAGCGCCACATCGGCGACCAGGCCCAGCAGCGCTGCCCAGTGGCGGGCCAATGCTGTCCCCCGCACCTCGGCGTACTCCACGTCGCCGCTGGCGT
Source organism: Candidatus Methylomirabilota bacterium (assembly GCA_036556905.1). Lineage (GTDB taxonomy): Bacteria > Methylomirabilota > Methylomirabilia > Rokubacteriales > CSP1-6 > 40CM-4-69-5. Next base: position 99,855 of record DATBIM010000006.1, read on the forward strand.
CCACGGAGCCGCCGATGAGCTCGGCCGCCTCCACGATCTGCTCCGCGGTTCGGCCGGCCGCACCCCTGAGCATGGATCGGTGCAGGAAATTCGTCATTCCCGCCGTGGCCGGATCCTCGAAGCTGGAGCCCGCCCGGACCTGAAGCGAGACGGCCACCACGCCAGCGTGGGGATCCTCACGGACGAGCACGCGCATGCCGTTCGGCATGACGTATCGCGCCACTCCCGCGGTCTGAGCCGGGCCGACTGCCGGAGTTGCCAGCGCGACGATCAGTGCGGAGGCCAGCCAGGCGCGCCGCATCATCGGCGTTCCTGGGGTCGAAAGACCACGCGTGCGAATTGCTCGAGGTCGAGATAGCGGCGGGCTGCCGCCTGGACCTGTTCCCGGGTGACCAGGCGCAACCGGTCAAGGTAGGCTTGCTCCTCCTCGAGCCGCCATATCGTGACGGCATGTCCCAGCGCGACGGCCCGCCCCTCGGCTGTCTCGGCCTGGAACTCGCGCCGGGCCTCCTCGGCGGTTCGGACCCGTTCGAGCTCGGCAGCGGTCACCCCCGTGTCACGCACCCGCCGGATCTCCTGCCAGATCTGCGCTTCGGCCTCGACGAGATTGGCCGGGTCCAGCTGGGTGGTGAGCGTCACGATACCGGCGCCCTCCAGCGCCGAGTACCCGGTGGCGATGGTGTTGACGAGCCCCAGCCGCTCACGCAGCGAGCGGGTCAGCCGCGAGCTGCGGCCTTGCCCCAGGATGCTCACCAGCAGGTCCACCGCCGGGGTGTCGGCGTGATCGATCTTCGGCGCGTACCAGGCGAGGCCGATGTACGCGTGCGATCCTGGGCGCTGCAATTCGACATGCCGGGGCCGACCCTCGGCCATTGACGGCGGGGGCAACCGACCGCTTCCGCTTCGGGTCAGATGGCCGAACGCGCGGGTGGCAGTCGCGAGAACCTCGTCGGGATTCACGGCGCCAACGACGACCAGGGTGAACGCCTGGGGGACGTAGTGGCGACGGTAGAAGCGCAGCAACTGCTCCCGTGTGAGGCCGCGGATCAGCTCGGTCGCGCCGATGATGGGGCGTCCGTACGAATGCCCGTCGAATGCGGCGCTGTAGAGCTGACGCCCGAGAAAGCGCATCGGGTTATCCTCCGACAGACGCATCTCCTCGAGGACGACCTGTTTCTCACGCTCCAGAAGGGTCTCGTCCAGGCTGGCGTTGACGCTGATATCCGCGAGGGTTTCGATGCCGGGCAGCGCTCGACGGGCCGGCACGAGCATGTGGTAATACGTATAGTCGAATGACGTCGCCGCGTTCATCCGGCCACCGACACCCTCCACCTCTCGATCGATGAAGCCTGCGGGCCGGGTGACCGTCCCCTTGAAGAGCAGGTGCTCCAGGTAGTGGGCCAGGCCGAGCTCGCCGGCGGTCTCGTCACGCGCGCCGGCTTGCACCCAGAGCTGCAGCGCGACCACTTCGCTGCGCCGGTGCTCCTCGATCACGACGCGCACCCCGTTGGCGAGCACGTGGCGGCTGGGGGTGGGCGGAGCGCTCGGCGTGAGCGCCGGGCCAGTCGCGCATGCGCTGGAGCATGTGAGCATGAGCAGCGCGAGCGCCAGCCGCGCAAGCCGGGACATCCGAGTCGGAAGCCTATCACGCCGGGCAGAATGCCGGGAGGCTGGCCGCCGAACCGCCGGGCACATCGCCTGATCCTGGACGGCGTCGTGCCATCTAACTGTTGGAAACAATGAGCTTTATAAGCAGGACGCTTCTGGCACCGACCTTGCCTACTCTGACCACCGAGATGCTGAAGCGGACTTCGGGAGGGGGTGGGGAGGCCCCAGCAGTGGGAGTCACCGACGGCTCAACATCCAAACACGCAGTCGAAGGGAATGGGAGACAGATGAAGAAAGTACTTGCTGGACTCATGAGTGTGGTGTTCTTCGCTAGCCTCACGGCGGTGGCCGAGGCCCAGAGCAACTGCCCGGCTGAGGTGGCGAAGGCGAAGCAAATGCTGAGTCAGAAGGCGGGAGTGGCCAAGACCCAACCGGTGCAGGCCCCGAGGTCGCTGGCCGGTGCCCGCGGTCAGGATGCTCAGGCTCCGCGTGGCCAGGACGCCCAGGCCCCGCGCGGTCAGGATGCTCAGGCTCCGCGCGGTCAGGACGCTCAGGCCCCGCGTGGCCAAGATGTCCAGGCTCCGCGCTCGCTCGCTGGCGCTCGTGGTCAGGATGCTCAGGCCCCGCGCGGTCAGGACGCTCAGGCCCCGCGTGGTCAGGATGCACAGGCTCCGCGTGGTCAAGACGCTCAGGCTCCGCGTGGCCAGGCTGCTCAGGCCCCGCGCGGTCAGGATGCACAGGCACCGCGCGGTCAGGACGCTCAGGCTCCGCGTGGCCAGGCTGCACAGGCTCCGCGCGGTCAGGACTCTCAGGCTCCGCGCGGTCAGGACGCCCAGGCTCCGCGCGGTCAGGATGCCCAGGCTCCGCGTGGTCAGGATGCTCAGGCTCCGCGTGGTCAGGATGCCCAG
>DATBIM010000007.1:0-6383 GCA_036556905.1 Candidatus Methylomirabilota bacterium
GGCCTACCCCTACGGCTACTGGGACGACTCGCTGCTCGAGCACGTCCGTCGCCACGGGTACGTGGCGGCCTTCACGGTGCGCCGGCAGGCCAACCCGGCCTTCGCCGTGCCCCTGCGGATCAGCCGGAGCCAGATCTACGCGGAGATGAGCCTGGAGGAGTTCGCCCGGGCCCTCAACGTGTTCCACAAGGAAAACCTGAAATGAGACGTGGCCCCGGCCTCGTCGCGCTCCTCGCTCTCGGGCTCGCCGCGACCGGATGCGCCACGGTGGGTCCGGTGCCCGAGCCGGCGCGCCCGGAGCAGGTGCGTCCCCTGCCGCCGACCCTGCGCGAAGAGCTGACGGCCAGGCACAACGCCCGGTCGGGGGCGCTCGAGCGAAGCGGCGACCTGCAGCGGGCGTTGCAGGAGCGCAAGATCGCCCTGACCATCACTCCCGACGATCCCGCGGCCCGCGCTGGGCAGGCTCGCCTGCAGGGGCTCATCGAGCGCCGGGTGGGCGAGCGCGTGCAGCAGGGCCGCGCGGCGCTGGCCCGCGGCTCGCACGGTGAAGCCCGGCGGCACTTCCTGGCCGCCCTGGTGCTGGACCCCACAAATCGTCGGGTCTTCGAGGCGTTGCAGCAGGACGTGCGCGAGGTCGAGGTCATCGTCCATACCGTGAAAGCCGGCGACACGCTGGCCTCGCTGGCCCAGCGTTACTACGGCGACCCGGCGCGCGCCGAGGTCATCTTCGAAACCAACCAGCTCACGCCGGGGGCCCGCCTCGCCGTGGGCCAGCCCCTCAAGGTCCCGGAAATTCTCGGGGTGCCCTTCGTCCGGCTCGAGCCCGGCCGCGAGCCGGCCCGGCCAGGGCCGCGCCGCGAGCCGGCAGGGCCGGCGCGAGAGGAGGTCGTGGAGACGAACCCGCTGCTGCTCGACGCCCAGGAGGCGTTGCAGCGAAGCGCGTACGTCGATGCGCTCGCCGATCTCGATCGCCTGCTGGCCGCGGAGCCGAACAATACCGAGGCGCTGGGCCTCAAGAAGCAGGCCCTGTATCGGCAGGCCCAGAGCCAGCTCGGCGCCCGAAACTACGGCGAGTCCTACCGCACGCTGACCGCGCTCAACCAGCTCTCCCCCAACTACGAGGACTCGGCGACGCTGCTCCAGCAGGCGCGCCGAGCCATGGTGGACGAACACTACAGTCAGGGCCTCCGGCTCTACCGGCAGGAGAAGCTGGCCGAGGCCATCGGCGAGTGGCGCGTGGTGCTCGAGTTCGATCCGCAGCACGCCAACGCCCGCCGCAACATCGAGCAGGCCGAGAAGCTGCTCCGCAGCCTGGACGAGCGCCGACGCCGCTAGCCGGGCGGCCGCCGATCAGACGCGGATGAAGATCCGCCTCCGGTAGAGCAGGCCCATCACGCCGAGCCAGACGAGCAGGTACGCGATCGCCCACGCCAGGGACGCGTTCACCGGCGAGGCCCAGGGCGCGAACAACCGTCGATAGAGCAGCGCGTGGAGCGTGAGCGTCCCGGTGTCGGCCTGGACGATCTCGGTGGTGATGAGGAGCAGGGCGACCAGCGTGGACAGGAAGAACAGCGCCAGCGCGTTGGTGCCCAGGACCGCGAACACCGTCGCCCAGCGTCGATAACCCGCCACCTCCACCGCCCAGGCGCAGGCCGCCAGCCCCAGGGCCGCCGCGCCCGACGTGAACAGGGCGTAGGAGCTCGTCCACAGCGACTTGTTGATCGGGAACCAGGCGCCCCAGGCCAGGCCTGCCACCAGGGCTGCCGCGCCGGCCAGGGCCAGGCCCCCGAGCTTCCGCGCCGGGGATTCCACCGCCACCAGCCAGTGGCCCGCGAGGACGCCCGCGAGCGTGGTGGCGATCGCCGGCAGGGTGCTCAGCACGCCCTCGGGATCGTAGACCTTGCCCCCCCGCCAGATGTGAGGCCCCAGCAGCAGCCGATCGAGCCACGCCGCCAGGCTGCCCTCCTTGCCGAGGTCGCCAGCGCCGAAGCCGGGCACCGGGACGAGGGTCAGCAGCCCCCAGTAGCCGAGCAGGAGCCCACCAGCGAGGGCCGCCTGCGTGCGCCAGCCCGAGCACAGAAAGAGCAGCGCCGCCCCCAGGTAGCAGAGGGCGATTCGCTGCAAGACGCCCATCGTCCGGACGGTGTCGAGGCCGACCCCGAAGCGCAGCGCCGCGATCACGTTGAGGACCAGCCCGAGGGCGAAGATGACGGCGGCCCGACGCACCACCCGCGCCGCCAGCCCGCCCGCGGTGTCACCGGCGGCGCGTCGGCGGCCCAGCGCCAGCGTGATGGAGACGCCCACGATGAACAGGAAGAACGGGAAGACCAGGTCGGTGGCCGTCCAGCCGTGCCACTCGGCGTGGGTGAGTGGCCGATAGACGGCGCTCCACGTCCCGGGATTGTTGACGAGCACCATGGCCGCGATGGTCAGGCCGCGGAACGCGTCGAGCGAGAGGAGCCGTCCCTCGGGGTGTGTCAGGGTTTAGTCGATCGACCGGTAGAGGCGCTCGTCATAGAGGCTCCCGCTCATCGGCAGCAGCTCGTCCCGGAACTTCTTCATGTGGGCGGCCACGATGTGCGCCTCGAATGCCCTGGGATCCGTCCAGATCTCCACGAGTGTCATGTGGTTGTGCCGGCTCGCCTGGGTCAACGCTTCGTAGCGGGCGCTGCCGGCCTCCCGGCGGCTCGTCTCGGCCAGATCCTTCACCGCGGCGACGCCCTTGTCCTTGAAGGTCGGCACGATGTCCACGTGCGTCACCACGTAGAGAGCGTCCTTCCCGGATGCCGGCGCTGCCAGCGGCCCCACCGACAGCGGGATGTGCGGGCGCTCGTCGTAGCCGGCGCTGAGGAGCCGCTGCAGCGTCTCCCGGAACTGCCGGGCCGGCGCAGAGCCCGCGTAGGCGTCCCGGGTCTTCTGGTCCGCCCAGGCCTCGATGATGGCAAAGTGGTTGGTCCGCTCCGTGCGCTGGAGGGTCTCGAAGCGCAGGTTGCCGATGCTCTGGCGGCTCGCCTCGCGGAGCTGTCTGAGCAGGCCGCGGGCCTGATCCGTGGCCGCCGGTGCGACCTCGATGTAGGTGACGACGTACACGGTGGCGGCCGGCTGAGCCGACGCGGGGCTCACGATCCCCAGTGACGCCGCGGCGGCCACGATCGAACCGAGCAGACGACGACGTGATCGTTCCATACGTATTCCTCCAGGGTGTGATTCCCGCGCGACATGCCCCCGTCTATACCGTGCGGGCCCGCAGGGGTCAAGGCGGCATGCTATGCTCCCGGCACGAGGTGCCGGCATGACGGGACGCGTGGCCGTGCTCAAGGCCTACGGCGGTGACTTCGAGCTGCGGGAATACCCGGTGCCGGACCCTGAGCCCGGCGCCATCCTGGTCCGCCTGACGCGGGCCGGCGTGTGCGGTTCCGACCTGCACATCTGGCGCGGCGAGATGAAAGAAGTCTACGGCGCGCTGCCCCGGGATCTCACCTTCGGCCACGAGATGTGTGGCCGGGTGGAGCGCCTGGGCGCCGGCGTCGGCGTCGACTCCGCGGGCCAGCCGCTCGGCGAGGGTGATCGCGTCACCTTCCTCTACTTCTTCCCCTGCGGCCGCTGCCCGATCTGCCTGCGTGACGAGATGGGCAGCTGCCCGCGGAAGGGCCGCGCCAACCGGGTGGCCGGGACCCGACCCTACTTCAACAACGCCTACGGCGACTACTACTACCTGCGTCCCGGCGGCTTCGTGTTTCGCATTCCCGACGAGGTTTCCGACGACGTCGCCACCCCCGCGAACTGCGCCCTGGCCCAGGTCATCTACGGCCTCACTCGCGCCGGCCTGCGCGCCGGCGACACCCTGGTCGTTCAGGGCGCGGGCGGGCTCGGCCTCAACGCGGTGGCCGTCGCCCGCGATGTGGGCGCCGATCGGATCATCGTGCTGGACCGCGTGGCGTCACGCCTGGAGCTGGCCCGCGCCTTCGGCGTCGACCACGCGCTGAGCCTGGTCGAGCTGCCGACGCCCGAACGCCGCATCCAGGCCGTCATGGACCTCACCGGCGGCTTCGGTGCCGACGTGGTGGCGGATTTCGTCGGCTATCCCGAGGTCATCCCCGAGGGGCTCCGCATGCTCCGAAGCGGCGGGTGCTATCTCGAGATCGGGTCCATCGCGCCCGGCAACGTCTTTTCCTACGACGCCACCGCCCTCATGCGCGGCAACGCGCGGCTGGTGGGCGCCTCCAACTACTCGCCCTGGGCGCTGGCCCGGGCCCTGGCCTTCCTGCGCCGCAACCGGGGACGCTTCCCCTATGACCGCCTGATCTCCCACGTCTTCCCGCTGGCGGAGATCACCCGGGCCTTCCAGGAGGCCGACTGGATGCAGCGCGGCGGCGATGGCCTCCGGCTGTCCCGCGCGGCCCTGTCGATGGCCGACTGACCGGCACCGCAGCGGGCGCGCGATGGACTTCGGGATCTTCGATCATCTCGACCGCCGGGAGGTGCCGCTCCACGAGCACTACGAAAGCCGGCTGCGTCTGCTGGAGCGCTACGATGCCGCCGGCTTCGCCGCGTATCATCTGGCCGAGCACCACGCCACGCCGCTGGGGCTGGCCCCGGTGCCGGGCATCTTCCTGGCCGCCGCCTCGCAGCGCACCCGGCGGATCCGCCTGGGCCCCTGCGTGTACATCCTGCCCCTCTACGACCCGGTCCGGCTCATCGAAGAGATCTGCATGCTCGACCAGCTCACGCACGGGCGCTTCGATCTCGGCGTGGGCCGGGGCATCGTGCCCTACGAGATGGCCTACTTCGACCTGCACCACCTGGAGACTGAGGAGATCTACCGCGAGGCCCTGGAGGTGATTCTCCAGGGGCTCACCAGTGACGTGCTGGATCACCGGGGCCCCTGCTTCACCTACCGGAAGGTCCCGATGATCCTCCGCCCCTACCAGCAGCCGCACCCCCCGCTCTGGTATGGGCTGGGTCACCTCGAGGGGGCCGAATGGGCGGCCACCCATAAGGTGCACGTGATCACGAACCAGGCCGCGGAGGCGGCCCGGCCGCTCTTCGCCCGCTATCGCGACGTGTGGCAGCGCAAGCACGGAAGCGCAGAAATGCCCAGGCTCGGCGTGTCCCGCCACGTGGTGGTGGCGGACACCGACGCCCAGGCCGAGGCCTGGGCGCGGCCGAACTACGCCGCCTGGTACGCGAACCTGACCAAGCTCTGGCGGGACTTCGGGTCGGTTCCCATCCGCTTCGCCCGGGACTTCGACGAGGCCCGCCAGCGGGGCCTGGCCTTCGCCGGCACGCCGGCCCGCGTGCGCGAGGAGATCGCGCACGACGTGGCGGCCAGCGGTTGCACGTACTTCGTCTGCCGCATGATGTTCGGCAACCTCGGGGAGGCTGAGGCCACGGCGTCGCTCGGCCGCTTCGCCGAGGACGTCATGCCCCACCTCACCTCTTCTTAGCCTCGTAGGTCTCGATCGCCTTCTTCAGATCGCGGTACTCCTCGCAGCCGAAGAAGCAGAGCCTGTTCAGCGCGGCCAGGTGCTCCTTGGCCTTGCCCAGGTTGCCGACCATCAGGTAGGCCTCGCCGATGTACTCGTGGGCGCCGCGGTGCTTGGGGTCGAGGCGGAGCGCCTCCTGGTAGTGCTTGAAGACCAGGTCCATGTCGGGGTTGGGACCCTTGCGGACAGCGTAGGCGAACAGGTTGTGGTAGTCCGCATTGCGCGGGTCCCGGGTAATCGCCTTCTGCAAGACGTCCGCCGCGCCGGGCCAGTCCTTGGCCGCGATACGGGCGCGGGCAGCGGTGAGGTCGGGGTCGCCGGGTCCCCATGACGGTTCCGGCGTGTCGGCCGCCACCGCGATCGCGGCCAGCGTCAGCGAGATCAGGAATGCGCGGATCAGGTGCGTGATCATGTCAGGGCTCCTTGCACTCAGCATTGTGCCACCGCCGCACCGCCGGCAACACCTCTCGGCCGAAGAGCTCGATCGTGCGCGCGGGGTCGGAGGCCAGGCTGACCGTGAACATGAGGTTACGGGCCCCGGCCGCCAGCGCGGCGCGGACCTGGACCACGCAGTCGTCAGGGGTCCCGGCCACCGCCAGGCGCCGGCGCAGGTAGTCGAAGAGGCCGAGGCGCTTCGTGAGATCCGGATCCATCCGGGAGCGATGCGTCGTGTACTGCTCCCGCAGCTCACGAATCGCGTCCACCAGCTCCGGGGGGACCCCACGCTGCGCCGGCGCGGGACCCAGGATGTAGGCCGCGACGAATCCGAGGATATTTCCCAGCGTATCGAGGGCGACCTCGCGGCGCTCGCTCACGTCGAGGCAGGCGATCCACCAGACATCGAGCCCTTCCGTGGACCGTCCGGCGGCGCGGGCGCCCTCGTCCAGCAAGCCGCGG
>DATBIM010000008.1:0-16524 GCA_036556905.1 Candidatus Methylomirabilota bacterium
GGTGATGCGCAATCCGCCAGAAGATGAACACGGAAGCGATTCCGCAGAGCAGTGGGAGCAGCCGTAAGGCATACTCGCTGGCGCCCAGGAGCTCGACCACCAACCGCTCAGCGTATAAGAACCCGAACGGTGCCGCCTGAACGTACTCGAGCGGCTGCCTTAGCTCGGCGAACGGACGATTGATGATATTGAGCGCCAGAAAACTCTCGTCTAGCCACAAGGAACGGTTGGCGAGATAGGCGCGAAGGCGGAGGGCGACACCGAGCACCAGGAGGATCGTGATCGCTCGGTCCAGGGAGGTGAAGGACTGAAAGAAGCCGAGGACCTCGCGGGTGGTAGCGCCGCGCTCGCGCTCACTCATCGCTCGACCTGCACCCAGCGGCTCGCCGTCCGGGTCGCATATTCCATGGCGATGGGGACAAGAACAGGCCGCCCGGGGCGAGCATCTGGGGGGCGAGCATCTGGGGCAGAGTATAGACGCGGGCCCGTCGGCCCCGGAAGGACTACATCGGAGCTCGATCGCAGATCGTCATTTTCGAGCTATCGAAGCCGGAAAGGAAATCGGGGACGGCGCGTGGCCGTCCCCGCAGCACTCGATGCTGGGGCCGCGCTCGTGAATGCTTACCGCCAGCCACCTCCGCCGCCGCCCCCGCCGCGGCCGCCGCGGCCACCGCCGTAACCGCCGCCACGCCCGCCGCCGCTCTCACTCTTGGGCTTGGCGACCTCGACCTTGAGCCGCCGCCCATCGAGCTCGCGGCCGTCGAGGTCCCGGACGGCCTTCTGGGCCTCCTCGACCGTTTCCATCTCGACGAAGCCGAAGCCCCGTGAGCGGCCCGAGAACTGGTCGGTCACCACGTTGGCCGAGATCACCGTCCCCGACTGGGCGAAGAACTCACGAAGACCCTCGCTGGTGGTGTTGAAGCTGAGACCGCCGATGAAGAGCTTTTGCGCCATGGCGGCGCCTCCCTGATGCCTCTTCCGCCTTGGTCTGAGCGTCTCGGAGCGCGGAAGGTAACTTGAGACGCCGTCTGACGAGGGTGACTCGAGGGTGAGCCCACAGCCGAACCAGACGGGGCCAGCTTACGTGAAAGCGCGGCCGTGCGCAATCGCGTCTCTGGCGCGAGCGGGACCGGCGACCGCTTGGCGAACGGGACGGCACCGGGACAGATTGACTCCCATCCGGGGACTCCCGTGTCACTCGGAGCCCGCCGGAGGAATCCACTGCCCCACCTTAACTGCCGGGAGGAGTTGAGAAAACCAACGGTTCTCCCATTTGGCATCGCGCTCGCACTGCTCGGACGACATGTTTTCCAAGAGAGAGTCCGTGATGACCAGAATCCGTGGCGCTGCCGCCCCCGCACCTGTTCTGCCCCTTCGCCGGCTCATGCTCTGTGTCGATTGCGAGGTGTGTTTCGAGATCGGGGGCACGACCTGCCCGGCCTGCGGGAGCAGTATCTGGGTCCCGCTGGCCCGGTTTCTCGAAGCCGCCCACAGCCTGCGCAAGAACGCGGACGTGGCCAGGCTGCCGGCGAACCGCCGGCCGGGGGCCCGGCAGCTCCTGATCGTGGCCAAGAACCGCCTGAAGCTCTACCAGTACATGCGGCGGGCTTTCCAGGGCAACGAGACCGTGCGCGTCCTGCTCGATCAGCGGGCGGGTGAGCGTCGTCGCTCGTCGGGGACGACGCCGGAGGCCGAGCGTCGGAAGGCTGACCGCCGCCGGTCGGTCCACGTCGATGATATCCTGCGCGTCCTGGGCTGGGCCATCGTGCTGCAGGACCACCCGGAGAACAGGCGCCCCCACTCCCGGTAGCCTCTTCGCTCGCCCGGGGACATTTCCCTCGGTCGGTTGACACCACGAACGTCCGGGTCTACGTTCGCAGCATCGTGGCGGTATTGTCCTTGCTCGCTTGCCGAGCTGCACAGACTTGCCGGACCGCCCAGACTTGCCCAGCGACACTGAAAGGAGGCCACACGTGATTGGCAGCTTCATCTTCGGCGCGCTGATCGGTGGGGCGGCGGTGTGGTTCTACCGCGACCAGTTGCGAGAGTACCTCGATGAAAAGACGCGCACCGCCCGTACGCGGGCGGCCGACACCCTGCAATCCGCGTCCGACAGCCTGCAGAGCGCGAAAGAGACGCTGGAGGGCGGGCTCGGCGGCAAGGAGCGTCGGATCCGCTGAGGCGGCCGGCTCAGCTTCCCGTCGATCCGAAGCCGCCGCCGCCCCGTGCGCTGGACGGCAGCTCCTCGCTCTCGACGAGCTGGGCGCGCTCCACGCGCTGGATGACGAGCTGGGCGATGCGGGCTCCGCGCTCGAACGTGACCGGGGCGCTGTCGTGGTTCACCAGGAGCACCTGGATCTCCCCGCGGTAGCCGGCGTCGATGAGCCCGGGCGCATTGAGCACCGTCACTCCGTGCCGGAGGGCCACGCCCGAGCGGGGCAGCACGTACCCGGCGTAGCCGGCCGGGATCGCCACCGCGATCCCGGTGGGCACGAGCGCCCGGGCCCCGGGGGCCAGCGTCACGGGAGCCGCGGCCACGAGGTCGAGGCCGGCATCGTCGAGATGGGCGTAGGCCGGTAGCGGAAGGTCTGGGCTCAGCCGGCGAACGGACACGCGGACCACGTCGGCGCTGCTCCTTCTGGTACCCGCGTTGGGATTCGGCGCGCTGGATAGTAGCATGGGCAGCCGTGGCCGAAGCCCTGACCGGGGTGCGGGTGCTCGATCTGGCGACCTTCCTGGCCGCGCCGATGTGCGCGACGCTGCTGGGCGAGTTCGGCGCCGAGGTCATCAAGGTCGAGCAGCCGGGCGTCGGTGATGACCTGCGCCGCCTGGGCCGGCCGGCGGCACCCACCGATTCCTCGTACTGGTGGTTCGTGGAAGCTCGCAACAAGAAGTCCATCACCTGTAATCTGCGCGATCCCCAGGGCCAGGCGCTGATCAGGCGCCTGACCGCGAGCGCTCAGGTGGTGACGGAGAACTTCCGCCCGGGAACGCTGGAGCGCTGGAACCTCGGCTGGGATACGCTGTCGGCCATCACGCCGACCCTGGTCCTGGTGCGGATCTCGGCCTTCGGGCAGACCGGGCCCTACCGGGAGCGGCCAGGCTTCGGCCGCATCGCTGCCGCCGTCGGCGGCCTGGCCTATCTCTCCGGCTACCCCGACCGGCCCCCGGTCACTCCCGGCACCCCGACCGTCCCCGATTACCTGGCCGGCGTGTTCGGCGCCCTGGGCGCCGTGGTCGCATTGCGGCACGCCGAGCGGACGGGCCAGGGGCAGGTGGTCGACATCGCGCTCTACGAGCCGATTCTGCGCGTGCTCGACGACGCCATCGCCGTCTATGGGGGCACCGGACGCGTGCGCGAGCGGATCGGCTCGGGTACCGAGAGCGCCGTCCCCCACAACCACTACCAGGCGGCGGACGGGCGCTGGATCGCCATTGCCTGCACCAACGACCGGATGTTCCTCCGCCTGCTCTCGGCCATGGGGCGAGCTGATCTCGGCGCCGATTCCCGAGTCGCCACGATGCCGGCCCGCCTCGAGCACCGTGAGCTGGTCGATGGGCTGGTCGCGGCCTGGGTTGCCGAGCGCGATGCCGCGTCGGCGCTAGGGGCCCTGGCCGCGGCCGAAGTGCCCTCGGCGCCGGTCATGAGCGTCCGCGACCTCTTCGAGGATCCTCAGGTGAAAGCCCGCAACAACATCGTGTCGGTGGTGGCGGGTGCGCTGGGGCTGCTGGCCATGCCCGGCGTGGTCCCGCGCCTCACCGCCACGCCGGGCCAGGTGCGCTGGGCGGGACCCACCACCCCGGGGCAGCACAACGAGGAGATCTATTGCGATCGGCTCGGGCTCTCGCGGGCGGAGCTCGAAGGACTCCGGGAGCGCGGGATCGTCTGAGCCGCGGTCAGCGGACGTTGCGAGTGGGCCGCTCGGCGCGATCGGCGTCGGAGGCGACCACCATCTCGCTGAGCTGCCGCAGCAGCTCCTTGGTGAGCTGGGGGCGGTTGTGAATGAGCCAGTCCAGACGCTCGGCCTTGATGACGATCAGCTCCACGTCGGTTTCGGCAATCGCTCCGGCCGAGCGCGTCCCCGATTTCCGGAACAGCGCCATCTGCCCGAAGAACTCGCCCTCGCCCAGCGTGGCGAGCACACGCTCGCCGCCATTGAACCGGCGGCGGATTTCCACGGTGCCGGCGTGGACGACGTACGCCTCGCCGTGAGGGTCGTCGCCCTCCTGAAAGATCTTCTCGCCGGCCTTGATCTTGCGGCGCTCGACGTCGCCCAGGGTGAGGTTCTTGTAGATCTCCAGCCCGATGGAGGGAAGCGCTGACTTTGCCTCCACCGGCAGGCGGGCGTTCGTCCAGCCCCCCAGACCGCCTTTGAGGATCCGGACGTTCACGTACCCGCGCTGACGCAACACGCCAGCCATGCGGGCGCTCGTCTGCTCGTCGGGGCTCGTGCAGTAGGTCACGATCAGCTGCTTGGGGTCGGCGTCAAGCTTGGCCCGGCCGGCCTCGACGTCCTCCGGCTCGAGACGGATCGCTCCCGGGAGCTTGAGCGGGCTCGTCTCGTAGTCCGTCTTCGTCCGCACGTCGAGCATCAGCGGGTTCACTCCGTTTTCCATGAATCGAATGACCTGGCCGGGCAGGACACGAAAACGATTGCGCCACCAGCGCCGTCCCGCCATGCCCCCGTAGGCTCCCACGCTGACGAGCGTCACCCCGATCGTCGCCCACGCCCAGGGGAATCCCCGGGGCGGCGGGTTCTTGATCTTGAACTCGGCCTCGGCGATTTCCTTCTTGACGTCGGCCAGGTTGGGAAGCAGGCGGTTGGCTTCCTCGAAGCGGGCCAGCGCGGCGCTGTAACGCCCGGCGAACAGCGCTTCGAGCCCGGCCACCCACACCGGGCTGAACCGGCTCTCGCCCTGACGCACGTCGGTGCCCTGGAGGAACTTGACGACGTCGCGGGCGGGGATGAGGAAGTTGAAACCCTGCACGATCGCCCCGCCCCCCGGCGACAGCGAGACGGCGGTGATCACGCCCACCAGGGAGGCGTCCTCGCCGATGGCCGGTCCTCCGCTGTTGCCGTGGGAGGCTGGCGCGTCGGTCTGGATGAAGTCCTGGCCGATGGCGTCCTTGGGGAAGCCGGAGACAGCCCCATTGGTGGCCGAGGCCTCCGGCGTCATGCTCTGGCTCAGGAGCTCGTGGGACAGCACCACGGCGGGGAAGCCCAGGATGTGGACAGGATCGCCGATCTTGGCCTCGCGGCTCGAGATGGTGAGCGCCGGGTAGGACCCGTCGGCCACGCGCAGCAGGGCCAGATCGCGGCCGGAATCGGGCAATGGGCGATTGCTCGCATCGAGCAGCAACGGGGGGCTGAACTTCTTCACTTCCGCCGGCAGCCGAGTGCCGTTGGAGAGCAGGACCGTCAGCGAAGACTGCGGCGTGAACTCCATGCGGCGCATCGCTCGATCCGTGGCGGCGCGCCGGATCCGTTCTTCGCGCTCCGGACTCTGGCCGCGCATCAGGCCCTGGGCCTTCATGACCGGCTCGACGCAGGCCTGCTCGATGGCCTTCTTCTTCAGCTCGTGGGGCACCCAGGGCGGCACCCGATAGGCGGGATCGACCACGTGGGCGTTGGTGATCAGCCAGCCGCGGCCGTCCACGAACCAGCCGGTGCCCGTCTCGATGAAAGGAGAGGGCTTGACGATGACCGGCCCCTGCCCGCAATCCAGCGTGACTTCGGCGTCGACCCGGGCAGTGATGAGCGCGACGGCAGGCTTGGCCCGAAGGATCGCCTCCTGCACGGTGAGGGCCTCGCCGGCCGCAGGAAGCCCGAGTCCAGCGATGACGAGGGCAATGGTGAGCCAGCGTGACATCGTTCCGCACCCTACCACGGAGCCCCTGCGCTTTGCACACCCCCGGCGGGCACGCGCCCGGTGACGTCTGGGGTCAGTTCCCTGCCGGTTTCTGGCATGCCATCGGGACAGGCAGGAGCGGCCTTTGGCCCCGGGTCTGCCATGTAACATGGTGATTACGAAAGCATTTTGGTGTGGTTCCGCGTCTGGCATCCGGGGTGCATCTCCGGGTATCCGGAGGGCAAGGCCATGCTGAGGCTGATGCGTCGGATCCTTGGGCGTGTGCAGGACCGCCGGGGCTTCACGCTCGTGGAGATGATCATGGCCGTGGCGGTCATTGGGATCCTCGCCGCGATCGCCATTCACCTCTACGTGAGCCTGGCCGCCAAGTCGAGGCTCACCAAGGCTCAGAGCGAAGTCCGGACCATCGCCACGGCGGTCTCGGTGTTCGAGGGTCACATGGGTGTCCTGCCGGTGGCGCTCAGCGATCTCACCGCTCCGGCCACCAACGCCACCGGGCTGACGGCCGGACCCTTCCTGGCGACGGTACCCACGCCGCCCGGCGGAATGTGGTCCCCCTACATCTACGTCCCGCAGCCCGACGGCACGTTCACGATCACCATCACGGGAGAAGGCAACACCATCTCCTTCCCATGAACTTGGAGGGGGCTACGCCCCCTCCAAACCTCCCCATTCGCGCGCGGTGCGACGACAGTCGCCGTCGCCCGTTGCCCTAGCTGAACCGCGCGAGATAGCGCGCCAGCGTCGCCCCCTCCTGCTCGCCCAGCCGGACCGCCACCCGGAGCTGCTCGAGATACTGCTCGAGAATCCTGCCACCCAGGTGGATCTTGCGCTCGGTGAAGAAGGCGTGCACGTCACGCTCGAGCTCGGGCGTGGCCAGACCGATGACGCCCTCGCACATCCGCCGCAGCCCGTGCTTGGGGAAGATGCGGTCCATGTGCTCCCAGCGTTCTTTGACGAACCCCCAGGCCAGCTCCCGCCCGTGCACGCTCATGAGCGCGGCGCGCACGACGAACGGGCCGTCCTGGGTGCGGATCTCGCCGTTGATCGTGCGCTCGAGCGTCCGGGCGATGAGCTCGGGCTCGCGGAACCCGACCAGCGCGTAGAGGTACCGTTGCTCCTCCTGGGGCGTGTCGGCCGTGCGGAAGGCCTGCAAGAACTCGGTATAGCGGTGGCTGCCGCCGGTGTACGCCAGAATGGCGATCAGCGCGGGCAGCACGTTGGCATCGACGGCGGTTGGCTCACGCAGCCAGTCCGCGTAGAGCTCGGCGGCGCGCGTCTGGGTGGCGGGGTCGTCGCCCAACGTCCCCATCGCCCGGAGCACGTCGCCGCGCAACTGTCGGGTCAGGTCGTCTTCACCGGTGCGCGGCGCCCAACCGAGATCAGTCACGACGGGCACGAGCAACGCCCGGGCGAACGCCTCGAGCCGGGGGCGGTCGGCCGCTCGCACGACGCGGTTGAGGCTCCCCAGCGAGGCCAGCAGGATCGTCCACACGTTGCGGTCTCGCTCGCCGCTGAAGCGGACCGCCAGCTCCAGGTACTCGGTGGCCGGCAGGAGGCCTGCCGTGGCCGCTGCCCAGGCGTCCCCGACGAGGTTGAAGCGCTCGATCGGGGCCAGCGTGTCGAGCCGCGGCAGCAGCGCCTCCCGCAGCTCCCCGGCGTACCGTACCCGGTAGAAGCCGTGGCCTCCGGCATTCACGAGAGCCCACTGGAAATGGGGGGGCAAGGCGATCCGCATTTCCCCATCGGTCAGGAGCACCTGTTCCCTGACGGTCCCGCCCGGGGTGCCGAACCGGAGCTGCACCGGGACCTGCCAGCGCTGGTCCTTGCCCTCGGCAGGCGCGATGAAGGGCGGGGGCTCGGGCAGCGCGGTGAAGCGCTGCTGGGAGAGGACGAGGTGGGCGCCATCCCGGCGCGCGCTCACCAGGGGGAATCCCGGCTTGAAGATCCAGGCGTCCATGACCCCGGGGATATCGACGCCGGAGACGCGGCCCAGCGCGGCCCACAAGTCCCCGGTGTCGGCGTTGGCGAGAGCGTGGGCCCGCAGATACTCGCGCACGCCCGTTCGAAAGCCTTCCTCGCCGAGGTACTGCTCCAGCATGCGAAGCACGGAGGCGCCTTTTTCGTAGGTGAGGACGTCGAACATG
This sequence comes from Candidatus Methylomirabilota bacterium, assembly GCA_036556905.1. Taxonomy (GTDB): domain Bacteria; phylum Methylomirabilota; class Methylomirabilia; order Rokubacteriales; family CSP1-6; genus 40CM-4-69-5. The sequence continues at coordinate 8,019 of DATBIM010000008.1, forward strand.
GCGTCGGCATCCCGGGGGGCCCGCACCTCGTACTCGATGGGACGAGTCGACCAGAGACTGTCCACGGTGAACGCGGCGGTACGGGAGACCCCGAAGGTGTTCCAGCGTTGCCACTCCGGCTTCCAGGCGTCCACGGCCAGCATCTCCATGAACGTGGCGAAGGCTTCGTTGAGCCAGATACCGTTCCACCACGACATGGTGACGAGATCGCCGAACCACATGTGGGCGTTCTCGTGGGCCACGACATCGGCGACACGCTCGAGCTCGCTGTGGGTGGCCTCCCGCTCGTCCACCAGCAGCGCCGTCTCGCGGAAGGTGATGGCGCCGAAGTTCTCCATGGCGCCGGCGGCAAAGTCCGGGATGGCGAGCAGGTCCAGCTTGTCGCCCGGATAGGGCAGCCCGTAGTAGCGCTCGAAGAATTCCAACGACGCGGCCGCCGCTTCCAGGCCGAAGCCGGCCAGGCGGCGCTTGCCGGGCACGCACCAGACACGCACGGGCGTCCGGCCGACATGCGTGGGCTCCGTCCCTCCCAGCTCACCGACCACGAAGGCCACGAGGTAAGTGGACATCCGGATCGTCTCGGCGAAGCTCACGACCTTCTTGCCGCGCTCCACGTGCTCGCTCGTCACCCGCGTGTTGCTCACCGCGGTCAGGGCGGGGTCGATCACGAGCGTGCAGGCGAACACGGCCTTGAAGCTGGGCTCGTCCCAGCAGGGGAAGGCGCGCCGGGCATCGGTGGCCTCGAACTGGGTCGCGGCCAGCGTGCGGGTCGCCCCGGCCGGGTCCTTGTACGTGCTGCGGTAGAAGCCGCGGAGCTTGTCGTTGAGGATGCCGTGGAAGTCCAGGCGGAGCCGCCAGGTGCCCGGAGACAGGGCAGTGGCAAAGCTCAGCCGGCAGCGCTCGAGCTGCTCATCGAGGCTGGCCGAGCCTCGGGACGTCTCGCCGCGCTGGCCGGTGATGACCGCGGCAGTAACGCTCAGCTCGACGGCGTTCAGCACGATTTCCGACGTCGCCTCGCGGATCTCGACCGTGATGACGGCGGAGCCGGTGAAGGTCGCGGTGTTCAGATCGGGCTCGAGGCGGAGCTCGTACCGCGTCGGGACGACGTGGCGCGGTAACCGGTAGGGATCCACGATGACGACCTCCGAGGATGAGGATGACTGCGCCCCCACTCTAACCCACCCTCCCGGCGGACAGGCATCCCAGGAAGCCCGCCAGGAGATCCCAGCCGGACGTATGGCCGATGCGAACGAGTCGGGCGGCGGCGGCGACGGCCGCCGCGATGGTGTCGGCGGCCAGCGCGGTGGCCAGGTCGTGGAGGGGCGCGTGAGCTTCGCCGGCGAGGAGATCGGCAAGCAGCACGGCGCTCACCGGGTGGGTCCGCTGGGCCGCCATCGCGCGTACCCGTTCCATGGCCTGAGTCCAATCGGCGGCGGGCGTGCGGATGCGGCCGAAGGCCGTGCGGGCGAAGAAGGCGCCCCCCACGAAATCGTCCCCGGCCGGCGTGAGCCCGGGCCCCAGACCGATCAGGCGTTCGGCCGAAGCGGCTGCCGCCGCCGGGTCGTCGGTGGCGCACGCTCGGACCAGGGCGCCGGCCGCATCCACGGCGCGATCCAGTGGGAAGCCTGGCGTCCGGTCCACCAGGAGGGCGCCGAAGCCCGCGGCCTCGCCGACCTCCGGCAGCGCGTGGCGGAGGGCGCGGCACGTCGTCGTCAGCCTGGAGGGCTCAGCGGCCGGGACCGTGGGTGGTCGCCAGACGCGGGCCCGCGATTGATCGAGCGTGAGCCCATCGAGCCGATCGGGAATGCGGGGCACGAGCACGGCCCGGGGGTGCAGGCCTGCGCCAATCTCGCCCAGCCAGATCAGCTCACCGCCCACGGTGAGGTACGCCGACTCCGAGAGCGCGCTCAACGGACGCACCGCGCCCCCGCCGGCGAGGACTGCCTGCGCGCGCCAGCCGATCGTGACGACGGGCAGGGGGATCTGGGCCACCGGGCGCAGGCTACCATGCCGCCTGTCCTGATAAGGTGAGGCGATGCGCCTGTCTCGTCTTGTCGCGCTGATCATTCCGCTCGCCCTCGTCGCGGCCACCACCGACGACGGTGGCGTCGCCGAGTTCCTCCGGCGGCACTGGACGACGCCCACCCCTGTCCAGGGGCCGCCGCCCCCGGGCTTCTCGTCGATCGAGGCCTCGCTGCAGCCCGAGACGTGCGGCACGTGTCACCCCACGCAATACGCGGACTGGCGCACCAGCTGGCATGCGGCAGCGATGGGCCCGGGGGTGCTGGGTCAGGTGCGCGAGATGCTAGCCAGCGCACCCGCCCAGGCGCTGTCCTGTCTGGGTTGCCACGCGCCCCTCGGCGAGCAGGCGCCGCTCGTCGCCACCGACGCCGGACTTCGCATCAACGCCGCGTTCGACGCAAATTTGCTGAACAAGGGGCTGACGTGCGCCGGCTGCCACGTGCGCGCCCACCAGCGCTTCGGGCCGCCCCGGCGCGACGGCACGCTGGAGAGCTCCGTGCCGCCCGCGCAGCTGCCCCACGGCGGGGCCACGCGCACCCCGGCGTTCCTGGTCTCGGACTTCTGCCGGAGCTGCCACCAGTTCACCGCCAGCGGCCTGGCCCTCAACGGGAAGCTGCTGGAGAACACCTACGAAGAGTGGAAGGCCAGCCGCTTTGCTCGCGAGGGCGTGCAGTGCCAGGACTGCCACATGCCCGACCGCCGCCACCTCTGGCGCGGCATCCACGATCCCGACCAGGTGCGCTCGGGACTGACGATCAGTGCCGAGACGGGCGCCGGCGCCTACCGTCCCGGCGACACGGCGACCGTCACGCTGCGCGTAACGAGCACCAGGATCGGTCACGCCTTCCCGACGTACGTGACACCTCGCGTGGTCCTGGCGATCGAGCTGATCGAAGCCGGAGGCCAGGTCGTGCCGGGGAGCCGGATCGAGGCGGTGATCGCTCGCGAAGTTTCCCTCGACTTGTCTCGCGAGCTCTTCGATACCCGCCTGCACCCCGGGCAGAGCACGAGTCTCGTCCTTCGCGAGCGAGTCGATCGTCCTGGCCTGCGGGCGCGGGCGAGCGTGGTGGTGTACCCGGATGCGTTCTACACCGGCTTCTTCGAGTCCCTGCTCGCCCAGGGAGCCGGTCAGGGGGCGCCGGAGATCCGGCGCGCTCTGGAGCAGACGCGGCGCTCGGTGTTCACGGTGTTCGAGAAGGAGCTGCCGCTGAGCTGATCAGTCGGACAGCCGCTCGCCGGGCCAGGCCCAGAACAGCAGATCGACCTCGGGCTCGGTGAACCGCAGTCCATGCCGGAACGGGGCGCTCGGGAGCGGCGCCAGCTGCGCCACCCACACCACCGTGGCGGATTTTCTGATGTCTCGCCCGGCGGGGACCTCGTCGCTCGTCGGCAGGAACGCCATCTCGACGGAGGAGCCCGGCTGGATGGCTTCGGGCAGGACGACCGAGGCGCCCTCCATGCTGACGTCTGCGGTCACACCGGCCGAGTACCCCCATGCGCGTTGCCCGGCATCGCGAGGGAACTTGATCAGGACTGGCGCATTGCAGGACAGCCGAAACGTCCGGCGCTCCCGTAACGACATGCTTCCCTCGGCTGCCATTCCCCAACGCTATCAGCGGCGGTCAATCCTGCCAAGGGGGTCCGTGCCGCTCCTCAGCTGGCCAGGACGGCGGTTCCGTCGTCCTGGCATTCGTGGAACACGACGCTCAGGCCGGCCGCCCGGGCTTCGCCCTCGATCTCGCCACCCGTGAACTGATGCTCGTAGTGAAGCGCGCCGGGCTCTCGCGTGGCCGCGCCGAGCACGTCGCCGGGCTCCGGGCGCCAGTCGGAACGGGTGAGCCCGGCCACGAGCTGGGTCAGCCGGATCGGGAGCGTGCGAACCGGGGCTTCCGCGGGCAGGTAGCTGAGCAGGATGCGGCCGCCGGGGTTCAGGTGAGCGCGAAGCTTGCGGAGCACGCCGACGCGATGATCCGCTTGGGGGATGTACCCGTAGGTGTACCAGGAAAAGATGAAGGCGTCGAAGCTTCCGGGCAGCGCGGCCGCCTCGATCGGCCCGACCTGCAGCTCGGCCGAGAGGCCTTCCTTCGCGAGCATCTCCCGCGCCAGGGCCACCGCGCCGGGGGCGGGGTCGAGACCGCCGACGAGATAACCGCGTTTGAGGAGCGCGATGAGGTCACGCCCGGTGCCACATCCGATGAGGAAGATCCGATCGTCCGGTTTCAGGAAGCGGCCGTACAGCGCCTCCTCCCAGGGCATGAACCCCGAACGGATCGCGTTCTCGGTGCGACCGAAGTTCGCCCAGGCCTCGCCGATGGCGGCCCGCAGATCGTGAAGTCGAAGGGTGCCGGCGGCGAGGTACATCGCGGCGCGTGAGGAAAGCTCCAGGGCTCGCGCGACCCCCCAGAGCAGAGTGTACGGCGCCGTGCGCCAGCCGCGCATGCCTGGATGGTACTCCCCACCGTTCAGAAAACGCCGGCACTTTCGGTCGTTGATGCGATCATGCCTGCGGTGCCACGCGGGGTGGAGGCGCGTCCAGTCGAGGAGGTCGCCGGGCAGCTCTTGCGCCAGGGCGGTCGCCTGAGGATCAAGGCCCGTGGCGGAAGCATGCTTCCCTTCGTCCGGGACGGTGACGTCGCCCTGGTGAGCGCCACCGCAGGCAACGAGATCCGCGTGGGTGACGTGATCTGCTACGAGACGTCGCCGGGACGTCTCTTCCTGCACCGGGTGATCGCCCGCGCCGACGATCGGTTCGTCGCCCGCGGCGACGCCTTGCCGTTCAGCGAGCTCGTCTCGCGGGCCCAGCTCCTGGGCCGGGTGGTGGCGGTCGAACGCCAGGGCCGGCTCTGGCGGCTCGACACTCCGATGGCGCGCTGGCGGAACCGGAGCATCGTGGCCGTCTCCCCCCTGGTCGCTCGCCTCCTCCCTCTGGCCCTGCGGCTGCGGCGGGCCTGGCGGGGTGCCGTCGGTGGATGAGCTGAGCATCGCGATCGCTGGCCTCCGCACCGTGGTTGCCGCGCGGAGTTCCGACGTCACCGGCGTCGCCCGCGACCGCTACCAGGGCTTCCTGTCGCCCGGGGTGTCCGACTGGCGCATCGAGGTCGACGTGCGGGCCGGCCCGAGGCCCCTCTGGGCCGACGACGTCGTCGTCGCCCGCGATGGCAGCCCGGCTCGCTTCCTGATCACGCGCGAGGACTTCGCGGCCTCGGTGGATCTGGACCGGCGGTGCGGATCGGTGACGTTTGCCAGCCTCGACGAATTCTCGGTCGACACATTCGTGCGCATCTTCTACTCGCTGGCGCTCGTGGAGCGTCGGGGGCTCATCGCTCATGCGGCGAGCCTGATCCGCGAGAGCCGGGCATATCTCTTCTGCGGACGCTCGGGGAGCGGCAAGACCACGCTGGCCCGGCTGTCCTCGGATGCGACGCTGCTGAGCGACGAGCTGTCCGTCGTCACGATGACCGACGGTCCTGCCCGCTGTCACGGAACGCCCTTCTGGGGCGAGCTGGCCCGCGCGGGCGAAGACCTGGCCGCCCCGCTGGCCGGCATCTATTTCCTCCGCCACGGCGACCGCCACGTCGTGGAGCCGATCACGCCTCGTCGGGCCCTCGAGCGGCTCCTGCCCACCGTGGTGTTCTTTGCCCGCGACCGGGACTTGACGGCACGCGTGCTGGACATCGCCGCGGACCTCGTCGAGGCGGTCCCCTGCTTCGAGCTGACGTTCCGGCGCGACCCCGGGTTCTGGGAGGTCATCGAACGTGGTTGACCACTATCTGACCCGAAGCACCCAGACGGCATGGCGAGTCTACGACGGGGAGGCCGTGATCATCCTCGCCGAGGACAGCACGCTGAACACGCTGAACGCGGTGGGAACGCTGATCTGGGAGGCCGCCGACGGTCAGACCCCGGTCGGCGCCATCGTGGCGCGAATCTGCGAGGAGTTCGACGTCGAGCCGGCCCGAGCCGAGCAGGATGCGACCGCCTTCGTGGACAAGCTGTGCCAGCGGGGCCTGTTCACGCTGTCGCGGTTGCCGCAGCGGCAGCCCTAGGAGGGCCGGGGGATGGACGAGCGCAGCGAGCGGGATCAGGGCGGGGGAGAGACTCACGTCGGCAAGCGGAAGTACGAGCCGCCGGCGATGCTGAGTCAGGAGGTGTTCGAGACCACCGCGTTGGCCTGCATGAAACGGCCGGGTCAGTGCTCCGGCATGAAGAAAAACTCCTGACCGCGACCCTCCGGATGCCCGACCTGACCGACTGGCTCTTTCAGAAGACCGTCGCCCTGCGCATCCCCCTGTCCGTCCACGTCGATCTCACGATGCGGTGCAACGAGCGCTGCATACACTGCTACCGCGTCATCGAGCGCCGCCCGGAGCTGACGGTCGAGGAGTGGAAGGCGGTGCTGGGCGACGTGGCTCGCGCCGGGACGCTCTATCTCACCTTCAGCGGCGGCGAGGTCTTGCTGCGCCAGGATCTCTTCGAGCTGATCGCCCATGCCCGGCGGCTGCACTTCGACGTGCGGCTCAAGTCCAACGCGCTGCTGATCACCGCAGAGACGGCGGGACGGCTCCGGGCCCTCGGGGTGCGTCAGGTCGACGTCAGCATCTATAGCGCCGAGCCCACGTTCCATGACTGGGTCACCAAAGTTCCCGGCTCCTTCGCCCGAACGCTGGCCGGGGTCGCCTGGCTTCGCGATGCCGGGATCACCGTCAAGCTGAATTGTCCGCTCATGAAGCAGAACGTGGGGCAGTACCGGGAGATCCGGGCCCTCGCCGAGCGCCTCGGCGTGCTCTGTGGCTTCGACCCCATGATCACGGCGAAGAACGATGGGGACGCCTCGCCGGTGGCGCTCCGGATCACGCGGAGTGCCCTCCGGCAGGTCCTCCAGGACCCGACGCTGAGCCCATCCGCTCTCGCACCGGCTCTCTCCGATCCGCCCTCGCCCCGCCCCGATCTCGACGAGATTCCCTGCGGCGCCTCCCACAACGCCTGCTACATCAGCGCCTACGGCGACGTGATGCCGTGCGTGGCCATGCCGATCGCCTGCGGTAACGTGCGGGAGGAGCCCTTCGGGGAGATCTGGCGCCGGTCTCCCGACATGCTACGGGTCCGCTCGATCCGGATCCGCGACCTGCACACCTGCTCGAGCTGCGCGGCCTCGCGGTTCTGCTCTCGCTGCCCGGGGCAGGCCCTCGTCGAGGGCGGCGACCTCTACGGCCCGTCGCCGGCCAATTGCGAGCACGCGCTCGCCGCCGCCGAGGTCGCAGGCTCGTCCGTGGTTCCGGCGTCGATGCTCCACCGTCCGGCCGCAAAGTGACGGGTGCGCGGCATCGGGGTCACGCCGTGACCCCGGAGGTCCGCTGGATCCTGGCCTGCGTGGGGTCGCTGGGCGGGCCCCACGCGCCGCCCGCGCCGGACGGCACCCTGAGCTGGGATCGCGTCCTCACGATCGCCGAGGCCGAGGGGCTCGCCCCCGCGTTGGGTTTCGTCGTCGACGCCGCACCCCCGGCGGCGATGCCCCTCGCGGTCCGTGCGCGGCTGCGCCAGGCCCTCACCGACAGCACCGCAGGCCAGCTCATCCTCGGTCGCGAGCTCGATCGGCTCCTCGCGGCTCTGGACCGGGAGGCCCTGCCGGCGATCCCTCTCAAAGGTCCCGCCCTGGCCGAGACGCTCTACCCCAAGCCCGTCCTGCGGCCCTCGAGCGACCTCGACCTGCTCGTTCGGCCCGAGACGGTCCTGGGGGTCGACGGTGTCCTCCACCGCCTGGGCTACCGTCGTCTCGCCGACGATCATTCCTGGGACTTCGACCTCGCCTGGGACCGGGCCACCCTGTACGAGGGCCCGGCCGGAGTCCGCGTCGATCTCCACTGGTCCCTGCTGAGTGAGCCGCTCTACGCCTGGGACGAGGCGGAGGGGCGCGCCGTCTGGGAGCGGGCGGTCACGGTACCTCTGGCCGGTCGTGGGGCGCTCGGGCTCTGCCCCGAGGATCTCCTGCTCTACCTGACCGCGCACCTGGCGGCACATCATGGGCTCGCAGGCCTTCTCTGGTACTGGGATCTGGCGTTGCTGCTGGGCCGGTGGGCCGACCGCCTGGACTGGGACGCGATCGCCGCGCGCGCCTCACGCTGGCGGGTGCGAACGGCGGTCTACTTTGCCCTCCTCGGATGCCAGCGATTCTTCGACGTCTCGGCGCCGGGTCCGGTCATGGCCCGGCTCCGGCCGCGGGGCCTCCGGGCCGCGGCGCTTCGCCGGCTCCTGCGCCGCTACGAGGCCGACCGCCTGAAGCGCCTGGAGCATCTCATCGCGCTGCTCCTGGTGGACCGCACCCGCGATCTGATCGCGCCTCTCACTGCCACCCTGTTCCCGTCTCCGGCCTGGCTCCGGGCCCGGTATGAAGGCGCCGGCGCCTCGCTGCTGAACTACTACCTGGCGCACTACCGGCGCATGGTGGCCATCGCGGGGGTGGCTGTTTCCCGCACGCCCGGGACAA
>DATBIM010000009.1:0-6199 GCA_036556905.1 Candidatus Methylomirabilota bacterium
CACGGTCCACGCCACCCCCGCCGTGGTGATGGCGGCGCTGGCCGCGCGGGGCACGCGAACGCCACCCCACACGACCGTCGTGACGGACTTCGTCGCCCACAGCCAGTGGATCGCCCACGGGGTGGACCGTTACTGCGTGGCTGCCGACGAGGTGAAGCATGAGTTCATCGCCCGGGGGATCCCGCCGGCCCGGGTCGTGGTCACCGGCGTCCCCGTGCGCGTGGAGTTCGAGGCTCCGGTTGATCCCGCCGAGGCTCGCGCGGCCTTCGGGCTCTCAACACGGCTGCCCGTCGTGGTGGCGATGGCTGGCGCCCAGGGCGGGCTGGGTCGGCTCCCCGAGGCGGTGCAGGCGCTGAGCCGGGTGCGGCTGCCCCTGCAGGCCCTGGTCGTCGCCGGACTCGATCGCCGCCTGGAGACCGACCTGCGCGAGCGCACCGCGGGCAGCACCATCCGGACCCTCGGCTACGTGGCCGACATCCGGCGGCTCATGGCCGCGGCCGACCTGGTGGTCACGAAGGCCGGTGGCATGACGCTGGCCGAGGCCCTGGCCGCCGAGGTGCCCCTGGTGATTTTCGGGTCGCTGCCCGGCCAGGAGCGGCGGAACGAGCGGTTCGCCTCGCAGTCCGGCATCGCCCTGGTCGCCCGCTCCCGCGACGATCTCAGGCAGGCCGTCGAGCGCGCCCTCGGCAACCCGGCCCTGCTGCAGCGCTTGCGCCGTCAGATGCGCCGGCTGCGACGGCCGGGGGCGAGCCAACGGGTGGTGAGCGCCGTGCTGGAGCGCGAGGAGATCGCGCCGTGAACCTGCCCCTGGCGGCGACGGGGCTGGCGGCCGGCGCCTGGCTGGCCTACGCCTGGCTGCCGCATCTCGCCACCCCCGCCTGCACGTGGCGCGGACCACGCGGCGCCCACCGCATGGCGCTCACCTTCGACGACGGCCCCGATGCCGGCTGGACGCCCCGCGTCCTCGCCGAGCTCGCCCGGCTGGGCGTTCCCGCCACGTTCTTCCTTGTCGGCGAGCGCGCCGCCCGCGCGCCGGGCATCGTGCGCGAGATGGCGGCGGCCGGCCACGAGATCGCCAACCACAGCTGGTCCCACCGGAGCCTCTGGCTCCTGAGCCCGGCGCGGACCGAGGACGAGATCGGCCGCACCCACGCGCTGCTCGGCGATCTCGGCGGGCGGGCGCCCCGGCACTTTCGCCCGCCGTGGGGCATGGTCAACGCCGCGATGTTCCGGGTCCTGCGGCGGTGGCGCGAGCGCTGCGTCTTCTGGTCGATCCAGACCGAAGGGCTCCGCCCGCGGAGCGCCCTCGCCCAGGCCGCCCACCTGCGGCGCCGGGCCCACGCCGGGGCCATCGTCGACCTGCACGACGCCGAGGGGCTCGCCGGAGCGCCGGCTCGCCTGCTGGCGGCGTTGCCGGTGATGGTCGATGAGCTACGAGCGGCGGGCTACGACCTGGTGACCGTCACCGAGCTTCTCGAGGGGACGTCACACCTTGACGGCGGGCCAGGAAACGCAGGAACTCCACGCCTTCCTTGAGGCGTCGGCGCCCCACGGCGGGATCGCGCACCATCTCGGCCCCGATGGCGAAGATCTTGCGGGGGCGGAAATAGAAGCGGCGGTAGAACGCTTCCACCGAGGCGAAGATCTCCGTGCGGGACAGGTGCGGGTAGCCCAGGACGGCCGTCTGCACGCCGTCGGCGTCCACGAGGTGATCCTCGGCCAGCCAGCCTTGCGCGAGGGCCTGCTGATGGAGCGCCGTGCCGGGGTACGGCGCCGCCAGCGAGGCCTGGAGCGTGTGGGGGTCGATCTCCTGAGCGAAGCGGATCGTCTCCTCGATCGTCTCGCGAGTTTCCCCGGGCAACCCCATGATGAACGTGCCGTGGATCTTGATGCCCAGGGCCTTGGCCTCGCGGGTGAACTGGCAGGCCCGGTCGAGCCGGACGCCCTTCTTGATGTTGTTGAGGATCGCTTGACTGCCCGACTCGTACCCCACCAGCAACAGCCGCAGCCCGTTGTCCTTCAGCACCTTCAGCGTCGAATACGGCACGTTCGCCTTGGCGTTGCACGACCAGGTGACGCCGAGCTTGCCCAGCCCACGCGCGATGGCCTCGGCCCGGGGAAGGTCATCGGTGAACGTGTCGTCATCGAAGAAGTATTCTCTGACCTGGGGGAAGAGCCGGCTGGCCCGCGCGATCTCGGCAACCACGTGCTCGACACTCCGCGTCCGGTAGCGGTGTCCTCCCACGGTCTGCGGCCAGAGGCAAAACGTGCACTTGGACCGGCAGCCGCGACCCGTGTAGATCGAGACGTAGGGGTGGAGCAGGTAGCCCACGAAGTACTGCTCGATCACGAGGTCCCGGTGATAGACGTCGACCACGAACGGCAGCGTGTCCATGTCCTCGAGCGGGGGGCGCTCCAGCGTGCGCTTCATGGTGCCGTTGCTGCGGTAGGACAGACCGGCCACCGTCGGCAGCGGCCGCCCCCCGGCGATCTCCTGGATCGTGAAGTCGAACTCGGCGCTGCAGACGAAATCGATGGCTGACGAGGCGGCCAGCGCCTGCTCCCGCTGCACGGCGACGTGGGCGCCCACGAACCCGACCACGAGATCGGGGTTGGCCGTCTCCAGGGCCTCGGCCACCCGCACGTCGTGCGCGAACGACGGGGTGCTCGTGTGCAGGACCGCGAGATCGTAGTCGCGGGCCAGCGGCGTGACGTCCTCGAGCGTCAGCGCGGCCGGCGGCGCGTCGACCAGCCGGCTGCCCGGGACGAGGGCTGCCGGCTGGGCCAGCCAGGTCGGGTACCAGAACGAGCGCACCTCCCGCCGCGCCTGATAGCGTGACCCCGCGCCCCCGTCGAAGCCCCGGAACGAGGGCGGGTGCAGGAACAGCGTGCGCAAGTAGTCGGGCATCCGGGCTCCTCTCTCCTGTCCCGCTCTCAGCGATTCACGTAGAGCCGGCGACCGCCGGCCTCGGCGACCAGCCGGGCACCCGGCAACTCGGCGGCGACCGAGCGCGCCGGCGCCCGCACGGTGACCAGCCACACCCGGTGACCGTCCCAGGCTTGCCGCAGCCGCTCTCGCTCCCAGAGCACGTCGGCGGCGCCGTCGAAGGTGGCGCCGAACGCCAGCACACTGCGACGCCCATCGACGATGACGGGGCGTCGCTGCGCGTACCACTCGAGCGCGCCGGAATTCTCCAGGGGGCCTTCGTGGACGATCAGATCGTCGGGCGCGGCGTGCCGGGCCACTTCCACGGCCAGGGGCCGAACGGCGCGCTGCGCTGCGACGGCGGCCAGGCCCGCGCCGACGGCGGGCAGCACGGCGATCATCGTGGCCAGCACGAGCGCGGGAGCCCACGGGCCGGCAGCGCGGGCGTGGCCGAGGGCAAGGAAGCCCAGCCCCCCCGTCGCCACCGTGAAGATCAAGGCCGTCGCTCCCAGCAGCAGGCGGATCGTCTCCCACGGCGGCGCGGTGTCGTGCCCGGCCTCGGCGGCCTTGCGGGTGGCGACGTCGGTGGCATCGAGCACCTGGCTGGCGAACTGCTCGCTGCTACCGGCCCACAGCATCCCGCAGGCGACGGCGAGGCCGGCGAAGGCCACGACATGCACGATGAGCAGCGCGCGCCGGGGCCCCTGCAACCAGCCGCGCGCGGCCAGCAAGGCGATGGCCGGGTACGCGGGAAGCCCGTAGTGGGGGAGCCGGAAGGCCGAGAGCATCGTGAGACCAAAGACCGCCAGCGCCCACATCGCCAGCACCACCCAGGGCGTTTCGCCCGGCTCCCGCCAGCGGCCCCGGCGTAGCAGCGCGACGACGGCGACCGCGGCGGTGATGATCCACGGGGCCGCGCCGACCCCGGCCACGATCAGGAACTCCAGGGCCGCGAGCGGAACGTCCTCGTCGGGGAAGTGGCGCGCCCGGGCAACGTTCAGCAGGTGGTTGTCCACGACCGTGTACCAGGTGAAGCCCGGGCTGCGGAGCTCCACGAGCCCCCACCAGCCGAACCCCAGCGCCACCGCGGCCGCCACTCCCCCGGCGGGCAGCCAGCGGCGCAGCGGACGGGCACGACCGCCGAGGGCCAGGCCCAGACCCAGAATCGCCGGCGGCCCCAGCGCGCCCAGCGGGTCCTTGGCGAGCGCGGCCAGGCCGAAGCCGGCCAGGCCGGTGATGACGAGCGCGGGGCGCTCCTCGACGATGCCGAGGAGGGCCAGCGAGAACCCCCACGCCAGCGCGGCCACGAAGAGCGTTTCGGGCCGGACGTAGCGGCCGTAGGCGTAGAACCCGATGCTGCTGAGCAGGGCACCCCCGGCCAGCACCCCGCCGGCGGGACCGAGCAGGCGCGTGCCCAGCCACGCCACCGCCCCGACGCCGGCCAGCGCCGCCAGCGCCGGCACCGCCCGGGCCACTGCCTCGCTCTCACCGGCCACGGCGAAGGCGCCGGCCAGCAGCACGTAGAGCAATGGCGGCTTGTCGACGTAGCGGACGCCGTTGAGGCGGAGATCGAAGGGGTGGCCACCGGCGCGAAGCTCGCGGGCGATCTCCGCGTGCATGCCTTCTCCCGGGTCGTCGAACGGTGCCGCGCCCAGCCCGATCAGAAGCCAGGGGGCCGCCGCCACGACCACGGCCGCCGTGAGGATCAGCGGGAGGCGCCGGGCCACGATCAGGTGCGCGACACCAGGAAGACGCCGGTGACGATCAGTCCGATGCCCGCCCAGCGGGCGGGCGTCACGACCTCGCCGAGCAGGATGGAGGCCAGGAACGCCACCACGATGTAATCGATCGCCGTCATGGGCAGCACCTGGCTGACTTCCGCTCGCGACAGGAGCGTGAGGTACAGAAAGAAGAATGTCGCCTGCAGCACGACGCCCAGGAGCAGCCAGGGATTCGCGAGCGCCCGGGCCACCATACCCCCGACGCGCTCGGCCGGCGCCTCGGTCAGATCCCCCACCGAGCGCATCCCCTTGGCCAGGAAGGTGTGGCCGGTGCCGCCGATGACGGCGGCGATGAGCACCAGCACGAAGGTCTTGGCCATCTACAAGGCCTTGCCGATGCTGTCCAGCGTCTTCTTCTCCTCCGACTGGTCGGCGATCGACAGCGGCTCGTCCTTGTCGATCCACAGGATCCGCTCGCGCTTGAAGATGACCCGCTCGACGGTGACCGAGGTCTTCTTGTCGCCATCAGCCTTGAGCTGCAGCCGCAGGCGGTGCCGCGTCCCCTTGGCGTACACCCCATAGTCCTCGCCGTCCAACGAGCGAGAGTCGGTTGCGATGAGGCCGGTGGCTCGATCGGCCTGCTCAATCTTCCATCCCAGGTGCTTCAGCACCGACTCCGTCACCGTCCACGTGCGGTCCATCGGCGCGTTGAACGTCCTGACGACCGGATCGGCGCCGGCCGCCGGGGCAGCCACGCCCAGGCTCAGGGCCAGCAGTAACGCCACTGCTTTCATGGCTCTTCCTCCTTGGGATCACATCCTAGCGCAGGGTTCCTTGATCGATGTGTAGGACGGCCGCGGCCCCGGCCGCGACCTCGGGATTGTGGCTGACCACGACGACCGCCGACCGGGCCCGGGCCCGATAGCGGAGCGCCTCGAGGATCACCCGGGCGTTGGCGTCATCGAGGTTTCCCGTCGGCTCATCGGCCAGCAAGATCGGCGGGTCGTTGAGCAGGGCCCGGCAGAACGCCACCCGCTGCTGCTCGCCACCCGAGAGTTGCGGCGGATAGTGGTCACGCCGATCGAGCACCCCGAAGCCTTCGAGCAGCTCGAGCGCGCGCCGCTGGATGCCCGGTCCCCGGTTGCCCACGTAGCGGGCGGCCAGCAACACGTTGTCGAGCGCGGTCAGCGAGGGCAGCAGCATGAAGGACTGGAAGACGAACCCGACCTGGCGGCCACGGGCGCGGCTGCGCGCCGAACGCCCCAGCCCGCTCACCCGCTCGTCGCCGAACCAGATCTCGCCCGCATCGGGCTCCTCCAGCAGCCCCAGCACGTTCAGCAGCGTGCTCTTGCCCGACCCCGAGGCCCCCTGGATGACGACCAGCTCGCCGCCGGCGACCTTGAGATCGACCCCGGCCAGCACGGGGATGGTCGCCCCCGAGGGGGCGCGGTACGACTTGACCAGCCCTTCGGCGCGGAGCAGCACGGCGTCACGCGCCCCGGCGCATGGCTTCGGCCGGGGACAGGCGCGCCACCCGGAGCGTCGCGTAGAG
>DATBIM010000010.1:0-59769 GCA_036556905.1 Candidatus Methylomirabilota bacterium
GGGCGAGCTCTGTTCGTAGCGGGGTCCGCGAGGCCGGCTCGAGCCGAGGGTGGCCTGCTCTAGGCACGCGTGGCTCCGCTCTCGCTATCCGGCGGTGAAGCCGCCGTCGACGACCAGCTCGGCGCCGGTCATGTACGACGACTCGTCGCTGGCCAGGAAGAGCGCCACGCTGGCGATCTCCCGGGGTTGCGCGATGCGTCCCAGGGGAATACCCGCCTCGAACTCTCGGCGCAGCGTGTCGGTGAGGTAGGGCGCCTGCAGCGGGGTGTCCACGATGCCGGGATGGATGATGTTGCAGCGGATGCGATCCCGGGCGAACTGGATGGCCAGCGATTTTGTCAGCGAGATGAGCCCGCCCTTGGCCGCGGTGTAGGCGTCCTGGGCCCGGGTGAAGCCCGCCAGGGCCGACACCGAGCCCATGATGATGATGGAGCCCCCGCCCGCCGACCGTAGATGCGGGATCCCGTGTTTGGTGACCCAGAAGACCGACTTGAGGTTGATGGCCATCACCCGATCCCACCAGCGCTCGTCGGTCTCGAGCACGGAGCGGTCGCGGTCCTTCCAGAGCACGCCGGCGTTGTTGTAGAGGACGTGCAGGACCCCGAATCGGCGGGCGCCCGCCTCGATCATGCGCTGCACGTGGGCCTCGACGGCGACGTCGCCTACGACGGCCAGGGCCTGGCCCCCGGCGGCTCCCACGAGGCGCGCCGTCTCCGTGGCCGATGCCTCATCGATGTCGGCCACCACGACGCGCGCCCCCTCGCCGGCGAAGAGCAGGGCCGCTTCCCGCCCGATGCCCATGCCCGCGCCGGTGATGAACGCCGCCTTGCCGTCGAGCCGGTTCATTGAACCGGGCACGGGCGCCCGGGCTCTCGCCTCGCCGCGCGGCGCGGCTCGGCTCGCCCGGCGGCCCGGGCTCCGCCGCGATCCCCCGCGGCGATCACTCCAGCCGCCGATCTGAGCTGCGGCATCTCAGATCCGTTCGAAGTTGCGCAGCAGCTCCCAGTCGGTCACCGCCTGGTCGAAGGCCTGCTGCTCGAGCTGCGCCGCGTGCAGATAGTGCTCGACCACGCGGTCGCCGAACGCGGTCCGGGCCAGCCGGGACCGCTCCAGCTCGGCGATGGCCTCCCGCAGGGTCCGGGGCACCTGGGGCAGCGTGGCGTCTTCGTAGGCGTTGCCCTCGTAGAGCCGGGGCGCCTTCAGCCGGGCGCCGAGACCGTGCAGCCCGGCGGCGATGGTGGCGGCGAAGGCCAGATAGGGGTTGGCGTCGGCGCCGGGGATCCGGTTCTCCACGCGCAGGGCGCCGCCCTCGCCGCAGAGCCGGAAGCCGCACGTTCGGTTGTCCCACCCGGCTGCGATCCGGGTCGGCGCGAACGAGCCGGCCTGGTAGCGCTTGTAGGAGTTGACCGTGGGCGCGTAGAAGTAGGCGAGCTCGCGGGCCATCGCCATCTGCCCACCCAGCCAAGCGCCGACGAGCGCGTTCAGTGGGGGCCGGCCGCCGCGCGGCCGGCCCGGGGGGGCGAACAGCGGCTTGCGGCCGGCGCGATCCCAGAGCGAGGAGTGCAGGTGAAACGACGAGCCGGCGGCGGCGACGTCGTACTTGGCCATGAACGTCACCGAGCAGCCCTGCGCGTGGGCGATTTCCTTGGCCCCGTGCTTGTAGAGCGCGGTGCGATCGGCCATCTCGACGGCTTCCGCGTACTCGAGGTTGATCTCCTCCTGACCGCGACCCCACTCCCCTTTGGAGGTTTCCACCGGAACGTCCGCCCCCTCCATGCCGTTGCGGATCGCCCGGATCAGCGGCTCCTCCTTCGTCGTCTGGAGGATGTGATAGTCCTCCAGGTAGGTCGCCACCGGCGTGACGTTCTGGTAGCGCTTGGCCCGGGCCGCCTCGAACGACTCCTTGAAGCAGTAGAGCTCCAGCTCGGCCGCCGTCTTCACCAGGTAGCCGAGGGCCCGCGCCCGCGCGACCTGGCGCTTGAGCACCCAGCGCGGCGCTTCCTCGATGGGCTCGCCCGCTTCGGTGTAGACGTCGCAGAACACCAGGGCGGTGTGCGGGAGCCACGGGATGAGCCGGAGCGTGGCGAGGTCGGGCACCAGCTTCATGTCCCCGTAGCCACGCTCCCACGAGGTGAGCGTGAAGCCCGGCAGCGGCTCCATCTCCATGTCCACGGTGAAGAGGTAGATGCAGGCGTGGACGCCTTCGCCGGCGACGTGATCGAGGAAGTGACGGCCCACCACGCGCTTGCCCAGGAGTCGACCGTAGCCGTCGGGAAACACGGTGAGCACCGTGTCGAGGGCGCCGCGGCGGACCAGAGCTCCCAGCGTGCGGAGATCGAGCCGGCCGGGCATGACGCGGATACTAACGCATCGTCAGAGCTTCGGGAAGCCGCGCCGCCGGCTCGCCAAGGGACGAGGGGCTGTGTCATGCTCTCGCCGTGGGCGGGTCGCCGCGTGGCACGATCGTCGCGTGGACGTTGTACGACTTCGCCAACTCGGCCTTCGCCGCCATCGTCCTGGCCACGATCTTTCCCGCCTATTACGCCAACGCGGTGGTGGGCAACGCCGATGGGCGCGGCGACTTCTGGTGGGGCCTCGCCGTCTCGACGTCGATGACGCTCGTCGCGCTGGCCGCCCCGGTGCTCGGCGGAATCGCTGACCACGCGGGGACGCGCAAGCCGTTCCTCGTCGGGCTGACGCTGGCCTCGGTGGCCGCCACCGCGCTCCTGGCCACCGTGGGCCCGGGCGCGGTATTGGTGGGCTTCGGCCTCGCGGTCGTCGGGATCGTCACCTTCGAGACGGCCTTCGTCTGCTACAACTCCTACCTGCCCCGCATCGTCGCACCCGACCACCTCGGGCGCGTGTCCGCGGCCGGCTTCGCCGTCGGCTACGCCGGCTCGCTGGTCGCGTTCGTGGCCGCCTATCCTTTTGCCGCGGCCGAGGCCTACTGGGGCTGCTTCCTGACCGCCGCGGCCCAGTTCGGTCTCTTGGCGGTGCCGGCGCTCGTCACGCTGCCGGCCGACGCGCGCCACCCCGTCCGGCTGGGCCAGGCCGTGCGACGCGGCGTGGCCGACACGCTGGCCACGCTGGGCGAGATCGTGGGTCACCCCCAGCGCCGGGCCCTGCGCCGCTTCCTCGCCTCGTACCTGGTCTACGAGGACGGCGTGAACACGGTCGTCACGTTCTCCGCGGTCTTCGCCGCCAAGACCCTGGCCTTCACCTTCACCGAGATCATCGGTCTGTTCGCGCTGGTCCAGCTCACGGCACTGGTCGGCTCGGCGGCGTGGGCGCGTCCGGCCGATACCCGCGGCCCCAAGCTGGTCGTGGCCACCACACTGGTGCAGTGGACGGCCGTCACCGTGCTCGCGTATTTCGTGCAGGCCAAGTGGCAGTTCTGGGTGGTGGCCGTGCTCGCGGGGACCGGGCTGGGCGCGATCCAGGCGGCGAGTCGGACGTTCATGGCCACGCTGATTCCCGCCGGCCGGGAAGCCGAGTTCTTCGGCTTTTATCAGCTGGTGGGCAAGACCGGCGCCATCCTGGGCCCCCTGGTCTTCGGGGGCGTCTCCTGGGCCCTCGGGGGCAACCAGCGCGTCGCCATCGTGGCGGTGGGGCTGTTCTTCGTCGTCGGATTCGTCCTGCTGACCCGGGTCCCTGGCGGAGGGCCGACGGGCTTGAGCAGTGAGTCGCCCATACTCGGAGCTCACGACAAGCGTGAGACGCTGCGCCGCCCGTGATCGCGTCGGGGCGCGGGCCCGCAGTGCGAGCCGAGCAGCGCCGCGCGGCGAGGCGAGAGCCCGGGCGCCCGCGCCCTGTTCACATGATATCGATCGGCACCGGAGGGATCAGCAGGACGAAGAGGATCAGGCAGAGGGCGCCGACCACGCGACGCCCCCGGGACAGCGGCGTCACGTCGTCCAGCGGCGGGCTGTGGTGGAACCCGATCAGAAAGACGATCAGCGCCGACCACACGAACCAGTTGGGCGACCATGTGATCAGGCCTAGCCCCAGCGTCGCCGCCACCGTGACGATTCCCACCCTCCGGTGATGCCGTCCGAACAGGGCATAGGCAATGCGGCCGCCGTCGAGCTGACCAACCGGGAACAGGTTCAGGGCCGTGACGAAGAAGCCGGCCCAGGCCGCGTCGGCCATGGGGTGCGTGAAGAGCATCATGCCGTCGGGCACCGGGCCGAAGCGGGCGTCAATGAGCCAGCGCATTAGCAGCGACTGCCCGAACACCACGTGCTCGCCGGCGGGCGTGGGGATCACCGTCGACCACTCGAGCCCGAGCAGGAGCGCGGGGAGGGCCACGACCAGCCCGGCCAGCGGACCAGCGGCGGCGATGTCGAAGAGCGCGTTGCGATCCCGGGCCGGAGACCGCATGTGAATGAGGGCGCCCAGGGTTCCGAACAGGAAGAGCGGCGGCGGCGCCGGGATGAAGTAGGGCAGGCTGACGGACGCCCGATAGTGGCGTGCCGTGAAGTAGTGACCGAACTCGTGGACTCCCAGAATGATCAGCAGCGTGGCCGCGAAGGGAATGCCGCTGAGGAAGAGCGTCCCGAGCAGCGTCGAGCGGAAGGCGTCGAAGGTCGGGGAGCCCGAGAAGAAGGCGCCCGCCAGCAGGGTGGACAGGCAGGTGAGGACGAACAGCACCACGTTGATGCTGATGCGCCGCCGCGCTGCGCTTTCGACGAGCGGCAGCGCCTGCAGGACGACGTCCGCGCCCTCCGACTTGAGAAAGGGAGTCAGCCCCAGCGGGCGTAGCCGCGCCTGCAGGAGCTCCCGGGCCCGAGTCGGCTCGACGAGAAGCCGGCCGCGATAGGCCAGACCGTTCCCCCGGATCTGGTGCTGATCAAGCGTCAGGATGTCGTGGACGCGCTGACGCACGAGCTCGTCGCTGAGCACGAGGTCGTCCGGGGAGAGCGACACGGCGACGGGTCGTCGCCGTAAGGGCCAGACACGCATGAGGGAAGCCTACCACACGGCCAGTCGGCCGACCGCCCGCCGCACGCTGTCGAGCCCGCCTTCCAGGTAGAGCACACCCAGCACGGCCTCCAGCGCGGTGGCCAGAACGGACTCGCGCTCCCGACCACCCGTCTGCTCCTCCCCCCGCCCCAGACGCAAGAGGGCGCCGAGCTCGATCCCGCTCGCCCAGCGAGCCAGGTTGGCCCCCGCCACGATGCGGGCGCGCTCCGGTGTCAACACTCCCACCGGGGCGCCGGGGTCGGCATCGAACAGGCGCTCGGCCACCACGAGCGCCAGGGCGGCATCACCGAGCAGCGCCAGCCCCTCGTTGTGGCCGAGCGGGGGATGCTCGTTGGCGTAGGAGGCGTGGGTCAGGGCGCGGGCCAGCAGGTCGCGGTCCCGGAACCGATGTTCTAGCCGGCGTTCGAGCTCGGCGACGCGGTCCGGATCCACGAGGCAGGCGGCGGGGGCGCGTCAGCCCCGGCGCTAACCGCGGAACTTGCGGAAGGCCAGGGTGGCGTTGGTACCGCCGAAGCCGAAGGCGTTGTTCAGGGCGACCTCGATGTCTTGCTTGCGCGCCTGATTGGGCACGTAGTCGAGATCGCAGTCGGGGTCCGGCGTCTCGTAATTGATGGTCGGCGGCAACAGGCCGTGATGCAGGCTGAGGACGGTGGCGATGCTCTCCACGCCGCCCGCCGCGCCCAGCAGGTGGCCAGTCATCGACTTCGTGGAGGACACGGCCAGCCGGCGCGCATGCTCACCGAACACCCGCTTGATGGCCAGCGTCTCGAACCGATCGTTGTACGGCGTGGAGGTGCCGTGGGCATTGATGTAGCCGACGTCACCGGGATCGAGCCCGGCGTCCCGCAGCGCCGCGCTCATCGCGCGGGCCGAGCCGTCCCCTTCGGGGTCGGGTGCCGTCACGTGGTGGGCATCGGCGGTCATGCCGTAGCCGACCACTTCCGCGTAGATGCGGGCGTCGCGCCCTTGCGCGTGGACCAGGGACTCGAGCACGACGATGCCGGCGCCCTCACTGGGCACGAATCCGTCGCGGGCGGCGTCGAAGGGGCGCGAGGCCTTCTCGGGCTCGTCGTTCCGGGTCGACATGGCCTTCATGGTGCAAAACCCGGCGATGGTCAGGGGCAGGATGATCGCCTCGGAGCCGCCGGCGATCATCACGTCGGCGTCGCCCCGCTCGATGATCTTGAAGGCGTCGCCGATGGCGTGGTTGCCGGTGGCGCAGGCCGTGACCACCGCAGAGTTCGGCCCCTTGGCCCCGAAGCGCATGGAGACCAGGCCCGAGGCCATGTTGATGATGAGCATGGGGATGATGAAGGGGGAGACCCGCTCGGGCCCCTTCTCCAGACGCACCCGCTCACCCTCCAGCAGCGTGTGGATCCCGCCGATGCCGGAGCCGATGAGCACACCGAACCGGGGCCCGGCGACCTTACCCACGTCCAGGCCGGCATCGGCCACCGCCATCACCGAGCCGGCGATGGCATAGTGCAGGAAGGGGTCGAGCCGGCGGGCCTCTTTCTTGTCGACGAAGTTCAGGGGATCGAAGTTCCGGACTTCGCCGGCGATACGGGTCTCGTACCGATAGGCGCCGGCAGCGTCCTTCTCGGCGGCGTCGAATTTGGTGATGGGGCCGATCCCCGACCGCCCCCGGGACAGACCAGCCCAGAATTCCTCGGCGGTATTGCCCAGCGGCGTCAGGGCTCCCAACCCGGTGACGACGACGCGGCGCCGCTCCACCGTCAGGAGTTGTCCTTGATGTATTGGATGGCGTCGCCGACGGTGACGATCTTCTCGGCGTCCTCGTCGGGAATCTGGATGTCGAAGTGCTCCTCCAGCGCCATGACGAGTTCGACCGTGTCGAGCGAGTCAGCCCCGAGGTCTTCGATGAACCGCGCGTTCGGCGTCACGTCGTCCTCTTCGACGCCGAGCTGCTCGATGATGATCTCCTTCACCTTGTCTTCGACTGACTTCGCCATCGACCCGTGCCCTCCGCGGAGGAAGACTGCGTTCAGATGTAGAGTCCCCCGTTGACGTGGAACACCTGCCCCGTGATGTAGCTGGCGCCGTCTCCGGCGAGGAATCGTACCACCTCGGCGACTTCGCGGGTGCTACCGGTCCGCCCGAGCGGGATCTGGGCCAGGAGCGCCTGGCGGGCGGCCTCGGGCACCGTGGCCGTGAGGTCCGTCTCGATGAGACCGGGCGCCACCGCGTTGACCAGGATCGACCAGTGAGCCAGCTCGCGAGCGGCGGATTTGGTGAGGCCGATGAGCCCGGCCTTGGCCGCCGAGTAATTGGCCTGGCCGGCATTCCCCATGGCGCCGGCGGTGGACGTGATGTTGATGATGCGTCCGCTCTTCTGTCGCATCATGAGCTTGGCCGCGGCGCGCGTCATGAAAAATGCTCCGCGGAGGTTGACGTCCATGACGCGGTCCCAGTCCTCGTCCTTCATCCGTACCAGGAGCGCATCCCGGGTGATCCCCGCGTTGTTGATGAGCACGTCGAGACGTCCGAACTGCTGCTTGGCGGTATCGACCAGGCGCTCGGCGTCATCACGGCTGGCGGCGTCGGCGGCGACGCCGACAATGGTCGCGCCTGCCCCCGCCATCTCCTTCACCGCACGCTCCAAACGATCGGCGTCGCGAGCCGAGACTACCACGGTCGCTCCGTCTTCCGCCAGCAAAGCGGTGATGGCGGCGCCGATCCCCCGGCTGCCCCCGGTGACGATGGCCACGCGGCCGGCCAGGGCTTTCATTAGACTCACGCGCCGACCTCGGCAAGCGCTTTGTCCAGGCTGGCCGGATCTTCCACGGCGTAGCCACGGCCACCATCGAGGATGCGCTTGAGCAGACCCGTCAGCACCCGCCCCGGCCCCACCTCCACGAAGGTGTGGGCACCCTCGGCGGCCAGGCCGCGCACGCACTCCGTCCAGCGCACCGGGCTGGCCACTTGACGCACCAGCGCCGGCTTCACCTCGGCGGCCGTCCGGGTCATCCCGCCGTCGGCGTTGCGCATGACCGGGATCCGGGGCTCGGCGACGAGGACACCCTCGAGCTCGTCGGCCAGCCGCTCGGCGGCGGGGGCCATGAGCCGGCAGTGGAACGGCGCGCTCACCGGAAGCACGACGCTCTTGCGGCCGCCCCGAGCGGTGGCCAGGGCCACGGCCCGCTCCACGGCAGCGCGGTGGCCGGCGATCACGATCTGCAGCGGCGAGTTCACGTTGGCGATCTCGACCACCTCGCCCTGGGCGGCCTCGGCGCAGACAGCTTCCACCATCAGTAGCTCCAGGCCCATGATGGCGGCCATGGCCCCCACTCCCACGGGCACGGCCGCCTGCATGAACTCGCCCCGGCGACGGACGATACGTACGGCATCGCGGAAGGCCAGAGCGCCGGCCACCACCAGCGCCGAATACTCGCCCAGGCTGTGCCCGGCGGCCAACCGGGGCGTGAGCCCGCGTTCGGCGCAGACCGTCGCCGCCGCCACGCTGACCGTGAGGACCGCCGGCTGCGTGTTGGCCGTCAGGGCCAGATCGGCCTCCGGCCCCTCGAAGGCCAGCCGGGTGAGCTCGAAGCCGAGGACGTCGTTGGCCTCCTCGAAAACGGATTTGGCGGCGGGGGAGGCCTCGTAGAAGGCCTTGCCCATACCCACCGCCTGAGACCCCTGCCCGGGAAAGAGGAAGGCGACGGCCATTACCACCGCATGAGCGCGGCCCCCCAGGCGAAGCCACCGCCGAAGGCGGCCAGCAGCACGAGGTCGCCACGCCGGATGCGTCCGGCCGCCAGCGCCTCCTCCAGCGCGACGTACACCGAGGCGGCGCCCGTATTGCCGTAACGATCGACGTTCACGAAGACCTTGTCCATCGGGAGGCCCACCCGCTTGGCGGCGGCCTCGATGATCCGCAAATTCGCCTGATGGGGGATGAAGAGGTCGAGGTCGGCGACGGTCAGGCCGTGGCGGGTCAGAATCGTCTCCGCGCACTCGACGAACATCCGCACCGCGACCTTGAACACCTCGTTGCCCTTCATCTTGGCGTAGTGCATGCGCGCTTCGACCGTCTCGCGCGTGGTGGGATGCCGCGAGCCGCCCCCCGGCATGTAAAGCAGGTCCCAGTACTGCCCGTCGGAGTACAGGTCGGCGTCGAGCAGCCCGTTGTCGTCCTCGGTCGCCTCGAGCACCGCGGCGCCGGCGGCATCGGCCAGCAGGATGCAGGTGCCGCGGTCGGTGAAATCGGTGATTTTCGACAGGGTCTCGGCGCCGATGCAGAGCACCCGCCGGTACTTGCCGGCTTCGATGAACTTGGCGCCGATGGCCAGGCTGTAGATGGATCCCGCGCACGCCGCCAGCACGTCCACGGAGCCGGCGCGCCGGCACCCCAGCCGGTGCTGGACGAGGTTGGCCGTGGTGGGAAAGAACATGTCGGGTGTGGTGGTGCCGACGATGATGAAGTCGATATCCTCGGGAACGAGATTGGCCCGCTCGAGCGCCTGCTGGGCGGCCCGGACGGCCAGGTCGGAGGTGGCCTCACCCTCGTCGGCGATACGCCGCTCCCGGATCCCCGTGCGCTGCACGATCCACTCGTCGCTGGTCTCGATCATCGTCTCGAGGTCCGTGTTGCTGAGTATGCGCTTGGGGGCATAGGCGCCCATCCCCACGATCTTGGCCCGCGTCATTCGCGGCCTCCCTCTCGATCGGCGCGCTCGACCTCGGCTTCCAGCGCCGCCTTGATGTGCTCGTTCACGCCGGCCGCGGCCCACTCGCCGGCCACCCGGACCGCGTTCTTGATGGCCTTCACCGGGGACGCGCCGTGACAGACGATAGCGGCACCATCGATGCCCAGCAACGGCGCCCCCCCCATCTCCGTGTAATCCACGCGGCGCTTGAAGCGCGCGAAAGCGGGCAGGGCCAGCGAGGCCGCCAGCTTCGAGCGCACATCCCGCATCAGCTCTTCCTTGATCATCGCCCCCAGCATCTCGGCCAAGCTCTCCGAGATCTTGAGGGCCACATTGCCCGTGAAACCGTCGGTCACCACGACGTCGCAGCGCCCGTTGTAGATGTCCCGCCCCTCCACGTTGCCGACGAAGTTCAGCGACGAGTCCTTGAGCTGCTCGTAGGCCTCCTTGGTGAGCTCGTTGCCCTTGCCCTCTTCCTCGCCCACCGACAGCAGGCCGACGCGCGGATTGTCGTAGCCCAGGATGTCGCGGGCATAGATGTGCCCCATCACGGCGAACTGCAGCAGATGCCAGGGCTTGGGATCGACGTTGGCCCCCACATCGAGCAGCACGGTGAACCGCCGGAGGTTGGGCAGGACCGCCGCCAGGGCCGGCCGGTCCACGCCGGGCAGGACGCCGATCACGAACATGGCGATGGCCATGGCCGCCCCCGTGTTGCCGGCCGAGATGAAGGCCGCCGCCTCACCATCCTTGACGAGCTGGGCGGCCACCCGCAGGGAGGAGTCTCGCTTGCGGCGAAGGGCCTGCGACGGACTCTCGGCCATGCTGACGACCTGGGAGGCGTGGCGGATCTCGACGGCGGGACCGTCGGCGCCCAGCCGGGCCACCTCGCGCTCGATGGCCGCCTTGTCACCGATCAGGATGACCGTGGCGCCGTACTCGCGCGCGGCAGCGACGGCTCCCTCGACGACCACGGCGGGGCCGTAGTCGCCGCCCATGGCGTCGACGGCGATCTTCATGCGGATCGTCGACTACTCACCTTCGACGGCGACGATCTCCCGGCCCTTGTAGTACCCGCAGTGGGGACAGACGCGGTGCGGCAGTTTCGGCTCCCGGCACTGGGGACACACGGCATGGGCCGGGGCATCCAGCTTCCAGTGGGTCCGGCGCTTGCGGCCCCGCGTTCTCGAGTGGCGGCGTTTGGGCAGCGGCATCGGGTGGGTCCTCTCTCCGTCCTCAGGGATTCAGTCGGCTGGCCAGGTCTTTGAGCGCGGCCAGGCGGGGGTCAGCGGGCCGGATCGGGCACCCACAGTCGCTGACGTTACGGTTGGCGCCGCAGGTGGGGCAGAGTCCACGGCAATCGGCCCGGCAGAGCGGCTTCATGGGCAAGGCCAGCGTCGTCTCCGTTTCCACGAGAGAAGCGAGGTTGAGCTGGTCGTTCTCGTAGAAGTCCAGGTCCAGATCGTCGGCCCCCAGCTCGACGCTGTCATCGATCGCCGGGCGCGGCACGTAGCGGAGGTCCACCCGGGGGCGCACGTCGACCTGGAACTCCTCCAGACACCGCCCGCAGACGAGCGGCACGGTGGCCCCGAGCTCGCCGACCACAACGACCTCCTCGCCGTCACGACTGACGTGCAGGCGAACGGAGGTGAGCCGCCAGGACCGGTCGCTGAAGGGTGCGACGAACTCGCCGGCATTGGCGATCAGAAGCCCGTCGTCCGGGATGTCGGACACCTGAATGATCATGACTCGCTCTCGTGGGGAACCCGCGTAACTTGTTGTCGTTTAGAGAGTTTTCCCTAAACCGGCTCAGTGTATCGGCGGGTCTGAGGCAAGTCAAGGATTTTGACCGTCCGTTTGACCGCCGCAGAGCCGTTTGCTACGCTCTGGGCGACGTTCGACACACGGTGCGAGACGAGCTACCGGGAGAGGAGGAGCCACATGTCGCACATCTTCAAGACAGCCCTGCTGCTGGCGGTGCTCACCGCCATGCTCGTGCTGATCGGAGGGGCGATCGGTGGCCAGCAGGGCATGCTGGTGGCATTCGTCCTGGCCCTCGGGATGAACTTCTTCTCCTACTGGTTCTCCGACCGCATCGTGCTGGCGATGTACCGGGCCCAGCCCATCGACGAGGCGCAGTCCCCACGCCTGTATGCCATGGTGCGGCGTCTGGCCACACGAGCCGGCATCCCCATGCCCCGCGTGTACCTGATCCCCTCGGAGACTCCCAACGCCTTCGCGACGGGCCGGAACCCTCACCATGCCGCGGTGGCCGTGACCGAAGGCATCATGCGGCTGCTCGACGAAGACGAGCTGGAGGGGGTCCTGGCTCACGAACTCGCTCACGTCACCAACCGCGACGTGCTCATCTCCACGATTGCCGCCACCCTGGCCGGGGCCATCACCTATCTGGCCCACATGGCCCAGTGGGCGGCCTTCTTGGGTGGGCACCGCAATGACGACGACGAGCACGGGAGCAATCCGATCGCCATGATCCTGCTGGCGGTGCTGGCGCCCCTGGCGGCCATGCTCGTGCAGATGGCCGTCTCCCGGTCGCGGGAGTTCCACGCCGACGCGACCGGCGCCCGGGTGGCCGGCAAGACCTGGGGACTGGCCAAGGCGCTGGAGAAGCTCCACATGGCGCAGCACGCGATCCCCATGGACGCCAATCCCGCCACCGCCCACCTGTTCATCGTCAACCCGCTCAGCGGACGGGCCATGATGAACCTGTTCTCGACGCACCCGCCGCTCGAGGAGCGCATCGCCCGCCTGCGCGCGATGCGGATCTGACGGGGGCGCCGTCGCGACGTTCCCCCCGCGGCCGGTGACGGATGGCGGCTGAGCCCCTCATTCACCTGGCTGGTCTTGGCAAAGCCTTCGGGGCCGACCGGGTGCTGGACGGCGTCGATCTCGACGTCCGCGCTGGCGAGGCCGTGGCCCTGCTGGGGGCCAACGGCGCCGGCAAGACGACGCTCCTGCGCGTCGTGGCCACCTTGCTGCGGCCCACTCGCGGCGTGGCCCGGGTGGCCGGCTTCGACTGTGTGCGTGAGGCCGAGTGGGTGCGGGCCCGGATCGGCTTGCTGGCCCACGGCGCCTGGGTGTACGAAGATCTCACCGCGCTCGAGAACCTCAAGTTCTGGACGACCCTGAGCGGGTCATCGGGGACGGCCGAGGGGCTCCGCGCCGCGCTGGCCGCCGTCGACCTCGAACGGCTGGCCGGCGAGCGGGTGCGCACCTTCTCGCTCGGGATGCGACGCCGGCTGTCCCTGGCCCGTCTGGTGCTCACCGCCCCCCGCGTGCTGCTGCTCGACGAGCCCTACGCCGGGCTCGACCCGCGCGCGGGCAAGTGGCTGGACGGGCACCTGACGGCCGTCAAGGCCGCCGGCGGGGCCATCCTCATGACGACCCACAGCTTTGGCCGTGGGCTCGGCGTCGCCGACCGCGTCGCCATCCTGGCCCGCGGCCGCGTCGCCCACGACACGGCGGTGGCCGCGCTCGGCGCGGACGACATCCGGCAGCTCTACGAGCTGCACACGGAGGAGATGTCGTGAGCTACGTGCGGCGGGCCTGGATCGTCCTCTGGAAGGATTTCATGACCGAGCGGCGCTCGAAAGAGACGCTCAACGCGCTGCTGTTCTTCGCGCTCCTGCTCCTGTTCTTGTTCCAGTTCGCGCTCGGCGACGACCGCGAGCGCCTGGCTGCGGCGCTGCCCGGGCTGCTCTGGCTGGGCTTCATCCTGAGCGGGCTGGTAGGCCTGGGGCGTGCGTTCCTCGCCGAGCGGGACCACGATTGCTGGGAAGGGCTCGTGCTGGCGCCCGGCGACAAATCGGCGATCTACCTGGGAAAGGTCGCGGGCAATCTACTCCTCATGCTGGTGGTCGAGACGGTCATCCTCGTGCTCTTCACCGTCTTCTTCAACGTCGACGTGGCCGGCCACCTGGCCGCACTGGTGGCCGTGGTGCTCCTCGGCACGGTGGGTTTCGCCGCGGTGGGTACCCTCTTCGCCGCCATGACCGCGAACGTCCGGGCGCGGGAGGTGCTCTTCCCCGTCCTGCTGCTTCCCATCCTGGTGCCGGTGCTTCTGGGCGCGGTCAAGGCCACCGAGGCCGTGATCCTGGGCGAGCCCCTGAGCACGGTCGCCCGCTGGCTCCAGCTCCTGGGCGCCGCCGACGTGGTCTATCTCACCGTGGGCATTCTCACCTTCGACGCGGTCCTGGAGGGCTGACTGACGTGAGCCGGGCGTTGGGCTGGCTCACCACCCTGGGCCTCGCCGCCGGGCTGATGCTGGCCTTCGCGGTCGCGCCGCGCGAGGAGATCCAGGGCAACGTGCAGCGGATCATGTACCTGCACGTGCCCAGCGTCCTGGTGGCGTACCTGGCCTTCGCCGTGGTCCTCGTGGCGTCCGTCGTCTACCTCGCCCGGCGCAGCGCGGCGGCCGACCGTCTGGCCCAGGCGTCCGCCGAGGCCGGCGTACTCTTCACCGGGATCACGATCGCGTCGGGGGCGATCTGGGGCAAGCCGACCTGGGGCACCTGGTGGACGTGGGACGCGCGCCTCACCAGCGTGGCCATCCTGTTCGTGATGTACCTGGGCTATCTCCTGCTGCGCGCGATGATCGAGGACCGCGAGCGCGCAGCCCGTTACTCGGCCGTCCTCGGGGTCGTGGCCGCGCTCGACATCCCGCTGGTGCACTTCTCCGTGTACTGGTGGCGGACCCTGCACCAGCCCCCTTCGATCCTCAAGCCGGGGCCCAGCACGATGTCGCCCGTGTTCCTGGTGGTGCTGCTCGTGAACCTGGCCGCCTTCACGCTGCTCTACGCTTGGTTCGTGACCAAGCGGGCCCGCCTGTTGCGCCGTGAGCACGAGGTGTTCGCGTGATGGCCGACAACTGGAGCTTCGTCGTCGCGGCGTACGGGCTGGCCGCGCTCGCGCTCGGCGGTTACTGGCGCTTCCTGCGGCGCCGTGAGCGGGAGCTTCAGTCGGAAGGGCCCTCAGGGACCAAGCCGAGCAGGAGCCAGGACAGCGGCGGCAACGCCGCCGCTCGAAAGGACCAGGCGCCGGTCAGATGAAGGCCAAATTCGTCCTCGGTGCCCTCGTGATTGTGACGGCGTTGGCCTATCTCATCTACTCGGGCGTGACGCAGTCGGCCGTCTACTTCGTCACACCCTCCGAGCTGGCGGCAGCGCCGGCGGCAGGCAAGGCTTATCGCCTGGGCGGCCTCGTCGCGCCCGGCTCGCTGACCTGGGAGCCGAAGACCCTGGACCTGCGATTCGCGCTGACCGACGGCAAGACCTCAGTTCCCGTCCGCCACCGCGGCACGGCGCCCGATCTGTTCGGTGAGGGACGCGGCGCCGTCGTGGAGGGCGCCTGGGCGGCCGAGGGCTATTTCAAGGCCACGCTGATCATGGCCAAACATTCGGAAGACTATCAGGCCCCCGCCAACGGCCAGGCCGGGTACAAGGAGCTGATGAGGTCGCTCCAGGCGCCTCGATGATTCCCGAAATCGGACAGGGAGCCCTCCTGGTGGCCCTGGGCCTGGCCCTCTGGGGCGGCGCCGCTGCCAGCGTCGGGGGACGCGCCGGCCGCCCGGCCCTGATCGAATCGGCGCAGCACGCGGCCCTCGGGGTGTTCACGCTCGTCACGCTGGCCTTCGCCCTGCTGGTCTACGCCTTCCTCGCCTTCGACTTCTCGGTGCGCTACGTGGCCCTGAATACGAATCTGGGGACACCCTTCTACTACCGGATCACCGGAGTGTGGGGCGCCCTCGAGGGGTCCCTCGTGCTGTGGGCCTGGATGCTCGCGCTCTACACCCTCATCGTGGTGCTGCGCCAGCGCGAGCGGGCCCGGGAGCTCTACCCCTGGGCGCTGGCGGTGATGTTCGTGGTCCTCGCCTTCTTCCTGCTCGTCATGACGGTCGCGGCCCCGCCCTTCGCCCGCCTCAGCCCCGTTCCGGCGAACGGCCGGGGACTCAATCCGCTGCTCGAGGACACGGGGATGATCACGCATCCCATCGCCCTCTACCTGGGCTTCACCGGCTTCACGGTGCCCTTCGCGTTCGCCATCGCCGCGCTGGTGACGAGCCGGGTAGGCGACACCTGGATCACCCTGACCCGGCGCTGGACGATCACCGCCTGGTACTTCCTGTCCCTGGGCCTGCTCATCGGCGGCTGGTGGAGCTACCACGTGCTGGGGTGGGGTGGGTACTGGGCCTGGGATCCCGTGGAGAACGCCGCGTTCATGCCCTGGTTGACGGGCACGGCCTTCCTGCACTCGGTGATGATCCAGGAGCGCCGGCGGATGCTGAAGCTCTGGAACATCGCGCTGGTGATCCTGACGTTCAGCCTGACGATGTTCGGCACCTTCCTCACGCGGTCCGGTGTCATCGCCTCCGTCCACGCCTTCACCCAGGGCACGGTTGGCGTCTTCTTCCTGGCGTTCCTGGCGCTGGTGGTACTGGCCTCCCTGGTCTTATTGGCCTGGCGCTGGTACGCCCTGCAGGCCCAGGGCCAGCTCGACTCCGTCGTCTCCCGAGAGTCGGCCTTCCTCCTCAACAACCTGCTGCTGGTCGCCGCTGCGTTCACCGTCTTCTTCGGCACGGTGTTCCCGCTGCTGGCCGAGGCGCTGCGCGGTGTCAAGGTCAGCGTGGGCGCGCCCTTCTTCAACCAGGTGAACGTCCCCCTGTTCCTGGGCCTGGTGTTCCTGATGGGGGTGGGCCCGCTCATCGCCTGGCGCCGAGCCTCGCCGGAGAATCTCAGACGGAACTTCCTGGTCCCCGTCGCCCTGGGGATCGCGGGGGCGGCGGTGTTCTTCCTCCTCGGCATTCGCTCGGCGCTGGCCGTGCTGGCGCTGGCCCTGACCCTGTTCGTCGCCGCCACCATCGCGCTGGACGTCGGCCGGGCCACCCGCGCCCGACTGCGCGGGGGCGAGCGGTTGCTCTCCGCCGTCGGCGGCTTGCTGATCCGCCACAATCGCCGTTACGGGGGCTTCGTGGTTCACCTCGGCATTCTCTTGATCGTGGTGGGCGTCACCGGATCGCAGGCGTGGTCGGTGCAGCGAGAATCGACCCTGACCGTCGGGGAGACGACCGAGCTCGCCGGCTATCAGTTCCGCTTCGACGGCCTGCAGGCCAGTGAGGAGTCCAACCATTTCAAGGTCGTCGGCCGCTTCTCGGTGAGCCGGAACGGCTCTCGCCCCGCGCTCATGCAGCCGACCAAGAAGTTCTATCCCCAGGAGACGTCGCCGATCGCCGGCGTGGACTACACGCTCGGGCTCTGGGAAGACCTCTACCTGGTGCTGGGGGACTTCACGCGCGACGGGCGCCAGGCCACCGTCAAGGTCCAGGTCAACCGTCTGGTCACCCTGATCTGGATCGGCGGTTTCGTCCTCACCCTGGGCACGGCCCTGGCGCTCGTCCCCGAGCGCCGGAGGGCGGCGTGAGGCGATTGCTCCGCTGGCTCATTCCGCTCTCGACCCTGCCGGTGCTGGTCCTGCTGGCATACGGTTTTCGGAGCAATCCCCGCGACATTCCCTCGCCCCTCATCGGTCGGGACGCGCCATCATTCACCCTGACCGCCTTCACCGGTGAGCCCATCTCCCTGACCGCCCACCGGGGCCGGGTGGTCGTGGTGAACTTCTGGGCCTCCTGGTGCTACCCGGCCTGCTACGAGGAGGCGCCGGTGCTGGAGCAGGGCTGGCAGCAGTGGCGCGAGCGCGGCGTGATGGTCATCGGCCTGGACATCCAGGACACCGACGACAAGGCGCGCAAGTTCATCGCCGACTTCGGCCTCACCTTCCCCAACGCCCGCGACGTCACCGGCAAGGTGTCCATCGACTACGGAGTCTTCGGAGTGCCGGAGACCTTCTTCATCGACCGGGTGGGTCGCATCCGCCTCCGCCACGTGGGCGCGGTCACTACCGACGTGTTCCGCACCACGGTAGAACGGCTCTTGACCGAGTCATGAGGCTGGCCTGGCTCGTGCT
Source organism: Candidatus Methylomirabilota bacterium (assembly GCA_036556905.1). Taxonomy (GTDB): domain Bacteria; phylum Methylomirabilota; class Methylomirabilia; order Rokubacteriales; family CSP1-6; genus 40CM-4-69-5. The sequence continues at coordinate 17,631 of DATBIM010000010.1, forward strand.
CCTGCTGGCGTCGTACATGCTGGGGCCGGCCACCCCGGGGCTGGCCCAGCACCCGGCCCGGCACGTCGACGAGGAGCAGGTCCACACCATCGCCACGCAGCTTCGTTGCGTGGTGTGCCAGAACCTCTCCGTGGCCGACTCCCCCTCCGAGATGGCGAATCAGATGCGCGCGGTGATCCGGGAGCGTCTGGCCGCCGGCCAGACGCCCGGGGAGGTCGTCGAGTATTTCGTCGACAAGTATGGCGAATGGATCCTGCTGGAGCCCCGTCGTCGCGGCTTCACCGCCCTGGTGTGGCTGATCCCGCCGCTCGCGGTCCTCATCGGCCTCGGGGTGGTGACGCTCCTCATTGTGCGCTGGACCCGCCGACCCCCCGCCGCCCCGACCCCGGCCCGGCTCGACCCGGCGATGAGCGAGCGGATTCGGCGGGAGATGGAGGCCGAGCCCTGACGGGCGCGGTCGGCATCGCCATCGTGGTCGTGCTCGTCGGGGTGCCGCTGGCCGCCTTCACCCTGTGGCCCCTGCGCCGCCACGGTGGTCGCCGGCTCCTGCCGGTCCCCGTGGACGCGCGCGAGCAACTCCTCGAGCAGAAGCAGCAGGCCCTGCGGGCCCTGCGCGAGCTACGGTTCGAGCACGAGGCCGGTCACGTCTCGGATGACGACTACACCGAGCTCACCGCGCGCTACGAGGCGGAGGCGGCGCGCGTGCTGACCGAGCTCGATCAACTGGGTCCGGCCGCGCCGGGAGCCGTGGCCGGGCCGGCCCCGCGGGTGGCCCGCGGCTGGCGTCACCCGGTCGTGATGACGGCGGGCGCGCTCGCCCTGCTGGCCTTCGGTGTCGCGCTCGGCGCCGGCATCAGCCGACACACGAGCCCCGACCCCACCGCCGGGCTGCCGATGCCGGGCTCACGTCCGCTGGCCACGCTCGAGCCAGCGCCGGGCGCCTCCCCCGGCCAGCCGGGCGCGGTGAGCCCGGAGATCCTCCAGGGAATGTTACGGGCGGCCCGGAACAGCTTGGTCGAGGGACGCTATGGTGAGGCCATCGCCGCGTACCAGGCGGTGCTCAAGCGCGAGCCCCGCAACGTCGATGCCATGACTCACCTGGGGCTCATCGTGGCCATCGGCGGTCATGCCGACGCGGCACTGGAGGCGTTCGACCGCGCCCTGGCCATCGACCCCGACTATGGCCCGGCGCTGCTCTATCGGGGTCAGGTCCTCTACGAGCGGAAGCAGGATGCCGCCGGCGCCATTCGCTCCTGGGAGCGGTTCCTGAAGGTGGTGCCCGCCGGTGAGGATCACGAGCGGGTCAAGCAGCTGATCGCCGAGGCTAAGACGAAGAAGTAGCCGGCCTCAGGCCGTGGCCCCGGCGCGCTCGGGCAGGTACACCCAGATCTTCGCGGCCGCGGGCAGCCCCAGCACGATCGTCCGACCATCCCCGGCGAGCGTGATGGTCCCCGCCCACGGCGCCACCTCCATGACGCGCAGCCGCCGGCCCGGACGCACGTCGGCCCGCCAGAGGTACTCCAATAGGTTCTTGTCGGCCTCGGCCTCCTCCGTGATGCGCTCCACCACGACGATCACCCCGGCCTTGGCCTGGGCCAGCGGGAATGGCTCGACGGGAACGGGCGACGGCATGCCGGGGATCGGGTTGCCGTGGGGACACGTGCTCGGCATGCCGAGCATCGTGGCCAGCCGCTCCTCGACGCGCGGCGAGATGGCGTGCTCGAGCCGGTGAGCCTCCTCGTGGGCGTCCGTCCAGTTGAGCCCGAGCGTGTCGGTCAGCCAGCGCTCGAGGAGCCGGTGACGCCGGGCCATTACCTCGGCGATCTCCCGCCCCTTGGGGGTAAGGCTCACCGCCTTGCCTCGGCCGACACGGACATAGCCCCCGCGGGTCAGGCGCTGGATGGCCTCGAAGACGGCGGGCGCCGAGATACTCATGTGCTTGGCCAGGCGGGCTCCGATGACGGGCCCCTTGCTCGCGCCCAGATCGTAGATGGCGGCCAGGTAGTCCTGGACGGAGGCGGTGGTGGTGGCTGCGGCGCCCCCATTTTTTAGGCTTGACGGCCTCTTCATATTAAGTGTACCTAATTACCAGGCTTCTGCCTGGTCAGTATAGCCTGGTGGAACCGCCCGGTGCAACGCCGGCACGGGTCGGCGGCACCAGTCTCCGCTCCGAGAAAGGATCGCGCGATGCGACAGACCGTTGCCCTCACCCTCCTCACGCTCACCGTCGGCCTCCTGGCCGGCGCCGCCACCGGCCACGCCGCCGAGCTGGTCGTGTACTCGGCCCGACACTATGGGCAGGAGGCGGCGTTCGAGGCCTTCACCCGCAAGACCGGCATCCAGCTGAAGATCTTCAACGGCAGCACCGGCGAGCTGTTCGAGCGTCTCAAGGCGGAGGGCGAGCGCACGCCGGCGGATGTCCTCCTCACCGTGGACGCCGGCAACCTGTGGAACGCGGCCCGGGCCGGCCTCCTGTCCCGCGTCGACTCGCCCGAGCTTCAGGCGAACATCCCGGCGCACTTGCGTGATCCCGAGCAGCGCTGGGTCGGCCTGACCGTGCGGGCCCGCAGCATCGCCTACAACATCCAGAAGGTGAAGCCGGCCGAGCTCAGCACGTATGAAGCCCTGGGCGACGCCCGGTGGAAGGGGCGCCTCTGTCTGCGTACCTCGAGCTACATCTACAACCAGTCGCTGCTCGCGACCATGATCAAGCGCCACGGCGAGCCGCGGACGGAAGCGATCGTGCGGGGATGGGTCGCCAACCAGCCCGTCCTCATTAACGGCGACACGAAAATCTTGGAATCCCTGGCGACCGGCCAGTGCGACGTCGGCCTCGTGAACCACTACTACCTGGCCCGCCTGCTCGCCAAGGATGGGAGCTTCCCGGTGGGCATCTTCTGGGCCAACCAGCAGACGACGGGAACGCACGTCAACGTCTCCGGGGCCGGGGTCACCGCGCACGCCAAGCATCGCGCGGAGGCGATCAAGTTCCTCGAATACCTGTCGAGCCCCGAGGCCCAGCAGATGTTCGCCGATCTGTCGTTCGAGTACCCGGCAAACCCCCAGGCCGCCGTGCACCAGCTCGTGGCCCGCTGGGGTAAGTTCAAGCAAGATGACATCAACGTGGCGGCGGCCGGGGAGTACCAGGCCGCGGCCACGCGGCTCGCCGATCGCGTGGGCTACAAGTAGTCGGTCACATGGAAGCGGTGCGGGCCAGCGCCCGCGGGGTCGCCGTCCGGCGGGCGGGCCCGCTCCGGCTCTCACCGTGGACCGTCGGGGTCACGCTGGTGGCGGCGGCCCTGGCGGTGCCGATCGTCGCTGTCCTCTCCTCCCTGGCCCGACCTCGGCTGGAGGTGTGGGAGCACCTCTGGCAAACCCAGCTCGGCGAGCTCATCGCCAACACGCTGCTGCTCCTCGCCGGTGTGGGGGTCGGGACCTTCGTCGTCGGGACCGCGCTGGCCTGGCTCGTCGTCGGCTTCCACTTTCCGGGGCGGGGGATGTTCGAGTGGGCGCTCATGCTTCCGCTCGCCGTGCCCGCCTACGTGATCGGCTTCGCCTTCCTGGGCCTCTTCGACTATGCGGGGCCCGTGCAATCGGCCCTGCGCCGGGCCCTGGGGGAAGCGGCCCGGCTACCCGAGCTCCGCTCCGGGGCCGGCATCGTCGTCGTGATGACGCTCGTCTTCTATCCGTACGTCTACCTGCTCGCCCGCACCGCTTTCCGCGAGCAGGGGGCGGCGACCCTGGAGACCGCGCGCAGCCTGGGCCGCACGCCCCTGCGCGTCTTCTGGGAAGTGATGCTGCCCATGGCCCGGCCCTCGCTGGTGGCCGGGGTCTCGCTGGCCATGATGGAGGCGTTGGCCGATTTCGGCACTGTGGCCACCTTCGGCTACCGCACCTTGACCGAGGGAATTTATCGCGTGTGGTTCGGGATGTTCGAGCGCGAGGCGGCGACCCAGCTAGCCAGCCTCCTGCTCCTGTTCGCCGCCCTCCTCCTGGCCCTCGAGCGAGCGCTCCGGGGCCGCGCACGCTTCGTGCAAAGCCACCGCCGCGGCGCTGGCATCCTGCCGGTGCCGCTCCGGGGCTGGCGTGCCGGCGCGGCGACGTGCGTGTGCGCCCTGGTGCTGGGAGTGGCATTCGTGCTCCCGGTCGTCCAGCTCCTCGTGTGGGCCCGCGAGGCGGCCGTCGCCGGGGGCCTCCCCTACGGCCGGCTGCTCGCCAACACGCTCACGCTGGCCAGTCTGGCCGCGGCCATCACGGGCGGGCTCGCGCTCGTGCTGGTCTACGCCGCCCGCTTGCACCCCTCGAGGGTCGTCCATGCTGTCACCCGGTTCGTCTCGATGGGCTATGCCCTGCCCGGCTCGGTCATCGCGGTCGGCGTGCTGATTCCCGTGGCCCTCTTCGATCACGCCCTGGTGGGCATTTTCGAATGGCTCCTGGGACGCTCCGTGGATCTGGTGGTCACGGGCTCGGCGACGGCGCTGCTCTACGCCTATGTCGTCCGCTTTCTCGCCGTGAGCACCCAGACCCTCGAGGCGAGCCTGGGCAAGGTCCCACCGAGCTTCGATGATGCCGCGAGGTCGCTGGGCACCGGCATGCTGGGCACGCTGGGGCGGATCCACCTGCCCCTCATGCGGGGTGGCCTGCTCACCGCGCTGGTCCTCGTGTTCGTCGAGACCATGAAGGAGATGCCGGCCACCTTGCTGCTGCGCCCCTTCGGCTTCGACACACTGGCCGTGGGCGTCTGGGAGCGCACGTCCGAGTCGCTGTGGGGCGACGCCGCGATCCCCGCCCTGACGATCGTAGCCGCCGGTCTGCTGCCCGTCTTCCTGGCGATCCGCCTGAGCGCAGTCCGGACCGGCCTCGGGGGGGGAGGGCCATGACCGAGATGCGCATACGTGGCCTGACCCCGACTCCAGACCAGGGTGCAGCCGTCGTACTCCTGGAGACGGCCGACGATGCGCGCCGGCTGGCCTTCGTGATCCCGATGAATGAAGCCAACCGCCTGGCCCGGGTGCTTGGCCTCACCGGATGCCCCGGCGTGCCCATCTACGCGCTGGTCCGTCAGCTCACCGACCGCCTGGGCGCGAGTATCAGGTGCGCGCGAGTGAGCGCCGGAGTGCGGGGGGTGGTGGCCGAGCTGGAGGTGGCCCGAGGTGACGAGGCCATCACACTTCCGTGTCACCCGGCCGACGCGCTTGGACTCGCGCTCCAGGCGAGCGCCCCCGTCTATGCCACGGCTGACGCGCTGGCTCACGCCTGCCCGCCGGCCGCTCAGCTGCCCGCCGACTCCGCCTCCGACGTCGTGGCCCGGTGGCTCGAGCGGGTCCGGCCGGACGACTTCGGCGCGACGGGCAAGCGCAGCTGAATGTCCGTCGTCGTGGCGAGTCGTCGGCGCGTGTACCTTCTGCTCCTGTTCTGGGAACGACTGGATCCGTGCGCCCGCTGTCCGCGCTCGCTGCCCCGTCTGGGCGCAGATCCAAACGCGGCGCCCTGCGCGTCCACTTGTCGCGTGCTCAGGGCATTCCGCCTGCAGCGCCTGCTGTGGGGGCGTCTCGTCGGCGTGAGCTTCTTCATCCTCCATCCCGGCTCGTAGCAACACGGCCGCTGGCGCCGTCGTCCGCCTGGCTCCGGGAACGGCGGCGAGGCGCGTGATACCATCTGCGCCATGGATCAGACGGCCTCGGCGCAGCGCATGGCCGAGCTGCGCGAACAGATCCACCATCACGACTATCTCTATTACGTAGAGGCGCGCCCCGAGCTCGCCGACGCCGAGTACGACGCCCTGGTGCGGGAGCTGCGGGAGCTGGAGGCCGCCTTCCCCCACCTCGTCACGCCGGACAGTCCCACCCAGCGGGTCGCCGGGCAACCGGTGGAAGCGTTCCGGCCCGTGGAGCACCTGCAGGCGATGCTCTCGCTGGACAACGCCACCACGCCCGAGCACCTCCGCGAGTTCGAGGCTCGGCTGGCCCGCGCCCTGCCCGGCGCGCGCTTCAGCTACGTGTGCGAGCCGAAAATCGACGGGCTGGGGGTGGCGCTGCTCTATCAGCACGGGCGCCTCGTCCGGGGCGCCACGCGGGGCGATGGCCGCGTGGGTGAAGAGATCACCCCGAATCTCCGCACGATCCGCAGCCTGCCGATGGTGTTGCGCGGGCGGCTGGCCGACGCCGAGGAGATCGAGGTCCGCGGTGAGGTCTACCTGCCCCGGGAGGACTTCGCCAGGCTGAACCGGGCGCTGGAAGAGGCCGGCGAGGCGACGTTCGCGAATCCCCGGAACGCGGCGGCCGGCTCGCTCCGCCAGAAGGACTCCGCCGTCACGGCCCGGCGCCCGCTCACCCTGTTCCTCTACCACGTCAGCCGGGCGCGCGAGCTGGGCTTCACCTCCTACGGCGAGACGCTGGAGGCTCTGCGCGAGGCGGGCTTCCGGGTGAACCCGCGCACGGAACACTGCCCCAGCCTCGAGCAGGTGCTGGCGTACTGCGCGAGCCTGGAGGCCGAGCGCGACACCCTGGGGTACGACGCCGACGGCGCCGTGGTGAAGGTCGACAGCCTCGAACACCAGCGGCACCTGGGCTCCACCAGTCATCACCCCCGCTGGGCCATCGCCTTCAAATTCGCCGCGCGCCAGGCCACCACCACGGTCCTGGCCATCGAGGTGAACGTCGGCAAGACGGGCGCGCTGACCCCGGTGGCCAAGCTCGCCCCCGTGGAGCTGGCCGGGGTAACCATCCGCAACGTCAGCCTGCACAACGAGGACGAGCTCCGGCGCAAGGACGTCCGCATCGGGGACACCGTTCTCATCGAGCGGGCCGGCGACGTGATTCCTTACGTGATCCAGGTGGTGCTGTCCAAACGCCCACCCGACAGCCAGGCGTACGTCTTTCCCGAGCGGTGCCCGGTCTGCGGCCACGCGGCGGCCCGGCTGCCCGGCGAAGCCCACTGGCGCTGCCTCAACAGCGCCTGCCCGGCGCAGCTCAAAGAGCGCCTCAGGCACTTCGGCTCCCGCGGCGCCATGGACATCGAACACCTCGGCGAGGCCGCCATCGAGCAGCTCGTCGAGCGCGGATGGGTGCGGGACTTCGCCGATCTCTACGACCTCACTACCGGGCGGGTTGCCGACCTCGAGCGCTTCGCCGAGAAGTCGGCCGAGAATCTGGTTCGCGCCATCCAGGCCTCCCGGGATCGGGGCCTGGCCCGGCTCCTGAACGGACTGGGCATCCGCATGGTCGGGGAGCGCGCGGCCATCCTGTTCGCGCGCCGGTTCGGGAGCATGGACCGCCTCATGAAGGCCTCGGCCGAAGAGCTGGCGGAGGTGCATGGGATCGGGCCCCAGATCGCGCAGTCGGTGCGGAGGTTCTTCGATGACCCGGCCAATCGCGACGTCATCGAAAAGCTCAAGCAGGCGGGTGTGGCCATGGGGGCCGCGTCCAGCGGGGACGCCGGCCCCAAGCCCCTGGAGGGAAAAACGTTCGTGCTGACGGGCACGCTGGCGAGCCTGCCGCGCGAGATGGCGCGCGAACTGGTGGAACAGCGAGGAGGGCGCGTGACGAGCTCGGTATCGAAGAAGACCGATTACGTCGTGGTCGGGGAGTCTCCGGGGAGCAAGGCCGACGATGCCAGGCGACTGGGCGTGACCCTCCTCGACGAGGGGGCCTTCCTGGCCCTGGTGGGCCGATGAGGCTGCGCCGGCTCCTCGGCGCGGGCCTGGTGGCCGCCGGCGCCGCCGGATGCCTGGGCGCGACCACGGAGTCCCGCGGGCCGGTGGACGTCACCACGCCGGGCGCCTGGACCACGCTGGCGCCCATGCCGACGGCTCGTCAAGAAGTGGCCGTCGCCACGCTCGGCGGCTCGATCTACGTCATCGGCGGCTATGGTCCCTCGGCTCTGCCGATGATCACGGTGGAGGCCTACGACCCGGCGACGAACGAGTGGACCACGAAGGCGCCGTTGCCGACGGCCACCCACCACCCGGCCGCCGCCGTGGTGAACGGCCGACTCTTCGTCATCGGAGGCTACACCGGAGGCCGCATGAGCTCGACGGCGGTCCCGATGGTCTACGAGTACGACCCGTCCCGCAATGCATGGACAGCCCGGGCGCCGCTGCCCACACCGCGGGGTGCGCTGGCGGCGGTGGTCCTGAACGGACGCATCCACGCGCTGGGCGGCAGCGACGAGGGCCCCACGGGTGTTCACGAGGTCTACGACGTCGCGAGCAACCGCTGGACCGCCGCCAACCCGATGCCCACCCCGCGCGACCATCTCGCCGCGGTGGCCTTCCAGGGGCGCGTCTGGGCCCTGGGGGGGCGGACCTCGTTCACGGGTCAGCAGTTCGACAAGGTCGAGATCTACGATCCGGCGACGAACAGTTGGCAGACGGGGCCGCCCCTGCCTGGCGGGCGCGGCGGCCTGGCCGCCGCGGTCCTGGCCGACCGGATCTTCGTGTTCGGAGGCGAGGCGCCGTTCAGGATCTTCAATGCCACCGAGATGTACGAACCCGCCGGCAACCGGTGGATCGTCAAGGCGCCGATGCTGACCCCGCGGCACGGCATCGGGGCCGCGGTGGCCGGCGGTCGCATCTACGTGCCGGGCGGGGGCCGCGAGCCGCTCTTTGCGCCCAGCGACGTGAACGAGGCGTACACGCCGTGACCGCCGTCCGCGCCCTGGCCCTGGTCACGCTGTTGCTTCTCGCCCCCTCCCCGGTTGACGCCGATCGGGCGCGCGACCTTGCCGACCTGGACAACCGCACGAGCGTGGAGGCCCGGCAACGCGGCGCCCGGGCCCTGGGGCAGAGCGGCACGATGGGAGATCTCCCGGCGCTGGCGCGGGCGCTCCACGACACCGACCCCACCGTGCGGGCCTTCAGCGAAACGGCCATGTGGGAGATCTGGAGCCGCTCGGGCGACGCGGAGGTCGATCGACTCTTCGCGCTCGGCCTCGAGCAGATGGACGCGCGCGAGGCGGAAGCGGCCCTGGAGACCTTCTCGCGGATCATCGGGCAGCGCCCGGAGTTTGCCGAAGGGTGGAACAAACGGGCCACCCTCTACTACCTGCTCGGTGAGTACGAGCGCTCCCTGGCCGACTGCGCCGAGGTCATGAAGCGCAACCCCTATCACTTCGGGGCCCTCAGCGGCTACGGCATGATCTTCATGCGCCTGGGAGAGCCCGCGACGGCGCTGGGGTATTTCGAGCGGGCCCTGGCCATCAATCCCAACCTGCATCGCGTCGAGGAGGCCGCGCAGCTGCTCCGGCGTGTCCTCATCGAGAAGCGGAAGGGCACGATATAACCCGCACACCTCAGGAGGTGGATGTGATCGACGCCCTCAAGAAGATTTCCAGCCCGACCGTGGCCAACGCCATCGAGACGTTCAACCTGCGTCCCCGCCAGCAGGGGTTCATGTCGTCCGACATCCGCTGTCTGTTTCCGGAGCTGGGCCCGCTGGTCGGCTATGCGGTGACGGCCCTCATCCGGGCCGAGCCCCAGCCGCTTCAGGGCCATCGCGCGAGCACCTTCGGGTGGTGGGAGTACGTGGCGTCGATCCCCGCGCCCCGCGTGATCGTCGTCCACGACCTGGACGATCCGCGTGGCCAGGGCGCCCAGTGGGGGGAAGTGCAGGCCAACATCCACCGGGCGCTCGGGTGCGTGGGCGTCGTGACCGACGGCTCCGTGCGGGATCTCGACGAGGTCCGGGCCCTGGGCTTTCAGTTCGCGGCCGCCCACGTCTCCGTCTCTCACGCCTGGGTCCACATGGTGGACTTCGGCCTGCCCATCAAGGTCGGCGGCCTGTGGGTGAAGCCGGGCGATCTGATCCACGGCGATCACCACGGCGTGGTCAGCATTCCGCCGGAGATTGCCGCCAAGATCCCCGAGGGCGTCGCCAAAGTGGACGCCGACGAGCGCAAGATCATCGAATGCTGCCGGGCCAAGGACTTCTCGATCGACAAGCTCAAGGAGCTCTACAAGCAGATCCGGCCCGGCACGTATTGAATCCATGATCATCCGGCCGCCCCACCGTGCGGACCTCACGGTCGTCATGACGCTGGCCGTGCAGGCCATCGGCCCCGAGCGGGCTGGGCCCGTGGTCCGGTCACACGTGGAGCAGCACCACCTGCTGGTCGCCGAGGCCGAGGGCCAGGTGATCGGCATGCTCGCCTACCGCACCGATTGGTTCCAGTGCACGCTGGTCTCGCTGGTCGGGGTGCGGGAAGATTTCCGCCGGCGGGGCGTGGCCCGAGCCCTCTACAAGGCCGTCGAGCAGATGTCGCCCAGCCCCCGACTCTTCTCGTCGGCAGAGGAGACCAACGCGCCCGGCATCCGGATGCACACTGCGCTGGGGTTCGCACCGTCCGGGCACATCGACAACCTGCCCCAGGGCTACCGCGAGCTCCTCTTCTACAAACGGCTGAGCCCCTAGGCCAGCGACGAAAGGAGCGCTCCGTGAGCACCAAGGAGGAGCTGCTGCAGGCGGCGGCCCGCGAGTTCCGGGCGTTCCACGACGCCGTGCGCGGGCTGAACGAGGAGCAGATGAGCGAGGTGTGGCTGGGCAGCTGGAGCATCCGCGAGATCGTCGGGCACATGTCGGGCTGGCACCACGAGATGGCGCCGGCGCTCCACCGGCTGGCCCGAGGGGAGCGGCCGCTTCCCGAGAGCGTCAGCTATGACGACGTGGACAGCTGGAATGCCAGGTTCGCCGCGGCCGTGCGGGACCGGCCGGTGGCCCAGGTCCTGCTCGATCTCGATCGCTCTCACGAGGATTTCATGCGGGCGGCCATGGCCGTCCCCGGTGAGCGATTTCAGCCGGGCAAGACGGCGTGGAAGATCGTGGATGGCTCCAGCGCCCACCACTACAAGGAGCACGGCGACCAGGTGCGGGCCTGGCGCCGCTCACGCGGCATCTGACGCCGGGCCGGCCGGCGTCGGCGCTCAGCGCCCGGTCGGACGCTTGGTGTCGGCCCGGAGCTTGTACTCGATGGAATCCACCAGGGCCTGCCAGGACGCCTCGATGATGTTGTCGGCGACCCCCACGGTCCCCCACGTCTCGGTGGCGTCGCCCGAGGTGATGAGGACGCGGGTCTTGGCGGCGGTGGCCTTCGACTCGTCGAGGATCCGCACTTTGTAGTCGAGCAGGCGCATCTCCTTGAGGGTGGGATAGAACTCCTCGAGGGCCTTGCGCAGGGCGTGGTCCAAGGCGTTGACCGGCCCGTTGCCGGAGGCGGCGGTGTGCTCGAGGATACCCTTGACGCGCACTCGCACGGTGGCCTCGGCGACGGGCTCCCCCTGAGCCTTCTGCTCCTCCACGATCACCCGGTACGCCTCCAGCTCGAAGAACGGGCGATGGCGACCAAGCGCCCGCTCCATGAGGAGCTCGAACGAGGCTTCGGCGCCCTCGAACAGGAAGCCCTCGTCCTCCAGGGCCTTGAGCTGTTCGAGGATCCGGCGGGAGTCGGGCGTGTCCCGATCGAGATCGATCCCGTACTCGCGGGCCTTCCAGAGGACGTTGGACTTGCCGGCCAGCTCGGAGACGAGCACGCGGCGGTGCGAGCCCACCGCGCCGGGGTCGATGTGCTCGTAGGTCTCCGGGTGCTTGAGCACGGCGGACACGTGCATGCCGCCCTTGTGGGCGAACGCCGAGTCCCCCACGTAGGGCTGGGCCGACCAGGGCTTGCGGTTGGCCAGCTCGGAGACGAAGCGCGACAGCTCCCGCAGCTCGCGGAGGTTGGCCTCGGGGATGCACTCGAGCTTGAGCTTCAGCACCAGGCTGGGGATGATCGAGACCAGGTTGGCGTTGCCGCACCGCTCCCCGAAGCCGTTCACGGTGCCCTGGACCTGGTCGACCCCCTCGGTGACGGCGGCCAGCGAGTTGGCCACCGCGCACTCGGCGTCGTTGTGCACGTGGATGCCCAGCGGCGTCTTCAGATGACGCTTGACCTCGCGCAGGATCTCCACGAGCGTGAACGGCAGGGTGCCGCCATTCGTGTCGCAGAGCACGATCCAGTGGGCCCCGGCCTCGGCGGCGGCGCGGAGGGTGGCCAGCGCGTACTCCCGGTTAGCCCGAAACCCATCGAAGAAGTGCTCGGCATCGAACATGACCTCTTCCACCCGCGAGCGCAGGAAGGCGATGGTGTCGCCGATCATCGCCAGGTTCTCGGGGAGCGTGGTCTCCAGCGCGTGGGTGACGTGGAAGTCCCACGACTTGCCGACGATCGTCGCCACCGGGGCCCCGGCCTCCAGCACGGCCTGCATGTTGGGATCGGACTCGGCGCTGCCGCCGGCCCGCCGCGTCATGCTGAAGGCGGCCAGCCTGGCGTGCTTGAGCGAGACGTCCTGCATGCGCCGGAAGAAGCGCAGGTCCTTGGGATTGGAGCCCGGCCATCCACCCTCGATGTAGTGGATGCCCAGCGCATCGAAGCGCGTGGCCAGGCGGACCTTGTCCTCCATGGAAAACGACACGCCTTCGCCCTGCGTGCCGTCACGAAGGGTAGTGTCGTAGATCCTGATCAACCGAGCCATTGCGCCTCCCGGATCCGGCGGTTCGTCATGATGCGGCACGCTGCGACGGGGTGTCAAGACCGCGGGCCACGGTGCGGCGGGAGACCGGGCACCGCCGGGTCATCGACGTCAGATCGCCCCGACGCGGCGAAGCCCGCCGATCTGCGCCGCGCGCAGGCCGAGCACCCGGCGCAGTACGACCTCGGTGTGCTGACCGAGGAGCGGCGGGGGCCTCCGCACAGCGCCGGCGGTGGCGCCGAGACGCACGGGGACGCCCATGACCGTGACGTCGCCGGCGCTCGGGTGCGACAGATGGGCAATCATGCCCCTCGCCTTGAGGTGCTCGCTTTCGCACACCTCGGCCACGCTCCTGATCCGGCCGGCAGGAACCCCGGCCGCCTCCAGCCGCTTCAGCCACTCATCGGCGCTGCGCGCGGCCAGGATCTCGTTGATCAGCGGAACGAGCTCGGCGCGGTTCTCTACGCGCTTGGCCTCGGTATCGAAGCGGCGGTCGGTGGCCAGCTCCGGCCGCTCGAGGGCCCGGCAGCACTGCTGCCACAGCGAGTTGTTCGCCACCCCCAGCGTCACGTAGGCATCGGAAGCCCGGAAGACCTCATAGGGGACGATCGAGGGATGCTGATTACCCTTGCGGGTCGGCCGCTGCCCGGTCCCGAAGTAGATGCCGGCCTGGTACGTGAGCAGCGAGGCCATCACGTCTAGCATGGCAATCTCGACCTTCTGGCCGCGGCGGGTCCGGGTCCGGGCCAGCAGGGCCAGCGTGACGCCGTGCGCGGCCGACAGACCGGCCACCAGGTCGGCGATCGAGTTGCCCACCTTGACTGGTGGGCCGTCGGCAAAGCCGGTGAGGTCCATGATTCCCGACTCGCCCTGCACGATCAGATCGTAGCCAGCCCGATGGGCCTCCGGGCCTGACTCGCCGAAGCCTGAGATCGAGCAGTAGACGAGCTTGGGGTTCAGCCGGCTCAGGGCCCGGTAGCCCAGGCCCAGGCGCTCCATCGTCCCCGTCCGGAAGTTCTCGAGCAACACGTCGCTCTTGCTGGCCAGGCGTTTGAGCAGGTCCAGTCCCTCGAGGCTCTTGAGATTGACGGTCACGCTCAGCTTGTTGCGGTTGACGGACATGAAGTAGGTGGCTTCGCCGCCCAGGAAGGGAGGCCAGCGGCGGGTATCGTCCCCCTTGCCCGGCTCCTCGATCTTGATGACTTCGGCCCCCATGTCGCCGAGGATCATCGAGCAAAACGGTCCGGCCAGCACCCGGGTGAGATCCAGCACGCGAACGTTGCCGAGCGGCCTAGTTGCCTTCGCCACCGGTTCCTCCCCGAAGGACTCGCTTGAAGACGCTGCGCGTCATGGCTGTCACGCGATCACCGGCCCGCCCCGCCCGACGCCAGAACACGCGCGCCCGGTCGAGCGCATTGAGATGGGAGAAGTAGTAGACGGCATCCACGGCCTCGATGGCCACCCGAGAGCCGATCTTGAGGCCTCGGGTCTCGGCGCCATGACACACGAACCGGGCACCGCCCTCCAGGGCCACCACCGCGATGTGCAGCGGCGATCGGAAGCCCTCGGGTGGGGCGTGCAGCGTGGTGAACGCGACGACCTCTCCCACGCCGGCCACCGTGGTGGGCGCCATGGCCACCGGGTGGTGAGGGCAGAACGGCGCCGGCGGCGCCACGATCATGCGGCAGCGGGGACAGCGGGAGGCGGCGATCCTCTCGATCACGGTACCGGGTGCCGCGTGCTCGGATCAGACCGAGGGTGGGCTGCTCTAGGAGCGCGTGGCTCCGACACGCCCGCTCCACCGTGGGTGGGGCCGACGGCCTCCAGGAGGGTGACCCAGTTGTTGGTGGCCAGCCCTCCGATGGAGTGGGCGAGGGCGATGCGGCCGGGGACCTGCCGGCTCGAAGCGCGTCCGGTGAGCTGCCAGACACACTCGACGATCTGGGCGATCCCGGTCGCCGCCAGCGGATGCCCGCGCGCCTTGAGGCCGCCCGAGGGGTTGATGGGCAGTCGCCCGTCCAGGGCCGTCTCCCCGTCGAGCGTGGCCCGCCCGGCCTTGCCAGGCGGGACGAGACCGAGGTCCTCGAGCGCGATCAGCTCGAACGGCGCGAAGGCATCGTGGACCTCGGCGAAATCCACCCGCGCCGGCCCGAAGCCCGCCATGGCAAAGGCGGTCCGGGCGGCGAGACGCGTAGCCTTGAAGTGCGTCAGCTCGTCACGGTGCCGAACGGCCAGCGTGTCCATCCCCTGCCCGATCCCGGCGACCCGGACCGGTCCGCGCTTGGCCGTCAGCACCACCGCGGCGGCGCCGTCCGAGATGGGACAGCAGTGCAGCAGCCGCAGCGGGTCGGCCACCATGCGGCTTTCCTGGACCTGCTCGACGGTGACCGGCTCGCGGAAGTGCGCGTACGGATTCTTTGCCGCGTGCGCGTGATTCTTGACGGCGACCTGAGCCAGCTCCCGCTCGGTCACGGCGTGACGAGCCATCATGGCGCGGGTGATCAGGCCGGCCAGCGCCGGCATCGTCGCACCATACGAGCGCTCGTAGGGATCGATCGAGCGCCCGATGATCTCGGATACCCGGGGCGTGGCCAGGTGGGTCATCTTCTCGCCGCCCACGACGAGGACGTGACGGGCCAGGCCGGCCGCCACCTCGGCGAAGCCCGTATACAACGCTGCCGCACCGGACGACGTGGCGGTCTCGATTCGAAGGGCGGGCACGTCGGCGAGACCGAGGTAGGTCGCAACGTGCGACGCAAAGTTACCGTCGCCGACGAACTCCTCGGGGTTCATCACGGCGACGACGAGGGCGTCGGGACGCTCCAGGCCGGCATCGGCCAGCGCCGTGTGGGCGGCTTCGGCCATGAGGGCCGGCAGCGACTCGGCCCGCCGCCCGATCCGTGTCATCCCCGTCCCGGTGATCCACACCTCAGGCA
The DNA here is from genome assembly GCA_036556905.1 of Candidatus Methylomirabilota bacterium. Taxonomy (GTDB): domain Bacteria; phylum Methylomirabilota; class Methylomirabilia; order Rokubacteriales; family CSP1-6; genus 40CM-4-69-5. Next base: position 33,069 of record DATBIM010000010.1, read on the forward strand.
TGGTGGAATCTATTGTACCGGGCTCCGCGAGCCCGGTTACCAGCGTGGGTGGCCTGCCCGAGGCTGGTGTGGCGGCGTTTGTACCGGGCTCCGCGAGCCCGGTTAGCAGCGTGGGTGGCCTGCCCCAGGCGGGGATGGCGGCGCTGGCGCCGACCTCAGGACGCTACGGAAACGCCGTTGGCTCGCCCGCGCCTGGCCGGTGGGGGTGGCGCCGCCACCCCGAGGTCACGGATGAGGCGGAGGAGGTAGGTCCGCTGGAGTCCCAGCGCGCGAGCAGCGTGGGTGCGGTTGCCGCGCGCCTGGTACAACGTGGCCTCGATCAGGCGCCGCTTGAACTCACAGACGGCCCCGTGGTAGCTGTGGTCGGCCAACCTCGGGAGCGACTCGCTCTGGCTGGGTCGTGGTGTGGTTTCCATGCCCTCTCGGAGAGGCAACCGCTATGCCACGCCCCAGGCCCGGGATTTTTCTCGTTTTTCCCCGTTGCGCCGGGCCACCGCTGCCCAGGGACACAAGCGCCCTGCCCCGACATCTGTGCAAAAGAAACGGGCCCGGAAACCGGGCCCGTGACCAGACCGGGGCTGGCGCTGCCGTCAGTTCTTTTTCGCCGGCTGGACCCCGGGGTTGTCCTTGAAGAATTGCTTGTTCAGATCGATGAAGCGCTTCCACTGCTCGGGGGTCTCGTCCTCCGCAAAGATTGCCTTCACCGGGCAGACCGGCTCGCAGGCGCCGCAGTCGATACATTCGTCAGGGTGGATGTAAAGCATGTCCGGCCCTTCGTAGATGCAATCGACCGGACATACCTCGACACATGCCTTGTCCTTCACGTTGATGCATGGCTCAGCGATGATGTACGGCATCGAGTCCCCCTGTAAAAAACGCGGGATCAGTACCGGTCAGACCAGAGTGGATTTGTACATGACTTCCCTTGTCGTGTCAACATTTCGCAGACTTGGCGATCGCCAGACCCGACCTACTGCGTGCGGAGCTTGGGATCCAGCGCGTCGCGCAACGAGTCGCCGAACAGGTTGAAGGCGAAGACCGACAGACTGATCGCCAGGCCGGGAAAGATGGCCATCCAGGGCGCGGACTCCGCGAACTGGACGGCCGCGCCCCGCAGCATGAGCCCCCACGCGGCGATGGGCTCCTGCACCCCGAGCCCGAGGAAGGACAGCGAGGCTTCGAGCAGGATGGCCTGCCCCAGGAAGGCCGTCAGCATGATCAGGTACGGCGCCATCACGTTGGGGAGCATGTGGCGGAGGATGATCCGGGCGTGGCCGAATCCCGCGGCGCGGGCCGCGTCGACGTAAGGCATCTCGCGGACGCTGAGCGCGCTGGAGCGGATGACGAGGGCGGCGCGCGGGATCATCGGAATCGTAATGGCGGTGATCAGGTTCGGCAGGTTGTTGCCGAGGATGGCGACCATGGCCAGGGCCAGAATGATGAGGGGGAACGAGATGAAGACGTCCATCACCCGCTGCAGGAAGAGGTCGATCCGGCCCGCGAAGTAGGCGCTGGCCACGCCGAGGATCGCCCCCAGGGTGGCGCCGAAGAAGGCTGCGCCGAAACCCACGACGAGAGCCGTACGGGAGCCGTAGATCAGGCGCGAGAGCACGTCGCGCCCAAAAGCGTCGGTGCCCAGCCAGTGGTCCGCGGAGGGCGCGGCGAGCATGGAACCGAAATCAACGGCCAGCGGGTCGTAGGGGGCAATGACGGTGGCCGTGACGGCCACGATGAACATCAGCAACACGACGGCGGCCCCGGCCGCGCCGAGCGGTCGCCGACGGGTGAAGTTCGAGACGACGGCGACCCACTCGTGACGGCGCGAAGCGGCTGGCAGGTCGTCGGCACGGTCGATCGGTGGGTTGACGGCCATGGGACTACCGGTAACGGATCCGCGGATCGAGCCAGCCGTACATCACGTCCATCAGGAAGTTGACGACGATGAAGGCCGACGCGGTCAGCATCACCAGCGCCTGGGTGAGCGTGTAATCGCGCCGGGCCACCGCCTCCACGAACAGCAAGCCGAGCCCGTTCAGGTTGAACACCTGCTCGGTCACCACCAGGCCACCGAGCAGGAAGGCGAACTCGAGGCCGATGACGGTCACGACCGGGAGCATGGCGTTCTTCAGCGCGTGCCGGACCAGGATCAGCTTGAGCCACAGGCCTTTGGCCCTGGCCGTCCGGATGTAGTCTTCGCGCAGGACCTCGAGCATTGCCGAGCGGGTCATCCGTGTCGCCACCGCCGAGTAACGATAACCCACGGCCAGGGCCGGCCAGATGAGCTGGGCCAGGTTCTCCCAGGGGTCGACCCAGAACGGCGTGTAGACCATGGGCGGCAGCCACTTGAAGATGATGAGCAGCCCCAGAATGATCAGGATGCCCAGCCAGAACGAGGGGGTGGACAGCCCCGCGATCGAGAAGACACGCACCGCGTAATCGATCCACGTATCCTGCTTCAGGGCGGCGATCACGCCGAGCGGGATGGCCAGCAGCGTCGCCACGACCGTGGCCATCACGGCGACCTGGAGGGAGAGGGCGAATCTAAGGTGGATCTCCTCCAGGATGGGCGCTCCCGTCCACATGGACACGCCCAGGTCCAGGCGCGCCAGACCCCACATCCAGGTGAGGAACTGCCGCCAGAGTGGCTGGTCGAGGCCGAACTTGGCCCGCTCCTCGGCGATCATCGCCGGCGTCACGAACGCCCCTCCCGCGCCCATCAAGCGGGCCTCGACGATGTCGCCGGGCACCATGCGGAGGAGCAGGAAGGCAAGAATCGCCACGCCGAGCAGGGTGGGGATCATCAACAAGAACCGCTTGGCCACGTACTTCCACATAGACTATTGAACAGGGCGCGGGCACCCGGGCTCCGCCACGCCCGCGCGCCGCCGCGAGTGCCCGCGCCGATCGACCATCAGCCGATCTGAGTCCCGACTACCGTCACTCGGTCAGCCAGACGGTGTCCAGCGTGTTGTTCAGGTAGTGGCTCGGCGTGATCTGCCATCCCTTGACCTTGGCCGAGTGCGGGATGATGCGGTGCCACTGCAGCGTCATCAGGTAGTGGACTTCATCATCCAGCAGCCGCTTCTCGAAGGCCCGGATCAGCTTCTTCCGCTCCTCCTGGTCCTGAGTCCGCCCTTGCTTCTCATACAGCTCGTCGAGCATGCGATCCGTGTACCGGCCGTAGTTGGAAGGGTTCTTGTCGGTGGAGATGAACTTGTAGAGGTCGAGGTCGGGCTCGACGATGTAGCCGCACTGGAAGTCCATGGCGACCTCGAAGTTGCCAGGCCGGAGCGCCTGGTCGTAGTAGGCCGCGGACTCCACGACTTCGTGCTTGACGTTGAGCCCGATCTGCCGCCACTGGTCGATCAGCCAGATGCCGAGTGGCTCATACGGCATGGGGATACCGCGGTTCTTGAAGATGAATGAGAATCCGTCGGGCACACCGGCCTCGCGCAGAAGCTTCCTGGCTTCGGCCCGGGCGGCGTTGATGTCCTTGCCGTAACCGGCCAGCTTCGCCAGCTCTTCGGGTGGGGTGGAGTACGGCGTGCCCGGCACCTGCACCCCCGCCACCGCCTTGACGATCGCGATCTGCGACAGCGCCCTGGAGCCCTCATAGCGGTCCAGGGCTAACGTGAGCGCCCGGCGTACGCGCTTGTCGTCGAAGGGCTTCTTCTGGTGGTTGATGGCCACCATGAGGATGCAGTCCCAGGGACTCTCCTGCACCGTGATCTTGTCGCCGAGCGCCGCCTTGAGGTTGTCCCGGTCCTTGGGGGCGAAGCCGCGGAACTGGATATGGGCGCGCTCACCCCGGATCAGGGACACCTGGGCGGCCGAGTCGCGGACGAACATGGCCCGGAAGCCATCCAGGTAGGGCTTGCCCTTGTCCCAGTAGTTGGGGTTCTTCTTGCCCACGACGTGGGAGCCCTTGACGTGCTCGACGAACGTGAACGGCCCGGTCCCCATGATGTTCTTCTCGTACCAATGCATGTCCTTGGCCAAGATGTCGGCCTTGTAGATGAAGTTCCACGGTGAAGCCACCGAGAGCAGGAACGAGCCCTGCGGGTACTTCAGGCGGAAGCGGATGGTGTAAGGGTCGGGCGCCTCTACGGCCTCGACGTTCTGGTACTGGCCCTTCCGGCTCGAGCCGACGCCGGCCGGCGGGAAGATGATCTTGTCGTAGGACGCCTTGACGTCCTTGGAGGTCATCTCGCTGCCGTCGTGGAACTTCACTCCGCGCCGGAGCTTGAAGGTATAGGTCCGGCCGTCGCTGGACGTCGTCCAACTCTCCGCCACACTCGGCACCGGCTTGGTACCGGAGGCGTCGTTGGGATCGACCCTGATCAGCGTGTTGTAGAAGGGCGCAAAGGGGTGGGTCAGGCCGAAGGTCTCCTCCCGGTGACCGTCGTAGGACGGCGGTTCGGAGGGCACGGGAAAGACGAGCTCACCACCGGAGCGCGGCTTGTCCTGGCCCATCGCCGGCAGGGCGAGGGCGACGGTGAGAAGCACGGCGAAAAGCGTTGTGACGCGTCGCATCAGTCACCTCCAGTGTTTGAATAGACAAACCGCGACAGCAGCGGAAGGTTTCGTCACCGTCAGGTTTCCGCCACCTTAAAGAGCCGGCCGCGTCCTGTCAAGCGAGGATGCATGCCGCCCAGTGCCCAGGCCTGACTTCCCGAAGCGAGGGGATCTCGGCGCGGCACCGGTCGATGGCGATGGGGCAGCGAGGGTGAAATACGCATCCCGACGGGGGGTTCAGCGCGCTCGGCACCTCACCCCCCAGCACGACCCGGGCGCGCCGAGCCTCAAGCTCGGGGTCGGGAATCGGCACGGCGGCGAGCAGGGCTTTCGTGTAGGGATGCAGGGGGTCGTCATAGAGGTCCTGGCGGTCGGCCAGCTCCACGATCTTGCCCAGGTACATGACGGCCACCCGATCCGAGATGTGCCTGACCACCGCGAGATCGTGGGCGATGAAGAGATAGGTGAGGCCGAACTCCGCCTGGAGATCCTCCAGCAGATTGATGATCTGGGCCTGGATCGATACGTCCAGGGCCGAGACGGGCTCGTCGCAGACGATGAGTTCGGGTTCCATAGCCAGAGCGCGAGCGATTCCCACGCGTTGGCGCTGGCCCCCCGACAGCTCATGCGGGTACCGGTCGGCGTGCTGGGGCAAGAGCCCCACCCGTCGCAGCAATTCGGCGACCCGAGCCCGGCGGCCGGAGGCGGTCGGGACGATCCCGTGAACGGCGAGGGGCTCGGCGATGATCTGCCCCACGGTCATGCGGGGATTCAGTGAGCTGTAGGGGTCCTGGAAGATGACCTGAATCTTGCGGCGAACCTCGCGCAGCTCACGATCGTCCGCCGTCGTGAGGTCTCGACCCTCGAAGAGCACGCTGCCGCTGGTGGGTCGCTCCAGGCGCAGGACGCAGCGCCCGGTCGTGGTCTTGCCGCACCCGGACTCCCCCACCAGGCCAAGGGTCTCGCCGCGCCTGATCGTGAAGCTCACGCCGTCGACCGCGCGCACGACAGCGCGTTGACCGGTGAGGAAACCGCCGCCCACCGGGAAGTGCTTGACCAGGTCTCGCACCTCCAGGAGGGCACCCTGGCCTCGCGAGGAAGCAGCTCCCACTGCCGCCGTCGGCGCCTCAGTGCGCATGGGCTCGGACCCGCTCGGCCTCCCAGCAGGCACTGACGTGACGGTCAGTACCGAGCGGGCGTAGGGACGGGATCTCCCGCAGACATCGCTCGACCCGAAACACGCAGCGCGGTGCGAATGCGCACCCGGGGGGCAGGCGCGTGAGATCGGGTGGCTGCCCGTCGATGGGCGCCAGCCGCTCACGCCGGGGCTCGTCCAGGCGTGGGACCGAGCGCAGGAGCCCGAGCGTGTAGGGGTGGCGCGGGTTGGCGTAGAGCTCGCGCGCGCTGGCCCGCTCGATGATCCGCCCCGCGTACATCACGTTGACCCGATCCGCGTAGCGGGCCACCACACCCAGGTTGTGGGTGATGACCAGCATGGCCACCCCGAGGCGGCGGGTCAGGTCCTTCATCAACTCCAAGATCTGGGCCTGGATGGTGACGTCCAGCGCCGTCGTAGGCTCATCGGCCAGGATGAGCGCGGGATTGCAGGACAGCGCCATGGCGATCATGATCCGCTGGCGCATGCCCCCGCTGAACTGGTGAGGGTACTGGCGAAGGCGACGCGGGGCGTCGGGAATGCCGACCATGGCCAGAAGCTCTCCCGCGCGCTGCTGGGCCGCGGCCGGGCTCATCCCCAGGTGAATCTCCAGCGACTCGGTGAGCTGACGGCCCACCGTGAGCACCGGGTTGAGTGACGTCATCGGCTCCTGGAAGATCATGGCGATCTCCCGGCCCCGGACGTGCCGCATTTCCTCTTCCGAGAGGGCCAGGAGGTCGCGGCCCTTGAAGATGATCTCGCCAGACACGATCCGCCCGGCGGGCTCGCTCACCAACCGCATGATACTCAGCGCGCTGACGCTCTTGCCGCAACCGGACTCGCCTACCAGGGCGACCGTCTCGCCTTCGTCGACATCCCACGACACACCGTCGACGGCGCGCACGATACCAGCGCTCGTGGAAAACTGGGTCGTCAGGGAGCGAACGTCGAGGAGCCGAGCCACGTCGCGCGAGTGTAGCATGATTGGTTGGACGCTGACGGTGGTGGCACCTCGCGTGAACGGGGGAGGTTTGGAGGGGGGCGCGGCCTCGTGCCCCCCTCCAAGCTAACAGTCGGTGTCTCGCCTCGTGCGAAATGGGGCGAGCTACACGCAGCGCGCGGCAGCGAGATGAGCGCCGGCCCGCGGCTCGAGCCGCGCGTACTCCCGGCAGATCGCCTCGGCAACGCAGGGCCAGCGATGCTTGACCGCCCACCGTACCCCCTCGTGGCCCAGGCGCCACCGCAGATCGGCATCGCCGAGCAGGGCCTCGACGCGGGCGGCCAGGGCATCGGCATCACCATCGGCAACAAGGTACCCGGTGACGCCGTCGCGGACGGTCGTGACCAGCCCGCCCACGCGAGAGGCAATCACCGGGCTGGCGCAGGCCATCGCCTCCAGGGCGACCATGCCGAACGACTCGTAATGGGAGGGCAGCACGGTGACGTCGGCGGCCACATAGTAGGTCCGGAGCACCGGCTGGGTGCGGGCTCCGACGAAGCGCACGTGGTCGCCGACGCGCAGCCGCTCGGCGCGCCGTCGTAGCTCCGCCTCGTGGCCATCCAGCGGCTCGTCCGCGTCACCACCGACGATGAGGAGCTGCAGCGCGCGACCACGGTCGCGCAGCCGGGCCACCGCGTCGAGCAGCGTGTCGAGACCCTTGACCGGGGCGATCCGGCCCACGTAGAGCACCACCGGACGCGGGGGGAGGTCCAGCGCGGCCCGGGCCTCGGTCTGCGACCCCGGCCGGAAGAGCTCGGTGTCAACGCCGCACGGGACCACGGCGATCCGTCGCCGGTCCACGCCGTGGTAGCGCGCCAGGTACTCGCTCTCCACCGGGGAGGCCGCCACGATGCGGTCGGTGGCTTCCATGATCCGCGCCTCCTCGGCGATCCGGAGCTCCGGCTCTCTGTCCTCGAGCGTGCGCGCGGCGTCGTTCTTGAGCCGGCCCAGCGTGTGGAACATCTGGACGACCGGCGCCCCCCAGCGCTCGCGCAGGGGAAGCGCCACCGCTCCCGAGAGCCAGTAGTGGGCGTGAATGAGGTCGTACTCGACCCCTTGGGCGATGCGCCACGCTTCGACGCCCTCGCGGAACTCCTCGAGGTGGCGGTGCACCACCAGCCTGGACAGCGGCGCCTCGGGGCCGGCGGCCACGTGGATGACCCGCGCCCCCTCACCCAGGTGCACCACCCGGGGGATGGTCGGGTCCTGCGATCGCGTGAACACGTCGACCTCGAGCCCCAGGCGCCCCAGGGCCCGGCCCAGCTCACGCACGTACACGTTCATTCCACCCGTTTCCTTGCCGCCGAGGGCGGCCAGGGGGCAGGTGTGCACGCTCAGCATGGCGACACGGGTGATGTTAGGCACGCGAGGCTCCGTCCGGCACGATCATCACCTGGTAGACGTCCTCGGGGGTCGGGCCGAAGTCGTACTTGTAGCGCTCTTCGCCGCGCAGGAAATCGAAGCGGCGCCGGCCTCGCTCGATCGCATCGCGAATCATGTGGCCGAGCAGCACGAGCCCGGGGGATAGCGACGCCCGCTCGGGATGAAACCCAGAGTTGTAGACCCCGACCGTGCCATCCCACTCCAGGACCAGAAAGGTGGCCAGGGGCCCCGCGGCGCTATCGAGCATCCAGAGCCGAACCTGACCGAGGTCGGCCAGCAAGGCCATCACTCGACGGAAGAAGGCCTCCATGCGGGCATCCATGAAGCGGGCCTTGCCGGCGCGCGCCCGACGGTGCAGATCGAGGAAGTCACCCAGCCGGGGCTCGATCTGAACCCAGGTCGACGCGGCGGTCACGCGGGCTTCCGGGGCCTCTCGATGCAAGCGCCGCATCTTGCGCGTGAGCTCGTGGCGCTGCTTCCCGGTGAGGGCTTCCAGGTACGCCTCCCACGAGGCCGGCAGGGTCAGCACCGGGCAGCGCTCCTCCACCGCCGCGGTAGCGCGCAGCCCGAACGCAGTGGCCAGCATGGGCAGCGCGGCCACCGTCGGGGACGATGCGGGCACGGCGTGGAGCTCCCAGGTCGCCGGCGCCGCCGCGCGGGCGCCCAACAACGCGGTCCACGCCTCCTCTTCGCGGCCGTCCACGGCGAGCAGGTCGAGGTAGTCGGAGACGTCGGCGCCACCGATGAGCTGCCGCAGACCGGGCGCGCGCTCCCGTAGCGGGAGCACGGCCACCAGGCCATCGCTGTCCTCGACGCGCCAGATCTCGAGCGCCCGGCCCTCGGCGAAGGCGCGCGCCCACTCCGTCTGCCAGGCCCAGGTGAGGAATGGCGAGCGCAGCCGGCTCCGGGCATGCAACCCGGACCAGGCCGCGGCGCCGATCTCCTCAAACCCGGCGAGCGTGATGACCTTCACGTGGTGTCGGACGATACGGAATCGGGCGCCGCCCCGGTGTCGTCCGGAGCCGCCGGCTCCTCGGACTCCTCCATCGCCTCGTCGACGGCTTCCTCGAAGTCGTCGCCCAGATCCTCGCCCATCTCGCGCCCCATGCGCTTCATGAGTCGGGCCACGCTGGCGGGATCGTTCTCGTCGAGGTCGCCGAGGCTGGCGGAGTCGGCCAGGGCCTCCATCCGGGCCTCCTCGGACTTGGGGCTGGCGAAGCGTGACAGCAGGCGGGTCAGGGCCGAGCCGCCGCAGCGCGGGCAATGTGGTGCGGCGGCGCTACTGGGCCGGAGCACGAGGAGGCTGACGACCCGATGACAATCTCGACACTCGTACTCGTAGATCGGCATGCGGGCCAATCTTAGCACCGACGGGAAGTGTCTCGATGCCCGACACTCTGACTCGCCCGTGTCAACCGACGCACACTCGCGCGGGCCGCCAGCTTGTAGTGTCAGAGGTTTGACACCGGGCACCCTTCTTGCTCAGCGAGTCGCTCGTGAGGCAACAGGCGCGATGGACGAAACCCGCGGACCCCGGTCAGGTCGAGGATGACGGTCTGGCGGTCGACCACCGCGAGCGACTCCTGATCGAGGCGGTCGTGACGCTGGCCCGCTCCCTGCGGGACGAGCGTGACCGGCTGGCGGGTCGCCTCCGCGAGGTCGAAACCGAGCTGCAGACACTCACGTCCCGGCTGGCGCCCGGGCCCCTCGATCCTTCCGAAGTACCGGCGGCGGACTAGCCGACAGCCACGGGCGCCGCGCCCTCCCGCGGTGCCGGCTCAGGCGAAGCGGCAGGCGTGGCACGCGGCGGGGCCCTCCTGCCCCGTGCCTCGCCGCCGGAACTTGTAACGAGGTCCGCGAGCTCGGCTATCGCCGCGGGTGGGCTGCCCAAGACGCGTGTGGCGGCGTTCGACCGGCCTCAGATGGCCATCGACACCTGGCCCGTTCGTCGATAGGCGGCGGGGTCGAGCGGCACGTTGATGCACCACACCTCGTTCGAGGCCAGCGCGCGCTCGAGCGCTGGCCCGATCTCGCGAGGATCGCGGATGAAGGCGCCCCGACCACCGAGGGCCTCCACCCACAGGTCGTAACGCGTGATGGGCAGCGAGGTCGCCACCGCCCGGGCCTCGCCGAAGAAGGAAAGCTGTGGGTTCCGAATCTGCCCCCAGCCGCCGTCGTTGCCCACGATGCAGGTGATGGGCAGTCCAAAACGCACCGCCGTCTCCATTTCCATCCCGTTCAGGCCGAAGGCGCCGTCACCGGCGATGAGGAGCACGCGCTGCCGGGGATGAAGCAACTTGGCGGCGATGGCGAACGGGGGGCCGACGCCCAGACACCCGAAGGGGCCGGGATCGAGCCACTGTCCGGGGCGCGCCAGCGTCACGACCTTCGCCGCGCAGCCGACGACGTCGCCGCCGTCACCGACGACGATCGTGTCCGGCGTCACCACGCGAGCGATCTCCGCCGCCCAGCGGTAGTGCGACACGGGGACCTCGGCGGAGGCGCACGACGCCGTGAGCTGCTCCCGGCTCTCCCGCTCCTTGGCGGCGACACGCCGGCGCCACTCCTCCCACCGTCCGGCCAGCGCCGGCGGAAGCACATCGGTGAGCTGCTCCAGGGCCCGGCCGATGTGCGCGGCCAGGCCGATCTCCAGCGGGCGATTGCGCCCCAGCTCGGCCGGGTCACAGTCGATCATCGCCACCATGGCGTGTTCGGCAAACGTGGGCGGCCGGCCGTAACCCAGGCGGAAGTCCAGGGGTGTGCCGAGGATGAGCGCGAAGTCGGCCTGGGTCAGCGCCCAGCCTCGCGCGTGAGCGAAGGCTCGGGGATGATCCGATGGCAGGCAGCCGCGGCCGGCCCCGTTCATGAAGACCGGCACGCCCGCGGCTTCGGCGAACGCCGTCAGGCTCTTGGCCGCATCGTCCCACCACACGCCGCTGCCCGCGATCACCACCGGACGCTCCGCCCGTGAGAGCAGGTGCCCGAGACGAACGACCGTGTCGGGATCGGCCAGCGCCGGCGAGCGATGCACCGTGCCGGTGGGGATGGGGGCCAGACGATCTTCGACGCGATTCATGAGCATGTCCACGGGAATCTCGACGAAGACGGGACCGGGCCGTCCCGTGAGCGCCGTCCGGATCGCCGTCGTCAGTACCTCGGGAATCTGGCGCGTCTCGGCGACTGACCAGGCGCCCTTGGTCACCGGCCGCAGCAGGGCGACCTGCTCCATCTCCTGGAGCGCGCCCTGGCCCCGCAGCCCCAGGGGGGCCGCGCCCCCGATGAGCAGCAACGGGCTTCGCGCCGCTTGCGCGTTGACCACACCGGTGACCGCGTCGGTCACGCCAGGCCCGGCCGTGACGACGGCCACGCCGATGTTGCGGGTCAGCCGCGCGTAGGCGTCGGCGGCGTGCGCCGCGGCTTGCTCGTGGCGGGTGTCGATGACGGCGATGCCCTCGCCGAGGCAGCCGTCATAGATGGGCAGCACGTGACCACCGCACAGCGTGAAGACGTGCCCGACCCCCGCCTGTTTGAGGACTCGCGCGACCAGCTCGCCGCCCGTCAGCTCAGCCATGGGCCGTCGTCAGCGTGGGCGGAAACGGGGCAGGATCTCGGCGGCGATCGTCTCCAGCTGCTCTCGCTCCTGGGCCGGCTCGCAGATCGGATTCAGGATGAAATAGCTGCAGCCGGCGGTCCGGAAGGCCTCCAGACGCTCGGCACACTGCTCGGGCGTGCCGATGACACCGTAGCGGTCGGCGAGCGGCCCGAAATCCTGCGCGTAACGCTGGCTCAGGCGGGCCACCCACGCCGCCCGCGTCCGCTCATAGTCGCGTCCCACCGTGATGAACGTGAGGTGAGCGGTGGCGAAGCTCTCGAGGGCGCGACCTCGGGCGGCCGCCGCCGCCCGGATCTTGTCGAGGCTCTGTCGATAGCGCTCCGGGGTCACCACGTAGGAGACCCAGCCGTCGCCCTGGCGGCCGGCCCGCGCCAACGCGGCGTCCGAGCGCCCGCCGACCCAGATCGGCGGCCCCCCCTTCTGCAGGGGCTTGGGGTCGATGGACACCGCCTCGAACTGGGTGAAGCGCCCCTTGAAGGTCGCCGGCGTGTCGCGCCAGAGCGCGCGCACGACGTCGATGGCCTCACTCACCCGCGCCCCCCGCTCCCGGTGGGGCACGCCGCAGGCCTCGAACTCCTTGGGGTTCTCGCCCCCCACCCCCACGCCGAAGATCAGCCGGCCCCCGGAGAGCACATCCAGGGTGGCCGTGACCTTGGCCGCCACCGCCGGCGGGCGCAGGGCCAGCAAGTACACGGCGCTGCCCAGTCGCATCCGCTGCGTGATCGCCGCGTACGACGCCAGCAGGGTCAGCGACTCGTAGAGAGGAAGATTGAAGGATACGTGGTCGCCGCACCAGACGGAATCGAACCCCAGCGTCTCCACGCGCCGGACCAGGTCGAACTGCTCGGGGGGCGGATGCAGCGACAGGAACGCGCCGAAGGACGTCACCGCGGAAAGGCCTCGCGCAGGCCTCCATCCACGGTGAGCGTGCAGCCCGTGGTCTTGGCCGAGCGTTCGGAAGCCAGGAACAGCACCGCTTCGGCCACGTCTTCGGGCAGGACTCTCACGCCGAGCAGGTTACGCTTGCGGTAGAAGTCCTCGAGCGCTTCGACGGCGATCCCCTGGGCGGCGGCCCGCTGACGTCGCACCTCCTCGGACCACAGCTTCGAGTCTTGAAAGATCGCGTCGGGGTTCACGATATTAGAGCGGATGCCGTGGGGCGCTCCTTCCAGGGCCAGGACCTTGGCCAGCTGGGCCTCGGCGGCCTTGGCCGCCGAGTAGGCGGCGAAATCCTTGCCCGGGGCCATGACGTTCTTGGTGGCCACGAACACCAGCGCGCCCCCCAGGCCCTGCCGGATCAGCACCCGCATCGCTTCGCGAGCCACCAGGAAGTGGCCGGTCGAGTTCACGGCGAACGAGCGCTCCCAGTCGGCGCGCACCATCTCGGCCACCGCCGCCGAGTGAGCGATGCCGGCGTTGGAGACCAGGATGTCGAGCCCGCCGTAGGCCAGCACGGCCGCCTCGAACGCCCCTTGCACCGAGGCCTCGTCGGTGACGTCCATCCGGAGCCCCAGGGCTCGTCCCGCTCCCACCGCGCGCACGATCTCCTCGGCCGTGGCCCCGGCGCCGGCCTCGTCGACGTCGCCGACGATCACGTGCGCGCCCTCGGCGGCCAGGCGTCGCGCGACGGCTCGACCGATCCCGGAGGCCCCCCCGGTCACCAGGGCGATCCGACGCGCCAGCTCCTTCTCCGGCGGCGCCAGGGTGAGCTTGTAGAGCTCCAGCGGCCAGTACTCGACCGCGAAGGCGTCCTGGCTGGAGAGCGACACGTAGCGTCCGAACGCGGTGGCGTTGCCGATCACGTCGATCGTGTGGTGGTACATGTCGCTCACGATCCCGGCGGCCCGACGATCGCGACCTGCCGTGAACATGCCGAGCCCCGGGACCAGGACGATGCGGGGCAGCGGATCCCCGAGCTCGGCGCCCTCGAAGCGGTGGGCCTCGAAGTACCGGGTGTACTCGCGCTCGAACTCGGCGAGGCTCTGCTCGATCGCGGCGGCGAGTCGGGCCGGATCGGCGGCGGTGTCCACGTTCACGAAGCAGGGCAGGCGCTTGGTATAGATCGTGTGGTCCGGCGTGGCGGGTCCGACCTGGGAGACCGCCGGCGCGTCCGCCGACGCGACGAAGTCCACCACCGGCGCCGCGTCGTCAAAGGTGACGATCTGGCGGCGGCCGCGGCTCAGCAGCCCGCGGAGCCGCGGCGCGACGGCCAGGGCCACGGCCCGGCGTCGGGCGGGCTCCAGCGCCGGCACCCGGGGGCCACCGAAGGGCCGGCGCCCGCGTCGCTCGGCGATGGCTTCCTCGGCGCGGGTGATCAGCTCAATGGTGGCCTCGTAGGCCTCGCGAACGGTCGCGCCCCAGGTGATCGTGCCGTGCTTCTCGAGGAGCAGCGCTCCCGCCTCAGGGTGCTGGACTACCGCATCGGCCACCTCGCGGGAGATCCGAAAGCCCGGACGGCGGTAGGCCAGCGTGATCACATCCTTGCCGAACACGCCCTCCACCACTTCGCGACTGCGATCGTTGTTGGTCAGGGCGACGATGGCGTCGGCGTGGGTGTGCAGGACGGCGTGGGCCCCCAGGAAACCGTGCAGCAGGGTTTCGATGGACGGGCGCGGCCCGGCCGGCTCCTGCAGGGCCCGGGCGAGATAGTCGACCATCTCCTGGTCGCCCATCTCCTGACGCTCGAGCAGGGCGCGAATGTCGTCCATGCGCACGCCGGGAAAGTCCTTGCGCTGGATGGACTTGAGGTCCGAGCCGCTACCCTTGACCCGGAGGACCTCGACCGGGCGACCCCGGTGATCGCGCTCGGCGACCTTGATGGACGTGTTCCCGCCACCCCAGACGACCAGCGAGGTCTCGGCGCCGATCAGGCGGGAGGCGTACACGAGGAGATCGAGCTCGGTGAGCGGCGCCGCGTCGGCGTCGTTCCAGCGGGAGCGCATCCCGGCCTCACGATACCACGAAGGCGCGACGGCGCGGCGCAGTCCTGATGTATAACTCTCGGGTGATCTCCGACCCGACCTACGGCGCGCTGTGCGCGCTCGGCGCCGCCCTGGCCTGGTCAGTCACCAGTCTGCTGGCGCGCACGCTCATGGTCCATTACGGCTCGGTCATGATCAACGCCGTGCGCTCGGGCATCGCCGGCCTCCTGCTGGTGATCCTGGTCGCCGCGACCGACGGGCCGTCCACTCTGATCGCGATGTCCGGCCTCACGTTCGTGCTTCTGGCCATCTCGATCGTGGCCGCCATCGCGGTGGGCGACACCGTGTTCTTCGAGAGCACCCGGGCCATCGGGCTGGGACGCGCGATGACCATCGCCACGACCTACCCGGTGGGCGCCGCCCTGCTCGCCGCCGCCCTGTTCGATGAGCCGCTCACGGTCCGAATCGTGGTGGGCACGCTCCTGACCCTGGGCGGGGTCGCCCTCATCGTGTCCGGCCGCTCGGAGGCGGCGCCGGCCGAGCGGCTGTGGTTCGGCGTCTGGACGGCCGCGGTCGCGTCGGCGGCGTGGGCGGTGTCCACGGTCATGATGAAGCCGCCCCTGCACGAGATCGAGCCGCTCACGGCGCAGGCGGTGCGCCTGCCGCTGGCCTCGGCGCTGCTCTGGCTCACCCCGTGGACCCGCGGCGCGGGGGCGGCGCTGCACGAGGCCGGCCCCGGGCCACTGGTGCGGATGCTGGTGCTGAGCGTCGTCACCGCGGGCAGCTCCGTCCTGTTCGTCACCAGCCTCAAGTACGCCGGGGTAACCGTGGGCGCGGTGCTGTCGTCGACGGCGCCGCTCTTCGCGGTGCCGCTGGGCGTGATCTTCCTGGGCGAGCGGATGTCGGTCTTCACGGTGGGCGGGGCGCTGCTCGCGGTGGCCGGCATCGTCGTGCTACAGCTCTGACCGGTCTTGGTTCGGCTGGGCCTTGGCCCGCTGGCGCTGACCCGCTGCCGGAGGCAAGCATGGGATTCGTCGAGACCGAGCGTCGTGGACAGGTGATGATCGTTCGCATGAACCGGCCTGAGCGCCTCAACGCGCTCGGCCAGGAAGTACGCGCCGGCCTGGCCGCGGCGTGGCGCGAGTTCCGCGACGCTGACGCGCTGGAGGTCGCGGTGTTTACGGGGGCGGGCCGGGCCTTCTGTGCCGGAGAGGACATGAAGGAGTCGGTGGAGCGCGGCACGGCGGGGAGCGGGCGCTACGTCAGCGACGACCCGTTCATGGACGGTACGCTGCAGAAGCCGGTTATCGGCGCCATCAACGGGTTCGCCATGGGTGGTGGCTTTCAACTCGTCGAGCGCACCGACCTGCGCGTCGCCGTGCCGGGCGCCGTTTTCGAGATCTCGGAGGCCAAGCGCTGGCTGCTCGGCGGCTATAGCCACGGCTTTCTCGCCGGACTACCCCATCCGATCGCGACCGAGATGGCCCTCGGTTTCCGGTTTACCGCCGAGCGCCTGTATCAGGTGGGCTTCCTCAACCGTCTGGTGGCGCCCGACGAGCTCCTGCCAACGGCGTTCGAGATGGCCGAGCACATGCTCACGCTGCCCCCGGCGGCGCGCGTGAACACCGTGTACATGATGCGGCACATGCGACCTCAGGTCGCGCCGGCGCTGGAACGCCTGGCCGCCCGTCTTCATGAGCACGGCGACAAGGGAGACCTGATGGAATCACGGCGCGCGTTCGCCGAGAAGCGCAAGCCGAACTTCAAGGGCTGGAACAACCCCGCTGACCGCCACCGGCTGCCCAGGCTGGAGGATTGACCGGGACCGCCGCGGCCTCACCGCCCCGCGGCGGCCTTGAACACGAACTTCTGCGCCCGCTTGCCGGTATCGACCTCGGTCGTGTAGAGATTGCCCTTCGAGTCGACGGCGAGGTTGTGGATCCAGTGGAACTGGCCCGCCCCCCGACCGCTGCGCCCGAGCGTGCCAAGGATCCGGCCGCTGTCGC
This sequence comes from Candidatus Methylomirabilota bacterium, assembly GCA_036556905.1. Taxonomy (GTDB): domain Bacteria; phylum Methylomirabilota; class Methylomirabilia; order Rokubacteriales; family CSP1-6; genus 40CM-4-69-5. The sequence goes on from DATBIM010000010.1 coordinate 49,663, forward strand.
GCAGCAGCGTCCAGACGTGGTTGTTCTCGCCGTCGGCGTTGTAGAGGAACGTCTGCGCCTGGTCGGGCGAGAGGTCGACGTCCCAGGTGGAGCCGTTGCCGCGTGTAGCGGGCGCCACGACGAACTCCTTCACATAGGTGCCGTCTTTGCGGAAGACCTGGATTCGGTTGTTCTTCCGGTCGCAGACGTAGAGGAGGCCGTCGCGGGCCAGGCGGATGCAATGCACGGGGTTGCCGAACCCCTTGACGCTCGGATCGCCGGGGGGACGGCCGTTGGCGCCCCAGTGACGCCGGTAAGCGCCGGTCTGGGCGTCGAAGACGATCACGCGATGGTTGCCGTAGCCGTCCGCGACGAACAGCTCGTCGGTCTGCGGGTCCACGACCATGGTGGCGGGACGATTCAGGTGCCTGGTGTCGGCGTCGTCACCGATGACGCCGGGCGCGCCGATCGCCATGAGGAAGCGGCCGTGGCGCGTGAATTTGAGGAGCTGGCCGTCCTTCGGGCCGTTGCCGGCGACCCAGACGTGCTCGCGGTGATCGACGAAGATGCCGTGCTCGTTGGCCGGCCAGGTGTAGCCGGCTGCCGGGCCGCCCCACGCCTGGACCAGGGTGCCCTCGCCGTCGAACTCCAACACCGGCGGCGCCGGCGCGCAGCACAGCGAGCGCGGCGGAGTGAGCGTCGCTCCGCGCTCGTCCTCGGTGAGCGACTTCGGCCGCTGGAGCACCCACACGTGGTCGCGGCGGTCGACGGCCACGCCCGACGCCTGGCCCATCAGCCAGTTGTTCGGCAGCGGCTTGGGCCAGAACGGGTCGACCTCGAGCTTCGGGGCTCGTGGAGAATCTTGCGCCCGGACCACGCTGACGGCGCTGGCCAGGCCCGCGACGATCAACGCGAGGCTCATCACGACGTTCATCACCCGCGCCCATCGGCTCATGTCTTCCGCTCTTCGAGGGCCTGGTACAACGCGGACGAAGCGGCTGTCAAGCGAGGAGTTGGGGAAGTTGGCGGTCGATCACCGGTCGAGATCGACACAGGCATAGGGGTCGCCACAGCACGGGAGCCGGGGTCCGGCAGCGGGCCGGGACGATTATCAAGCCCGTGTTGACACGCCCGACGCTGGACCACTAAGGTCTCGCCGTGTTACGCCTTCTCGCGCTCCCGGTCCTCATCACGACCTTCGCCCTGCCGGGCCGCGCCGGCGCCGACGGCATGATGCTCGTGGCGGCGGGCGCCTTCTGGATGGGCCGTGACGGCGGCCCTCCGGAGGAGGCGCCGGCCCACCGGGTCTTCGTGCGAGACTTCTGGATCGATCGGCACAAGGTGACGAACGCCGAGTTCGCCCTGTTCCTCGATGCGCGCGGACTCACCGCCGACGACGGTGAGCGCCGGTTGGATGACGACGACGCCGACGTCCGGATCCGCCGGGTCGCCGGCCGCTTCGTGCCTGACGTCGGGTACGCGCGCCATCCCGCCGTGGAAGTCTCCTGGTTCGGGGCGCGGGACTACTGCGCCTGGAAAGGCCGGCGCCTGCCCACCGAGGCCGAGTGGGAAAAGGCAGCCCGCGGCGATGACCGGAGGCTCTATCCGTGGGGCTGGACGCCGCCGACCCCCGAGCGAGCCATCTTCGGCCGCCCCTTCAACGCCACCGCGCCGACCGACGGCCGCCCGACGGGACGCAGCCCCTACGGCGTCGAGGACCTGCTGGGCAATCTGCGCGAGTGGACGGCGACGGCGTTTCGCCCGTACCCTTATGGGAGCGACGATGGGCGCGAGCGGTTCAACGGGCACGGACGAGTTATCCTGCGGGGGGCCAGCCATGACGACCCCGCCGACGGTCTCTCGGTGACCCGGCGCTACTCCTACGACCGGCGCGGGGCCCGGGCTGGCCACCATCACGTGGGGTTCCGCTGCGCGACCTCTGAGGACCTGGGAGGCTACTGACGATGAGCGCGCCGATCGACAACCTCGTGATGAACTACCCGCTGACCATCACCCATTTCTTCGAGCGCGCTCGCCGCATCTTCGCCGGCAAGACCCTGGGCACGCGCGTGCCGGGGGTGGGGCTCGCCAAGTCGACCTACGCCGACTTCGCCGAGCGCACCGCCCGTCTGGCCGGAGCGTTGAAGTCCCTGGGCATCGGCAAGGGCGATCGGGTCGGCACGTTCGCCTGGAACTCCCACCGCCACCTCGAGGTCTACTTCGCGGCGCCTATGATGGGCGCCGTGCTGCACACGGTGAACATCCGGTTGTCGGCCCGGGACATCAGCTACATCGTGAATCATGCCGACGACCGGGTGCTCATCGCCGACGCCAGCACCTGGCCGATGCTGGAGCCGATCCGCGGCCAGCTCCGCAATGTACGGCACGTCATCGTGATGAAGGACACGCCACAGGCCGAGATCCCGCCGGGCACCCTCGACTATGAGGCGCTCCTGGCTGCGGCCCGACCGGTGGAGGCCTGGCCTCGACTGGAAGAAACGGACGCGGCCGGCATGTGCTACACCTCCGGCACCACCGGTCACCCCAAGGGGGCCGTGTACACCCACCGGGCCATTTTTCTGCACTCGCTGGCCTCCTCCATGACCGACGTGCTGGGCATCTCGGAGAGCGACGTGATCCTCCATATCGTGCCCATGTTCCACGCCAACGCCTGGTGCGTGCCCTTCGCCGGCGTGATGAACGGCGCCACCCAGTTCTTCGGCGGGCCGAATCCCCAGCCCCGCGACATCGTGGAGATCGTCCACCGGGAGCGGGTGACGGTGGTGGGGGCCGTGCCCACCGTGTGGATCGCCGTCGACGGGATTCTGGAATCGGAGCCCCAGTGGGATATCTCCTCCATTCGCTGCATCCCGATCGGGGGCTCGGCCGCCCCCCGAACGCTCATCGAGAAGTTCGACAAGAAGTACGGGGCGCGCATGCTGCACGCCTGGGGCATGACCGAGATGACCCCGCTGGGGACGGTGTGCCGCCTCAAGTCTCCCATGGAGAGCCTGCCCGACGACGACCGCTACGCGATCCGGGCCAAGCAGGGCTACCCCGTGGTCGGGGTGGACCTCCGGATCGTGGACGACGCCGGGCGCGAGCAGCCGTGGGACGGCCGCTCCATGGGCGAGATGCAGGTCCGGGGGCCGTGGGTGATCCGGGCGTACTACAACAGCCCGGAATCTACCGACCGGTTCACCGAGGACGGCTGGTTCAAGACGGGCGACGTGGCCACGGTCGATGCCGAAGGCTACGTACAGATCACCGACCGCACCAAGGATCTGATCAAATCAGGCGGCGAGTGGATCTCTTCCATCGACGTGGAGGTTTTGCTCATGAGCCACCCCAAGGTCCTGGAGGCCGCCGTCATCGCGGTGCCCCACCCCCGGTGGGTGGAGCGCCCCCTGGCCTGCGTGGTGCCCCGACCGGGGGTGACCCTGGAGGCCCGGGAGATCCTGGACTGGCTCAGGCCCCGGCTGGCCAAATGGGCGCTGCCCGACGAGGTGGTCTTTATCGAGTCGGTGCCCAAGACCAGCGTGGGCAAGTTCGACAAGAAGGTGCTGCGAGAGCGCTTCAAGGACTGGCCGCCCAAGAATCAGGCAATCGGGTAGAATACGGGCCGTTCTCACCCGGCCCCACACAAGGAGGCATTGATGGAACATCCGAGCCGCCGCGAGTTCCTCACGACCACGACCCTCGCCGGTCTGGCCGGCATCCTGGCCACCGGAGTTCCCCCGGCCCGGGGCCAGCAGCGAGAGATCTCATACCTGTGCTGGAACAACTTCGCCCCCAAGTCCGACAAGAAGCTGGCCGAGATCGCCCCGCGATTCACCAAGGACACCGGGATCAAGATCAAGATCGACCACATCGCCCACCCTCAGCAGGCCGCCAAGTACGCCTCCGAGGTCCAGAGCCAGGCCGGTCACGATCTGGTCGAGATGCGCATGCACTTTCCCTGGCTCTACGAGCCGCAGCTCGTGGACGTCTCGGACGTCGTGGCCGAGCTGGAGAAGAAGTACGGCAAGGCCCTGTCCTCGGCCCAGGACACGGCCCATGTCAATGGCGTCTGGCGGGCGGTCCCGCAGTACCACACGTTCTTCGTGGGCTCCTACCGCGAGGATCTCTTCAAGAAGGCCGGCCTCAAGGTGCCCGACACCTGGGAGGACCTCTACACGGTGGGCAAGGAGCTCAAGAAGATGGGGCACCCGGTCGGGATCCCCATCTCCCAGAACTACGACTCGATCTCGACCGCGAGCCCGGTGCTCTGGTCCCTGGGGGGCATGGAGGTCGACAAGGACGGCAAGACCGTCAGGATCAACTCGCCGGCGGCCGAGCAGATGATCGAGTGGTACAAGAAGATGCTCCGCGACTGCATGGAGCCGGAGGTCCTCTCCTGGACGGACGCCAGCAACAACACCACCCTCAACGCCGGCAAATCGGGCTGGATCCACAACCCGATCAGCGCCTACCTCTCGGCCCGCAACGGCAAGATGGTGACGGCCGACGGCATCAACCACCACCGCAGCCTGGCCGGTCCCCATGGCCGGCACGAGACCGACGTGCCACGCCATATCGGCATCTGGAAGTTCTCCAAGAACGTTGAGCCGGCCAAAGAGTGGATCCGCTACCTGCTGGGCAAGCGCGAAGTGTACGACGAGTACATCGTGTCCGGTGATGCCTTCAACCTGCCCGTCTACACGAATCTGCAAGACCACCCCGTGCTGAAGACGGACCCGAAGTTCGCCGGCCTGAAGCAAGAGGGTGTGCAGTTCCATTGTTACGGCTGGCCGGCTCCCCCCAGCGCCAAGGTCCAGCAGATCACCAATGAGTTCATCCTCCCCAACATGATCGCCAAGGCGGTCACGGGGACGTCGACGAAGGAAGCCGTGGCCTGGGGCGAGAAAGAAATGAAGCGCATCCTCAGCGCGTAAGCGATGGCCGTCGGGAGCGTTCGCGTCCGACCGGTCGTTCCCCGATCCGGGCTCCGGGTCCGGGAGCTGCTCGACCACGAGCGGTTCCTGGGCCCGGCGTTCGTCACTCCCGCCCTGCTCCTCATCACGCTGCTCGTCGCCTATCCGTTCTGCATGGCCATCTACTTCGCGCTGTCCAACTCGTTCATCGGTCGACCCAGCCAGTTCGTGGGCCTGCGCAACTTCATCCTCCTCTGGGAGAGCGACTCCTTCCGGCAGACCTTCCAGAACGCCTTCGTCTTCACGGGCGCCGCCGTCGGCTGCAAGCTGGTGCTGGGCATCGCGCTGGCCTTGCTGCTGAATCAGCAGCTCTGGTTCAAGCGCATGATCCGGGGGGCCGTGCTGCTGCCCTGGGTCATCCCGACCGCGCTCTCCACGCTGGGCTGGTGGTGGATGTTCAACTCGCTGTATAGCGTGGTGAACTGGATGGGGATCGCGGCCGGTGTCATGGATCCGCCGGGTCCCAACTGGCTCGGCCAGAAGTACTACGCGATGTCCGCGGTGGTGGCCGTCAACGTGTGGCGGGGGCTGCCGTTCTTCGCCATCACCATCCTGGCCGGGTTGGTGTCGATCCCCAAGGAGCTCTACGAGGCGGCCGAGGCCGACGGTGCGGGACCGTTCTCCCGCTTCTGGCACGTCACCCTGCCCCTGCTGAAACCCGTGCTGGCCATCGTGGTGCTCTTCTCCACGATCTTCACCTTCAGCGACTTCAACATCGTCTATGTGCTGACCCACGGCGGCCCCATCAACGCCACGCACCTGTTCGCCACGCTGTCCCGTCAGATCGGGCTGGAATCCGGGCAGATCGGCCAGGGCGCGGCGATCTCGCTCTATCTCTTCCCGGTGCTGGTGCTCGTGGTATGGGTCCAGCTCAGGTTCGTGCGGAAGCAGGCCTACTGATGACGGTCAAGCGGCGCCCCCTGCGGACGAAGGTCCTGTTGCATCTGGGGCTGTTACCGTTCCTGATCTTCGCGCTGTTCCCCTTCTACCACATGACGCTGACGTCGCTGAAGACGGACCGGGAGCTGTACGACCTCGCCGCCGTTCCCGTGCTGATCCGCCAGGGCCCCACGCTGGAGCACTACTACAAGCTGCTCTGGGAGACCGGGTTCCTGACCTGGATCAACAACAGTCTGGTCGTGACCTTGCTGGCCACCACGGTTTCGGTCGTGATCGGCACCATCGCCGCTTATGCCCTGGCCCGGCTGAAGTTCTTCGGCGTGGGGCCGTTCGGCACTGGCATCTTCGTCACGTACCTGGTGCCCACCTCCCTGCTCTTCCTGCCCCTGGCCCAGGTGGTGCACTGGATCGGGCTGGCCGATTCCAAATGGGCGCTGGTGGTGACCTACCCCACGTTCCTGGTGCCCTTCTGCACCTGGCTCCTGATGGGCTATTTCCGCACCGTGCCCAAGGAAATCGAGGAGTGCGCGATGGTGGACGGGGCCACACGACTCCAGGCCCTCATCCGCATCATCCTGCCCATCGCCATCCCCGGGCTGGTGTGCGCCATCCTCTTCGCCTTCACGCTGTCCTGGAACGAGTTCATCTACGCGCTCACCTTCACCTCGTCCTCGGAGGAGATCACCGCCAGCGTCGGCGTGACCCAGGAGCTGATCCGCGGGGACATCTACTTCTGGGGCGGGCTCATGGCCGGCGCCGTGCTGGCCTCGGTCCCCATCGTCATCCTCTACGTCTTCTTCCTCGACTACTACGTCTCCGGGCTCACCGCTGGCGCCGTGAAGTAGGGCACCGGGGCGGCCGCGTCCGGAGGCAGTGTCAATGTATTTGCACCCATACATTGACAGACCGTTCGCACATAGTACACTGGCTCCGTGAAGGCGCCCCGGTCAGTCCGACACGAGATCAGGGTCGCCGACGAGGTCTGGCTCGCCACGGCACTCCTGCATCGGGAGCATCCCCGTCGCCGGGACTTCGAGGTCTCGGAGATCGTGGAGCGTGCCCGACAGGAGGGGATCACCCGCAGGCTTCGGCCCGGTGTCCGTGTCCACGTGCTACTCCATTGCGTGGCGAACCGTCCGCCGAACCCCGCGGGTTATCGGATGCTGTTCGCCACTGGCCGGACCACGCGGAGACTCTATCGCCCGGGCGATCCCACTCATCCCGCCCGTCGGGGCAAGACCGTGCCGGACCGGAATGCCGTGCCCCCGGAATACCAGGGCCTGCTGGACTGGTACCACGCGCAGTACTCCGCGCGGGCCGCCGCATCCGTCCGCACCGATCCCCTGCTCGCCCTGCGCGGCTCCGGGAAGTCCCTCTGGGCCGATGAGCACGCGGACGACTACGTGCGTCGCCTCCGTGAAGGGTGGGCATGAGTCGGATCTTCTGGGACACGAACCTCTTCGTCTATCTGTTCGAGGACTACGGCGAGCTGTCGCAACGTGTCGTCACGCTCCGGCAGCGCATGCTGGAGCGGAATGACGAGCTCTGCACCTCGACGCTCACCCTGGGCGAGGTGCTGGTGAAGCCGGTCGAGGCCAGGGACGAGGACCTGGCCCGGCGCTACGAAGAGGCGATCACGACCACGGCTACGGTCGTGCCATTCACACGGGAGACGGCCCGCGTCTATGCCGTCCTTCGGCGGGACCGCGCCCTCCGCCCTCCGGACGCAATCCAGCTCGCCTGCGCCGCCTACGCCCGCGTCGACCTGTTTATCACGAATGATGAGCGGTTGACGCAGAAGACGATCCCGGGGATCCAGTTCCTCCAGTCAATCCACCGGGCTATGCTGTGAGCATCTCGACGGCCAGCCCCAGGAGGACACCTGATGTCGCTGAGAGCCCGGATCCAGGGGCCCCTGCCCGTGACCGCGCCCCTGGTCCTCAATCCCCTGATGGCGAAGATGGCGGAGGCCGCCGGGTTCCCGGCCGGGTATCTGGGCGGCGGCTCGACCGGCTATCTCAAGGTCTCGCTGGAGGCCAATCTCAACCTGACCGAGATGTGTCAGGCGGCTCTCGACATCCGCGCCGTCTCCTCGCTCTCGCTCATCCTCGACGCCGCCTGTGGCTACGGGGACCCGATGCACATGCACCGGACCATCGGCATGAGCGAGGCGGCCGGCTTCGCGGCCATCGAGATCGAGGACCAGCTGGTGCCCAAGCGCGCCCATCATCACGTCGGGATCGAGCACATGATCCCGATGGAGCTGATGACGGCCAAGATCCAGGAAGCCGTGGCCGCGCGTCGGCATACCGACTTCCTGATCATCGCCCGCACGAACGCCATGCGGGCCAGCACCATGGACGACGCCCTGCGCCGCGGGGAGGCCTACCGCAAGGCCGGCGCCGACGTCCTGCTGCTCTCGATGGCCCACACGCCGGAACAGCTACGCGTCATCGGCGAGCGCCTGGGCCCCCCGCTCATGTACCTCACCCGGCGCGGTGGCCTGGCCACCCTGGGCCTGACCTTGAGCGACCTCGGCGGCCTCGGCTACCGAATCGTCGCCGACCCCTCGACCCCACTGCTGGCCGCCTATGATGTCTGGAAGAAGATCTACGCCGGTCTTGCCGACGGCTTCGGCGCCAGAGGGGGGATCGCTGCGGACTGGGCGGCCCTGGAAAAGGACCTGTTCGCCGTCATCGAGCTCGCCAGGCTCCTCGCCGTCGAGCGCGCCACCGTCGAGAAGCCCGGGAGGGACGTCGCATGCTGAGCCGCGAAGACAACGACCTGCTGACACGCGTGGGCCCGGGTACGGCCATGGGCGCGCTCATCCGGGCGTACTGGATCCCGGTGCTGCAGGCGGCCGAGCTCGAGCCCGGCGGCCGGGTCAAGCGCGTGATGTTGCTCGGTGAGCGCCTGGTGGCCTACCGGACAACGGGCGGCGCGCCCGGACTCATCGGCGAGTTCTGCCCCCACCGAGGCGCCTCGCTGTACTTCGGCCGGGTCGAGGCAGCCGGCCTCCGGTGCATCTACCACGGCTGGAAGTTCGGCCTGGATGGCCAGTGCCTGGAGATGCCGAACGAGCCGGCGGAGTCGGCCTTCGCCGCGAAGATCCGGCCCACCGCCTATCCATGCGCGGAGCGCGGCGGAGTCATCTGGACGTACATGGGGCCGGCGAGCCCGCCGCCGCTGCCCGACCTGGAGTGGACCCTGCTCCCCCCCGCCCACGTCTTCGTCTCCAAGCGGGTGCAGGAGTGCAACTGGTTCCAGGCCCTCGAGGGTGGGATCGACTCCAGCCATATCTCTTTCCTGCACGCGCCGCTGCGCGCGGAGGACGACGACACCGTGCGCGAGCTCGATCGGGCCAGCTTTGGGGTCGGCGCGGCCGTGCAGACGGCCGACCCGGCACCGCGCTTCGACGTGGCCGACACCGACTACGGCGTCCTCATCGGCGCCCGGCGCACCCGCCGTGATGGCCAGCACTACTGGCGGATCACCCAGTTCCTCATGCCGTTCTACACGATGCCGCCGACCGACCTGGCGGGCCGCATCGTGCAGTCCCACATCTGGGTGCCGATGGATGACACCAACGTCGTCAACTGGATGGTCACCTGGAACGTCGATCGCCCGTTGACGCCGGAGGAGCTGGCTCCTCACGTGGAGGGCAAGGGCTCGCACGTGATCGAATACGCCCCGGCCACCTCCGAGCCCTATGGCGACATTCGCACGGCGGCCAACCGGTCGAACGACTACGCGATGGACTGGGAGGTGCACCGCACGAAGATGTTCTGCGGCATTCCGGGCTTCGGCGTGCAGGACCAGGCGATCCAGGAGAGCCAGGGTCCCATCGTCGATCGGACCCAGGAGCACCTCGGCACCAGCGACAGCGCGATCATCCGCGTGCGCCGCCGGCTCCTGAACGCCGCCCGAGCGCTGCGTGAGCACGGCACACCACCGCCCGGACAGGATCCCGCCTCGTTCCTCGTGCGCTCGGCGTCGGTGGTGTTGCCGCCCGGGGCCGACTGGCTGCACGGCGCGACGTCGAGCATCGTCGTCCGTCCCGGCCAGCGACTCGTCCTCGCCTGACCGTGCCCGGCCTGACCGTGTCCGGCCGCATGCAAGGGCGGGTCGCCCTCGTGACGGGCGGCGGAGGAGGGATCGGCGAGGCCACCGGACGGCTCTTCGTCGAGGAGGGAGCCGCGGTGGCGCTCGTGGACGCCAGCCGCGAGGCCGTGGAAGCGGCCGCCAAGGGCATCGC
>DATBIM010000011.1:0-2177 GCA_036556905.1 Candidatus Methylomirabilota bacterium
TACCCGCACTCCCTCCCTGGTCGCGCCCGTGCCGAGATCGACCAGCTCGCGAAGGATGCGCTGGTTGGCCTCCGCCCACACCGTCAGCATGTCGATCGTCTTGCCGGCGAGCTGTCCGAACAGCTCCTGAGTCTTCGTCGCGTCCTGCATGCCGCTGCCCTCCGGGGTCGTGTCGAGTGCCACCGGGCGGAGGGTAACGCGATGCGTCACAGCTGTCAAGAGATTTCGCGCGATGCGTTAATCGGCGCCATGCTACGGTTTTTTGGCCGAACATCGGCAGCCGAGGAGGGAGCTCATGGCGGACGACACGCTGGCGCGGATGTTCTGGAGCAGAGTCCAGCGCAGCGCCGACCGGCCGGCCCAGCAGTTCAAGCGCGATGGTGGCTGGCAGACCCTGACCTGGCGACAGGCGGGCGACATCGTGCAGGAGCTGGCGCTGGGGTTGATCGCGCTCGGGCGCCAGAAGGGTGAGGCGGTGGCCCTGCTCTCGGCCAGCCGGGTGGAGTGGGTGCACGCGGACATGGCGATCCTCAGCGCCGGCTGCATCACCGTGCCCATCTATCCGTCGTATCCGCCGGAGCTCATCGCCTACGTCGTCAACGATTCTCAGGCCCGTACGCTGATCGTCGAGGACCCGGCCCAGCTCGCCAAGGCCCTGGACGCCCGGCCCAAGATGCCGGGACTCGAGCACATCGTCGTCATCACCGGCTACGAGGCCACCCAGCCCCCCGAGATGATCCTCACCTGGCAGTCGCTCCGGCGACTGGGGCGGGACCGAAGCGCGGCGCTGCAGTCCACGCTGGCCGAGCGCCTGAGCTCCACGCGGCCCGAGGACGTCGCGACCATCGTCTACACCTCGGGCACGACGGGGCCCCCCAAGGGGGTGGTGCAGACCCACGGCAACCACCTGGCCGCGCTCAACGGGGCGGGCCAGGACCGACGCGTGGAAGAGGGCTGGGTGCACCTGCTGTTCCTGCCCCTGGCGCACTCCTTCGCGCGGCTGGAGTCGTTCATCGGCCCCTTCGAGGGGCTCACCACGGCCTTCGCGGAGAATCTGGACAAGGTGGGCGAGAACCTCCGGGAGACGCGCCCGCACTTCATCTGCTCGGTGCCCCGCGTCTTCGAGAAGGTCTATGCGAAGATCCTGGCCGGCGTGGCCGCCGGCTCGCCCCTCAAGAAGCGCATCTTCAACTGGGCCATCGGGGTGGGGCGGGCCGTGAGCCGGCTGCAGCAGGCCGGCAAGCCGATTCCTCCCGGGCTGGCCCTGCGCCATCGCATCGCCCACAAGCTGGTCTTCGCCAAGCTCCACGCGGCCCTGGGCGGACGCCTGCAGTGGGCGGTGAGCGGCGGGGCCCCGCTCTCCCGCGACATCGCGGAGTTCTTCCACGCCGCCGGCATCCTGGTGCTGGAGGGGTATGGGTTGACCGAGACCTGCCCGGTGCTCACCTCCAATCGGCCGCAGGGCTTCAAGTTCGGCTCGGTGGGGCGCCCGTTGTCCTGCGTCGAGCTGAAGATCGCCGCCGACGGCGAGATCCTGGCCCGCGGGGCGAACATCGCCACCCGCGGGTACTTCAAGCAGCCCGAGGCGACGCGCGCAGTCTTCGAGCCCGACGGCTGGTTCCACACCGGGGACATCGGCCACCTCGATACCGACGGCTTCCTCTTCATCACCGACCGGAAGAAGGATCTGATCATCACCGCCGGCGGCATGAACATCGCGCCGCAGAACGTGGAGAATCTCCTGAAGGCCGACCCCTTCGTGAGCCAGGCCATGGTGTACGGCGACCGCCGGCCCTACCCGGTGGCGCTGATCACGGTGAATCCCGAAGAGCTGCAGAAGTTCGCCCAGGAGCAGGGGATCCTGGCCAGCGATCCCGCCGTGCTCGTCAAGCATCCCCGGGTCGTCGAGCGGGTGGAGCGCATCGTGGAGGAGAAGAACACCCACTTGCAGTCGTACGCCAAGATCAAGAAGTTCTCCATCCTGGCCAACGACTTCAGCCAGGAGGGCGGCGAGCTCACGCCGACCCTGAAAATCAAGCGCAAGGTGGTGACCGAGAAGTACCGGCAGGCGCTCGAGGAGCTCTATCGGTGACCGTGCTGGCGGGCCGAGTGGCCGTGGTCAGCGGCGCCAGTCGGGGCCTGGGCCGCGCCATGGCCGTGGCCCTGGCCCAGGCGGG
>DATBIM010000012.1:0-3818 GCA_036556905.1 Candidatus Methylomirabilota bacterium
GGCTGCTCGACGTCGGGGCCCGGACCCGCACGATTCCCCCGGCCCTGCGGCGCGCGCTCCAGTATCGGGACCGGGGCTGCCGCTTCCCGGGCTGCGGCGTGCGCTTCGGCCAGGGCCATCACATCCGGCACTGGGCCCAGGGCGGGCCCACCACGCTGTCGAATCTCGCCATGCTCTGTCGCCGCCACCACCGCGCGGTCCACGAAGACGGCTACCAGGTCGATCGAGAGCCGGACGGCGAGCTTCGATTCCGTCGCCCGGACGGTCGCCCGCTGCCCGAGGTGCCGCGACCCGCAACGGTAGCAGCTGATCCGGTGCAGATCCTCCGAGCACAACACGATGCGCAGGGGCTCGTCCTGCATGCGCATACCGCGACTCCGGGGTGGTTGGGAGAGCCCCTCGATGTCGGCTGGGCGATCGACGTGCTGCATCCCCTGGCCGCCGGGCACTGACAGACCGCACGCCACGCCGTGAGGACGGCCTAGAGCCCAACCTCCCGAAATTCGAGCGCATACTTCGCCGTTGCCCGAACACCATGCAGGGCTCCCGGTCTGAGCTCCACGACCATGAAGTGCTCGCCGGCTCCGTACTCGCTCTGCAGCCCATTTTCGGCGGCCCCCACGAACCCGAACCCCGCGTAGAAGCCGGGATCGCCGAGCACCACGACGGCGTCGTAGGCGGCGTCGCCGCAGAGCCGGAGCCCCTCGCGGATCAGCCGCGAGCCGATGCCACGTCTTTGATATCGCGGCAGGACCCCGATAGGGGCGAGGCCGGCGAGCCGGAGGTGAGGGAAGGGCGGATCGAGCTCGACCGGGGAGAACAGCACGTGAGCCACGATCGTCTCCCGATCCTCGGCGACCAGCGAGATGGGGGCCTTGTTCCTCGCATGGAGCAGTGCCACCAGCCTGGCTTCGCCAGCGCGGCCCCCGAACGCGGCGCGGTGGACGTCGCCGATCTCGGGGAGATCCTCGACCCTGGCGCGACGGATCTCGACGGTCAGCTCCGCCGGTGGATGCCCGCCCCGGTCAGGTAGTCGTACAGGTTGGCGACGTTCATCCGCATCACCCGCGGGGCCATGCCAGCTTGCTCCACGTCCATCGGGTACCGGTCGGTCATGGCGGTGAAGCTGGCCACGCACTCATCTTTCGTCAGCCCGCGGTCGATCCCGCCGCGGACGTAGGCGACCCACTCCTGGATGAACGCCTCCTGCTCGTCGAGGTACCGCTTGTCGCAGACCGGGCCGTGACCGGGCACGAAGGTGTCCTCGCGCAGGCCCCGCAGGCCGTCCAGGGCCTCCAGCCAGCGGTCGGGATCGGCCTCCTGCAGCCAGGTGTGGACCTGGCAGAAGATGTTGTCGCTGGTGAAGACCACGCCCTCCTCCTCCACGATCACGGCGGCCTGATAGGGCGTGTGGCCAGGCATGTGGATCATGCGAAACGTGTGGTCGCCCACGTGCAGCCGCATCTCGCGCTGGAAGGTGATGATGGGCGCGTTGGGTCGATAGCCGTCCAGCAGCCTGGGCTCGTCGGGTCCGAAGGTAGCCACGCGGGCCACGTGCTCGGCCATGTCCGTGCCCAGGATCCGGGTGCGAACCCCTTCGTGGGCGATCGCGGGGACGTCGAAGAAGGCGTTGGCCGTCCAGTGATCTCCGTGGGGCTCGGTGTTGATGATGTAGCGGAGCCGGCCGCGCCGTTCGATCTCGGCCCGCAGGCGCAGGGCGTCGCTGGGCTTGAAGGGCCCGTCGATGAGGACCAGGCCGTCGGAGGTCGTGACGAAGCCATGGTTCGAGCCACGCAGCCCGGTCTCGACGTAGACATTGGTGGTGAGCTGTTTCATGGGGGCCCGTATACCACACCTTGACGGCTCCTTCATCGGCGCTGTATACCGCTCGACAGCCGTTCGGCACGATCCCCCAGGTGAACGGAGGCCGTCATGCCCACCGTCCTGCCGCAGACCGCGAGCTGGTTCACGTACTTCCCCGAGGACTACCGGTGGTCGTCGGCGGTGTGTGGCATCCTCAGCAGCGCGCCGTGGGGCGGCAGCGACATCGGCGAGGTCGACCGGGCCTGCCGGGGCCTGCGCAAGCAGGTGGGCGACGATGCGGCGTGGTTCGAGGCCTGGCGCGCCGAGGGCAACCGGGTCCACACGCTGGCCCGGGAGGCCGAGTCCCGCAGCCGGCGGATCACCGCGGGGGCCGCGTATCTGCGCGCCGCCAACTATTACCAGATGGCCGAGCGCTTCCGCACGCCCAAGGACACGACGGCGCTGGAGGCGTACCGGGAGGGCGTCGAGTGCTTCCAGCGCTTCGCCCGCCTGACCGAGCGCCCGCGCATCGAAGTCGTCGAGGTGCCCTACGAGGGGGCCAGCCTGCCGGCGTACTTCGTGCGCGCCGAGAACACGACGCTGGCGCGGCCGCCGTGCGTGGTGTTCTTCGACGGGCTCGACATCACCAAGGAGCTGCAGTATCTGCGGGGCGTCCCCGACCTGGTGCGGCGCGGGATCGCCTGTCTGATCGTGGACGGCCCGGGCACCGGCGAGGCGATCCGGTTCCGCGGCCACTATCTGCGCCACGACTACGAGGTCGCGGGCCGGGCCGCCCTCGACTACCTGGCGACGCGCGCGGACGTCGACCCCCAGCGCGTCGGGGTGATGGCGGTCAGCCTGGGCGGCTACTACGCGCCCCGCTGCGCGTCGATGGAGCCCCGCTTCAAAGCCTGCATCGCCTGGGGCGCGATCTGGGACTACTACGCCACCTGGAAGCGCCGGATCGAGGCGGGGTTCCGGGCCTCCATGTCGGTGCCCGGGCACCACATCTGCTGGATCCTCGGGGTGGGCAGCCTGGAGGAGGCGCTCCGCAAGCTGGAGCCCTTCCGCCTGGACGGCGTGGTGCAGCGCATGCGCTGCCCCTTCCTGCTCACCCACGGCGCCGACGACGAGCAGATCCCCATGGCCGATGCGCGGGCGCTGTTCGAGGCGGTCGGCTCCGCGGACAAGACGTTCCGGGTGTTCTCCACCGAGGAGGGAGGCTCCCAGCACTGCCAGCGCGACTATCTGACTCTCGGGACCAGCGTCATGTTCGACTGGCTGGCCGAGAAGCTGTGAGGAGACCATGGCCAAGCTGAGCAAAGCCGATGTGCTGAAGAAGGCCGAGGAGCTCAAGAACTGGGGCAAGTGGGGTCCCGACGACGAGCTCGGCGTCCTCAACTACATCACGCCTCAAGACATCGTGAATGCGGCCCGGCTGGTGCGGAAGGGCAAGGTCTTCCGGCTCGGCCTCAATCTCGACGAGAACGGTCCCCAGCGCGGCCTGTTCGGCGGGCGCTGGAACCCGATGCACCAGATGCTGGCCACCGGCACCGACGCGGTGGCCGGCAAGCACGACGTGACCCCGGGCCTGCGCTACGCCGATGACGCCATCAACCTGCCCACGCAGGCCGCCACCCAGTGGGATGCGCTGGCCCACGTGTTCATCGGGGACAAGATGTGGAACGGGTACCCGGCCACGCTCGTGGATAGCCGGGGCGCGCACCGGAACGGCATCGAGAAGTTCGCCAACAAGATGGTGGGCCGGGGCGTGTTGCTCGACGTGGCGCGCGCCAAGGGCGTCGCCTGCCTCCAGGATGGATACGGGATCACGATCGCCGATCTGGACGCCACCGCCCGCCGACAAGATATTCAGGTCCGCCGCGCCGACTTCGTGATCATCCGGACCGGACAGATGGAGGACCGCCTGGCCAAGGGCGAGTGGGGCGGCTATGCGGGAGGCGACGCCCCTGGCCTGGCCTTCGAGACGCTGGACTGGATCCACGCCAGGCAGA
>DATBIM010000013.1:0-2367 GCA_036556905.1 Candidatus Methylomirabilota bacterium
GCGACCGCGCACACGGCAGCCGGAGCGATCCGCTTGGGCGTCTGGGTCTGCACGCCACGCGACTCGGCTTCGTCCACCCGAACGGTCGGCGCGTCGTGTTCGAGAGTCCGGCCCCGGCCGGGTTTCGCCGAGCGTAGAATCGTCGCGCCCAAGACCTGACATGACCGAGCCCGCGAGAGAAGCCGCGATCCTCTGGCGCCGGCTGGACCAGCCCGGCCACGACTCCGCGCGCCTTGACGTTCACCAATCGGGCTGGCATCTGAGCGGCACGGCGGTGTTTGCTCACGACCAGCAGCCATGTCGGCTGGACTACGGAGTCGCGTGCGACGGGGAGTGGCGCACCGTCTCGGGCAGGGTCGCCGGTTGGGTCGGCTTCTCGACTGTCGAGATCGTCATCGCCGTCGATGCGGCCCGGCGCTGGTGGCTCAATGGTAGAGAATATCCGGACGTCGCCGGCTGCACGGATCTCGATCTCAGCTTCAGTCCGTCCACGAACCTCCTGCCGATCCGTCGCCTGAATCTCGTTATCGGAGCGCAAGCGGACGTGCGGGCCGCCTGGCTTCGCTTCCCCGGCTTTACCCTCGAGCCGCTGGCCCAGGTCTATCGCCGGATCGACGTCACGACGTACCGGTACCAGAGCGCGGGCGGGCGGTTCACCGCCGAGCTCCTAGTCAACGCTGCCGGCTTCGTCACCCGCTATGCGAGCTTCTGGCAGGCCGAGGCGACGACCTGAGGGCTCAGGCAGCGGGGCCCGGGTTCAAGAGTCGGGTGGCAGCTTCCTCGGTCGGAGGGGGCGTGGTCGCGTCCTTATACTCGGCGAGCCGCTGGTAGATCTCCCGGGCCGCCGCGTGAAAGCCCGACGGCAGGCCGACCCGGGCGAACGACGCCGCGATCTCGTCCATCTCGCCGACGAAGCGCCAGGCCTTGCGGAGGTTGTCGCTGAAGGCCCGTTCGGAGAGCGCGGGGACGTCCGGCTTGGAAATCTTCCACTCGGCGAGCAGCGCGGCGTCGACGCCTTCGGCGATGGCGAAGGCGCGGATGGCCGCGAGCAGCGCCTGGCTGCCCTTGTTCCATCCCGCGTACGCGACTTTCACCGCGGAGGCGGCACCCGCCGGGGCGTTGAGGGCAACCGCCTCCAGCGGGCCGGCGGCGAACAGGGCAGCGATCTCGAGCGCGGCCGGCCCCGACAGGTAGAGCCGGGTCGTGCCGCGGCGGCGGGCGGGGGGGCCGATGATGCCGCCGTCCACGAACTGGGCCCCGGCCGCCTCGACGACGCGGCCGATCTGGCGCGTCGTCTCGGGCGCGACGGCGTTGGCGTCGACGTAGCGGCCGCGGAACCCCAGCGCGGCGATGGCGCGAGCGAGGTCGAGCGCGCCGTGCGGGGGAACGACCGAAAGGATCACCTGGCTGGTCCGCACCAGCGCGGCCAGGGAGCCCACGTCCTCGAGCCCGACCTCGCGGGCCCGGGCCTGCGTGGCCGGGCTTCGTCCCTCGGAGGCCCACACCACGCGCGCGCCCCCGGCCACGACCGTGGCGCCCACCGTCGTGCCCATCTCGCCCGGATGCAGCAGCCCCACCGTCGCCCTGGATCCCGTCATCGGTGTGCCTCCCGCCACACTGTATACCACCGCAGGGAGCGTGCGTCGTCCCGCCGCTTCAGACGATCTGGCCTCAGGCGATCTTGATGATGCCGGGCTCGACGGGCTTGAAGCGGTCCGCCACCTGGGGATCGTGGCCGGCGACGATCAGCCGCTGGGGGCCGGCCAGCGCGTTGATGGTATCGAACGCCGCGAGCATCTCGGGCAGGCTCGTGATGATCTGCACGGGCTGGCCCGTTTCCACGTTGCGGTAAAAGTGCGAGGCGTCGGAGGTGAGGACGACGGGACCCCGCGCCGTCTCCACCGTGACGATCTGCAGCCCGGCGGTATGCCCGCCGACCCGGTGCAGGGTGATGCCGGGCAGCACCTGGCGGTCGCCGTGGACGATGCGGATGCGCCGGGCGTAGTTCAGCGTCACCAGTCGGGCCAGCGCATCGACGTTGGCGGATTGCCGGAAGGCGGTCGTGCTGCCGAAGGGCCCCGTCCAGAAGGCGACTTCGTCCTGCTGGATCCAGAACTCCGCGTTGGGGAACAGGCTGTGGCCGGCCCAGTGGTCGTAGTGCAGGTGGGTGATGAGCGCGATCGGCACGTCGGCAGGCTTCACGCCGGCCCGCTCCACCACCGTGGCCGGGCTCACGTAGTTTCGGATTCCCCGAGCCCGCGCGTCGTCCTCCAGAAAGCCCGTGTCCACCAGGATCGGCCGGGGACCGCCCAGGATCAGCCACACGAAGTAGTCGAGCGTGACCGTCGCGTGCGACGCCTCACGGTA
>DATBIM010000014.1:0-19937 GCA_036556905.1 Candidatus Methylomirabilota bacterium
GGTCGGGCTGCACATCCGGCTCTCGGGCCAGTCGATCCTGACCAGCGTGTTCCCGCAGATGCTGCAGAACGGCAAGGACTTCCTCACCTTCCAGGGCTTCTGGCCGACCGGCGAGCACTCGCTGGAGTACACGGTCCCCAACCTCCTGGTCGACCACGCCATGCGCAACACGCACGTGCCGCCCGGCTTCTGGCGCGGTGTCAACATCAACCAGAACGCGATCTTCCTCGAGTGCTTCATGGACGAGCTGGCGGAGGCCGCGGGCGTGGACGCCCTCGAGTTCCGCCGCCGGCTGATGGCCACGCACCCCAAGTCGCTGGCCGTGCTCGACGCGGTCGCCGACCGGGGCGGCTGGGGCAAGCCGGCGCCGGCCGGCGTGCACCGCGGGCTGGCCCACTTCCGCTGCTTCGGCAGCTACGTGGCCGCGCTGGCCGAGGTCTCCGTCAGCGGGGGCAACAAGGTCAAGGTCCACCGCATCGTCTGTGCGACCGACCCCGGCCACGCGGTCAACCCGGCCCAGATCGAGCGGCAGATCGCCGGCTCGTTCGTCTACGGCCTGTCCGCCCTCTTCATGGAGGAGTGCACGGTCAAGGGCGGCCGCATCGAGCAGGAGAACTTCAACACCTACGACTCGATGCGGATCGCGCAGATGCCCAGGGTCGAGTCGATCGTCATGCCCTCCGGCGGCTTCTGGGGCGGCGTGGGCGAGCCCACCATCTGCGTGGCCGCCCCCGCGGTGCTCAACGCCTTCTTCCGCGCCACCGGCAAGCGCATGCGCACCTTCCCGCTCAAGAACCACGGCATCACGCTGGTGTAGCCGGATGCCGAAGGTCGTGGCCGCGGCGATCGGGCTCGCCTCGATCGCCGCGGCCGTGCTCGCGGCCGCGGAGCCGCCGGCGGGCGCCGCCGCGTGCTCCGGCTGTCATCCCACCTCCGCCCGTGTCGTCTCCCCCGTCGTGCGCCTGGCCGGCCTCGACCGGGCGGTGATCGTGCGCGCCCTGCAGGAGTTCCGCTCGGGCCAGCGGGCCGCCACCGTGATGGACCGCATCGCGAAGGGCTTCACCGACGACGAGATCCAGGCGATCGCCGCCTGGTACGCCGGGCAGAAGTGAGGCTCGGGCGGCGGGCGTTCCTGCGACTGGCCGCCGGCGCCGCCGCCCTCCTCCCCGCCCCGCGCCGCGCGCAGGGCGCCGCCGCGCGCGTCGTGGTGGTCGGCGGCGGCTTCGCCGGGGCCAGCTGCGCCCGGGCGCTGCGCCAGGCGGACCCGCGGCTGGCGGTGACGCTGGTCGAGGCCAACCCCACCTTCACCGCCTGCCCGTTCAGCAACGCGGTGATCGGCGGCCTGCGCGACCTGGGCGCCCAGCAGTTCACCTACGAGCGCGTCGCCGCCGCCGGCGTCACGCTCGTGCCGGGCACCGCCACGGCCGTGGACGCGCAGGCGCGCACGGTCACGCTCGCGGACGGCTCGCGCCTGGCCTGGGACCGGCTGGTGCTGGCGCCCGGCATCGACATCCGCTGGGGCGCGCTGCCGGGGTACGACGAGGCGGCCGCCGCGCGCATGCCGCATGCCTGGCGCGCGGGCGAGCAGACTCTCCTGCTCCGCCGCCAGCTCGAGGCCATGCCCGACGGCGGCCTGGTCGTGATCGCCGCCCCCGCCAACCCGTTCCGCTGTCCGCCCGGGCCCTACGAGCGCGCCAGCCTGATCGCGCACTACCTCAAGACGAAGAAACCACGCTCCAAGCTGATCATCCTCGACGCCAAGGATGCGTTCTCCAAGCAGCGCCTGTTCCAGGCGGCCTGGACCGAGCTGTACCCCGGCCTGCTCGAGTGGGTGCCGCTGTCGAAGGGCGGCAACGTCACCTCGGTGGACGCGGCGACCCGTACTCTGGTGACGGACTTTGGCCGGCACACGGCGGCCGTGGCCAACGTCATCCCACCCCAGAAGGCCGGCCGCATCGCCGAGGCCGCGGGGGTGGCCGACCGCACGGGCTGGTGTCCGATCGACCCGGTGACGTTCGAGTCGAAGCTGCAGACTCACATCCACGTCATTGGCGATGCCGCGATCGCCGGCGCGATGCCGAAGTCGGCGTTCGCTGCGAATTCTCAGGCCAAGACGTGCGCCGCCGCGGTTGCGCGGCTCCTCACCGGCGGGGTCCCGTCCGCGTCCAAGCTCATCAACACCTGCTACAGCCTGGTCGCGCCCGACTACGGGATCTCGATCGCCGGCGTCTATCAGCCGGTGAGCGGGCAGCTCGCCGAGGTACCCGGCGCCGGCGGCGTCAGCCCCGCGAATGCGCCCCGCGCGACGCGCGCGGCCGAGGCCGTGCTCGCCGAGGCCTGGTTCCGCACCATCACCGCGGAGGTCTTCGGGTGAGGCGGCTGCTGGCCGCGATCGTCGCGGCTTGCTGCCTGTGGCCGGCGGCGGTGCGAAGCCAGGACGCGATCCCCGAGTCGCTGACCGGCACCCCAGGCGATCCTGCGCGGGGCCGGGCCATCGTCACCAACCGTCAGGTCGGTCTGTGCCTGCTCTGTCACAGCGGGCCATTCCCGGAGGAGCGCTTGCAAGGCAATCTGGCTCCCAGTCTGGCCGGAGCCGGCCGGCGCTGGTCCGAAGGTCAGCTCCGGCTCCGGATCGTCGATTCCAGCCGGATTAACCCGACCACGATCATGCCGGCATATCATCGAACGGAGGGACTGGTACGGGTAGCCCTGGCCTGGCGGGGCAAACCCATCCTGAGCCCGGCGCAGATCGAGGACGTGGTAGCCTTCTTGATGACATTGAGGGACTGAATGCAACGACTCACTTCTCGCCGCCAGTTTCTCCGGGTCGCCGGCGGCGCCGTGGCTGGCCTGGGGACGGTCATGGCGATCCGGCCGGCGCGCGCGACCCCTGCCGAGATGCAGGACGCCATCCGCAAGGTCGTGGGATCGGCCCGGATCACCCCGGGCAAGGTGACGCTGGAGCTGCCGCCGCTCATCGAGAACGGCAACGCCGTGCCCCTGACGGTCAGCGTCGACAGCCCCATGACCGACGCCGACCACGTGAAGACCGTCCACGTCTTCACGGAGAAGAACCCCCAGCCCAACGTGGTGGGCTTCCACCTGGGGCCACGGGCCGGGCGAGCCCGGGTGGCAACCCGCGTCCGGCTCGCCGACTCCCAGACGGTGGTCGCGATCTGCCAGCTGAGCGACGGCACCTTCTGGTCCGCCAGCGCCGACGTGGTGGTCACCCTGGCCGCCTGTCTGGAAGGCGGGGTCGGGATCTAGCCGTGGCCAGCGCCCTGATCAACGTGCCGCCCCGGGCCCGACGCGGCGAGATCATCGAGATCAAGACGCTGATCTCGCACGCGATGGAGACGGGGTATCGCCGCACCCAGCTCGGCGCGCCGATCCCCCGCGACATCATCCGGCTCTTCGTGTGCACGTACAACGGCACGGAAATCTTCCGCGCCGAGCTCCACCCCGCGATCGCCGCCAACCCGTTCATCGTGTTCTCGACGGTCGCCACCGAGAGCGGAACCATCCAGTTCCAGTGGACCGGCGACAACGGCTTCTCGGTGACGGAGTCGGCTTCGATTACGGTCGATTAGGTGAGGGAATCGAGGAGCGCCACGGCTTTGCCGGGGCGCTCCGAGCGTTGGGGGGTTTGGGGGGCCATCTCGTGGCCCCCCATGCTGTTAATCGCGCTGGCGGCCTCGGCGGTCGCCAGCGAGACCCCCAGCCCCGACCGGCGCTCGGGCTACGAGTTCATGAGCCCGCAGACGCGCGCCATGCAGGACGACGACACCGCCAATCCCGGCCTGCTCTGGGTGCTCGAGGGGGCAGCGCTCTGGGGCCGGAAGACCGGCGCCGCCGGTCGGGCCTGTGCCGACTGCCACGGTGATGCCCGGGGAAGCATGCAGGGCGTGGCCGCCCGCCATCCGGCGTTCGATCCGGCCCGGGGACGGCCGGTCGATCTCGAGCAGCGTATCAATCGCTGCCGCGTCGAGCGGCAGCAGGCGCCGCCGCTGGCCTGGGAGAGCCGGGAGCTGCTGGCCCTGACGGCGTACGTCGCGCGCCAGTCGCGGGGTCTGCCGATCGACATCGCGATCGACGCCCGCACCCGACCCTTCCTCGATGCCGGCCGGGCTACCTGGGAGCGACGCCAGGGCCAGCTCAATCTCTCGTGCACCCAGTGTCACGACGCCAACTGGGGGCGGCAGCTCGCCGGCAACGTCATCCCCCAGGCGCACCCGACCGGGTACCCGCTCTACCGCTTGGAGTGGCAGTCCCTGGGCTCGCTCCAGCGGCGGCTGCGCAACTGTCTGGTGGGGATGCGCGCCGAGCCCTACGAGTTCGGATCCCCGGACTTCGTCGATCTCGAGCTGTTCCTCATGTGGCGCGCGCGGGGGATGTCGATGGAGGCGCCCGCCGTCCGCCCTTGAGGGCGGCGGATGGTACCATCGATTCATGGTCGAGCTGCTGATGGTGCTGGCGCTGGTCGCCTGTCTCGTGGCGGCAACGATCGTCGGGTGGACGTCACTCTTCATGGCCGGAGCGCTGGCGACGGGAGTGGGGCTGCTCTTCGGCGTCTCGACCGGGCTGTGGTACCACATCGTGCTGGCCCGGGCTCTGATCGCGGCGCAGGCCCACACCGCGCGCTGGTGGCTACGTCCGGAGTCCCTGCACGACCGTCTCGACGAGGCCAGCCGGCGGCGCGTGATGCCCTGGTTCTACGCGGGCGCCGCCGGATTTGTCGTCACCGTCGTGGGGCTGGTCTTGCTCACGCTGGGCATCATCGCCGGCTACTTCCGGCCGGCCTAGCTCCGTCCCGGGCTTCCGCGTCCGGTTGGTTCCGCCATACGCCGATCCGCGTATTCGCTGGAGGCTGCTGATGCCGGTATCGTGACGGCACAGGAGGACGCCATGGTCCAGATTCAGCAGGCGAGTGGTGCGACGAAGGCGGAGCTGAAGGGCTTCAAGGCCCCCGACGAGGTGCGGGAGTTTCCCAAGGGCCGGCTCGAGCTCATCAAGATCGGCGGTGCCGTGATCGGCCGGGCGGTGTTCGAGCCGGGCTGGCGCTGGGCGACGTCCCTGCAGCCGATCGCCAAGACGAAGAGCTGCGAGGCGCCGCACTTTCAGTATCACGTGTCCGGCGTGCTGCGGATCAAGATGGACGACGGGACCGAGCTCGACTGCAAGCCGGGGGACGTGTCCCTGCTCCCCACGGGTCACGACGCCTGGGTGGTCGGAAACGAACCGGCCATCGTGGTGGATTTTCAGGGGATGCTCGACTACGCGACGGCTGCAGCCGGCCGGGGGCGGTAAGGGGTCAGAGGGGGCGTTCGCCCGCTCCCGCCGCGGTCAGGGCACACACGGCCGCGGCCGTGCGCGTCTCCACGCCGATCTTCTGGAAGACGTGCTCGAGATGCTTCTGCACGGTGCGGGCGCTGATGGCGAGGATCACGCCGATCTCGGCGTTGGTCTTGCCCCCGGCCACCAGGGCGAGGATCTCCCGCTCGCGCGCCGTCAGCGGGAGGGACACGAGGTGGTCGGCCCCTAACGCCTCGCGTTCCTCCTTGAACAGCAAATAGCCACGCCCCGTGCCCTCGGCGCCTGGCACGAAATGGACGGTCAGCTTCGTTCCGCCCCGGGCCATCACGAAAGCCTCACCGTCCCCTGAGGCCGGACGGTCGAGCCCCCAGTTGCGGCTGCGCCGGAGCCAGGCCACGAGGGCCGGCGGCAGCTCCCGCCCCCGGCCGCCCTCGGCGGTGCCGAAGCATCGCCGGAGCCGGCGCAGGGTCGGCTCGGCAATCTCGAGGATGTGGCCATCGCCCTGCACGCTCGCGACTTCCCAACCGTTCCCGGCCGCGAGCTCTTGCAGACAGGCCAGGCCGACCCGAGCTTCCTCACGCGCCGCCAGGTTGCGGTAGAGCGCGGCCAGCGGGCGCCTCAGCACGTCGAGCACCGCCCGTTCCCGGTCCGCGAAGTCTGATCGGCTACGGTTGAAGACGATGCTGATGACGTTGGTGGCGTCGATCCGGAGCGGCAAGGCCATGACGAAGTTGATGCCGATCCGGCGATAGTAATCCGAGAACACCGCCGAGTCGTGGAAGCGGGAGGCGCTCAGGCAGTCCGAGATCCGTTGCGTCGGCCCCGCCGGATGCGTGGCATGAAACCGCACCAGCGGATGCTCGTGAAAGTGGCGGTCGAAGGCCGCGCGGTCCTCGTCCGAGAGCGCCTCCGCCTGACGGCCGATGACCGTGCGCGTGGCCGCCGCGAGATCGCAGAGACTCAGCGTCGTGAGGTCCGAGGCGACCATCCGGGGCAACGCGTCGAGGGCGGCCCGCACAAAGGACGCCGAATCCGTTGCCGCCGTGGCGAGTCCCTGCACCGCGGCGAGGGCCCGGCGAAGGTCGCGCTCGGCCAGCGGCGACCGCATCGAGGCCATACCGGTCACAGAATATCACGCACCGGCGCGGTCGCCCGGCTGCTGCAGGAGCTCCAGGGCGCGCTCACCCGTGATCTCGCCGGGAACGAGGACATGGTCGGCGCCGCTGCGCAGGAGCTCCTCGGCGTCGGCGGGCTCCTCGCCGGTCATCACGATCAGCGCTTTGGGGGCCAGCCGGCGGAGGTTGGCGACGAGGCGCCGCGTGGTGATGCCCTTCAGGAACGTGTCGGAGATCGTGGTGACGATCACGGTGGCGTGCTCGAGCCCGAGATGCTCCAGCGCTTCGGGATGGGCCAGATCCCCGTACGCCCAGTGGAAGCCTCGGCTCAGCACCTGGCGTCCCCGGATCGCGTGGTAATCGATGACCGTGATCCGCGGCTTGAGGTGCGCAGCCCGCTGCTCGACCAGGTCCAGGATGCTCTGGGCGATCCGGTAGTTGCCGAGCAGGATGAGATCGCGGGCGGGCCCTCCGTCACGCGCGCCGACCGCCGCTCCGGCCGGACCAGCCGTCCGGCGACGGAACGGTCGGAGCAACAGCCGGGCCAGGAAGTCGTTGGCCACGATCACGTGGGGGGAGATGAGCGACGTGAGGATCATGGTGCTGAGGACGAGCTCGCTGGCCCCCGCCGAGACGTGGCCGTACCCCGCGCCCAGGGCGAGGATGACCAGCGAGAACTCGCTGATCTGGGCCAGGTTGAGGGCGGTGATGACGCCGGCCAGGACGCTGTTGCCCAGCAGCGTCACCGCGGGCACGATGGCGATGAGCCGGCTGGCGAACACGAACACGGTGATGAGGGCGGCGTGGCCGAGGACGGTGGTGCTGGGGGCCGCCACTTTCATGCCGAGGGCGACGAAGAACAGCGTCACGAAGAAGTCTCGCACGCCGGTGATCTTGGAGATGACATCGGCGCCGTACGGGAAGGCCGAGATGCTGAGCCCGGCGATCAGCGCGCCCATCTCTCGCGACAATCCCATCCGCTCGGCGATCCCGCTCACCACGAAGCACCAGGCCACCGAGGACAGGAGCACCAGCTCCGGCCGGCGGGCCGAGGCCTCGAAGAGGCGGGCCAGCACCTGTCGGCTGATGAGGAACGCCATCAGCACGAGCAGCACGCCGCCAGCCACGGAGCCGGCGATGGGCAATACGCCGGGGTTAGCCAGGTTGGGCTGGACGGCCATGAATACGATGGCCCACATGTCCTGGACGATCAGGATGCCCAGGGTGAGGCGGCCCGAGAGGATTTTGAGCTCGAACTTATCGCGCAGGAGCTTGACGACGATGAGCGTCGAGCTGAACGAGGTCACCACCGCCAGGTACGCCAGGTCGAAGTGCCCGGTGGTGGCGTACCCCAGCCAGGCGAAGAACGGCAGGCCCAGGAGCGCGGTGATCCCGAACTGGATGATCCCGAGGACGAGGCTGGAACGTCCCAGGCGTCGCAGCTCGCGGAGATCGACCTCCAGGCCGATGATGAACAGGAGCAGGATCAGTCCGATCTCGGAGATGAGCTCGACGCTCTCGTTGCGGGTGATCAGCCCGAACCCGAGCGGGCCGAGCAGCACCCCGCCGGCGATGTAGCCCAGGATCAGTGGTTGCCGGAGGACGCGGGCCACGTGGGCGGCGGCGGCGGCGAACACGATGCCGAGCGCGATGTCACGGAGGAGGGTGACGTCGTGAGGCATGACGCTTGACCCTACGTGGCGCCAGCGGTTGTGTCAACGCTCGGGGGCGGGATAGCATCTGGGCGATGCGGCCCACCTTCGGGCTCGCGCTGGGTGGGCTGGTCCTGGGGCTGGTGCTCCTGCCGCCACTGTCTGATGGGCTCCCGCTGGCCGGGCAGCGGGCGCTCATCGTGATGCTGATCGCGATCGTGCTGTGGACGTCGGAGCTCCTGGAGCCGGGAGTGACGGCGGTGCTCGGCGTGACGCTGCTGGCCCTGACCGGCGCCGCCGGCAGCGTGCGCGACGCCCTGCAGGGCTTCGCCAGCCCGGTGCCCTACTTCCTGGTCGGCGTGCTCACCATGGGCGTGGCCGTCGTGCGCAGCGGGCTGGCCGAGCGGCTGGCCCGCGCCATCCTGACCTGGGCGCGCGGGCGCAGCCTGGCCGTCTACCTGCAGCTCGTCCTGGCTTTTCCGGCGCTGACGTTCGTGCTGCCCTCGGCCACCACGCGCTCGAGCATCCTCATCCACATCTACGACGAGGTGTTCCTTCTGGCCGGGGTCCCCCGCGGCGCTGAGGTGACCAAGGCGGTGATGCTGGCGCTGTCGTCGATCAATCGCCTCGCGTCCACCGCGCTGCTCACCGGCGGCATCACGCCGGTGATGAGCGCAGCCATCATCGGCGGCATGTCGTGGACGGGCTGGTTCGCGCTGATGGCCGTGCCGTACTACACGATCCTCCTCCTCGGCGGCCTGCTGACGTGGTCGCTCTATCGTCGCGGCTTCGCGCGCGGGCTGCCGGCCCCGGCGCGCGAGCGTCGCCCGCTGGCCGGGGCCGAGTGGCGGACGCTGGCGGTCATCCTCGGCACCTCCGCGCTGTGGCTCACCGATGCCGTCCACCATCTCGACCCGGCGCTGCCCGCCCTGCTGGCGTTCGTAGCCCTGCTCGTCCCCCGCGTGGGCCCGCTGGTGTGGGCCGATCTCGAGCGCGGGGTGGGCTGGGCCACGTTCTTCGTCATCGCCGCGTCGATCTCGCTGGCCCAGGCGCTGGCCACCAGCGGCGCCGCCGGTTGGCTGGCGCGCCTGCTCGTCGGCGGCCTCCCCGCGCTCGGCGATCAGCCGCTGTCGACGATCGTCCTCTTGATGGCGGGCGCCACCGCGCTGCGAGCGATCGTGCCCAACATGCCGAGCTTCCTGGCCCTGGCGCTACCCATCGCGATGTCCGTGGGCCGCGAGGCCGGCCTCAACCCGCTGATCTGCGCGCTGGTGGTGATGATGACGGGCGACACCGTCATCTACTATCCGGCCCAGAGCGCCTCGGCCCTCGTCATCTACCAGCGGGGCCACGTCTCCGCCGGCGAGATCCTGACGTTCGGCGTCTGGATGACGCTGGTGGGGTGGGTGACCATCCTGCTGGTGGCGCTGCCGTACTGGGTTCTCGTCGGCGAGCCGCTGGTCCGGCGCTAGCGCCGTGACGGCCGTCGGGTGAGGAGATCTTGCCCACTTCCCCCGACGAGCTCCCCACGCTAGGATTGAGTCGTCATGAGCGATCCCGCCCTGCTCTTCTGGGTCGCCCTGGGCGGCTTCACGGTGCAGATCCTCGGCCTGATTGTGCTCGCGCTCATGCTCCGGGAATCGCAGCGCCTCGCACGCGCGGTGGCCGGGCTCGTCTACCAGGAAGGCGAGCGAACTCGAGCAGCGCTCGGCCGGTCCTGACGCGACGTTCCCCGACTGATCACGGCGATCCCAGGATCGCGCTTCCTGTCTTCAAGACAAGGGAGGAACGGACATGCCGGGTAAAGTACGTCGGATCGTGACCGCAGTGAACAACGCCGGTCGCTCATGCATTCTCTCTGACACGCTTCTGCCGACGGCGGCCGTCGCCCCCGGCGAGCCCGTGCGGGCCGGCGTCTGGGTGACCGAGGGCGCCCCCGCCTCGAACGAGGGCGTGCGCGATCCCGTCCCCGATGGGGTCATCACGAGAATTCCGCCGGCCAGCCGGGGTGGGACAGTGTTGCGTATCGTCGATTTCGTCCCGCAGCACGCGGGACGGACCGACCCCCAGGAGCTGGCCAGGCGCGGGGCCAAGATCACGCCCGATCGCTCGGCCAAGGACCCGGGGTTTCACGCGACCGACACCGTGGACTACGCGGTCTGCCTCGAGGGGGAGATCTGGGCGGTGCTGGACGAGCACGAGACCCTCATGCGACCGGGTGATGTACTGATTCAGCGCGGGACCCACCATGCCTGGTCCAATCGGAGCGACCGCATGTGCCGGATGCTCTTCGTCCTGATCGACGCGGAGCCCCTCAAGAACCACTAAGCCGACAGCGGCCTAAAGGGCCCGCACGATCAGGCTGGCGCCGGTGAGCAAGAGCACCCCGCCGATGATGCGCGCCACCGTGGCCGGGGCCGCGCGCACGTGCACGCGGTTGCCGACCCACACGCCGGCCCCGGCCACCGGGAGCGAGAACGCCACCGCGATCCAGAGGGCCCAGGAGGTGAGCAGTCCGGCCAGGGCGAACGCCACCACGCGGAGCCCGACGTTCAGGATCACCATCTGGGAGATGGTCGCGCGCTGCGCCGCCGGGTCGACAACGCGGCCGGTGATGTAGGCGACGTACGGCGGACCGCCCATACCGAACAGGGCGCCCACCACGCCGCTCACGAGGCCAGCCGGCGCCGCCCACCAGCGGGTCACGCGAGGCGGGGTGTGGCGGCGAAACACCACGTAGAGCGCGTAGGCACACACGAACAGGCCCAGGGCCAGCAGGGTGGCGTCGCGGGGCAGGCGGACGAGGAGCGTCACGCCCAACGTGAGACCGACAAGCGTGAACGGGACGAGCCAGAGGAGCTCGCGGGTGTCGGCCTGGCGGCGGGTATGGAACCCCAGGGCGAGCCCCGAGCTGAGGTCGAGCAGTGCGGCCAGCGGGAGCACGAAGGTGATGGGCAGGACGTGGACGAGGACGGGGATCGTGATCGGCGAGGCGCCGAATCCGGTGACGCCGAAGACGAGGTAGCCGGCGAAGATCACCAGCGCCACCACGATCAGCGCTTCCGGAGCGATCGGGAGCTCCTCTCTGCGTCCTGATCGACGCGGAGCCTTCCTCTCTGCTGGCTACTTCGATATCATCCCGCCGTGTCCGGCCAGCTGCGAGCGGTCGCGAATGTCAGGATCGACAACGAGCGTGTCCGGGTGACCGAGTGGCGCTTCGCGCCGGGCGCCAGTACCGGGCCGCACCGTCACGAGCTGGCCTACGTGGTGGTGCCGCTCACCACCGGGCGGTTGGCCGCGACCGGACCCGCCGGCGACACGCTCAACGAGCTGGTCGCGGGCCAGCCGTACTTCCGGCCGGCCGGCATCGAGCACGATGTTCGCAACGCCAACGCCTTCGACTTTGCGTTCATCGAGATCGAGCTGAAGGAATAGGGCGACGCCGCGCGCTTCCCGGCCTCAGGCCAGCGGCCTGGGCACGAAGCCGTAGCGGAGGTTGGTCCGCTTCGGCCCCTGGCGGTCGTAGTCCGCTCGGGCCAGGGTGATGCGGTCGGTCGTGAGCTCGGCGCGTCGTTTGGCGTCGTACTTGTAGAGCCGGGCCGAGTTCTCGCCGAAGATCGCGCGCTTGATGGGCCCATCGGCGGGCCCCAGCGCCGGGAACCCGTGCTGCTTCTGCATGTCCTCGGGGATCTCCAGCCGGCGCATCGCTTCGATCTGCCACTGGGGCGCGCCGGTCCAGATGGCGTCGGTGCCCCACACCACGTGGTCGGCGCCCAGCCCCTTGACGAGCATGCCCATCATGGCCGCGCACAGGCGCGGCTCGGCCACCGTGCTCTGGGCGAAGATCTGGCCGAGGTCGCCGTAGACGTTGGTGACGCCGTACTTGGCGGGAATCTCGGCGAGATCGGTCACCCAGTCCACCCGCCCCGTCTGCTCGAACTGGGCCAGGCCGTTCTTGCCCTCGCCGCCGGTGAAGCGAAACGCCGAGTGGTAGATGATGAAGTTGAGCTGGGGCCAGTCCCGGGCGGCCTTGCCCACGTCGCGGACGTCGGCGTGGTCGAGTAGTTGTGGAAACTTTTGCGTGGTGGACAGGTTGTACAACCCCTTGTGGACGCACACGTTGACCAGGCCGGCCTTGGCCAGCTTCTCGTAGAACGGGTAGAGCAGCTTCTCGTCGTCCATGCGCCAGGGATGCCGGGAGAGCTGCTTGTTGGTGTTGTCGCCCACCGTGTAGCCCTTGAACGAGTCGGGCTTGAGCTGGGTGATGGCGTGATCCACCGCCTCCATCCACCCCGGCATGCCGGGCATGAAGATGGCGTGTGAGAGCAGGCGCTTGCTGCCCGTGAGCTTGTTGACCTTGGCCCGGGCCTCGGCCTTCATCTCGTTGGTGAGGAACCAGTCGCGGGGCTCTTCCGAGCCGGAGCCCGAGATGAGGGCCACTTTCGTGTCGCTGTCGAAGTAGATCTCCTTGAAGTAGTTCGCGAACTTCAGATCCTCCAGCGTCTGGGGCTTGCCGGCCAGCGCGGGGTTCCAGCCCGCCTTGCCTACGGCCAGGCGGGAGCGCACGAAGTTCTCGAGCCGCGTGTCGTCGCGCAGGAAGTGCGTGTGCATATCCATGATGAACTGATCGGCCAGGCCCTTGGCGCGGTCGTTGGCCATGTCGGGGTTCTGCGCTTCGGCCAGGCTCGCGCCGAAGATCGGGCCGTAGACGTCGTTCATGGCGACGAACGCCGCGGCCATGCCAGCGGCGGTCGTGAAGAACGTGCGCCGGCTCAGGCCCTGGTGTTTGGCCAGGCGGGTGCCCAGGTCCTTGATCCTGGCCTCGACCTGCTTCTGCCGCGCGGTCTGGGGCGGGGGCGTGAACTCGTCGCTGGAGACGAATTGCGTCGGGATGGGCCCCGGGAAGGCCGCGGTCTCGGCGGGCAGGAGTTCTTCCATGATGATCTCTTCCGTCACTTCATCGGCGAAAAGGCGGTGGGGCGCAGGATCGTGCTGGTCACCTGCTGCACGATCGGCCCGTTCTTCTCGCTCTCGGCAAACACACGGGCCCGCTCGGGATCCTTGGCGAACGTGTCGAATTTCGACACCCGCTCGTCCAGGCTCTCCCAGGCCAGCAGGTAGATCAGCTGATGATCGTTCCCGCCGAAGGTGTTCAGCCAGTAGCCCACCTGACGGAAGCCGTGCTTCTTGAAGGCCTCGCAGGTGAAGCCCCCGAAGCGGTTCGTGATGTTGGTGATCTTCTGCGGCATGGCCTGGTACTCGCGCAGCTCGAAGAAGTACGGCTTGCGGGTGGCCGCGTCCGGTCCGTAGGGCTCGCCCCGGTCGAGCTGCGAATACGAGGTCGGCTCCATGAGCTGGTTGTAGACACGGTTCACCAGCGGCCCGTCTTTCTGGGTCTCCTCCCACTTCTTGGCCCGCTCGGGATCGGCGCGCCAGGCCGCGTTCTTCCGGGTGCGCTCCTCCAGGCTTTCCCAGCCCCACAGGTAGACGATCTGGTTGCTCTTCTCGCCCACCAGGGGCGTCCAGAAGCCGATCAAGCGAAAGCCGTACTCCTTCCACTTGTGCACCGTGAAGCTGCCGAAGCGGTCGATGAGCGCGGGCAGCTTGCTGGCGGCAACATCGTAACGACGCAGCTCGTAGAGCATGACCCACCTCACGAAAGGGCGATTGAACCGGCGGTAGGATACCACCCCTAGAGTTTGATCTTCAGCAGCTTCGCCGCGGTCTCCCCGAGCATGGCTCGGCGTTCGGCGTCGGTGAAGCCCGGGGTCTTGAGGATGTGGTCCACCGACTTGTCCTGCCATGGAATCGGATGGTCGGTCCCGATGACGAGCTGGCTCACGCCGACTTCCGCCGCCAGGTGGCGCAGCGCTTCCGAGGTGAAGACCAGCGTGTCGTAGTACATCGTCCGCAGATACTCGGTCGGCGTTTTCTTCAGCGTGACGCCGGTGTCCTTGTCCGGCGCCACGCGCAGGGCGTTGTCGGAGCGCGGCGCGTAGGAGGGCAGATAGCCACCGCCGTGGGCCGCGCAGATCTTGAGCCCGGGGAAATGATCCAGGGTGCCCTCGAAGATCAGGTGCGAGAGCGCGATGGTGGTGTCGAGGGGGTTGCCGATGGTGTTCTCCAGCCAGCCGTTGCCCTTGAGCCTCCGGGCCAGATCCGGCGTGCTCTGGGGATGGATGAAGATGAGAACTCCCAGCTCCTCGGCCTTGGCCCAGAACGGGTGAAACTTGGGGTTGGCGAACTCGTCGCCGGCCACGCTGGCGCCGACGGCGGCGCCGCGGAGCCCGAGCTTCTTGACCCCGTCCACGAGCTGCTGCACCGCCAGATCGGGAAACTGGAGCGCGACCGAGGCGAAGGCCACGAAGCGGTCCGGATACTTCCCGCAGAACTCCGCGAGCCGCTCGTTCTGGATCTTCACGACCTGGGCGGCCAGGTCGCGCTCCGCCCGGTACCAGGCCGGGTTGATGCTCAGCGCCTCCATGTCGATGCCCTGGGCGTCCATCTCCCGGATGCGCCGCGGCCCCACCTCGTCGATCCCCGGTCCGCGATGAGCGGACACCTTCAGCCCCAGCAGGGCGTACGCCTCCGGGATCACGCAATGCGCGTGCACGTCGATGGTCTTGACGCGGCGGCCGCCCACCACCACTTCACGGCGGCCGGCCGCGGCTGCCTCGGGGCGCTGGCCAGTCGGCTTCGCGGCGGCCTTGCCCCGCGCCGCCGGCCGTGGCTGGGTTTGCGGCCGGGTCCGGGCGGCACCGAGCACATCACAACCGGTAAACGCGATGGCTGCCATGTTGCCTCCTGATGAGAGAGCGAAGTGGGCTTATGATATGGCATCCGGCGTGAGGAGGGCATCCATGGGACAGATCCTCGGCCTCGGCATCACGCACTATCCCCCCCTTTGCTACAAGGGCAACCTGAGCCGGCGGATCAAGCTCCTGCTGGCCGACCCTCTGCTGCCCGAGCGTCTGCGCTCGCCGGCCAACTGGCACCCCACGATGCGGGAGCAGTGGGGCAGCGACGAAGGGTTGAGCCACTCCGAGAAGCATCGGAGTGACCTGATCCACCACTTCCGCAAGATCCGCTCCGAGCTCGATGCGTTCGAGCCCGACTTCGTGCTGCTGTGGGGCGACGACCAGTACGAGAACTACCAGGAGGACTGCGTGCCCCCGTTCTCGGTGCTGGCCTATGACTCGGTCGATGTCCAGCCCTGGAAGGGCCATCAGCGCGCCGCGAACTGGTGGGACGAGCCTGCCGACAAGACCTTCACGATCAAGGGCCACCGGAAGGCCGCCAAGCACCTGGCGTCCGGGCTGCTGGGCGAGGGGATCGACGTCGCCTACGCCTACAAGCCACTCCACCATCCGCTCGGTCACGCCTTCATGAACTCGATCCTCTATCTGGACTTCGACCGCAAGGGATTCCCCTATCCCGTCGTGCCGTTCACCGTGAACGCCTACGGGCGATGGCTGATCGGGGCTCATGGCGAGCCGCAGACGCCGTCGCAGGCCGCCAAGCTCGCCGAGCAGACGGAGCTGGACCCGCCGGGCCCGCAGCCCTGGCGCTGCTTCCAGGTCGGCGCCGCGATCGCCCGGGTACTCACGCGCAGTCCCTGGCGCGTGGCGGTCGTCGCCTCGTCGAGCTGGAGTCATTCCTTCCTGGTCGCGAAGCACTCTTTGATGTTCCCCGACGTGGAGTCGGACAAGCGCTATTACGAGGCCCTCCGGACCGCGGACTGGGAGCCGTGGCGCACGACCAAGATCGAGGAAGCGGAGGATCGCGGTCACCACGAGCTGCTGAACTGGTTCTGCCTGGCCGGGGCCATGGCCGAGCTCAAGCGCCGGCCCGATGAGTCCGTGTTCCTGGAATCCTGGATCTCCAACTCGTCCAAGGTGTTCGCCGTCTTCCGGCCGTAGGCGGCGGACTGGGGCATGCCGGGGAAGGTCCGCCGCATCGTGACCGGTGTCAATGACGCCGGTCGCTCGTACATCCAGTCGGACACGCTGCTGCCGACGGCCGAGGTGGCTCCGGGAGAGCCGGTCCGCGTCGGATTATGGAGGACGGAGTCAGCGCCCGCATCGAACCAGGGGGCCCACGATCCCGTTCCCGACGGCGTGATCCTCCGGACGCCGCCCGCCCACCGGGGTGGCAGCGTGATCCGCATCACCGACATCCCCCCCGATGCGCGGCGCGCGTACACGCCGG
Organism: Candidatus Methylomirabilota bacterium; assembly: GCA_036556905.1. GTDB lineage: Bacteria > Methylomirabilota > Methylomirabilia > Rokubacteriales > CSP1-6 > 40CM-4-69-5. Next base: position 16,289 of record DATBIM010000014.1, read on the forward strand.
AAGACCTCCAGCGGCGCGGCTGCAAGACCACGCCCGAGCGTTCGGCGAAACACCCCGGGTTCCACGCGACCGACACCGTGGACTACGCGATCTGCCTCGAGGGTGAAATCTGGGCGGTTCTGGACGACGATGAGACCCTCATGCGCCCGGGCGACGTGCTGATCCAGCGCGGCACCTACCATGCCTGGTCGAATCGGAGCGACCGCGTGGCCCGGATGCTCTTCGTCCTGATCGACGCCGAGCCCCTCAAGAACCACTAGATCTCTCTCGCTACGAAAGGACACGACCATGCCGACCGTCCAGCACCACGGTGCGACGATCTACTACGAAGAATTCGGCCAGGGCTTCCCCATCCTCACGTTCGCGCCCGCGGGCCTGCAGTCCATCATCGACGTGTGGAACGGCCCCTCCGCCCCCGTGAACCCCACCACCGAGTTGGCGGGAAGCTTCCGGGTGATCGCGATGGACCAGCGCAACGCCGGCGGAAAGTCGCGGGCCCCCATCACGGCCCAGGACGGCTGGCCCACCTACGCCGCCGACCACATGGCGCTGCTCGACCACCTGAAAATCGACCAGTGTCACCTGTACGGGCAGTGCATCGGTGGGTCCTTCATCATGAGCCTGCTCAAGGCCCAGCCCCAGCGTATCGCCTCCGCCGTGCTCGCCCAGCCCATCGGCCGCGTGGGCCCCATGAAACCCGGCCGCGCCGCTCGGTTCGACACCTGGGCCAAGAGCCTCGGCAACGACCACCCGGAGGCCACCGAGCCGGTGCTGGACGCGTTCTACCAGAACCTGTACGCCCCCGGGTTCGTCTACAGCGTGGACCGCGCGTTCGTCTCGAGCTGCCGGACGCCCTGCCTGGTCCTGGCCGGCAACGACGAGGCGCATCCGTTCCCGATCTCCGAGGAGGTGGCGAAGCTGCTCCCGAACGCGGAGTTCGTCACCGAGTGGAAGACGGGGGCGGCGCTGGTGGCGGTGAAGGCGCGCATCAAGGAGTTTCTGGCCAAGCACACGCCGGGGCGGGGGTAGAGCTTCGGCTCATCCCGCCTTTCGGGCGAGGGCCGCCACGTGGATAAAGGCCCAGAACGCGTCAGGATGAACGGCCCAGGCCCGAAAGGCGGCGGCCATCGCCTCCAGATCTGGGCGAGATGCGTACCCGTACTCGACGGCGCGTTCTCCCATCGGGGAGGTCAGGAGGCGCTCCGCGTAGGACTCGCCCCACTCGACCGTCTCGGCCAGCGTGGCGTAACACCACAAGCTGGCCGTGACGTTGAGATCCGTGACCCTGGCCGCGTTGAAAAGTGCCCGTAGCTTCCGCCCCATCCGGGGTTCGCCGCCATTCCGATACCAGGTCTTGAGATGGACCTCCACGAAGCGATCGATCCAGGGGTCGGCGGGCCAGTAGGATGCCGTGCCCCAGTCGACGTCGCGCACGGCAATGAGGCCCCCGGCCCGCACCACGCGTAGCATCTCGCGCAGCGCGGTGCCGGGCTCGCGCAGGTGCTGGAGCACCTGATGCGCGAAGACGACGTCGAACGAAGCATCGGGGAAGGGCAGGTCGTACACGCTGCCCTCTTCATACGCGAGGTTGGCGAGACCCCGGGCTACGGCATCCTGGCGGGCCGCGGCCAATGTTTCCGCGGACAGGTCGAGGCCGATCACCTGGCCCGGCGCCAGGCGCTCGGCCAGACCTCGGGTGATGCTCCCGGGGCCACAGCCGACGTCGAGCAGCCGCATGCCGGGGCGCAGGTCGGGCAGAAGGAACGCCGCGGCTTCGTCAACCGTGCGCCGCGCGTGCTGGCGTACTGTCGCCGGTGCGTGCCCGTGCGTGTACGTCTCATGTGTCCGGCGTTCGATGACCTCACCACCCCTTCACGTATGGCAGCTTCCCCGCCGTCGTCTCGATCGCCGGACCCGCCTCCAGCAGCACGGCCGTGGAATCCCACGTGCCGCCCACCAGCTGATTGCGCGGCCCGTCGGGGATGGTGGCCTTGATCACACGGTCGCCGAAGCGGACCTCTTGTTTCTCGATATCGACGGTCACCGCCTGCTGCGGCGCGCGCTCGACGGCCTTCTGGAGCCACTCGAGATCCGCCTGGGTGGCGACCAGGCAGGGAATCCCGAGCATCACGCAGTTGCCGAAGAAGATCTCGCCGAAGGAGCCACCGATGACGGCCCGGATGCCCCAGCGCATCAGGGCCTGGGGGGCGTGCTCGCGGGAGGAGCCGCAGCCGAAGTTCTGGCCGACCACGAGCACGGAGGCGCCCTGGTAGGCCTTCTGGTTGAACGGGTGCTCGGGGTTCTGCTTGCGGGCGTCCTCGAAGGCGTGCTCGCCCATGGTTTCGAAGGTGACTTCCTTGAGGAAGCGGGCGGGGATGATGCGGTCGGTGTCGATGTCGTTGCCAGGGACGGGAATACCGCGGCCCGTTACCTGGCGGCGCTTGTAATCAGTCATCGCAGGATCTCCCTCACGTCGGCGACGGCGCCGGTGATGGCGGCGGCGGCGACCATGGCCGGGCTCATGAGCAGCGTGCGGCCGGTGGGGCTGCCCTGGCGGCCGATGAAGTTGCGATTGCTGGACGAGGCACTCATCTCACGGCCGACGAGCTGGTCGGGATTCATGCCCAGACACATGGAGCAGCCGGCCTTGCGCCACTGAAAGCCCGCGGCCTGGAAGATCTCGGGCAGGCCCTCGGCCTCGGCGGCTTTGGCCACCTGCTGGGAGCCCGGAACGATCAATGCGCGCACGCCCTTGGCCACCTTGCCCTTCTTCGCCACTTCCGCGGCGACACGCAGGTCGGACAGCCGCCCGTTGGTGCAGGAGCCGACGAAGGCCACGTCGATCTTGGCGCCCTTGATCGGCTGGCCGGCGGCGAACCCCATGTGGGCGAGCGCCTCGCGGAACGTCGGGCGCTCGGGCTCGGGCTGGGCCTCGGGCGAGGGGATGCGCTGGCTCACGCCTACCGACATGCCCGGGTTGATGCCCCATGTCACCACCGGTTCGATGGCCGAGCCGTCGAGGCGCGCGACGTCATCGAACCTGGCGCCGGGCTCGGTCGCCACCGACTTCCACCAGGTGGCCGCGCGGTCGAAGACGTCGGCTTTCGGCGCGTAGGGCCGACCGCGGAGATAGTCGATCGTCGTCGCGTCGGGGTTGACGTAGCCGCAGCGCGCACCGCCCTCGATCGACATGTTGCAGACGGTGAGGCGCTCCTCCATGGTCATGCGCTCGATGACGGGCCCGGCGTATTCGTAGGCATAGCCCACGCCGCCCTTCACGCCGAGCTGGTTGATGATGGCCAGGATCACGTCCTTGGCGTACACGCCTCGGGCCAGCGCACCGTCCACCCGCACCTGGCGCAACCTGGGCTTGGCCATGGACAGGCACTGCGTGGCCAGCACGTCGCGGACCTGGGTGGTGCCGATGCCGAAGGCGATGGCGCCGACGGCGCCGTGGGTGGAGGTGTGGCTGTCACCGCAAGCGATGGTCATGCCCGGCTGGCTGAGACCCAGCTCCGGCCCGATCACGTGGACGATGCCCTGCTTGCCACTGGCCATGTCGAAGAGCGGCAGGCCGAACTCCTTCATGTTCCGGTACATGTGCACCGCCATCTCCTCGGCCAGGGGATCGGCGTAGGGGCGGGTCTGA
>DATBIM010000015.1:0-4021 GCA_036556905.1 Candidatus Methylomirabilota bacterium
GGGATCACGGTCGTCAACGACGGGGAGCTGAGCAAGCCGAGCTACGCCACCTACGTCAAGGACCGGCTGAACGGCTTCGGCGGCGCGAGCCACGCCCTGCAGTACCGCGACCTGGTGGACTTCCCCGAGATGGCCAAGCGGGTGTTCGGCGACCCCGGGCGCTCGCGCCGCAAGACCCCGGCCTGCACGGGGCCGATCAGCGTGCGGGATCCCGGCGCGGCGGCGGCCGACGTGGACAACCTGAAGGCGGCGCTCTCCCCCGTCGCCGTCGAGGACGTGTTCATGAGCGCGGCCTCCCCCGGCGTGATCTCGCTCTTCTTCCGGGACGACCACTACGGCAACCACGAGGCCTACCTCTTCGCCATCGCCGACGCCATGCGGCACGAGTACGAGACGGTGGCGCGGGCGGGCTTCACCCTGCAGCTCGACTGCCCGGACCTCGCCATGGGCCGGCACATCCAGTTCGCCGGCCTCAGCGTGGAAGAGTTCCGCACGATGGTGCGCCTGCACCTCGCGGCGCTCGACCACGCGGTGGCCAACATCCCCCCCGAGCAGCTGCGCCTGCACCTCTGCTGGGGCAACTACGAGGGCCCGCATCACTACGACGTGCCCCTCGCCGGCATCCTCGACCTCGTCCTCGCGGCCCGCCCCCAGGGCATCTCCTTCGAGGCCGCCAACCCCCGGCACGCGCACGAGTGGAAGGTCTTCGAGCGCGTGAAGCTGCCCCGGGACAAGATCATCATCCCCGGCGTGCTCGACTCGACGACGAACTTCATCGAGCACCCGGAGCTGGTGGCCGAGCGGATCGGCCGCTACGCCCGGCTGGTCGGCCGCGAGCAGGTCATCGCCGGCACCGACTGCGGCTTCGGCACCTGGGTCGGCCAGGCCGCCGTGGACCCCGACATCGTCTGGGCGAAGCTGGCCAGCCTGGCGGAGGGGGCCGGGCTCGCCACGCGCGAGTTCTGGCGCTGAGGGCGCGGCTCAACGCCCGGGGCGCAGGGCTCCCGGTCAGCCGCCCGCGGCGTCCCCGAACTTCGCGTCCCGCGTCTGGATCCGGTCCTTCACGCCCTTGGCCCGCGCCGCCGCGCCGTAGGTGCCGAGCGCCTGGCGGTTCGTCTCGTTCACCGACGCCTTCGCGAGCTTGGACATTGACCGGGGGTGTACGGTGACGCACGGGATACGGTCCCGGTGACACCGGAGCCAAGAACATCCATGGAGGTCTCCAGATGGCGGGCCGGCTTCGGGACAAGGTGGCGCTGATAACGGGTGCGGGATCGGGCATCGGCGCGGCGACGGCCGAGGTGTTCGCGCAGGAGGGCGCGAAGGTTGCGCTCGCCGACCTGCGGCCGGCAGACCTGGAGACCGTGGCGGCCCGGATCAGGAGCGCCGGCGGCGAGGCGCTGGTGATGGGGGGCGACGTGACGAGCAGGCCCGACTCGCAACGGCTCGTCGACGAGACGGTGAAGCGATTCGGACGTGCGGACGTGCTCGTGAACAGCGCCGGGGTGGCCCCCAGGAACGCGCCGGCCGACTGGGACTGGGAGAAGGTCTGGGACTTCGTGATGGCCGTCAACATGAAGGGCACGTTTCTCATGTGCCGGGCCGCTGCGGACCGGATGGTGAAACAGGGTGGCGGCTCGATCGTGAACCTGTCCTCGATCTACGGCCTCGTGGGCAGGCCGCGAGAGATCGGGACCGGGCTGGACCCGTACACGCACAGCAAGGGCGGGGTGATCCAGCTCACCCGGGACATGGCCGTCCACTTCGCCCGGGAGGGCGTGCGGGTGAACGCCCTGTGCCCCGGGTTCGTCTACACCAACCTCACGAAGACACTGACCGACCAGCCGGAGAGCCGGAAGCTCCTGGAAGAGAAGCACCCCATGGGCCGGCTCGGCCAACCCGACGAGATCGCAAGGGCGGCGCTGTTCCTGGCGTCGGACGACGCCTCGTTCGTCACGGGCGCATGCCTGCCGGTGGACGGGGGCTACACCGCACAGTAACGTGCTCTGGAACTCGAACGTTGGGCCCGCGCGGGCGCGTCACGACCAGCCCCATCGCGAAACGAGCTGGCGTCAATCCTCCTGCATCAGATGATCGCGCTGCGTCGTCCCGGCGTAGTCCCGGCGGTACCGGCCGCGCCGCTGCAGCTCCGGCACCATGAGATCGACGAACTCCTCGATGGCCCCCGGCGAATAGATCGGCGACAGCATGAACCCGTCGCCGCCCACCTGGTCGAAGTAGTCCTCCATCTGGTCGGCCACCTGCGAGGGGGTGCCCACCATCTGGACCAGCCCCACGCTTTGACCATGGCGCTGGGCGACCTCGCGTAGCGTGAGGAGCTCTCCCGTCAAGGTCCGGTACCGCGTCTGCATGCGCTGCAGCTGCGGCTCCGTGCGTCTGGCCATCACCTCGTCGAGCGGCAGCGTCGACAGATCGAAGTCGAGGTGGCCCGAGAGAATCGCCATGCCGCCCTCGAGCGGGACGAGGTCGTTGTGCAGCGCCTGCTTCTCGCGCGCCTCGTCTTCCGTCGCCCCGAGGATCGGCTGGATGCCGAACAGGATCTTGCACGCTTCGGGCGCACGCCCCTCGCTCACGGTACCGCTCTTGATGTCGTCGTAGTACGCCTTGGCGCCCGCGATGTTCGGCTGGATCGCGAAGATCGCGTCCGCGTACCGCGCCGCGAACGTCCGCCCCTTGGGCGACGTTCCCGCCTGCAGGATCGCCGGGCCGCCCTGCGGGGAGCGCACCACGTTGAGCGGCCCCCGGGACCGGAAGAACCGGCCCTCGTGCTCGATGCGGTGTACCTTGGACGGATCGGCGAACACGCCCGCCGCACGGTCCATCACGACCGCGTCCGGCTCCCAGCTGTCCCAGAGCTTCCGGCACACCTCGATGAACTCGTGGGCGCGGTCGTAACGCTCGTCGGTCGGCCGGCGCTCCTCTCCGTAGTTTGCGGATTGGTTGTGGTTCAGCGACGTCACCACGTTCCAGGCGGCCCGGCCCCGGGTCAGGTGATCCAGCGTCGCCCACAGGCGCGCGGCGTAGAACGGATGCGAGTGGCTGATCGAGAACGTCGCCCCGAGGCCGATACGCGTGGTGACCGCGGCCATGAACGACAGCAGCGGGATCGGGTCGTGCTCGGGCGCCTGGGTCGCGTGCCGGATCGCCGGGTCCATCGTCCCGCGATACGTGTCGGAGATGTAGTTCAGGTCGGCGAAGAAGACCATGTCGAACTTGCCGCGCTCGCAGACCCGCGCGATGTGCTGATAGAGCTCCGGCCGCGCCCAGTCGAACCCGGCCTCCGCGGTGCGGGGATGCCGCCACATGGCGAGGCTGTGATAGGTCGGGCCATGGCAGAGGAACTGCGCCAGGTGCATCGTTCGCTTGCGCACGATGCTCCTTTCTAGCACACGCTACCGGGCGCCGGCGTCTCCACTTCGTGACATTGACGCGCCGGACCGGCCCCTCTAGGCTCCGGCCACGCCATGACGCTGGCCGCCCTGCACGCGCGCTTCCTCCAGCAATGCGCGGTGGAGAAGCGACTCGGCCGCTCCAAGACCCTCTCCCCTCAGGGGAGAGGGCAGGGTGAGGGGCCCAGGGTGAGGGGCTCGGTCTCCGCACCTTCACCCCCGCCCTCATTCGACGACTACCAAGCCCACATGGCCACCCGGCGCTGGAGCGTCAACACGGTGCGCCGCCGCCTCGTCGAGCTGAACCGCTTCGCCGGCTGGCTCGAGCCTCATGGTGCACGGCAAGGGTAACAAGGACCGCGTCGTCCCGCTGCACGCGGTGGCCCAGGCCGCGCTCGACGCCGACCTGCCACCCGCCGCGGCCTCGCTCCCGAGCAGCCCCTGTTCGTGAGCTGACGGGGGCGCATCACCAAGCAGGTGGTGGTGCTCCTCTGCAAGCGCGTGAGCCACCGCATCGGCCGCCGCCTGCACCCGCATCTCTTCCGCCACACCTTCGGGTATCGCCGGGTGGACCTTTGACGACTCCGACGCGCGCACCAGTCCCTTGAGTG
>DATBIM010000016.1:0-22406 GCA_036556905.1 Candidatus Methylomirabilota bacterium
TGAGTCCCAATGACCACGTACCGCCGCATCTCCGCCGACTGCCACATCGACCTGCCCATGCTCCCGCCGGACATCTTCACGTCGAACGCGTCGGCGGCGCTGAAGGACCGGATGCCGTACGTCACCGACGGCCCCGACGGCCCGTACTGGACGTGCAAGAACGGCGGCTCGTTCGGGCTGCTCAACGGGGTCGGCCCCGCCGGCCAGAAGCTCGTCCCCGGCCAGAACTATCGCGTGGACAAGATGGCGGCGACCGGCCTTTACGAGGACGGCGCGAAGGGCCATCGCCGCCCCACCGACCCCGCCCTCCGCAAGAAGGACATGGAGCGTGACGGCGTCGACGCCGAGGTGATCTTCGGCATCCTCGGCGCGGCCACGCGGCTCAACGATCCGGTGGCGGCCAACGAGATGTTTCGCATCTACAACGACTGGCTCGTCGACTTCTGCAAGCACGATCCGGCGCGGTTCATCGGCCTGGCCTGCCTGCCCTACGGCGACATCGACGCAGCGGTGAAGGAGATCCATCGCGTGGCCAAGCTGGGTCTCCGCGGCCTCGAGCTCTCCTGCTCCTGGGACATGGAGCCCATGTGGCATCCCGTGTGGGAACCCTTGTGGCAGGCGGTCAACGAGGTCGGGCTACCGCTGCATTTTCACACGTTCCCCTCGCTGCCCCGGGACAAGATGGACCAGCAGAAGGGGCTGACCCGGCGGGCGGCCTTCTTCACCAGCGTCGCCGGCTTCCAGATGAACCTGATCAACATCGTGGCCGCCGTCATCGGCAGTGCGGTCCTCGAGCGCTATCCGAACCTTCGCCTCTCGTTCGGGGAGAGCGGGATCGGCTGGCTGCCCTACGCGCTGGACCGGATGGACTTCGAGTGGGAGGATCGCTTCCGCGACCTCGGCCTCAGGATGAAGCCCAGCGACTACTGGCGCCGGCAGTGCAAGGCCACCTTCCAGTTCGACCGGATCGGCACCAAGCTCATCGACGACATCGGGGTGGAGACGCTGATGTGGGGCTCCGATTACCCGCACCCCGACGGCGTGTGGCCGGAGTCCTCGAAGTACATCGCCGAGCAGTTTGGCCACCTGCCCCCGGACGTCGTCCACAAGATCACCTGCGAGAACGCCGGGAGGTTCTACGGGCTGATCACCTAGCTGAGGACCGCGCCACCTCGACGGCGCGTCCGGTGTCCGACGACTGCACGATCGCCTCCAGCACGGCGATGTTGGCCACGCCCACTTCGCCGTCCGTCTCCGGTCTGGCACCGTCCCGCACGCAGCGCGCGAACTCGGCCAGCTCCTCGACGATCGGATCGGCCGGCGTGAGAGGCACTTCGGTGCGCTCCCGCTGGCCCCGGCGGGCGACGAGAAGCCGGGCGCCGTCCGCCTCCAGCCAGGCCTGGGCTTCCGTGCCGTGCAGCGTCATGGTGGAGCCCCGGTTGGCGTGCACCCACGAGGTCCCGAGGTAGCCGAGGGCGCCGGAGGCGAACTCGAACAGGATGGAAGTGGTGTCGTCGATCTCGGCGTCCTGGAGGGCCACCCGCCGCGAGAACGCCGTCACCCGGGCGATGGGGCCCAGCAAGTACTGGTAGCTGTCCACGTGGTGGATGCCCAGGTTGGTCATGGCGCCGCCCGGCGTCTCGGCGCGAACCAGGCGCCAGGCGCCGGGCTTGAAGGAAAAGCCGATGTCGGCCGAGAAGTTGCCCTCGATCTGCACCGCCCGTCCCAGGGTCCCCTCGTCGATGAGACGCTTGAGGGCCCGACTGGCCGGCGCCCGGCGGCGCTGATGGCCCACCGCCAGCACGACCTTGGCCTGGCGACAGGTGTCGGCGGCGCGCCGGGCATCGGCGAGCGTGAGCGTGAACGGCTTCTCCACGAACACGTGCTTGCCGCTCTTGCCGGCGGCCACGATCTGCTCGGCGTGGGCGGCGTGGGGCGTCGTGATGATGACGGCCTCCACCTCGCGATCGGCCAGGACCGCCTCCAGGCTCGGCAGGTCGCGGCACCCATAGGCCTTGGCGAAGGCCGCGCGATTCTCGGGCGAGCGGCTGGTGCAGGCGACGTAGGTCAGCCCGGTTCCCTTGGCGGCGGCGTCGGCAAGGGTCTTGCCCCAGCCCCCGACACCGATGGCAGCCACGCGGACGGGGCGGCTCGGCTCAGCGGGCATTGGCCACTCCCATGCGCTGCGCCTGCTGCTCCCGCCAGTCGGCGCGGGACACGAATCCCGGACGGTTCCGGCAGATCGCCTCCGTCTTCGCCACGATGGCCTCCACGGGCGCCTCGATGTCGAAGGGCTCGGCGAAGGGTTGTGGCGTGTGCCACGGGGTATCGACGAAGAGCTCGACCCGGTTGCCCTCGGGATCGGGGAAGTACACCGACCAGGCGTTGCCGTGGGTGACGATGCGAAACTCCTTCACGCCCTCCGCTCGCATCCGGGCGTACATGGTCTTGAGCTCGGCGAGGGTGGGCACCTTGAAGGAGATCTGGTTGACCACGTTGTAGTCCACGCCGGGCGGTCGGCCCGTCACCAGGACGATCTGGTGGTGTTGATCGGGATCACGCGACAGGAAGAGCAGGGTGGGGCCGTCCCGCAGCGCTCCCTTGTCCATGACGAGCAGGCCGAGGACCCGCGTGTAGAAGTCCTCCATGCGGGGCAGATCGGTCACGTGAATCCCGAGGTGGCTGAACACGGCGGGTGTCGTCATCGTCACTCCTCCACGAAGCGGTTGAGCGCTCGAGGATTTTACCCCATCGCCGCCATCACGCCTCGCCCAGATAGGCCTGGCGCAGATGCGACCGGGCCAACAGCTCGGCCGGCCGTCCCTCGGTGAGGATGCGCCCCTCCTCGAGGACGTAGGCCCGTTCGGCGATCTCCAAGCCTTTCACGACGTTCTGCTCGATCAACAGAATCGAGACACCGCCGGCGTGAATCGCGCGGATGATCTCGAACAGCTGGTCCACGACCGCCGGGGCCAGGCCCAGCGAGGGCTCATCGAACAGCAGCAGCCGCGGCCGGGCCATCAACGCCCGCCCGATGGCCAGCATCTGCTGCTGGCCGCCGGAGAGCGAGCCCGCGCGCTGGCGCCTCCGCTCGCGCAGGATGGGGAACATCTCGAATACCCGGGCCAGGCTCTCGGCCCGCGCGCGCCGGGCCTCGGGGCGGTAGCAGCCGATGTCGAGGTTCTCTTCCACGGTCATGCCCCCGAAGAGCCGCCGCCCCTCGGGCACCAGGGCCACGCCGTGGCGACACATCTGGTGGGCGCCGGCCTCGGTGACGTCCACGCCCTCGAACCGGACGGCGCCGCCCCGAATGGGTAGCAGCCGCGCGATGGCGTTGACCAGCGTCGTCTTGCCGGCGCCGTTGGGACCGACCACGGCCACCAGCTCGGCCGCCGCGACCCGCAGCGAGACGTCCCACAACGCCGGCGCATCGCCATAGGTGACGTGCAGGCCCTCAACGTCCAGCATGGGGCTTCCCCAGGTAGGCGCTGACCACGTCAGCCCGGCGGACCACCTCGTGGGGCCGGCCCTCGGCGATGACCTCACCGTGGTTCAGCACCACCAGGCGGTCGGTGAGGTCGAGGACAGCCCGCATGACGTGCTCGATGAAGATGATGGTCGCGCCCCGCTCCCGGATGGCCCGCACCAGGGCGATCGCGTCGGCCATCTCGGCGGGCGTGAGCCCCGACAGCACCTCGTCGAGGAGAACCAGGCGGGGCGCCGAGGCCAGCGCCCGGGCCAGCTCCAGGAACTTGCGCTGGTGCAGGTTCAGCTCGGCGGGCAGCGCGCGGGCGCGGCCCTCGAGCCCCACGAACGTGAGCCAGCGTCGCGCCTCCCGCTCGGCCGCGGCCCGGCTCAGCGCGCTGGCACCGAACATCCCGGCCAGGGCGACATTGTCGAGCACGCTCAGGCGGGCGAACGGCCGCGGGATCTGGTACGTCCGGGCGATGCCCAGCTGCGCGATCCGATGGCCCTCCTCGGCGGCGAGATTGCGGTCAGCGAAGAGAATGCGGCCGGCGTCCGCGCGATAGTAACCGCTGATCACGTTGATCAGCGTCGATTTTCCCGAGCCGTTCGGGCCCACCAGGCCCAGGATCTCCCCCGCCCGCAATTCCAGACTCACGCCGGCCAGGGCCTGCACCCCGGCGAAGGCCTTGCGCACGCTGTCGCAGCGGAGCAGCGGGCTCGAGCCCGGCGCCGGCCGTGGCTCCGCCGCCGGTCGTGGCGGGGACGCCGTTCTCGGCTCCGGGGCTGTGGCCGCCGGGGCGTCGGGCTGAGCGGCGGGGCGGCGGCTCCGCCCGCGGGGCAGCAGCCCGACGACACCCTGGGGCAGGAACAGGATCACCGCGATCAGCGTCAGGCCGGTGACGGCCCGGCCCACCACCGCCTGCTCGCCTCCCACGAACAGGTAGGTCAGGACCGTGACGAAGGTGGCCCCGACGGCTGGTCCCAGCCAGTGCCGGGCGCCGCCCAGCACGCTCATGAGCACGACGAAGAGCGGCACCGTGATCGAGAACGTCTCGGCCACCGTGACGTAGGTCACGAAGATTGCCTGGATCCCTCCCGCGACTCCGGCCAGCAGGCAGGACAGGCCGAAGGCCAGGAGCTTGCCGCGATAGGTCGGCACGCCCAGCACCTCGGCCACATCCTCATCGTCGTGAATCGCGAGCAGGCCCCGGCCGAAGCGGGAGCGCTGGATCAGCCAGGCCGTGGCCACGGACAGCACGGCCACGCCGAGCCCGAGCACGTAGATCGTGGTCGTCGGCGAGCCGAAGAGCCGGGGAATGGGCACGCCGCTGAGGTAGACGCCGGGCCCGCCGTCGATCGGGGTGTTGAGCACGATGGTGGCCAGGACGAAGGTGACGGCCAGCGTCAGGAGCGCGAACAGCTCGCCCCGCAGCCGGCGCACCCGGAACACCACGGCGCCGATGCCGACGCCGAGCGTTGCCGCGACCAGGCCCGCCGCCGGCAGCGTCCACATGAACGGCACGCCGTAGGTGGCGGCCAGCGCGGCCGTCGTGTACATGCCAGCGCCGAAGAAGGCGCCGTGCCCGAACGACACGTAGCCGGTGAAGCCGCCGAGGAGAGCCCACGACGTGGCCAGGGCGATCCAGTGGAAGATCAAGTAGAGGAAGGATTCGACGAAGGCCGGCGGCTCGAGGACCGGCAGCAGGGCCAGAACGATTCCCACCACGAGGAACCCGACCAGCCCCGTCGCCGGCTGCATCTCAGATCCGGTCGGGACGCAGCAGCAGCACGAGGATGAGGAGCGCGAAGGAGACGAGCGGCGCCCACGAGGGCGCCGTGACCGCCATCGTGATCGCCTCGATGACCCCAACGCCCAGGCCGGCCAGCACGGGCCCCAGCGGATTGCCGAGCCGGCCCAGGATGACGACGGCGAAGACCACGCCGATCCAGGCGTAGATCTGGGCGGGGGCGAGCGTGTAGATGAGCGCCACGAAGGCGCCGGCGATGCCGGAATAAGCAGCGCCGACCCCGGAGAGCAGCAGGGCCAGCCGTCGGTGGTCGATGCCGAAGGCGGCCGCCATGCCAGGATCCTCGGCCCCGGCCCGCATGGCCTTGCCCACGTAGGTGAACCGGAGCCAGGCCCACGTGGCCAGCGACAGGGCCACGGCGATCGCCAGCATGAGCGCCTCGGTCAGCGGGACGAAGAGTGGCCCCAGGCGGAGTGACACGGTCGCGTGCTCGAGCCGGCGAAAGTCCGCCGTCCACACCCACTGGATGAACGCCTCGATAACCACGGTGATGCCGAAGGTGACGAGCAGCGAGGCGAACTCGCCCACCCGGAATCGGATGAACGCGGCTTGCAGGGCCACGCCGAGGCCGAAGAAGACGGGGACGATCAGCAGCATCGCCAGATACGGACTGAGCCCGCCCACGGCCGCCAGGTGGTAGGTGAGGTAGGCGCCCAGGAACACGAGGGCGAAGTGCGCCAGGTTGATCAGACGCAGCAGGCCCCACGACAGGCTCAGCCCGAGCCCGAGCAAGCCGTAGAGCCCACCGATGAAGAGCCCGGAGAGGATCGACTGCCCGAGGAGGGTCAGGCTGGGCATGGGAAGGGTGGCGGGCCGGGCAGCCTTTCCCGGCCCGCCGCAACGACCCTTACTTCAAGGACTCGGTCCCCGCCCGCGCGATCTGAGCATCCTGCTCGCCGGTCACCCCGGAGACTCCGATCGCACCGACGATCTTACCGTCGAGCACGAGGGGAATCCCGCCCTCGAGCGGGCTGGCGCCGGAGAGCCGGAGCAGGCGCATGTTGGCGCCCCCCTTCTCGACGAGATCCTGGAAGACCTTGGTGGGCCGGCGGAAGGCGACGGCCGAATAGGCCTTGTCCTTCGCGACCTCGACGCTGCCGAACTGGGCGCCGTCGAGGCGCTGGACCAGCACGAGGTTGCCCCCGGAATCCAGGATGGTGATGACCACCGGCCACTTGTTCTTCATCGCCTCGGCCTCGGCGCCGGCCGCCACTTTCTTGGCCTGGGCCAGGGTGATCGGGGGACCATACTGCGGCGGCCCCTGGGCGTTCGTCGCGGTGGCCGCGAAGAGCACCACGCCCCCGACGACCAGAGAGAGGATCATCCTGTGCATTCTCATGGGTCTCCTCCTTGTGGGCCTGGGTTGAGGGTTATGCCGGCCTGGGGCTGTTGATCGGCTGAAGCGCCATGGCCACGAGGGCCACCCGCCCGCGCGCGACGGCCGCGAGCCCCCGCTCGAGCGCGGCCCGGACCTGGCCGGGGTCCTCGACGAGCTCGCCGTGGCCATCGAAGGCGCGCGCGATGGCCGGATAGTCGGGGCGCGGCGCGATGGAGGTGCCCACGAACGTGTTCGACTGCACGGCCCAGCCCTCGGGGTAGTGGCGCACCACGCCCGATTTCTGCGAGAGGTAGCCGGAGTTGTCGAAGAGCACGATCAGGATCGGCATCCGGTGCTCCTGGCTGGCGCCCAGCGCGGCCAGCACCGGATTGTAGTTGAAGGAGCCGTCGCCGATCACCGCAATGACCGTCCGCTCGGGCGCCGCCGCCTTCACGCCGAGCGCGGTGCCCAGGCCGGTGCCCAGGCCGCCATAGCAGCCTGAAAAGAAGCTCCCCGGCTGCAGCCGATCGAGGAACCGGTGGATGTCCAGCCGGTGCGTGATGGTCTCGTCCACCACCACCGTGTTCGCCGGCATGACCTGGTTCAGCTCGTGGACGACCCAGCGGGTGTCGAGCGGCTTGCGGGTTGCCGCCGCCACGGCCTCGGCGCGCACGGCCGCCCGCCGCTCCTGGTGGCGCCGCTGCCACCGCTCGATTGCGTCGGCCCGCTTGCCGGGGGCGATGCGCTCCCGCACGCGCTCGAGGAGCAGGGCCAGCGACGTCTCCAGACCGCCGGTGGCCACCAGATCCGCGCGGTAACCCCAGAAGGGCAGCTGAGGCCGGAAGGGGTTGTCGGCCAGGACCACGACCTTCGTGCCGGGGCCCGGCGCGGAGGACGGCGGATGCCACGGCGCGACAGCGCCCGCCAGGAAGACGACATCGGCGTCCTTGACATACGCGGCGACGTGGGTCGAGGGACCCACACCGGCGTAGAGCGGGTGCGTGCGGGGGAAATTCACGTAGCCGGGGTGCCAGCCCTCGACCACCGGGGCGCCGAGCAGCTCGGCGAGAGCGACGAGGTGCTCCACCGCCCCGACGCTGCGCCCGGCCTCCTCGGTCACGATGACCGGGCGAGCCGCCGCGCTGAGCGCCTGGGCCAGCGCGTCGATGGCCTCGGGCGACGCCGCCGGCTCGAGGGCGAAGCTCGCCGCCACCGGCGCGCTCGTCGTCATCGTCTCGAGCAGGTACTCCATGGGCACCGAGACGAAGACCGGACCCGGCGGGGCGGCTGCGGCCAGCTGGCAGGCCCGCTGGATGGTGCCGGGCAGGATCGCCGGCGCGTTCAGGGCGAAGCTCCATTTCACGCAGCGCTCGACCAGCCGTGTCGGCCCGCCCACGTCGGCCAGGAGCCGGAGCCACTGCTGGCCCAGGTCCTGGCCGGGGCCCTCGCTGAAGGCGATCGATTCGCCGGCCAGGACAACCATCGGGATCTGCTCGTGGAGCGCGGCCCGGAGCGCCATCCCCGCGTGCAGCGTGCCGACGGTCGTGTGGATCATCACCGCCGGCAGCTTCCCCGACGCCTTGGCGTAGCCGCTGGCCATAGCGACCGCGATCTCCTCGTGGCGCGTCGAGCAATAGCGGGGGAACTCCCCGGCGGCGCCGGGCGGCTTGGCGAGGTGCTCCCAGATCGGCGACCACTCGGAGCCGGGCGAGGCGAAGATCCACTCCACGCCCATCCCCTTCAACAGGCGCAGAAGCGCTTCGGCTCCGCTCAGTCCCGTGGTGTCCATGGTCGGCGTTGTCGTGAGCGCGGCGAGTCTACGGCCCGGGGCCGGGCACGTCAACCGCACCCGGCGGGCACCGACCGGCTCAGGGCCTGGCCTAGGGTTGCTTGCGGAGTGAGAGGGTGCGGAGGATGTTGTCGGGGCCCGCGCCCGTGCCCTGCAGCGTCTGGCCGTTCAACTTCAGCGAGTAGGTGATCGGCCGCGCGTCCGACCCGTACGTGCCCGTGAGAGTGACTTCGCCGTAGACGTAGGTCCCCGTTCCCTTGCCGTTGAGCCCGTTGGCGGCGACGTCCATCGTCCAGTGGAGCTGGCCGCCCTCGTCCCACATCCGCACCGTGGCCGGGAACCGCGTCCGGCGGGTGGCGTTGCCGGGGGGAAACTGGGAGTTGTCCAGGGTCCCGGCCCAGGTGCCGAGCAGCGGGTGGTGACTCGCGCTCGAGTCGCCCGTCGCGACGCTTGGGGTCACCGGGGCCTTCTTCTGGCACCGGTAGACTTCGGCATTCATCTTGTCGGGATCCGCCGAGTCGAACGTCACCAGTCCGGCATCGCCACCCAGGCGGAGGATCTTCTTGCGCAGATCCTCCGGCAGCACGACGGTCACGAGGCAAAAAGTGAACGGTGCCCTTCTGGTCAGTAGATCGGTCGGCCCTGGCTCGTGTACTCCTTCGGCGCGGCCGCCGGTTGCCGGGTGAGCCAGGCGGCCGCGTCGCCCGTGTCCTGGATGGAGCCTCTGAGGATCGCCAGCACCAGGTCGTGCGCGCTCAGCGTGTTGAACGCCACCTCCAGGTGCCTGGCCCGGCCCCCGTCCGGAGGCCGCACCAGGAAGGGCACGCGGTGGTCGATCTGCCCGTCATACTGCTTCGACGCCCGCCACCAGTGCGTGGCGCTCACCACGACCCACGTGCGGTCCCCCAGACGCGCCCGCTCGAGACGGCGTCGCAGCTCGGCGACCGTTCGATCGACCAGCACGAGGTTGTCGAGATAGCCCCCACCCTCCCCGGTGAAAATCCACGGGGTGAGCCGTCCGGTGGCGCGATCGTAGACGCCCGACCCGGGAACGGGCAGATGGAGCAGCACCAGCCCGAAACGGTCGTCGGTGGCCGTGCGGAGCGCCAGGTCGCGGAGCTCGGCGGATCTCTGGGCGAGCAGGCGCCGGGCGTTGGCCGGCGGGACCAGGCTGGCCCACTGGTTTTCGAGTGTGTGGGCGAACGTGTCGCCGCGCGCCTGCTCGGCGGCGACGGACGGCCTCCAGTCCGCGAGCCCGAGCGAGCCGCCGAGGACGCGCGGGTAGGGCAAGCGCCACCCGATCAGCGCCGTGTCGTAGCCGAGCACGCGGGCGCGCGAGAACACGTTCGGATGCGCGGTCCAGCTCGCCACTTTGCCATCGGCGAACGTGAGCTCGAGGTCGTTCGGGCTCGCCGGGGTGACGGCGACGACGGGACGGCCCGTGATGAGGGCCGGCATCGAGACGTCGGTCACGCCCGCCGGCGGGCGCGCGGCGTCCGCATAGAGCGACTCGCGACGCAGGCGATCGAGCTCCGGCAGCTCGAGACCGGCCGGGCGCGCCTCGAACGTGAGGCGCTGGTCGAGCTCTTCGAGCACGACCCAGACGACGCGCCGAAGACTGGGCGCGGTCCCCTTGAGGGGCGCCGGATCGACCCGACGCCACACCGGGCCGGCCGCCACCTCGAGGAACATCCACAGGGCGATCACCAGCGTGGCGGCCGCCAGTGGTGCTGCGGCCAGCGCCAGGCCGCGAATCACGCGCAGGGCCGGCCCGGGCCACGCCAGGGACGCCGCAAGCGTCAGGCCGACGAGAGCGAGCAGCGCGGGAGGGCCGATGGCGTCCGCCCAGCGGCCGACTGTCTCGTACGTGATGCGAGTGAAGTTCACAGCGATCAGAAACGTCGCCGCGGCCGCGGCGGCGGCGGGCCGGCGCCAGGCCGGCCTGCGGAGGCGCCGGATCGCCCGCACGCCCAGGAACGCGACGGCGGCGAGCGCGACGATGTTCAGGACGAGAGCGACCAGGGTCGGCGCACTCAGCGGCACCCGGTTGTAGAAGCCCCAGTCCGCGCGAAACAGCGTCTCGCGACATGCCTGGCTGAAGCAGAGCGTCGCGACGGCAAGGCACGCGATGGCATCGACCGGGCGTTCACGCCGAAACCACCGTTGACGCGCGGGACGAACGGGTGGGGCCGGTGCGTCCGCGCCGCGGAACCACCAGAGCCGATCGGCCGCAGAGCCCTCGCCCGGGGACTGCATGCCGGGGACTATACAGGAAAGCCGGGGGACTCCGTCACCCGCCTGGCCTGGACGAAGTGGTTCTGCTCGTGCACCACAATGATGCGGTAGGCGTCGAGGAGGCCGATTGACACTCGCCGGCCCTTGGCAGAGTATCTGCCTCGGACCGGGCCTGTCGCCACGTCACCCGAATGATCGGGAAAGGAGACGGTCATGCGAAGGACTGGTGCGCTCACCTCGATTCTCCTCATTCTCCTCGCGTTCGGCCCCTCATCACTTCCCGCCCAAGGGAGCGATGCTCGCCTCATCGGCGAGTGGGTTGGGACGTGGAAGGGAACGCTGTTTCAGGGCACGGGGCTTCCAGCCGCACCACCGCCACGAGCGGTCACGAACACCGGGGACTATTACCTGACGATCACCAGGGTCGAGGGTAGACAGGTGTACGGGCGGGTCCAGTACCCGGGCCTGACTCCTTCCGAGATCCAGTTCGTGGGAACGCTCGACCAGAATGTGCTTTCGTTCGGCAACGATCGATACCGGACGGAGCTAACCATCGACGGGGAGCGCATGAACGGGACGCGGCTCGGCGGTACTACGCCCTGGCAGATAGCGCTTCAGAAAAAGAAGTAGTGGTGCCGGGGCGCCCGGCCCACGTCCGCTCCTCGGTGAGCCCTGACGTACTTTACCCGCCACGACCCACGTGGTATGAACTCTCACCATTTTTTCATACCCGGACCACCACCCGAGGACGGCCGGCGTCCCGTTTCGGCGGCTCCCGCCGCTCGCGGTGGCGGCGTTCTTGTGGTGGGCCAGTCCTCTGCCCGCCCAGGACGCCGAGCAGCCCCCGCCGGTCGCGCCGGAGCTCACCCCGATCACTGTCACGGCGCCGCCCCCGATCTCCGCTTCGTCCGAGGTTCTGATCCCGTCGGAGGACTTCGAGGTCCGGCCCCAGGGCCGCCCGGCTGACCTGGCCCGGCTAGTTCCCGGCGTGGTGATCGGACAACATGCGGGAGGCGGCAAGGCCGAGCAGTACTTCATCCGCGGGTTTGACGCCGACCACGGGACCGACATCGCGTTGTTCGTGGACGGCATGCCCGTCAACCTCCGCAGCCACGCCCACGGCCAGGGCTACGCGGACCTGCATTTCCTGATTCCGGAGACAGTGCAGCGCGTGGAGGCCTTCAAGGGCCCGTATCACGTGGAGTTCGGCGACTTTGCCACGGGCGGGGCCATCAACTTCATCACGCGCGATGTCGTTCCCCAGGACTTCGCGGAGGCGGGTGTCGGCGCGTTCGCCACCCAGCGTTACCTCACGCTGCTCTCGCCGACCAGGGATTCGCTCAAGTCCCTCGTGGCCGTGGAAGGCTACTTCACCGATGGGCCCTTCGATCATCCCCAGAATCTCCAGCGCTTCAATGGATTTGCCCGGGCCAAGGCGATCCTCGGCGAGCACTCGGACCTCACCATGGCCACGTCGTACAATCGCTCCTCGTGGGACGCCTCCGGGCAGATTCCGGCCCGCGCGGTGCGGGCCGGTCTCATCGACCGCTTCGGCTCCATCGACCCCAGCGAGGGCGGCGACACCCAGCGAGCGACCCTCACCGCCCAATTCCGGTGGCGTCCGACCGACGCCGACCTCGTGACGATCCAGGGCTGGGGACAGTATTACGCTCTCGACCTCTTCTCGAACTTCACATTCTTTCTGACGGACCCCGTAAACGGCGACGGCATCGAGCAGGTCGACCAGCGTTGGCTCGCTGGGCTCGACGCCCGCTACGAGCGGCGCCTGGCTCCGTTCGACCTGGCGACGACGGTCACCGCCGGTTTTCAGTACCGGATCGATGCTCCCCGGGTGATCCTGGCCACCCAGACGGATCGCCAGCGCCGCGAGCGAACCCAGGACGTCGACGTGCGCGAGCAGTCGTACTCCCCATTCGTGAAGATGGACATCGTCCCTCTGGCGTGGCTACGTCTGGTTGGCGGGGCCCGCGGCGACATCTTCCACTACGAGGTCCACGACAACCTCGGCGGCGATCTCCACGGAAGCGTCACGCGGTCGCAGCCCAGCGTCAAGGCCAACGCGATCCTCGGCCCCTGGTTCAGCACGGAGTTCTTCGCGAACTTCGGCACCGGCTTCCACAGCAACGACGCCCGCGCTGTGGTCATGGATCCCTCTCAGCCGGCCCTCGCCAAGGCCACTGGCTGGGAGCTCGGCGCGCGGACCCAGCTTGGCCGGATCGCGGAGCTGTCCCTCACCTACTGGGTGCTCGACCTCGAGAGCGAGCTTGTCTTCGTGGGCGACGAGGGAACGACCGAAGCCCGGGGACCGAGCCACCGCCAGGGGTGGGAGTTGGCCGCCCGCCTGCGCCTGCTCGACTGGCTCACCTTCGCGGGCGACGTCACGTTCACCGACAGCCACTTCGACAACGGCGACGCGATACCCCTGGCCCCCCATGTGACCGGTCGGGCCGATCTCACCGCGCGGCTGCCCTGGGGCCTCGGGGCCACGCTGGAAGTGCGCTATCTCGGCGATCGGGACGCGACCGAGGATCGCAGTCAGACAGCCCGCGGCTATACCATCGTCGATTTCACCGCGCGCTATCGCTACAAGGCCATCGAGGCGTTCGTCAGCATCGAAAATCTTCTGAACGCCGAGTACCGCGAAGCCCAGTTCTTTTTCGCGTCGCGGCTACCCGGCGAACCGGCGGCCGGCGTTGAGGACTTCCACTTCACGCCAGGGCGCCCCCGCGGCATCTTCGGCGGACTCGCCGTGCGATTCTGACTCGGGCGACTACGGGACGATGATGATGTCCCCGGGCTGGAGATAGAGAATCTCCTCGTCGCGCCCCTGGACCACCCTGTTGTAGTTGAAGCGAACCCGAGCCTGCGCCCGCGTGTCGACATCCCGACGGAAGATGATGATCTGGGCCGGGGCCGCGAACTGGTTGAACCCTCCGGCCATGGCGATCACGTCCAGGATCGTGGTGGGGCTCTTGAGCTCGTAACGGTCTTGCCTGACCACCTCCCCGAGCACCGAAACCTTGAAGCTCCGGACGTCGTTGACGATCACGGAGACCGACGGCGAGGGCACATAGTCGGTCAGCTTCTGGGCCAGTGAATCCTGTAGTTCCATGGGGCTCAGCCCGGCTGCCTTGACGTCGTTGACCAACGGTAGCGAGATCATGCCATCCGGCCTGACGGTCACGACCCGACTGATGGCCTTGTTGTTCCACACGCTGATCTCCAGCATGTCCTCGGGGCCGATCCGGTACTCGTGGTCGGCGTCCGGCCTGGCCCTCGCCTTTCGCTCCGCACCGTCGGCCGGTGACGAGAACGCACCCGGCGTGCCAAGGAACAAGAGTAGAACGGCCGCGAAGATCACCCGATCCATCATCGTGTTTCCTGTCCGGCAATCATAGCTTCCTTCGGATCGGCGAGCAGAGAAGGTTTTCGTCGTTGCCGGCGTTGCCCCGCTCCCGCAGCGATGGCACCGCTTGTGTCGATTTTGACAGATTACGGCCTGCTGTAGCACCTATCGGCGATTCCCTGGTTCCAGGTCGGCTTACGGTCGCGCCCGGCGCCGGGCTCGCGCAGTCCAGATGCGACCGTCCAGCCAGTAGTGGCCGAGCAGGCCGGCGTTCAACAAGGGCTCGAGCACGCCGAGCCCGGAGACCGTGCACATCGCCCAGGACGTGAGCCCGATCGCCGGCCATAGCGCGAACCGCGCGAGCCGCCGGACTTCCCGGGGCCCCCCCTGAGCGCGGGAGGCGTCGGCCCGTCGGGCCAGGGCATAGGTGAAGTAGAGGTACTGCACCTCGTGGTGGATGGCGAGAACGAGAACGAACGACGAGGTCCAGGCGCCGAGCACGTACGCGCTCCCGAAGCCCAGCGCGTTGGCCAGGACGAGCCATCGCTCGCAGGGATGGACGACAGCGCCCCCGTGTCCAAGGGAGCTCTGCGGTCCGCCGCCGGGGACCCCGGTTCTCCCGATCGTACAGAGCAAGTAGGCCACCACGCTGGCGGCCGCCCCGCTCGCGAGCCCCCCCAGGACCTCGGGGCCAAGCGACAGAGCATGGAAGGCTTCGCCCTCATGCGTCGTCGCCGTGCTCGTATAGTAGGCGACCGCTGCCATCATGGGCAGATAGAACGATGTCGGGAGCAGCCAGCGGTGCAGAGACGACACCGGCCCCCGGGCGCGCCGCTGGTAGTGCCGGGCGATGCCCAGGCTTTGGCGGCCGCGGTGCCAGGCGCCGACGTAGAGAATCGCCGTCGTCACGAGGAGCGCTCGGTCGTTCACCAGCAGAACGTAGGTGGCGACCAGGATGGCGACAGGTATCGCGAGGACGTCAACCGGCATCCGGCGCCACAGTCGACGTCGGATGATGGCATCGTATGTGGCGCCGAGGTGGAGTTCGCCCAGCAGCACGTCAGCCGCGCTGAGCTCGCGATCACCGCGCCAGAGGAGCACCAGCGCTATCACGATCAGGAGCGCGCCCCCTCCGGCCGAGGCAACCCAGAAGTCCGCACGCTCGGAGAGAAGCCACGGACCGGACGGTGTTTCCTCGACCACGAGGGCTTCCCTCCCGGGCCACGGGACTGTACGCTCGAACCCGCGATCTCGGTCCGCCACGCGCTCTGTGTGGGGATCAGAACCTCGGCAATCCAGACTGCCCGCAGATCGCTGACGGGCCGCAGTCTCGTGCACCCTCGCGGGTTCGGCGGCCACCGGAACGATGGTACGGACTGCGCAAGGCCAGCCGGAAGAGGGCGTGACGACCACGTCGCGAACAGGCGGCGCGGCCACCGGCGCTAGGGAGCGACCGCGAGGCCAAGCGCGTCCGCGTTGACGCGCACGCGCTGATCGATGGAGAGCACGACGAGCGCGCCAATCTCCGTGGCGTGAAGGAGCGCGGTCGCCAGGTGGATCGCATCCAGCGTTCGGACCGGCTCGCGTGGGAACGTCTGTGTCACTCGCCCGAGGATCCGGTCTGATACCGAATACACGTGCCAGTGCTGGCTCGTGGCAAAGTAACTGGCCCAGGCACGTTCGCCGTCTCCAGAGTCGAGGGCGGCCGTCGCCACGAGCCTCTGCAACGACCGGCCCACTTCCGCCGTGGTCAGCTCCGAGGTCACGACGGCTGTCGCCGAGGTCAGCGTCGCCTCGAGGCGATCGGAGTCAGATGCGCCCAGGAGCCATCGCAATACGGCGCTCGATTCCGCATAGAGGACGCTCACCGGTCGCCACGGGTCGCATCGAGGGCATCATCGATCACGCGATCGGGCAAGGAGACCCCGGGGCGTCGGTACGCCGCCTTGGCGTTGGGGAGACCAAGCTTCACCAGGCCCTCGGAAACCAAACGCTGGAGCTTGCCGGCGCTGACGTCTTCCGGTGGCACCCCGACGGTCGGCTGCCGAATCTCGGCGACGACGCGCCCGCGGTCGGTCACCAGGATGACATCACCGCGCTGCACGTCGCGCAGGAACGCGCTGAGCCGGTCCTTCAGCGTGCGGATGTTCGTGGTCTTGAGCATGATCTAGGGTAGCCTCACGAGGCTACATTGTCAACCGCAGCGGTTCGAACCCGCGTTCGCGGTGCGCCACGCGCACTTTCAGCAGCGATCGGAAGTCCGACGATGGCTAGTCAACTTGGACACGCAGGGGATGAGAACTCGATGGGGTCGCTCGTCGCGCGTGTTGAACGATCACGACCCTCGGTGGCTCTGCCTGATGATCGATGGGAGCCCCCCCGATCGCGAGCTCACGGTGATCGGGAATCGTCGTGCTGGAGACGCGCGCCCGCAACCTCGCCGACATGGTCGCGACCTACGAGCGCTTCGCGGCGGAGGTCCGCCCCCGCCTCCGAACCGGTGCCCGGCCGCGCGGGGCTGGGGCGAACGACCGCACATCGGGCCGCATCGCCCCTATCGCACCGCGTCCTGAAAGGCCGAGAGGCTGGGATCGGCGGCAACGCGGATCTGGTCGAGCTGGCCGAGGGCTCGACGCACGAGCTCGATGTCCCCGCTCGCCCAGGCCAGGCCGAGGGCCAGCACGAGGTCGTCGTGGTCCAGGTCCGCCCCCGTTCCCGCTCGCAACCGAACCACGGCCGTTGGCCCTCGAAAGGCGCGGCGGAGTGACAGGCAGAGATCCCGGGCCTGGGAAGCGGCGAGGATGGCCCGCTCGGCCGCCGTCATCGGTCCTGCTCGAGTGACCGGATGTCGGCGACATCCTGGGGTGACCCACGAAGACGCTTCAGGGCGATGAGCCCTTGCCGCGAAACCACGGTCACATCCCCTTTCTCCCAGTGCGCCGTCACGCGACTGTCCCACGCCTGAGACGTGACGCCCGGCCGAACCTCTATGACGTCCAGCACCATCACGTCGGGATCCCCGGTCACGATCTTGGTCAGCCGGTGCATGACGACCTGGCCCCCGGCCAAGCGTGTCGGGGCGGACTCGCGCCTCCGATATCCGAGCGGGGCGAGCGCGTCGACGAGTGCGGCGATGGCCTCGGCTGGCACGAGCAGGTCGACATCGATCGTCGCGCGGGGCCGCGCGTGGATCGACATTGCGAGCCCTCCGCACACGGCGAAGGGCACCGAGGCCTCGGCCAGAGCGGCTACGATGGCCCTGAACTCCTCGAAGAGGCTGGGCATGTCCGGCCGCTGCGAGCCTACACGACGGGCGGAGCCGGAGACAAGGAAATGAGTGTGGGACAATTCGACGGGCCTGACCTGTCTCAGCGACGCGTCGGCCTGCCGGTAACGGCGCGCGTTGGCGCTCGCCGTGGCTCGGATGCGCTCCTGCACGTCCGGGGCGAGCGCGGCCATGCTGTTCGACCTCGGCCTCAAGAAGTCCCTCGACGACTGGGCGAAGCGGGCGAGAAGATCTGGCGTCCGACGCACCGTGCTCCGCTCGACTCGAAGCTGGAAACCGGTACTGCGCCGTCCGCGCGAACGTCTTGCGGTGCTCGCCCTTCTCCCAATCGCCGTCCGCGTGCAGGAGCGCGTGTGGTGGTTAACATGATGCCCCAGATCGCCGAATAGACGGGGCGCCGCGCACCCTCGGCGTCGAGTTCCCCTTCGGGCTCCCGATCGGACCGCCTGGGGACACCCTATTGCAGACACGGGTGGTCCGCGCCGCGCTCGATCTACTAGAGCGCGCCGCGCCGCCCGGGCCCGTGGTCGAGCACTTCCCTGAGCCGTGGCCCCTCGACTTCGAGACGTGGAAGCGGGCCTGGCACCCGAAGGAGACGTCGCCGATCGTCCGCTGGATGATCGAGCAGCGCGTGCTCAGGCGATCGCCCTGAACGGCCGCGAGGCGACGCTGCTCCTCTTGATGCGGTGTGGCCCGGCGCTGAACCAATTCCTGGGTGAAGTCTGGGTAAACGAAAGGGGTCAGCGGCTTCACCGTCCGCTAACCCCTCGTCGTCCATGGTTGCCTCGTCGTCCATGGTTGCGGGGGCCCGCTTTGCACAGTACTACACGGTCCCCACCACCTACTGGGTCGATCTGGTCCGCGATCCCGATACCAGCAAACTATGGCTCTGAGACGGGCTGGATCGCCTCGGTGCGTCGATAGAGTCAGTCAGCCTTAGCCTTAGCCTGCTACTGCACTTGCCTACAACGACGCGGCAAAATGCAGCACCATCTCCCTTGCGGAGGCGCGTGCCATGACCTATCCCCTGCTGAAGTTCGCCCACCTCCTCGGACTCACTCTGCTGGGTGCTGGATTGATTGGAGTCTGGTACGCCGACCTCCGCTCCAGGCAGGTGCGCGACCTGCCGCTCCTCGCCGAAACGATCCGAACAATCGCAGTGTTCTACGACGGCCTGGTTGTGCCGGGCGCCCTGCTGCTGCTCGGCTCCGGTACCTGGCTGACTGTCACCGTGTACGGCGGCTGGGCTTTCCTCGGCATGCCATGGCTCGTCGGGATGATCATCCTGTTCACCTTCGAGTTCGTCGAAGGCAATACCGTGACCCGGCTCTACTTCATGCGCCTGCGCCGGCTCAGCCGGGAGGCGGTGGGGACGATGACACCGGCGCTCGCGGCGGCCCGGCGCGAGCACGTCCCAACCTTCACGCACTTCCTCGACATTCCGCTCTTGTTCGTGATCGTTGCCCTCGGGGCGGCCCGGCCGACCACGTGGATCCTCTGCGCGGCTGGGACCGCGCTGGCCGTGTTGGCCGCGACGGTGCTCACGATCGTGGTGCCGCGCCTACCCGTCGCCGGCCGATGCGCGGTCCGTGTCGTAGGCCGGTTGGTGGCGGTGACCGGCTTCCCGCCTCGGAACGGAGCCTCCGGGGCGAGTCCACCGGCTACCACTCCCTGCGTTGCGTTATGATTCCCGCGCGCCAATGACCATCAGCACCTTACTGTCCCGGCACGCACGGTACCGTCCCGATCATCTCGCACTCGTCTTCGAAGGTGACCGCCTCACGTTCCGCCAGTTCAATGCCCGCGTGAACCGGCTGGCCAACGCGCTGCTCGCGGCTGGGTTGACCAAGGGGGAGAAGGTCGCCACCGTCCTGCCCAACTGCCTGGAGCAGCTTGACGTGTACTGGGCGGCCGCCAAGACCGGGCTGGTCGTGGTCCCGATGAGCCCCCTTCTCCAGGATTCCGGTCTCCTCTCGCTCCTCGACAACTGCGACGCGCGGCTGCTTGTGTCGACCGGGGCGTTCGCCGACACGCTCGACCGGATCCGGGGCCGGCTGCCCGGGATTCGCCCCGACCGCTGGGTGCTGACCGACGGCACCCGAGCAGGCTTCCAGACGTACGGCGCTCTCGTGGCCCAGGCCAGCGAGGACGAGCCGCCTGACGCCGGGATCGTCAGTGCTGATCCGTACAACATCATCTATTCAAGCGGAACCACTGGGGAGGCGAAGGGTATCGTCCACACCCACGCGGTCCGCACCGGCTACTGCACGCTCTTCGCTTCTGCGTTTCGGATGTCGCCCGAGAGCGTCTGCCTGCACGCCGGATCCATCGTGTTCAACGGCGCCTTCCTCGACCTGATGCCCTGGATGTACTTGGGCTGCAAGTACATCCTGCACCGGGCCTTCGACGCGGACCAAGTGATCGCCGAGGTCGAGCGCTCGAGGGTGACCCACATGGTGATGGTGCCGTCACAGATCATCGCCATGCTGAACAGCCCGGCCTTCGCACCCAAGCGCCTGCAATCGCTGGAGATGATCCTGTCGGTCGGGGCGCCGCTGCACCTCGAATACAAGACGCGGCTGAACGAGGCGTTGCCGGGACGGTTCTACGAGCTCTATGGTTTGACCGAGGGATTCATGACGGTCCTCGACAAGCACGACGCCGTTCGGAAGGCGGGGTCGGTCGGGACGCCGATCGCGTTCTACGAGATGCGCATTCTCGACGATGCGGGGCGCGATGTGCCGGCCGGGCAAGTCGGCGAGATCTGCGGTCGAGGACCGCTCATGATGGCCGGGTACTACAAGCGCCCGGACCTCACCGCCACGGTCGTGGTCGATGGGTGGCTCCATTCCGGCGACCTCGGGTACGTCGACGAGGACGGCTATCTGTTCCTGGTCGATCGCAAGAAGGACATGATCATCTCGGGCGGTGTGAATGTCTATCCGCGTGATATCGAGGAGGTGGCCGTCCAGCACCCGGCGGTGATGGAGGTCGCGGTCTTCGGTGTGCCGGAACCTCGCTGGGGTGAGACGCCCGTGGCCGCGGTCATCCTGCGCGAGCGGGGTGCCGTCAGCGCGTCCGAGCTCGCGGCGTGGATCAACGCGCGCGTCGGCGCGAAATTCCAGCGTGTCAGCGATGTCATGATCGTCGAGACCTTCCCGCGAAACGTCGCCGGAAAGACGCTCAAGCGCGTCCTGCAGGAGCAATACAGGGCGGGACGATGATGTAGCTCAGGAGCATTACCACCAGCGTGAAGCCCCATTCGTAGGCTGCTCGGCGTTCTCGTCCCCGTTGCCCTGGGTGCGGCGGCGGTCCAGGCTGCCAGGACCTCGGACGTTCCGGGCAGGCACGACATTGTCCCTACGGCATCTTCGGCGGAGTGTGCTCAAAGGGGAGCCTGGCATACCGGGCCCTCTCGACTTCGATGACGAGCGCGACTCTTCCCTCAGGATTGCGGAAGGGGAATGGCTTGCTGGTGTACTTGTGGGAAATCGGATCCATGAATTTGAAGTCGGAGTCAGGACGGCGCTCGACGACACGGCCGCGGAGTTGGGCTTCCATGTAGGGATCATGGAAATCCACGATGGAAAGTGCCACCCGCGGCTCCCGACGGGTGTTCTTCGCCTTCAGCGAGCCTTCGCCGGTGCAGACCAGAATCCGATCGCCTTCGCGTCCCACCCAGACCGGGACACTTTGCGGCGAGCCATCTGGCATCAGGGTGGCGAGGTGGGCGAAGTTCGCACGGTCGAGCAGCTGCTTGATCTCAGGGGACAAGGGCTGAGGCATGTCTGGATCTCCTCTCGGCCGTAGTGTCCGAAAACTCATCCTATACTCAGGCCGCCCGGTGATGGTAGCGCAACAGTCCGCCCAACCGCTCGCGGCAACGAACCTGGGTGCCCGCGAGCGTGCGGGTCCCTGGCGATGGGCGTAAGGACGACGCGGACCCCCGCGCCTTCCACGATGTCTCGGAATCCCTCCGTCCACTTGCGGTCTCGGTCGCAGATGAGGACCCGATGACTGGCCAGAAACCCATCGACGGCGTCGGTGAGACACCGTGCCGCCTGGGCCATGAATGCGGCATCGGGATTGGGCGTCGAGCCCACCACGTGGACCCGCCGGCTCCAGAGATCGATCACAAAGAGCGTGTAATAGGTCACCAGCCCACGGCGCGTCCAGACTTCGGTCGTGAAGAAGTCGGCGCCGGCGATCGCGCCCCAGTGAGCCCGCAGAAAGGTGCGCCAGGAGGACGGACGACGAGGCGCGGGTGGGATCCCGTTGTCTTTCAGCACCTTGGCGACCGTGCTTCTGGCGACGCGGTGGTCGAGATTCTTCAACGCGCCCTGGATGCGACTGTAGCCCCACGCTGGATTGTCGGTGGCCATCCGCAAAATGAGCCACGCGATCTCCTTCATGGTTCCGGGACGCCTCGGCCGCCGCGGCACGAACGTCCACTTTCGAGCGATCAGCCACCGGTGCCACCGTAGGATCGTGTCGGGCGTCACGATGGTCGCCACCTGCCTCAGGACTCGGCGACCGAGTCGCTGGCCCTTCACCGCGAGGCGTCGACGCTGGTCGTCGGTCAACCGGAGGCGCCGCCCCTTCAGCTGCTCCTTGAGGACGCGGTTTTCCTCCACCAGGTACTCGATGACCTGGTGTTGGTGGCGGTTGATCCATCCAGCGAGGGTCACGAGCAGCAGCCGCAGGGGGGAGAGATCGGCTCTCATAGGCCGATGGTACCGTGCTACATTCCGGCCTTGTACCGGGTGCGGGCTCGGCCGAGTATTCGGACACTACGAGTTGGATTCCGGGGATTGGGCGGGGGTGCAGCGGTGTCCGTGAAAGTCGGCGAACACCGAGGAAAACTGGCTAAGTGCTGTGATGTTAGGTGGTGACCCCGGGGGGATTCGACAGCATAACGAGTCCCGAGAGGTCGGCTCTCGAGCTGCCGTTCGAGGGCCTCGCGCTCTCAAACCCGAAGTGAGCCATCCCGGGTCACTGCAGTGACCCACCGACGGTGGTGGCCCCAACGGGATTTGGCAGTCGGAAGTGTTTGCTCCCATCTCGTTCAACGGGCTAGTGAATGCGCACCCGGGCGCCTGAGCTGTCTTATCCCGCGAGCCTGGGCTCGACCGTCC
>DATBIM010000017.1:0-7354 GCA_036556905.1 Candidatus Methylomirabilota bacterium
GATCCGCCCGGAGATGACGATGTCGCCGCAGAAGACGACCTGCTCCTGGCGAACGACCACGACGACGTCGTCGGGCGCGTGGGCCGGGCCCATGTGGACGACGTCGAAGTCGAGCCCGCCCAGCGCGAAGGAGAGGTCCCCCGGCAGCCAGCGGTCGGCCGGCACCAGCCGTGTGCGCTCGTCGACCCAGGGGGCCAGGTCGCGCCGGCGCTGCTCCAGGCGCGCGGGCGCCTGCTGCGCGAGGTAGTCGCGCCCGAGACGGTGTGCCCAGATCTCGGCGCCGGCGTCCTTCAGCGGCCCCAGCCCGTAGACGTGATCGGCGTGGTAGTGGGTGACGATCACGCGCCGGATGGGCCGTGTGGTCAACGTCCGGATCGCGGCGACGAGGCTCCGACCCAGCGGCTCCGTGCCCAACGCGTCGACGACGAGCACCCCCTCGTCGGTGATCACGAAGCCGGCGTTGGAGTTGAAGCCCTGGTTGTCGCGGGAGGCGACGCCGAGCAGGCCTTCCACGTAGAAGACGCGGTCGGTCACCCGCTTCGGCGTGAGCGTGGGTGTCGCGACCGCCACGGCGGCCATGTTAGGCGATCCCCGGGTCCCCGGCGACGCCGATGAGGCGGGGGACGTTTACCACCGGCGGCGGCAGGGTCTTCTTCGCACGCAGGTACGTGGCGAGCACGTCCCAGGCCAGCGGGCCCCCGGCCTGCCTCGACTCCTCGGACACCGAAGCCCAGCCCGCCACCTTGTACGTGCGGCCGGCCTCGAGCGGCGCGCCGTTCAAGCGCAGGTCGCTGATCCGCACGCCCATCGGCGCTCGCGGGGCGCAGGCGTACGTCAGTCCGCCCACACGGACCATGTCACCGCCCTGCTGATAGTAGGGATCGGGGTTGAAGAGGTTGTCGGCGACGTCCTCCAGGATGGCCTTGATCTGCTCGCCGGTCATCTCCGTGAGCGTCGTGTGCGCGTACGTGATCGCGGTCTGGCTCATGGCGTGCTCGAGGGTGATCGTCTCGCCCGGGAGCAGCGTCGGACCCCAGCGGAACCCCGGTGAAAAGGCGATCTGCGCGCCCCTGACCTCCCGCAGCGCGTCCACCATCACCTGATCGAAGGGACCGTTGAAGTTCCCCCGGCGGTAGAGGAAACCCTCGGTCACGGCCAGCGGTTCGCCCAGCTTCGCTTCGTAGGGCGCCCGCACCCGGCGGATCAGCGCCGCCATGTCCGCGTCCGCCGGCAGCAGGTTGGAGAAGACGGGGAGCAGCCGGTAGCGCCAGTCGGCCAGGCGCCCGGCGCGGACGTCGAGATCCAGCACACCGAGGAACTTGGCGTTCGAGCCGGCGTTGGTGACCAGCGTCCGGCCGCCCGGATTGGCGACGACAGTGGGGGCCGGCACGCCGTCGTGGGTGTGGCCGCCCAGGATCGCGTCGAGGCCGCGAACACGGCCGGCGAGCTTGAGGTCGACGTCCATGCCATTGTGCGAGAGCAGCACCACGACGTGAGCACCCCTGGCCCGCGCCGCGTCGATCGTCTTCTGGAGGTTGTCCTCGCGGATGCCGAAGGTCCACTCAGGCACGAAGTAGCCCGGGTTGGCGATGGGCGTATAGGGGAAGGCCTGGCCGATGACAGCCACGGGGACGCCGTTCACCTCGCGCAGAACGTACCCGGGGAAGACGGGGTCCTCGAAGTCCTTCGTCACCACGTTCTGGGCGACGAAGTCGATACGTCCCTTGAAGTCCTTCTCGACGATCTCCTTCACCCGCTCGGCCCCCAGCGTGAACTCCCAGTGCCCCGCCATGACGTCCACGCCGAGGAGCTTGGCGGCGTCGACCATGTCCTGCCCGCGCGTCCACAGCGCTGTGGCCGAGCCTTGCCAGGTATCGCCGCCGTCGAGCAGGATCGCGCCGGAGCGTCGCGCGCGCAGGCGCTTGACCAGCGTGGCCAGGTGGGCGAAGCCGCCCAGGCGGCCGTAGACGCGGGCGGCTCCGACGAAGTCGAGGTGGGTGAAGGCGTGGGCCTCACGGCTGCCCGGACGGAGGCCGAACCGCTCGAGCAGCCGGGCGCCGACCAGGTGCGGCGGTTTACCGGCGCCCTCGCCGACGCCCAGGTTCACGCTCGGCTCCCGATACCACACGGGCAGGAGCTGGGCATGGCAGTCGGTGAAGTGCAGGAGCGTCACGTTGCCGAACGCCGGCACGTCGTAGAACCCGTCCTGAGCGGCCGCGAAGCGCGCCCCCACGGGCAGCCCGGCCGCTACCGCCAGGGCCAGCGCGCGCAGGAACTCCCCCCGCGTCACTGGTTCACCGGCGATGCCGGGTCGAGCAGCAGCGCCACCAGGTGCACGATCTGGGCTTCCGTCAGAATGCCCTTGTAGCCGAACCGCGGCATGGTCGAGCACGCCACGAAGGCGTGGGGGTTGTAGACCTTCATGTAGACGTAACGCTGCATCTCGGGGCCAAACCCCCGGGTCTTGCCGAAGGCGCGCAGGCTCGGGCCGATAGTCCCGAACGACAGCTCCTTGGGAGAGAGCTCGTGGCATGCGTAGCAGTTGCCGCCGGCGGCCCGCTTGGGATCGTCGCTGAACTGCATCCCGATCCCGCTCTGGGCGATCTTCTCGCCCTCGCGCCAGTCGCCCAGCAGGCGACCGTCGGC
The DNA here is from genome assembly GCA_036556905.1 of Candidatus Methylomirabilota bacterium. Lineage (GTDB taxonomy): Bacteria > Methylomirabilota > Methylomirabilia > Rokubacteriales > CSP1-6 > 40CM-4-69-5. The sequence goes on from DATBIM010000017.1 coordinate 2,647, forward strand.
CGGGAACTTCACGCTGGCCACGCTGGTCTTGGCAATGTGCTCGGCAACACCCACGGGAACCGGGCCGTCGGCGGGGCGGCGGCTGCAGGCCGCCTGGGCCTCGTCCTGATTCAGGCGGTCGAGGCCGGCCTGGCCACGCGCCGTGAAGGAGTTCTTCATGACCTCGACAGTCTTCTGCCGCTCCGACTGAGGATCGCCGGCGCCGGCGGCGACCGCGATCACTACCGTACCGACCACGAGCCAGGCGGCGCGCATGCGGGGCCTCATCGCTTGATCGCCGGCGCATTGAACGTGCCGCCGTTGGCGTTGCTGGCGAGGAAGGCGGTGAGGGCGATCGACGCCTCGGACCCGAACTCGAGCGCTGGGAAGCGCTGCTGGCGGAAGCAGTCGTAGAGACGCCACTGCATGGTGCGCAGCTCCCCCTGGGAGACTCGGTAGGCCGGCCACGAGGTGTAGGCCCGCTGGGCGTCGTTGCGGTCGGTCAGGTTCGGCAGGTCCTGAAGCCGGATGCGCTTGCCGGGGTCGCCGTGACACGAGGCGCACGAAAAATCGTGGGAGCCCCCGCGGAAGAAGAAAATGCGCTCACCGAGAGCGTAGGCCGCCCGCTCCTTGGGGTGATGCATCGGCACGTCCATGATGACGCCCCGGGAGGCGGCGGTGACGTAGGCCACCAGAGCCTCCACGTCCGAACGCTTCGTCCCGGCGCCGTACACCTGCCGGGTCGTCTCGGCCGGGCTGAAGCCCTGCAGGGTCACCATGCAGTGCACCAGGCGGGTCTCGAGGTCCATCACCCGGTCGACGTCGGCAAAGTATCGCGGCAGCGAGGCGTAGGCGCCCGCCACCACCCCCGGGCCCTTCCCGATGTCGCAGGCCTCCAGCGAGGCCTGTCGCGGCCCCCGTCTGGTCTTCCAGAGCTCCTCGCCGCGGGCCTCCCACAACTCGGCGGGGTTACCGTCGGCCAGGGCTTCGCGATAGCGCTCGATCTCCTTGATGGTGTCACTCGGCTGCGCCTGGACCCGGATGCCGAGCAGCCCCAGCGCCGTGGCCGCAGCGATGGCCGCCGCCCACCAGAAGGTTCGTCTCATGGATCCTCCTGCGATTGCCTCCCGCTCAGCGAAGAACGACTTCGTCAGTCCGGGTCTCGCCTTTGTTGTCTACCCACGTGATCTGCACTTTGTCGCCGGCCTTGGCGCCACCGAACTGGAACTGCAGATAGGGGTTCTTGGAGACGGCGGGGCCCCACTCGGCGCGGAAGACCTGCCGGCCGTTGTGGCTAGCCACGACCGACTGGATGAAGTGGGCGGGAACGACGTTGCCGGCGCTGTCCTTGCGCTGGCCCGTCTCCATCTCGTGGCTCATCAGCACCCGCACGGTGGCTTGACTGTCCTGGATCGTGGCCCGGATGCGCATCGGGTCTGGCATGGAGCCTCCTGGCCTAGCCGCCGCAGCCACCCAGCGTGACCTTGATCTCGCGGGTGGCCAGGAAGTACTTGTTGTCCTTTGTCTTCACCAGCGCGTGCACCAGCGACGACTCGCTCATCTTCACCCGCGTCGAGAGCGCAGGCGCCGTCCCCTCGGGAAAGTAGAAGTTGGCGGCCAACTTGTTGGGGTTCTTCTCGATAAAAATTGCGATGGCGTCGGTGCCCGGGATCTTGCTGCTGACGCTGATCGGCACGACGGCTCCGTTCTCCGCGATCTGCGGCGTGGAACCCCAGCTCACCTCCGTGGTCGGGGCCGGGGTGCCGGCCCCGAGCGCCTTGAGGGCCTCGTCCACGGTCTGGGCGTTGAACGCCGCCGCATTCCACTGGATGCCGGCCGCCGCCGCCCCCGCCGTCTGCCCGAACGCGTGCCGCGGCATCGCCGCGACCGCCGCGAGGGATCCCAATGCCTCGAGCACCGTTCTCCGGCTCACCCCTGCTGGGCGCATGCACGTCCTCCTTCTAACGAACCTCGGCCAGGATCCACCGGGCGAGCGCCTGGAGGTCCGTGTCGCCGACGTGGGCCTGGGGTGGCATCGGCACGGGGCCCCACACCCCCGCCCCGCCCGACTTCATCTTGCTCACCAGCGCGGTGGCGTCGCCCGCACTCCGATACCGGGCCGCAATCTCCTTGAACGATGGTCCCACCACGCGCTGGTCCAGCGCGTGGCACGAAACGCAGGCGTGCTGCCGGGCCAGCGCCATCCCGGCCGAGGCGTCGGCCGGTGCGGTCACCGTGCTCAAGGCGCGGGCGGTCAGCTCGCTTGCGTGCTCGCCAGCCCGGCCGCTGAGCGGCGGGCGCGTGGTGTCCGCACCGCGCACGGGCCCGATCACCCGGTGCTGGGCCATGAGGTTGTCATGGGCGTTGCGGGCCTGGGCGGGAATCTCCGACGTCACCGAGCCGGTCGGGCAGTCTCGCGTGCAGGTGGATCCCTGCACGTCGGGCGCACCCTTCACCTCCCAGAGCCCGTGGGCCAGCGTCATGCCGTCGCGATTCGGCAGCCGGGCCTGCACCTCGCGCACGTTCCGGTCGGACAGCACGAAGTCGGCCGGGATGATGTCGCCGAGATGGAGGAGGTAGGCGACGACGGCGTAGACGTCGTCCACGGCGAGCGACTTGGGCCGGTCCCACGGCATCGCGCGGTTGACATAGTCCCAGAGCGTGGACAGCGTCGGCAGCTTCATCAGCGTGGTGCGCTGCTCGGCAGGATCGATCAGGGCGGCGACGCGGCCACGCGCGATGTCGCTGGCCCTGGTGCCCCCGGCGAGGGGTGGGAACACCAGGGTGCTCTCGCCGAACGTCCCGTGACAGGAAGCGCAGCGCGTGTCCCAGATGTCCTGGCCCCGGGCGACGCTCCCGGAGCCCTTCGGCAGGCCGGTGAAGTCGGGTCGCACGTCGATGTCCCATGCCTGCACCTCGGCCGGCGTCGCCGGTCGGCCGACGCCGGGGAAGCGCCCCTGGGCGCCAGCGGCCCCGGCGAGGAGGAACAGCGCCCCCAGCCCGACCAGGGCGTTACGACACCTGGGCATTCGACACCTCGCCGGACGCCGCGACTTTCCAGGATTGGATCGCGTTGTTGTGGTAGATCGAGCGCCGTCCCCGGACCTGGCGTAACTGGGCGATGGTCGGCTGCACCTGCCCGCTCTCATCGACGGCCCGGGACTGGAGGATCGTGTCGCGACCGTCCCATACCCAGTCCACGTTGAAGCGAGTCAGACACTTCGGCAGGATCGGCGGCTCCAGGCGGGCCGGCCGCCAGGATCGGCCGCCGTCGACGGACACCTCGACGCGCGTGATGCGGCCGCGACCCGACCACGCGAGCCCGGTCACGGTGTAATAGCCGCGGTCAAGGAGCACCTGGCCCCCCGAGGGGGTGGTGATGACCGATTTGCACTCCTGGATCGAGGTGTACTGGCGGTGGAGGCCGTCGGGCATCAGATCGATGTAGTGCAGGGACTCGTCCTTGGTCCCGTACCGCTGGTCGCCGACCTCGAGTCGGCGCAACCACTTCACCCACGACACGCCCTGCACACCGGGGACGACGAGCCGCAACGGGTAGCCGTTCTCGGGCCGCAGCATCTCGCCGTTCATCCCCCAGACCACGATGGCGTCGTCCAGGGCCCGCTCCATCGCGATGGTGCGAGTCAGCCCGGAGCCGTCGGCGCCCTCGGCGAGGACGAACTTGCCGCGCGCGGTGTCGACGCCGCAATCGTCCAGCAGGGTCGAGAGCAGCACCCCCGTGAACTCGCAGCAGGAGAGCATCCCGTGGGTGTACTGCACGGTCGGCACGGCCACGTTGCCCCACTCCATCCCGGTGTTGGCCCCGCACTCGATGAAGTGCACCCGCGACACGCTGGGCAGACGCATCAAGTCGTCCATCGTGTAGACCCGGGCCTCGCGCACCAGGCCGTTGACCATCAGGCGGTGTCGGGTCGGGTCGATGTCGTGCCAGCCCTGGTGGTGCCGCTCGAAGTGCAGCCCGTTGGGCGTGATGATCCCAAAGAAACCCTGGAGCGGCGCGAACGAGACGGACGCCGCATCCACTCGGGTAAGCCCGGGGCTCTGGCGGCGTTGCAGGTTGGCCTCGTACCGGGACGGCAGGCCGTAGGGCCGGGCCGCCACCGGCAGGCCCAGCGAGGTGCTGTGGGCGGGCAGCGTGAGGATCGCCGGGTCGCCGGTCCCCTGAGCGTGCGCCACCGCAGGCGCGCCCGCCGCCAGGGTGGATGCCGCAGCGAGGAAGGCCCCGCGCAGGAAATCGCGGCGGCCGGCCTCCACCTGCCCCACATGACTGGGGGTCAGGAAATTCTGGGGCGCGGGCAGGATCCGACCCGGCCGCCCGCGCCCGCCTGGGGCTCTCGTTCTCACGATTCAGGCCCTGCCGTTCATGGTCGTACGTGAGACAGAAAGCAAGATCGCGACCACGCGTATTGGCTGATTTCTCGATGCATTGGACAGTGGGCCCAGGGCGCCGGTGTCCAGGATCCGCCCCACCCTGGGGCACGGCCGCCGCGGCCTGGCGCCCGGCTTGACATGTCGCGGAGGCGATCCTACCATCGATTCGCAAAGAGATTTCTGATATAGAAAAGGCCGCATTGCCCCGATCCTCCTATACGCTCCATACGCTGGCCAAGGGCCTGAAGGCCCTGGAGACGCTCGAGGCCGCCGACACCGGCCTCACGCTCACCGAGATCGCGCACCGCCTGCGGGAATCCCAGACCGTCGTCTTTCG
>DATBIM010000018.1:0-85963 GCA_036556905.1 Candidatus Methylomirabilota bacterium
AGATGGGATCGAGGGGCGGCACCGCCGGGATCAGCCCACGCCTCTGCGCCAGCGTGTAGAGCCGCTCGAGCGCGGCGCGGCCCTCAGCACCGAGCGTGAGGGTGTAGTCGTTGACGTACATGAGCACGAAGCGCCGGCAGGTCTCCCGGTCGATCCCCCGCCCGTAGCGCATCGCGTAGCCCAACGCCTCGTCGACGTTGGCGTGGGCCCAGGCGATTGATTCGCGCAGGGCGCGGGAGATGGCCCGGTGCATCGGCTCGCCGAGATCCCGGCGCATCACGTTGACCCCGAGGGGCAGCGGTAGGCTCGTCTCCCGCTGCCAGGCCTCGCCGAGGTCCATGACCTTGACCAGCCCCATCGTGCCGTGGGTGATCTGCCCTTCGTGGATCAACAGTCCGAGATCGGCCTGCCCCTGCAGCACCGCATCCGTGATCTTATCGAAGGCCACCTCGATCAGGGGTGGCTCCCCGGGCAGATAGAGACGCAGGAGCAGGGAGGCGGTGGTGTGGCTGCCAGGGATGGCCACCACACGCTCGACAACATCCTCGGGATCGATCGGCTCGCGCGCGACGAGAATCGGGCCGTATCCCTTGCCCATGGAGGCCCCGGCGTCCATCAGGCGATAGCGGTCGGCCACGAGGGCGTAGGTAGCCGCCGAGATGGCCGTCACCTCCAGCTCGGCGGTGCGCGCGCGCCGATTCAGGGCCTCGATGTCCTCCAGCACGTGCTCGACCTGGACCCCGGGGATCCTGATCTTGCCCGAGGTGAGCGCGTAGAACATGAACGCGTCATCGGCGTCCGGGCTGTGACCGATCCGCACCGTTTGCGTTCGTGGCGTCGCCATTTCGGCGGCCAAGGCTACCACAGGCGTGGGAGCCGGCGCGCGCCGGGGTTAGCCGGGTAGCTCCGGCTGCCTGAAGCCGAGCTGCACGTCTCCGGCCCGGATCGCCCGGATGATCGCGTCGCGGTCGCGGGGGGCTTCGACTTCGATCCACGCCCGTCCGAAGTGGATGGGTTTGTGGGCGTCGTCGGTCGCGACCTTTACCAGCGGGATGGCCGCGCTGTGATAGAGGGGGCGGTAGAGCCCGGTATCTGTGACCTCGACGGCCTCGAGGGGGAGGCCGGCGGCCCGGATGACCTGCATCCGCTGCACCGTCTCCTCCAGGGAGAGCTTGTAGCGCGCCGGGTGGTTCAACACGTAGAGGGTCTCGCGCTCGCCCATGATCTTGCCTACGTGCTGGGGAAACGCGGAGTAGCTCAGCTCGACGCCATGGAAGAGCAGCAGGCGGGGCGCCATCCGCTCCAGCGCGCGCCAGTACGCCTCACCGATCAGGTCGTCGTGGTCGGTGATGGCCAGGAAGTCGTAACCGAGCCTCTCATACTCCTCCACCAGCCGGTGCGGCGCGAGCACGCCGTCCGAGAAGGTGGTGTGGGCGTGCAAGTTGCCCCTAAGGAGTCGGGGCATTCTCCGCCGGGGGTCGCCCCCACTGAAAGGCGAAGCCGAAGGCGAACCAGCCACTGACCTCCCGGGAGATCTGGGCTGGCCCTACTGGAGCGCCGGGCGCCGTCCACCCGGCGATGCCGCCCCGCCCGGTCGTGTCGGGCGGCTTGGCCGACAGGGGGCGGATGAAGGCCGGCTCGTGACGGACCCTGGGGGCATTGGGGTAATAGTCGGCATCGTTCGGGCGCGTCGCTTGATTGTGATCGCCGGGCGAGATGACGATCGGCTCCGGGGCCCGCGACGCGGGAGCCGGGGCCTTGATCTCGACTTGCTGGGCGGCAAGGCCGGCGGGCACGAGCAGCATCAGAATGCCAACGCACGCCATCAGGCCGACTCGCACACGACGCATCGCTATCCTCTCCCCGGGAGCATCCTGCCCCCGGCAGACGAGAATACGCAACGCCCGTGCCATTGTGCAGTTCCACATAATCAAGAGCTTACCTCTACTATGATAACCCGGGTGTCCAGGTCCCGCCCCAATTGGGGCAGCCGCGCTCCGGGCAAGGCGCCCGGGACACGTCAGCTCATCAGAACAGCGTCGGCGTCGATTTCGATGAGCGCTCCGTCACGCACGAGCTGGTCGACCCGCACCAGCGTGCTGGCCGGGTAGCGACCCTCACGGAAGTAACCCGAGCGGACCTCGTGAATATCCCGCAGCGACTGCTGGTCCAGCTGGGTCACGTACACGCGAACCCGCACCACATCATCGAAGCTCCCGCCTTCGCGCTCGAGGATCGCCTTGATGTTGTCGAGAACTCGGCGCGTTTGCTCTCTCATCGTCCGGCCGACCACCCGGCCCTCCTCATCCGTAGCCAGCTTGCCAGAGATGAAGAGCAGCGAGCAGCCGGGCAGCTCGACCCGAACTGCGTCCGAGAACACGGCGGGCACACCGCTGCCCCGGAGAGCGTCGATGCCGCGCGATCTGTCCTTGGCGAGATCGACGTAGCTGCGCTTGAGTGCCATGAACCTCAACTCCTTCCCCGAGCCCCGGCTAGAATACTCCAGCCCTGACGACACCGCCCGGCCGAGCACGGACAAGATTACCGGCCCAGCCAATCTGTCGCATTCAGGGTGGGAGAACCTCCCCCTTCAGCCTGACCCCGCCACTGACAACTCTTCGTTTTCGTTATCAGACCGGCTCCCGGCAAGCCGGTTGCTTCCAAGCCCAGTCGATGGCGCACGTGGTCGTGATCGAAGACGAGCCCACGCTGCTGGAGCTGCTGGTGCTGTCGATCCAGAGCCACGGCTACGAGGTGACCGGAGTGGCGCGCGCATCCCGTGCCCTGGATCTCGTGGACCAGATGCGCCCAGACCTCATCGTGCTCGATGTCGTCATGCCCCCCCGAGAGCTTGACGGCATCCAGTTCCTGTTCCATCTGAGAAAAAAGCCTGCGGCCACCGACATCCCGGTCATCGTGGTTTCAGGACTGGCCAACGTGATCAATCCACATACTGCGAAGCACCTGGGCGTGCGGGGCCTCCACCTCAAGCCTTTCGAGACGCGAGAGCTCCTGGCTCAGATCGATACCATCCTCAACGCGGGGTAGCGCTCGCCCGCCCTTCGTCGACGAAGCCTCCCACCCAGGACATCCGTGTCGCCGTGGCGATCACCCGGAGCCGAACAGGAATGACGCCGGGCCCGACCGCCCCCAACTGTTGAGCGGCCGCGTAGGACAAGTCGATGATGCGCCCCTTTTCGAACGGCCCCCGGTCGTTGATGCGGACCTCGACGGAACGGCCGGTGTTCCGATTGGTCACGAGCACCCACGTCCCGAAGGGCATCGTCCGGTGAGCGGCGGTCATCTGGCCCATGTCGTAGACTTCGCCGCTGGCCGTGCGCCGACCGTGGTAGGGATGGCCGTACCAGGACGCTAGCCCGGCCTCCTCGTGGCCGATGGCCACGGGTACCGGGCGCATACGCACCGGCGCCGCGCAGGCGCCGAGCACGGCGATCACCAGCATCGGAGACAACAGGCGAAGCCCGACGACTCTGACCATCAGCATGTCGCCATTCTGGGAAGGCGGCGGCGCCGCCACCACAGAAAAAGGATGCCTTCCGGCGTTCCGTCGTGACGTTTTGCGTCAGGCCGTGCCCATCTGGGCTGATCTCCCGCGCGGGACCCGACGACATCGCGGGCTGGAGAGGCTTTTGCCGGCAACCAGTTACCGATCGGGGCCGGGCGTGGTATCGGCTTTGCTCTGCTCCTCGGGTGTCATGCGAAAGCGCTGGAAAGTCTGGCTGCTAATTACGCTCATGCTCGCCGCCGGAGCCGGCTGGTGGGCCCATTCGAGCCAGACGGTGCGTGATCAGATCTGGTGGCTGGCGACCCAGCCACGGGTGGAGACGGCTTTCGACGACGAAGGCGGTGGGGCCGAGGCCTTGATCGTGCTGCTGTCCTTCGTCATCGTCACGCCCGTGGTTGTCTCGATATTCGCCGTCCTCTTGACCTTCGCCGTCAAGGTTGTCGGAGCCTTTTTCTACCGGCTGCGTCTGCCCGAATTCGTCTCCGTGCCAGTGGTGATGGCCGCGCTCGTCGTCAGCACGTACACGGTCCGTGACGCGTGGCTCCCGGGCTCCCTCTATCTGCTGGGCCTCGTGGCCCGGGCGTATCTGGTCTTCTCCTCCTCGGTTCCCGTCCTGCCCCACTGACCGGCGCGCCCTTTCCGGCGCCGCCGTCCTGTTGACCTCTCCCCGGCCGGAGCATACGGTCAACCCGGTGGGGGAACGCAGCGATCCGGTCCATGCCGATTGCTCTCGTCATGGTGGGGGCGCTCGCCGTCATGGCGCGTGCCACCGCCCACCGCACGGCGTCCATCGGGTTCCCGTCGAGCGACCGAGTCGGCTCGAGTTCGTCGTGAACGCGCGGGTCGCACGAGCGCTCAGCTTGACGGTTCCACCATCGCTGCTAGTGCGCGCGATCGGATCATCGATTAACCAGGCGTGGGGATTTTTCATCCGGCCGCAGTCGATGCCACGGTGGCAGCTATGGTGTCAGCGACGGAACAGATCGAATCTCACCCGGCCGTCGCAACGTATTAGTTCTCCTGGCTCTGGCGTCCCTGGCACGCCGCTGGCACCCCTGGCGGCGACATGTGGAACAACCTTCGCACCACCGCACGCGGGGCATGGCGAGTTGTGAGTTCCGCTCTCATCGCTTCACCACCGGCACCTGGTGAGGTCGTTCGCTCGGCGCTCAATCGCGTCAACGCGCTGCTGATCACGGGAGAGTCCATCTCGGGATCGGCGGGCGGGGTGCCCGGCTACATCCGCGGCGAGCTGCGCAATGTCTCCACCGATGTGTTCGACGTCGACCACATGGCGCGCGGGACTCTCTGGCGCCACTGGGCGAGACGAACACCGACCGAGCGGGCCGAGTTCGTGCGGCACTTCACCGACCTGCTCGAGCGCCTGTACGTTCCCCATGTTCGCCAGAGTCGGTGGGTGAGCGTGCTGCGCTCCACCGAAGTGGTGGAAGGCAACCTTGCCACTGTCAAATGGAAGATCGGCACCTTGCGCATGACCGCCGCCATCGAGTACCGGCTGCGCCGGCAGGACGGCCGCTGGAGGATCTTCGACGTTGTTCTCAATGGCCAGAGCTTCATCGGCTCCTGCCGGCAGGAGCTCGACCAGAAGATCCGTTCGTCGTCCTACGCGGCAGTCGTGCGGGAAATGCCGCGGTGGGACAGCCTGGCGTTCATGGGCCCCGGCCTGACGCTGGCCCCGACAGCCGACTCTCTCGAGGCCGTCCGCCGGGCCTGGTGACTCATCGCACGAGCAGGACGGGGACGCGCGCCCGGCTGAGGACGCCTTCAGCGACGCTTCCCAGCAGAAGGCGCGCAACACCACCGGTGCCCCGCGCGCCCACTACTACCACGTCGGCGTCTGCCGCAACCAGCCCGGCGAGCAGCTCATCCGCGGGGACCCCCCACCGGATGGCCTGGCGGACGCTCCAGCCCGCCCGCTTGAGCACGGCCCCCGCGGCTGCGAGCTCGCGCTCCGCCGACCGCGTCTGCTCCTCTCGTGCGGCGGCCATCTGCCCGGCGAGCCTGCCCCGCACGGCCGCCGGCATGAGCCCGATCGAGCCGACTCGCATCGGTTCCAGCACGCGCACCACGGTGACCTGACCACCACGTGGCACCTGCAGGTCGGCCACGAAATCGACCGCCCGTCGCGCGTTCGCCGAGCCGTCGAGCCCGACGATCAAACGGCGCAACTCTCGCGAGCGTCCCTTGACGATGAGTGTGGCGCAGGTAGCCCGCCGCACCACGTCCCGGGACACGCTGCCCAGCAGCAGGCGGCCCAGAGCGCCGTGGCCGCGGGAACCGACCACGATAGCGTCGGCACCGCGCGCCTCGCTCAGGATCGCCTCCACCGGAGGCCGGTCGAGCACAACGACCTCGGCGGTGGGCCATCGACGTCGCAGCGCGCGCTGGGCGGCGGTGGCGATGCGCTGGAAGCTTTCATCGACCACCGCCCGGACGCCGGCCGGCCACTCCGCGACGACCGCCGGACGAGGACGCGCGACCACCCCCTGCCCCTGGCTTCGCGCCGGCCAGGGAAACGCGACGGCCACCGCCACCGCGGCCCGCGCGTCGGGCGAGCCGTCGGTTCCTACCACCACCCGGAAATCCCTCGATTTCGCCATCAGCTTCTCCTCGGGTCGTCGCAACCTCCATGTGAGCGGGAGGGCGTGGTCAGGGTTGCCCGCGCGTCCACGGCAACGGCTCCGTCGGCGCCGGCCACCAGCGGATTGATCTCAACCTCCGCGAGCTCGGGTGTCGCAGCGGCCAGCGCGGAAAAGCGGCTGATCGTCTCGGCGAGCGCGCGGAGGTCGACTGGCGCTTCTCCCCGGATGCCTCCCAGCACCGGAGCCATTTTGAGCTCGCCAAGCATCGCACGAGCTTCGTCTGCTGTCACCGGTGCCAGCCGCGCGGCGGTGTCCGCCAGCACCTCCACGTAGAGCCCGCCGAAGCCGACGACGACCAGCGGGCCGAATTGCGCATCGCGGACTGCGCCGAGGAGAAGCTCGCGGTCCCGAGGGACCATCGCCTGGACCAGGACCCCGGTGATGCGGGCATCGGGACGCCGCTGACGGACCCGGGCTAGCATGACCGCCGTCGCTTCCCTCACGCGCTCGGCGGACTCCAGGCCGAGGCTGATACCACCGACGTCAGTCTTGTGGACGATATCCGGGGAAACGATCTTGAGCGCCACGGGGAAGCCGATAGCCTGCGCGGCGGCCGTGGCTTCCTCCGGCCGGGTGGCGAGCCGACTGGCCGCCACCGGGAGCCCGTACGCGGCGAGCAGGGGCATCAAGTCCAGCAGACCCAGCTGCCGGGATGTGGTTTGACGAAGAGCGCCACGGGCGGCAAGGGACGCTTCTGGCGGGGGTGGGTGCGGTGCCGAACAGATGAGAGCCCGGCGCTCGGCCATCGTCGCCATTCCAGCCAGCGCCGTGACCGCCCGCTCGGGAAATGCGTAACAGGGTATGCCGGCCTCCTCGAGGGCGACAGCGCCCGGGGCGACGCGGGCGCCACCGACAAATGCCGCCGCCACCGGAACCGTCCAGCCTCGCGTGGCCCCCACGATGGCCCGAGCCACCTGCGTTGAATCGGTGGCGGCCTGGGCCGTGAGCAGGATGAGGGTGGCGTCGGCCACCCCGGGGGATGCGACCGCGTGCAACGCGTCGTTGAAGCGGGCGGCATCCGCGTCACCGATCAGGTCAACGGGGTTGGCCAGCCCGGCGGTGGCGGGCAGCACCGCCCGCAACCGGCCGCGGATTTCTTCGGCCAGCGCCGGAACCGCGAGGCCGGCGTTACGAGCGGCGTCGGTGGCCACGATCCCGAGCCCGCCCCCATTCGTCATGATCAGGAGGCGACGCCCCCGCGGGAGTGGTTGGCTTTCCAGGGCCCGGGCCACGTCGAACAGTTCCTCGATGCTGGGCACGCGTAGCGCCCCGGCTTGCCTCACCGCCGCCTCGAAGGCCCGGTCCGAGCCGGCGAGCGCCCCGGTGTGGGAAGATATCGCGCGAGCGCCCTCCGCGGAGCGGCCAGACTTCAGGAGGACGACGGGCTTGACGGCGGCCGCCGCGCGCAGGGCTTCGAAGAAGGCCCGGCCTTCGGCCACACCTTCCAGGTAGGCGGCGATCACTCCCGTCTCGGGGTCGGCGGCCGCCGCGCGGACCAGATCGGTTTCCGTCAGATCGGCCTGGTTGCCGAGGCTGGCGAAGAGCGAGAACCCCATACGGCGGCCACGGGACCAGTCAAGGATAGCCACGGCCAGCGCCCCCGAATGGGAGATGAACGCGATGCGCCCTGCCAGCGGCATGCCGGGGGCAAAGGTGGCATTGAGCCGGCGCGCCGGCCGGATCCAGCCCAGGCAGTTGGGTCCCAGGAGCCGAATCGGCTGGTCGCGCAGCCAGGCCCGCAGCTCCGCTTCACGGCTCGGGCCATCGTCTGCGATCTCACGAAATCCGGCCGAGATGACGATGGCGCCGGCGATGCGCTTGGCCACGCACTCCTTCAGGGCGGCCAGAACGTATGGCGCCGGCACCGTGATGACGGCAAGATCCACGGGCCCGTCGATGGCGAGAACAGAAGGCACGGCGGCCAGCCCCTGCACGGTCTGGGCCCGCGTGTTGACCGGCACGATCTGCCCGGAGAATCCCGCCGACAGGAGATTGGCCAGCACGCTGCCGCCGACCTTCGCCGGGTTCCGCGACGCCCCGATGACGGCGACGCACTGCGGATCGAAGAAGGGGGCGAGGGAACGGGTTTCGGTTGGGCGATCGCTCACCGTCGCGTGGCCAGGTACGCAGCCAGCGCCTCGATCTCGGCCGGGTCGAGCTCGAGCTTGGGCATATGAGCGCTGGGACGCTGGGCCGCGGGATCGCTGAGCCAGCGGACGAGATACTCTTTCGAGTACTTGAAGCCGACGCGGGAAAGGTCTGGCCCGATCGGCGTGCCGAAGCGGCCCACGGTGTGGCAGCCATAGCACCCCTGGACACGGAAGAGCCGCTCGCCTTCGGCCACAGCGGCCTCTCGCTCCTGCGCCTGGGCTGTCGAGGCCAACAGCAGCAGCCAGAGCCCTACTATGCTCGCTCGCCACATCACTGGATCGCCTCCGTCGTTGTGCGTGGATTGCGCTCCATCGGCCTGAGCCTCCTCTCAGATGGCGCGGGGCTGGGAACCCTGCGACAATCGTGCGCAGCATGACGTCGAGGGCGGCCAACCTGACCGGCTACCCGCGCGAACTCGAGCGCCTCGTGACACTCAGAGATGGCACGCGTATCCAGCTCCGGCCCATTCGCCCCGACGACCAGGCGGGCCTCATCGAGTTCTACGACCGCCTCAGTCGTCACACGGCGTATCAGCGGTTCTTCACGGTGATGCAGCGCCTGCCGCCCGACTGGGCCAAACTCCTGGCCACTGTGGACTATCGGCGCCGCCTGGCCCTCGTCGCCGAGCATGCCGGACTGGACGGTCTCGAGCTTGCCGCCGTGGGGCGTTACGAGCCGACCGACCGCGAGGACACCGCCGAGGTGGCATTCGTCGTCCAGGACGGCTGGCAGAACCGCGGACTGGGGACGATCCTGTTCCAGAGCGTGCTCGCGGCCGCTGCCGACCGGGGCATCCGCCGCTTCGTCGCCTATGTTCTGGCCGACAACTCCCGCATGCTCGATCTCATCCGTCGTTGCAGCGATGTCGAGCAGCACAAGATCGAGCAGGGCATCGTCGAGATCGTCTTTACCGCGCGGCGACAACCCACGGGCCGCCAACAGCCGAAGACGATCTGAACATTCGTCCGCCACAACCCCTCCCCCACTCAGCCTCGCGGCGATGTCCATGCCGGCCCCTGGGCGGCGAGACCAGCGTCAGGCCGGATTGCGATAGCCGTCGCGCACGGAATACCCCGCCGCCGCGAGCGCGGTGACGGCGCGGCCCGGATGGATCGTCGCGATCCGAACGATCGCCTCCTGCAGCCCTTCACGGTTGCGCAGTGTCACGATACTCGAAATCGGAGCCCCGGTTCCCTCCACGGCCTCCACGACCTGGCCGAGGCCAGGGGGCTGGCCGGTGAGCATCACGTCCAGGCGGCTCGATGGCTCGCTGGCGCCCAGCGCCCGGATGAAGAGGTCGAGGACGTCGGTCTCGGTCACGATGCCGACGAGGCGACCAGCGTCCGTCACCGGCAGGGCGCTGATTTTCTCGGTGACCATGACCCGCGCCGCATCCTCGGCGGCGAAGCCCGGGCCGATCGTGATCACCGCCCGCGTCATGATCTCCTCCACGGTGAGCCTCTCCAGCAGGAAGTTGAGCTCGGCCCGGGCCAGCCCGGTGGCCGGCGACGCCATTGCCCGTTTCAGGTCGCGGTCGGACACGATGCCGACGAGGTCGTTGCCGGCGACCACCGGCAAGTGACGAACGCCGCGCTGGCCGACCAGACGCATGGCCTCCGCGAGCGCGGTGCGTGGCGTCACCGTGACGACCTTCGACCGCATGACGTCCTTGACGAGCATCAGGCCCTTCGGTCACGCAGAGACCTGGCCCTCCGCCCACAACTCCTTCAGGTCCTTGGGGAGCTGGGCGAGGACATCCTCGGCCTCGCCGGGTGACAGCGATTCCTTGAGCGCACCGAATACGGCCAGGGTCATCCAGCGCGCTTGTCGCGTCGAGCTCAGGCCGGCCTCCTTCATTACGCGCTGGTAAAAGGCCTGGCGATGCAGCTTCACGGGCTTTCGTTCGGTCCGCTCCCCGGCCTGCCAGACCTCCTTCAGCTCGCCGGGGAGCTGGGCGGCCAGCTGATCGGCCTCTTGGGGCGTCAGCCGGTCGCGCAGCGCGTGGAAGACCGCCGCCGTCACGCGCTTGGCCTCCTCACGACTGCGGCCGGAACTTGCCCCCATCACGGCGCGATAGAACGTCGCAGTTTGCATGACAACCTCCGGGCACATCAGAGCAACAGAAGTGCCAGACTGCAAGTACTGGATTTGGCGAGCCGTGGACCAGGTGCCGTTCGAGGCCTGTCCCAGGCACGCCCCATCGGTGATGCGCAGGCACCCCGGGTACGATCCCGCTCGCCAGGTGCGGGCTGGGCTCGGCCGTCGAGCTGAGCGTCGCCTACCGCGCCGCCATGGGTGCCTGGCGGGTGATCGGTGGCCGGCTCAGCGTGGACCGGACCCAGCCGTACAGGTACGTGCCGAGAAGGATGCCGGCGACGGTGAAGAGCGCGACGATCTTGCCTTCCCCGAGTTGCACCAGCGAGGTTCCCGGGCAGGCTCCACTGAGGGCCCACCCGGTCCCGAGCAGCAGCCCGCCCCAGATCGCGCCGCGCTGCCACGGCTTGGGTCTGAGCTCGATCGGGGTGCCCGCGACCGTCGTATTTCCGGCGCGACGCAAGAGCCAGAATCCCAGGGCCGCCGTGGCGATGGCTGAGCCGATGACGCCGAAGAGGTGAAAATCGGCCAGGCGGAACATCGCCGCGATCACGTCGTAGTCTGTCACGCGCGCCCGCGACAGGACGAATCCGAAGCCAACCCCGAACAGGGTGAATGCCAGCGTGGGCATGCCTCAGTCCCCGAGCAGGGCGAGCAGCAAGGTGTAGATCACCACGCCCCCCACCATGAACGCAACCGTGGCGACGAGGCTGGAGAGCGCGCCCTGGGCGATGCCGACGATGCTGTGCCCGCTCGGACAGCCCCCGGCCCAGCGCGCGCCGGCACCGATGAGGAGCCCACCCGTGAAGAGCACCGTCCCCTTGAGGATGAGTGAGCCGTGGGTCAACGCGTCCAGCGCGCCGTAGGCCATGGTGGGGGTGAACGGCCCGGCCAGCGTGGTGGCCACGAGGCCGCCGATCGGCAGGCCCAGGATGAAGGCGATCCGCCAGCGTCCTCCGTACTCGGGCTGCTGGAAGAACGGCAGCCGCGACGTGAGCGCACAGATCGAGCCGTAGCCGGTTGACACGCCCAGGGGCTTTCCCGTTACCCAGGCCAGGCTGATGACGACCAGCCCGATGGCCGGGCCGGCCACCCACCACGGCCACGGCGTGACGAAGATCGCGTCATACATGTGCCGACCTCCCGGCGCCCCTTGGGACTCCCTGCTGCTCCCAGGCGGCGAATCCCCCGACCAGGTCTACCACCCGAACGAACCCCTCTTGCTCGAGGATGCTTGTGGCGATCGACGAACGATAGCCCGTCTGGCAATAGACCACGATCGTCTCGTTGCGGGGAAGCTCGCGCGCGCGGGCTCGAAGATGGTTCAGGGGGACGTTCAGGCTGCCGCTGATGCGCCCCCCTTTCCACTCGGTTTCGGTGCGGACGTCCACCACGGCGGGGGGATCCCCGGACGCCAGCTGCTCGGCGAGCGTGCCGGCTGTCACCCGCTCGGTCCGGCGGATCAGCTCCGCGTGTCCGTCGAGGGCCTGCATGCCGCCCTCCAGGTAGCCGGTCACGTGGTCGAAGCCGATGCGCCCGAGGCGCAGGGCGGCTTCCGCTTCGCGGCCGGGCTCGGCGACGATCACGATTGGCCGCTGGCGATCCAGCAGGGTTCCCGCCCAGCTGGCGTACCGGCCACCGAGGCCGATGTTGAGTGCGTTCGCCAGATGCGCGCCGGCGAAATCAGCCGGATCACGAGCGTCCAGGATCTGGGTCCGGGCGGCCTGGGCGCGCAGGACCTCGTCCAGCGTGAGCGGCGCCAGAGCACGCTGCAGGCTCTTCTCCAGCGTCGCTCGTTCCTGGCGATTCAGGATGGCGTCGTAGGAGAAGTACTCGGGCGCCTCGGGCTGGTCCGCCGTGACCAGCTTCACGAACTCCTCCCGACTCATCGGATGGAGCGCATAGTTGTACGTTCGCTGCAGGCCGATGGTTGACACCCGTTCAGTGCTCAGGCTCTTGCCGCACATCGACCCCGCCCCGTGCGCCGGGTAGACCAGCGTGTCGTCCGGAAGCCTGAGCAGCTTGTCGTGCAGGGAGTCGTAGAGCATGCTGCCGAGCTCCTCCGCCGTGACGCCCATCGAGGCCATGAGGTCGGGGCGACCGACATCGCCGATGAAGAGGGTGTCGCCGGTCAGGACGGCGCTGGGCTTCTGCCGGTCCTTGGCCAGGTCGTACACGACGATGGAAATTCCCTCCGGCGTGTGCCCCGGCGTCTCCAGGAACTTCAGCCGGACCGAGCCGAACTCGAGAACGTCGCCGTCCTTGACCGGCGTGAACGGGTATTCGGCGTCGGCCCGGGCTCCCAGGTAGATCCGGGCGCCGACCCGGTCTCGAAGCTCGAGGTGACCGGCCAGGAAGTCGGCATGAAAGTGAGTCAGGAACACGTGGCGGATCCGCAGCCCCTGCGCCGCCGCATCCGAGATGTAGCCGTCGATGTCGCGCTGGGGATCGACCACCGCCGCCGTCTTCGTCTCTTCATCGGCGATCATGTAGGAGGCATGCGCCAGACAGCCGAGGAAGTACTGTTTGAGGATCATCGCCCCTGCTCCTCCCGCCGCTTGCGCTCCAGCGCCTCGCCGCGGATGCGGGCCCGGCACGGCTCGCAGATGAGGTCCTCCGATGGTCGCGCGCACACGGGGCAATGGTACGCTGGTAGGGCCGCCGCTGGAGCCTCGTCGGGTCCGCGGCGCAAACGGCAGGGCACGGTCAGCACCGGGCAGGGCGCTGTCCTCACCACGCGCTCGGCAACGCTCCCGATCAGGACCCGGCTGACCCCGGTGCGGCCGTGCGTTCCCAGGACGATCAGGTCGATGGCGTGACGCTCGGCGTAATCGACGATCCGCTCGGCGACAGGCATGCCGGACTCGACGGCTGTCACGACGGGCACGTCCGACCCGAATTCGGCGGCCAGGGCTTGCAGCTGAGGTTTCGGCGTGGGGTCGGCGGTCGGCCACACGACGTGCAGCAGGTGGATTCTCGCCCCGAGTTGCCAGGCGTAGTCGCGGGCCACGCGCCGCGCCTCCTCCGAGCAGGCCGAAAAATCCGTGGCGAAGAGAATCTGTCGCATCACGCACGTCCGTGGCGAGGCCGGTACACCATGACCGGCACGTCGGTCCGGTGACAGACCTGCTCGGAGGTGCTGCCGAGGACCAGGCGGCTCAGCGGGCCGCCGGAGCGGGCCGCCAGCGCGATGAGGTCGGCGCCGAACGCCTCCGCCTCTCGCACGATCTCGTGGGCCGGCTCGCCGAACCGCACCACGATCTCCCCGGCGAGGCCGGCCACGCTCGCCGTCGTGCGCAAGTAGTCCGTCGCCTCCGCCTCCAGCCGCTCCGTCTCCTGGTCCGCATAGGCCACGACGCGACCGTCGATGCCACCGACGCTGCCGGGAACCGGGGCCACGTGGAGCAGCCGCACCGCGGCGCCTCCCCCGCGAGCCATCTCCGCTACGAGCGGGAGCACGCTTCGGGACTCGGGGGTCAGGTCGAGCGGAACCAGAATGCGTTTGGGCATGATCAGTCTCCTAGTCCAGGACTGCGACCTCGCCGGCGATCACCCGGTGCTGAGTGTCGGCGGCATCCTGCACCACCAGTTGCCCTTCGCTGTTGGCCCCGAGCACTCTCCCCTCGTACCGCTCCCCCTCGCCTTGAACCGCCACCCAGCGACCGGCCAGGACATCGCGCTCCCGCCAGGCGTGCAGCACGGCCGGAGGGCCGGACACCCGATAGGTATCCAGCCACTTCTCGAGCAGGTTGAGGTAGGCGGCGGCGAAGTCGTTGCGGTCGATCGGGCGTCCGGCCGCCTCACGCACGGAGATCGCTCCCGGGGCCGCGGCCCCCAGCCCCTGCTCGAGGAGGGAGCGCTCGACGTTGAGGTTCACCCCGGCCCCGAGGATCACGTAGTCGACGAGGTCGCCCACCGTGGCGAAGGCCCCGAAGCTCCCCGCCACCTTCCGGCCCTCGATGAGAATGTCGTTCGGCCACTTGATCGTAGCCGGCACCCCCTCGGCGCGGATGGCATCGCTGAGCGCCAGCGAGGTGATGAAGGAAAAGACCGGCACCCCGCTGGGCCCGATCGGCGGCCGGAACAGTACCGAGGCGTACAGGTTGAGCCCGGGTGGTGAGAACCACGATGTGCCGCGCCGGCCCTTCCCCGCGTGTTGCGCCTCGGCCAGGACCACCGTGCCCTCGCGAGCCCCGGCCTCCGCGCGCCGGCGGAGGACAGCGTTGGTCGAATCCACGTCCTGATAGAGGTCGATCTGGAAGCCGACGACCTGGGTCTCCAGGTGGCGCCGGATCAGCTCGATGCAGAGACCACTGGTGGATTCCCAGGCTCCAGTCGTCTGCGCGTCCCGGCTCGTTCGCTCGCCGACATGCATCGCCTGGTGAGCACGAGCAAGCCTGGTGCCACACGTGGAAATCCGGAAATTCGCCGGGTTGCACATCGGCCAGGATCCCGGGCTGGGGCGCGGCAGCCCCAGCGCGACCCGGCCACCCCAGCCCGAGCAGCCGACGCGATCGCCAAGGCGTTGATTCCACGGTCCTCTCGTCTTGGCAGCGCAGTTGCTCGCGCTGTGGGTTACCAGACGACGGACAAGACGCGGCCGACCACCGGCCGAGGGGGTCTTCAATGTACAAGCGCGCAGTCGTTCCACTCGATGGCTCGGAGGTGTCCGCGGCGATCCTGCCGTTCATCACCCGGATCGCCGGACCGCTGGACATGGAAGTGATCCTGCTCCGTGTCGTCGAGCCGAACCCGCCTCGGGTCATCGAGAGCTCCCGTCACGTCGAGGTCGATGACATCCAGACGCGGCTCACCGAGGCCCGGACCTACCTCAAGCCAGTCATGGAGGAGCTTGCCGGCCAAGGCGTCCGCGCTTCCATGCAGGTGCGCCACGGCGATCCCGTCACCGAGATCGTGGAGTGCGCGAAGACGGTGCAGGCCGACCTCATCGCGATGAGCACCCACGGGCGGAGTGGGCTCGGCCGGCTGCTCTTCGGCTCCGTCGCCGAGGCCGTCCTCCGGCATGCCGAGATCCCCGTCTTTCTCATGCGACTCACGGAGAGCCAGGTGCGCTCCCGACGGGCGCGTGAGGCAGTCCGGTGAGCGTCGCCCACCGTCGCTTCGGGCGAGATTGGTCCCGCCCTCGCACCCGACCATCGCCCAGGTGCTCGGGAGCCAGGCATGGCTGGCTCTGACGACACGGCTCTGGACCAGGCACTGGACCGGGCCGGTGATGGAGCGTTCGTCATCGACCGGGACGGACGCATCCGCCGCTGGAATCGGGCCGCCGAGAAGATGCTCGGTTACCCCGCTCGGGAGGTGATCGGCCGGGCCTGCTGCGACGTCCTGGCCGGTTATGACGAGCACGACAACCGGCTCTGCCACCCGGGTTGCCACGTCCGGACGCTGCTCGGCATGGGCGAGTCGGTGCAGAACTTCGACATGCGCACTCGCACGAAGGCCGGACACCCCCTCTGGCTCAACATCAGTGTCCTGCGCGTCCCGAATGGACGATCCGGAAGTGACATCGTGTATCTGTTTCGCGAGGTGACGGCGGCCCGGGAGATGATGCGCCTCGTGCATGAGCGCCTGGCCGCGGCGGCAGGCCGCCAGGACGCGGCCGCCCAGACGCTGACGCGACGGGAGATCGAGATCCTCAGGCTCCTCGCCTCCGGGCTGCGCACCACCGACATCGTGGAGCGCCTGCACGTGAGCCGGGCCACGGTCAAGAACCACGTGCAGGGCATCCTCGCCAAGCTCGGCGTCCACAGCCGCCTGGAGGCGGTCGCCTACGCCAACCGCCACCGCATGCTGTGAGAGCGGCCTCCGGCCGAGCCGGAGAAATGGGCCCAACGGCCCAGAAAAATAAGCCGGGCCGCCGATTCGCACGGGCCACTGAACGGCCTACCGTACGGGCATGTAGAGCAAGTGTTCGGCGGGAGGTTCGGCGTGGCCATCGAGACGCGGTACAGCGACATCCTGAAGGCGGCGGGGGAGGCCTTCGGCCGCCGTGGCTTCCATCCGGCATCGATCCGCGAGATCGCGCGTGCCGCCGGGCTGTCCCTGGCCGGCCTCTATCACTACGTGGGGGGTAAAGAGGAGATCCTGTTTCTCGTCCTCGACCGCGCGCTCGACACGTTGCACGCGGGCCTGGACCGGGCCCTGGGCGGCGCGGGCACGCCCGAGGCCAAGCTGCTGGCGCTGATCCGTACCCATCTCGACTTCAGCTTCCACCATCCCCTCGAGCTCAAGCTCATCAACCGTGACGCCGAGCTGCTGGCCGAGCCGCGGCGTAGCGAGATCGCGGCCAAGCGCAATGGTTACGTGCAGCGGGGCTTGGCCATCCTTCGCGAGCTCGATCCGCATGACCGGGCCGGCGACGAGCTGCTGTCGGCCACCAACCTGCTGCTCGGCATGCTCAACGGCATCGCGCGGCGCCCCTTCCTCACCGCCAGCGACGACATGGGGACACTGGCCGGCACCGTGGGCTCGCTTTTTCTCCATGGCTTCCTGGAGCGCTCGCCCCTCACCGAGGACGCCGCCGTGGCGAGCGCGGGGACCAGGCCATGACCGTTGACGCCATTGTCGACCGCTGCCGCGCCATCGTCGGCGAGCCGCTGGGTGTCGTCGCCGAGCGGTGGAAGACCGCCCACCCCGGCGGCCGCGCCGTCGCCAGCTACCCGGTGTGGGCGCCGGCCGAGGTGATCCATGCCGCCGGCATGCTGCCCCTGGCGCTCCTGGGCGGCGGCACCTCCGTCGAGCTGACCCACGCCGACGCGCGCTTTCAGTCCTTCGTCTGCTCGATCGCCAAGTCGAGCCTGGAGCTGGGTTTCCAGGGGCTCGTGCGGGGCGTGGACGGCTTCGTCTTCTCCAATATCTGCGATGTGGCACGCAACCTCGCCGCCATCTACAAGCGGAACTTCCCCGAGGCCTTCGTGGAGTATCTCCACCTGCCCCAGAACTCGACCTCGCCCCTCGTCGTCGGCTACCTCACCGACGAGCTCCGGCGCCTGGCCGGCGGGATCGCCGGGGCCTTCGGACTTGCCGTAACGGACGGGGCGCTCGCCAAGTCGATCGACACGTACAACGCCCTGCGCAGCCGGTTGCGTGCCCTCTATGCGCTCCGGATCGCCGACCCCGAGAAGCTCTCGACCGTGGAGCTCTACCTGGTGCTGCGGGCCGCCACGCTGGCGCTGCCCGAGGAGAGCGTGGACTGGCTCGACACGCTGCTGGCCGCTCTGTCCGTCCGCACCGCCCGCCGGCATGACCGCATGCGGGTCGTCGTCGAGGGCGCGTTCTGTGAGCAGCCGCCGCTCGGCTTGCTCGAGGTATTGGAGGAAGCTGGCTGCTATGTCGTCGAGGACGATCTCCTGCTCGGCTGGCGCTGGTTCAGCGCCGATGTGGCGACCGACGGCGACCCCTTCGAGCGGTTGGCTGCCGCCTACGTGAATCAGGCGGTGCCCGCGTCCACCCGGCACGAGGGGCGGCAGCACCGGTCGGCGGGGCTCATCGAGAAGGTCCGCCGGGCGCGGGCGGACGCGGTCGTCTTCACGCCGGCCAAGTTCTGCGAGCCGGCCCTCTTCGACTACGTGCTCATGAAGCAGGGCCTGGAGCGGGCCGGCATCCCGCATCTCGTCGTCGAGTTCGAGGAGAAGATGTGGACCTTCGAGCGGACCCGCAACGAGATCGAAACGTTTGTGGAGTCCATGCTCTTCGACTGATTCGGGAGGCCCGCATGGCCGATGCAGTCACGGAACGGCAGTACCAGGGACGGGTCCACGAGCGGTCCCGGCAGCTGATGGCCGCCTGGATGGGCGAGCTGGGGCGCGCCGAAGCCGAAGGCGTGCCCACCGGCGCCCTGATGATCTCCGGCAATTGCGTGGAGCTCTTGCGGGCCTGTCACGTCCTGCCCATGTTTCCCGAGGTGACCGCTCTGCAGAACGCCATCCGCAAGAAGTCGTTGCCGCTGATCCTCAAGGCCGAGCAGGTCGGCTACTCCTCCGACAACTGCGCCTACGTGAAAGCCGACATCGGATTGTTCCTGGACGGCGGGATGGGACCCGGCACGCCCATCCCCTTTCCCACGATCACCGTGTGCAATTACGTAGGCTGCAACGTCTACGTGAAGTGGTTCGAGCACCTCGCCGACCTCTCGGGCTCCCGGCTCTTCGTCCTCGACGTCCCCTTCGTGCGGACCGCCGAGCCCAACCCGGCCGACGTCCGTTACGTGGTGAGCCAGCTCGAGGAGCTGATCGGGCTGTGCGAATCGATCACCGGCCGGAAGTTCGACATCGACTATTTGCGCGAGATCCTCGCGCACGCCGCCCGCGCCGAGGCCGGTTATGCTCGCTGCAAGCACCTCACCCGGCACCACCCCGCCCCCTTCGATGCGTACTTCGACTCCATCAACATGATGGGCCCCATCAACGTGCTCCGCGGCACGCCGGAGGCTGCACACTTTTTCGACGAGGCGGTGACCGAGTTCGAGGGCCTGGTCAGCCAGAAGCTAGGGCCGCTCAGCCAGGAGCGCTTCCGCACCGTCGTCGAGGGGCCGCCTCCCTACCCGTACTACAAGAGCTTCCGAAACCTCTTCACCAGGTGGGGGGCCGTGGCCGTGCAGTCCACGTACTCCACGGTGGGCGGCATCTGGGAATGGGGCTTCCGCCACGACCCGCGGCGGCCGCTGGAATCCATCGCCGAGCAGATGCTGTACGAGAACCTCACCAACCGCTCCATCACCGCGCGCTACGACCAGATCCGGCGCTACGTCGAGGAGTGGGAGGCCGACGCCCTGGTCATCCACTCGATCAAGTCCTGCCGCCTGTTCTCGGCCGGGCAGGGCGACATGCGCGATTACTTCACCCGGGAGTTGGGGGTGCCCACCCTTCTGGTCGAGTCCGACCTCGAAGATCCCCGTTACTACGCCGAGGCCCAGCTGCGCAACCGGATCGACGCCTTCTTCGAGGCCCTCGAGCACCGGAAGCTCGTCGGCGCGGCGGCTTCCTGAAGCAGCCATGACGGACCGCCCGCCGGCGCCAATGGTCGAGAAGATCCCGGTCTACTGCTACCAGTGCGTGGCCGGACCGGACCTCTTGAAAGTCGTGGTGCGGGACGGCGTGGCCGTCGGCGTCGAGCCCAACGCCGACCTGGCCGCCGAGCATCCGGCCGGCGGCAAGGTATGCGTGCGGGCCTACGGGCTCGTCCAGAAGCTCTACAACCCGGCCCGGGTGAGGACCCCGCTCAAGCGCACCAATCCCCGTAAGGGCCGGGACGAGTCACCCGGCTGGACCCCGATCTCCTGGGAGGAGGCGCTGGACCTCCTGGCCCAGCGCCTGGGTGCGATCCGCGCCAAGGGGCTCGTCGACGAGGCCGGTTATCCCCGGCTGGCCGTCACCCTCGGCTCGGGCGGCATCGCCCCCGCGTACCTGGGAACCTTCGCGGCCTTCCTGGCGGCCTGGGGGCCGATCGACCAGGGAATCGGCAGCGGCCAGGGTGTCAAGTGCTACCACTCCGAGCACCTCTACGGGGAGTTCTGGCATCGCGCTTTCACGGTGGCCGCCGACACGCCCCGCTGCGGCTTCGTGCTGTCCTTCGGCTACAACGGCGACGCCTCGGGCGGGGTCACTGGCGTGCACCGCCACGCCGCGGCGCGGGCCCGCGGGATGAGGTGGGTGCAGCTCGAGCCGCACCTGTCGATCACCGGCGCCGGCGCCGCCGAGTGGGTGCCCATCCGCCCCAAGACCGACGCCGCCGTGCTCTTCGCCCTCCTGCACGTGATCCTCCATGAGCACGACTGGCGCACTGTCTGCGACGTCCCGTTCCTCGAGCGGATGACGGCGTCGGCCTACCTCGTCGGACCCGGTGGCTATTACCTGCGCGATCCCTACACCCGCAAGCCACTGGTGTGGGACGAGAACCGTGAGCGGCCGGTGCCCTTCGACGACCGGGCGTGCTCTCGACCGGCCCTCGACGGGGAGTTCATCGCGGCGGGGCTGGAGGTAGGCCCCGATGGGGCGACCCGCAGCGTGTGCGAGCGGGTCCGGCCGGCCTTCGCCCACCTGCGGGAGCACGTGAGGGAGTACACCCCGGAGTGGGCCGCGGCGATCGCCGACGTGCCGGCGGCCGCGATCCGCCGTCTCGCCGGCGAGTACCTTGCCCACGCCAGGGTCGGCGCCAGCATCGAGATCGAGGGCACCACCTATCCCTATCGCCCGGTGGCCATCCTGCTCGGCAAGACCGTCACCAATGGTTGGGGTGGCTACGAGTGCTGCTGGGCGCGCACCGTGCTGGCGGCCCTGGTCGGGGCGCTGGAGGTGCCCGGCGGCATTCTCGGCACCACGGTGAGGCTCAACCGTCCCGCCCGGAACCGGCTCGACTCCGTGCGGCCGGGGCCCGATGGCTTCATGGCGCAGCCCCTCAACGACACGAGCCGGGATCGCTGGCAGGCCTCCCCCCACATCCGCAATGCCTACCGTACGCTGGTGCCGCTCGCGGACGACTCGCCATGGTCGGCCGCGCTCGGGCCCGCGCACCTGCCCTGGCTTTTCATGGAGCAGCCGCCCGAACCGTGGCCGGCTCCGACCGTGCCCGAGGTGTGGATCATCTATCGCAGCAACCCGGCCATCTCGAACTGGGAGACCGGGCGGATCGAGCGCGCGCTCGAGCGCTTCCCGTTCATCGCGGCCTTCGCCTATACGCAGGACGAGACCAACTGGTACGCCGATCTCCTGCTGCCGGAGGCCACCGACCTGGAGTCGCTCCAGCTCTATCGCGTCGGCGGCACCAAGTACATCGAGCAGTACTGGGAGCACACGGGCTGGGCGCTCCGCCAGCCGGTGGCGCCATCGCCGTGCCACACGCGCGATCTCACCGACATCGCCACCGAGCTGGCCGCGCGGACGGGTCTTCTCGACGCTTACCTGGCAGCGCTCAACCGCGGGGCCGGCACCACGGTGCCCCTGGCCGGCCCACTCCACGATTACGCCTTCAAGGCGGGCGAGAAGCCGTCGGCCGAGGCGATCTGGGATCGTGTGTGCCGGGCCGCCACGCACGCGCTCACCCAGGGCGCCGTCGAGCACGACCTCGCCTGGTTCAAGCGGCACGGGGCCTTCTTCGTGCCGTTCCCCCAGAGGCAGTACTACCTGCATGGGGCCATGGCAGCCCGGGGACTGCGCTACGAGCTGCCCTACCAGGAGCGGATCAAGCGGCTTGGCCAGGAGCTGGGGGCGCGCCTGCACGAGCGCGGCATCACGTGGTGGGACGTCCAGCTCGACGAGTACCAGGCGCTGCCGGCGTGGAAGGACTTCCCCCGGATCTGGAGCCAGACGGCCACCGCCCACGGGCAGAGCCCCGACGAGTTCCCCTTCTGGCTGCTGACCAGCCGAAGCATGCAGTACTCGTGGGGCGCCAATGTCTCGCTGCCCATCCTGGCCGAGGTGGCCCGCCACGTCAGCGGTCATTTCGGCGTGATGCTCAACCGGGGGGCCGCCACGCGCCTGGGCATCGCCGAGGGCGATCTCGTCGAGATCCAGTCGCCGACCGGCACTACGCGGGGACGAGCCATCCTCCGCGAAGGCGTCAGGCCCGACGTGGTCGTCGTCCTCCAGCAGTTCGGGCACTGGGCCACGCCGTTCGCGCGTGAGCTGGGCATGCCCAACCTCAACGAGGTCGCGGCCATGGACCTGACGCTGACGGACGCCACCGGCAGCGGCGCCGATCTCGTCCCCGTGGCGGTTCGGAAGGCGCGCTGATGCGCTGGGGCATGGTGATCGACCTCCGCCGCTGCGTGGGCTGTCAGACGTGCACGATCGCCTGCAAGCAGGAGCACGGCCTGCCCGCGGGGTATCAGTGGCGCTTCGTCGCCGACTGCGAGGTCGGTGAGTACCCCCAGGTGCGGCGGATCTTCCTGCCCATGCAGTGCATGCACTGCGCCGAGCCGCCGTGCGTGCCGGTCTGCCCGACGGGTGCCTCCCGCCAGCGCGACGACGGCATCGTGTGGGTGGCCTACGACGCCTGCGTAGGCTGTGGGTACTGCGCGGTGGCCTGCCCGTATCACGCCCGTCACCTGATGCATAACACTCCAGGCTACTTCGCCGTGCCCACCGCCCCCGAGGCTGCGACGGCGCACCCCGAGCGACGCGGCGTGATGACCAAGTGCACGTTCTGCCAGGAGCGCGTGGATGCCGGCCGCGCGCGCGGCCTGCGTCCCGGCCTGGACGCTGAGGCCACGCCGATGTGCGCCGTGGCCTGTATCGCGGAGGCCATCCTCTTCGGTGACCTCGACGACCCGACCAGCCGTGTGGCCCGGGTGGCCCGCGACGGCCGCGCCGTACCGCTCCTGCCCGAGTGTGGAACGCAACCCTCGGTCTTCTACGTGGTGGAGTGAGCCATGACGAGCCTCGGCGCCCTGGCCCCCGCCACGCTCATCCCGGCCCAGCGCCAGCAGCTCTGGGGCCGCCTGGCCGTCGCCAACTTCGCTGGCGGTGGTCTCGGGGCCGGTTTCTACCTGGCGGCTGCCGTCACGGCCGACTTCCGGGCGGGGCCTTCCCTCGCCCTGGCGTCGTGGCTGGGCCCGGCACTGGTGCTCGCCGGCTTCCTGGCCGTGGCCGCCGAGGCCGGCCGGCCCTTGCGCGGCCCGCGCGTGCTCACGCGCATCGCTACCTCGTGGATGTCGCGCGAGCTGTGGGCGGGCGGCGCCTTCCTGATGCTCGCCCCCGGCGAGTTTCTCTTTCCCGGCTCCGGCCAGCGCCTGCTCAGCGCCCTCGCCGCGTGTACCCTCGTCCTGGCCCAGGGATTCATCCTGCGCTCGGCCCGCGCCGTCCCTGCCTGGGATCCCTCCATCATGCCCGTGGTCTGTCTCGTGTCGGCGCTCGTCTCGGGCACGGGGCTGCTCACGCTCGTCGAGGTCGTGGCGGGCGGTACGCCGAGCGGGGCCCGGCTCTTCTCGCTGCTCGCGCTCGCGTCGGGCGCCGGCATTGTCTGGTTGGGCTACGTGACCTGGCACGACGACACAGCATCGCTCACGGCCACCCGTGCGCTTCGCCAGGGCCGGGCCGCCGTCGAGGTCGTGCTCGGCGGCTACGTCGCCCCGCTCGTCCTGGCCGCGATCGGGTTGGCCATGCCCGAAGCTGCGCGGGCGGCCTCCGCGCTGGCCGGCGGGCTCATGGTCGTCGGTCAGGCGCAGGCCAAGGCCCTGATGATCCTCGACGCCGGCCTGCTCCGCCCTATCACCGTGCCGCACCTCAGGCTCGACAGGAGGCCGTCATGATCCTCGGTGCCGGAGTCGACGTCGGCTCTACCCAGACCAAGGCCGTGATCGTCGACAGCGCCCGGCACATCGTCGCGCGCTCGCTGATCGACACCGGCGCCAATGTCAGCCGCGCCGGGGAAACGGCCTTCCGGCGCGCCTGCGAGAATGCCGGGCTCGGCCGCGAGGCGATCGGCTATGTGGTGGGCACCGGTTACGGCCGCTACAAGGTCACCTTCGGCGACGCCCAGATCACCGAGATCACCTGTCACGCCCGTGGGGCCCACCTCCTGTTCCCGCGCACGCGGACGGTCATCGACATGGGGGGTCAGGACACCAAAGCCATCAAGGTCAGCGCGGACGGCTCAGTCGTTGACTTTTCCATGAACGACAAGTGCGCGGCCGGTACCGGGCGCTTCCTGTCGGCGGCGGCCGATGTCACCGGCCTTTCGCTCGCCGAGATCGGCCCCCGCGCGCTGGAGGCCAGGAATCCCGTGCGCCTGACCTCGGTGTGCACCGTCTTCGTGGAATCCGACATCATGTCCTACCTCGCCCAGCGCAAAACGGTCGCGGACATCCTGGGCGGCGTCCACAAAGCCATCGCCACGCGGACGATGGCCCTGGTGCGGCGCGTGGGCGTGGAGGACGAGGTCACCTTCACCGGCGGCGTCTCGCGCAACGTCGGGATGGTGCGCGCCCTGGAAGCCGTGCTGGGCCGTCCCATCAACGTGAGCGAGGACGGCCACTTCATGGGGGCACTCGGCGCCGCGCTCTTCGCCCTGGAGCGGGCGGAGGCCTCTGTCGGGCTCGCCGCCGCCTCACCCCGGGGGGCCTGACCATGCTCGTCGCCGGGATCGACATCGGGGCGGGAACGACCAAGTGCGTGCTCGTCGACGCCGGGGGCGTCCGGCGCGGACGAGCCCAGGTACGAACCAAGGCCGATTTCGAGCAGGTGGCCGGTGAGGCGCTGGCCGCGAGCCTGGCCGACGCCGCGACCGGCGTCGCGGCGGTGGCCTACGTGGCGACCACCGGGCTCGGGCGGTATGCCGTCGCCGCCCGCGACATCCAGATCACCGACCTCACCTGCGGTGCCCGGGGCGCGGCCGCGGTGTTCCCGTCTACCCGGTACGTGCTCGATATCGGGGCTCAGTGCTCCCGTGCCATCAAGCTCCGCGAGGGCGGTAAGGTAAAGGAGTTCCACATGAACGAGAAGTGCGCGGCCGGCTCGGGCGGCTTCCTCGAGCGGGCGGCGAAGTACCTGGAGGTCGCCGTGCCCGATATTGGCCGGCTGTCCCTGCACGCCGCGCGGCCGCAGCCGATCTCCAGCGTCTGCGCCGTGCTCGCCGAGTCGGAGATCATCAACCACGTCTCGGAGGGGGTCGGCGTAGAGAACATCCTGCGGGGCATCCACAACTCGCTGGCCGACCGGGCCCTGGCCCTGCTCAAGCGCGTGGGCCTCGACGGTGAGGTCACCTTCATCGGCGGAGTGGCCCGCCAGGAGGGCATGGTCCAGGCCCTCCGCGACAAGCTGGGCGTCCCCGTCAACGTCCCCGACGAGCCGCAATTCACCACCGCGCTGGGCGCGGCCCTGCTGGGACTGCAGCGCTTCCGCAAGCGGCAGGCCGCCGCGGTGGCCTGAGACGAGATAGCCATGGATCGCACGACCATCACCGTACGCCCCGTCGAGCTCACCGACTCATCGGGCTCGATCCTCGGTACCGCGGCCTGGGGGTGGGACGGGCCTGGGCCTCCGGCACGGGCCGGTGGTCCAGATGGAAAAATCGGTCTGACGGCGCAGCGCCGGTACGCCAGTAAAGGAGGCACCCCATGAATTTCTGGCTCGTGCTGCTGGCCCTCGTCCTCTTGGCCCTCGCGTTCGTGGTCACGCCGGTCGCGGTCGCCAGCCTGTCCCACTGGCGTCGAGCCTGGCTACTGCGTTGTCCGCGGGAGGGCGCCCTGGCTCGGATCACCGTGAACGCCCACCGGGCGGCGCTGGCCGAGGTACTCGGCCGGCCAGGGCCGGAGGTTGTGCGGTGCACACTCTGGCGAACGCTGCCCTTGCTGAGACCGTGCCGGCAGGAATGCCTGGCCTTGCCGGCCACCGAGCGGCGGCCGGCCGGAGTCCGCTGGCCTCACGACGGCGTGCGCACGATCGTGGTGCCGCTCGACGGCACGCCGGGTAGCGAATCCATCCTCGAGACCGCCGCCGATCTGGCCCGCACCCATCAGGCCCGGCTCCGGCTCGTGCGCGTGGCCGAGCCGCCGCCCCTGGTCTTCGCCGACGATGATCGCATCATTGCCTACGCCGATCAGGAGAGCGCGCGGATCGAGAATGCGGCGCGAGACTACCTCGATCAGATTGCTCGCGGACTCCAGGGGGTTCCCGTGGACCAGGTCGTCCGGTTCGGTGATTCCGCCACCCAGATCGTCGAGGAGGCCGAGGGGGCCGACGCCGACCTCATCGCCATGGCGACCCATCACCGGCGGGGCATCATGCGGGCGCTGCGCGGCAGCGTGGCCGAGCGGGTGGCCCGCGCGACGCCCATTCCCATCGTGCTCGTCCCCTACGGGGAGCCCGTTGCCGCCTGAGAGCACGGCCACGGAGACCGATCGGGTCAGACAGCGGCGAGTATGAATACCGCGACCCGGACGCTGCACGAGGAACACCTGTTGATTTGCCGGGCCCTCGACCTGCTGGAGGCCGCGGCGGAGCGCGTGGAGCGGAGCCGCCCGGTCCCCGCGGGCTGGTGGGCCGGGGTGATCGCGTGGTTCCGCACCTTCGCCGACCGGAACCACCACGCCAAGGAGGAGCACGCGCTGTTCCCCGCCATGGTGAAGGCCGGGCTGTCGGCGGAAGGCGGTGGCCCGATCGCCGTAATGCTGGAGGAGCACGACGAGGGCCGCGCGCTCCTGCAGACCATGGCCGACGGCGAGCCCCGATCGCGCGCGGCGGCGGCGCGGCGCTACATCGACCTGCTGCGGGCCCACATCGCCAAGGAGGACGACATCCTGTTCCAGCTGGCCGACACCGTGCTCGACGAGGGAGCCCAGGAGGCGCTGGCCCACGAGTTCGACGCCCTGACGGCGGCGATGGGGCCAGACGCCTCGTCCGGCTGCGCCGCGGTGGTGCTTCGGGGGCTCGCCCTGTCTCTCGCGGGGGCGGCCGACCTGGCCGACGCCCGTTGAGCCCGCGGCCGGCTTACCCCTGAACGGCCATGCGCTCCGGGGTCCACGGAGGATCGAAGGTGAGGGTCACGCTGGCGTGCGTCACCCCGGGGACCTTCCTGACCGCTTCGCGGACCCACTCCGACATGACGTCGTGGATCGGGCAGCCGGGAGCGGTCAGCGTCATCGCGATAGTGACTCGACCGCCCTCGATCCCGATTCCGTAGATCAGCCCGAGATCGACGACCGAGAGGCCCAGCTCGGGATCGAAGACCGTCCTGAGCGCCAGGACCACGTCGTCCCGGCTGACGGCCAAAGTCGCGTCGGAGCCGCCGGCCAGCACCGGTATGGCCGAGGGCGCAGGCGGAATGTACGCGCAGCCCGGATCTTCGGCCAGCGGATCCCCGGTAGCCGCCCAGGCCCGGGCCCGCGAGCCGCCGCAGGGCTCGCGGAACTCGCAATGGCCGCAGCGTCCCTCGAGCTGGGTCGGGTCACGCAGCGCGCGGAACATCGGGTGCTCCCGGTACACGGCGACGAGATCGTCCCGGCGCACGTTGCCGGCGGGCAGTGGAAGGAACCCACTCGGACAGATGGCGCCGACGTGGTCGATGAAGACGAATCCGTTTCCGTCGGTGACGGCGCGCCCGGCGCGCCCGATGTGATCGGGCCGGGCCAGCGCCCGGGGCCGCCGCCCGGCCCCCCGTTGGGCCAGCACACGGTGGTAGTGCGGGGCCTCGGTGGTCTTGACGCCGAAGGGCGCCCGGGCGGCGACGTCGGCGGCCCAGGCCAGCACTCGCTCGATCTCGTCGGCCGCCAGCGCCTCGCCGGCCTGGGCGCGTCCCACCGGGATCAGGAAGAAGAGCGCCCACAGCACGACGCCGAAGGCCTCCATCTGCGCGGCCAGCGCGGGCAGATCGGCGACCGTTTGCCGGCAGACCGTCGTGTTGATCTGCAGGGCCAGCCCCAGCGTACGTGCCCGCTCGATGATCCGCGTCGTGTGTCGGTAGGAGCCGGCCACGCCCCGGAAGGCGTCGTGGACGCCGGCCGTCGCCCCATCGAGGCTCACCGCCAGGCGGGCGAGCCCGGCGTCACGGAGCGCCTCGAGCCTGGCCTCGGTGACGGCGGCGGTGCCGCTCGGCGTGAGGGAGACGCTGAGGCCCCGGGCGGCAGCGTAGGCGACAAGCTCCACGATGTCGGGTCGCCGGAGGGGATCGCCGCCGCTGAGCACGAAGACCGGAGGGGGATCGCCGAACCCCCGGACGCGGTCGATCAGCTGGCGCGCCTCCGCGGTCGTGAGCTCGTCGGGATCGCGGCGGGGCATGGCCTCGGCGCGGCAGTGCACGCACGCCAGGGCGCAGGCCCGGGTCGTCTCCCAGACCACGATGAACGGTGCGCGATCGAAGCCGCTCACGACGCGCGCGCCTGGGGCGCCGGGGCGGTGTGGGCCAACGATCGCAAGTGCCCCAGCACCCGGATCAGCACGAGGCCGAAGGCCAGCGCCCCGGCGGCGACGAGCAACCCGGCACCCGTGATCGCCGAGGCTCGCCCGCTGATCGTGCCGATCGCGAGCGCGGCCAGCCCCGTTGTGAGCAGCACGTAAGCGGCGCCCTCGCCTGCCGGCCAGCCCAGCTCGGCCAGGGTCGGCACTGGCCGCCGTCCCACGTGCGGGCCGTAGGCACGGTACCAGACGAGGAAGGGCACGATCTTCAGCATCATTCCCACGATCGTGAGCGACACCCAGCCGCCCAGCGCCAGGATCGCGTAGCCGAGCCCCAGCCGCGGTCCCGACCAGAGATCAGCGGCGAAGCCGAGGCCCAGCCCGGCTGCCGCGGGCAGGAATGTGGCGCCCGTTAGCACGAAGCGCAGCCCCCAGTCGAGGCTCGGACGTTTGCGACGCCAGACCATCTCGCCGACCCACGCCAGGTGACCGGCGACCGCGGCCGTCACGAGGAGGGCCCCGGCGACGGCCGGAGCCGTGCGCTCGATCAGGAGACCGGCGACGAGCAGCGGCACACCCAGGGCAAGGCCCCAGAATTGCGCGTGGCCCACCCAGCCGTCTGGCTCGCGAGCGAGGAGGAACATCGGGTACACGCGGGCTGCCACGCCGATCACCATCGGCAGGACCCAGCCGAGCAGCGCCAGATGAATGTGGGCATGCAGGTTCGCGAACAGCGCACCGGGCAGGAACTTCCAGAGCTTGTCGATGCCGAGGGCCAGCCCGAACAGCGCGGTCAGGGCCAGACCCACCAGAGCCAGCGCCACCAGGCGCGCCGTGAAGGTCCAGCGCCCGAGCCCGCGCACGGTGAGGGCCACGTTGACGAGGTGCAGCCCGATCCCCAGCGCGACGAGGCCGGCCCCCCACACGAGACCCGACCACCGGCCAATGGCGAAGTGCCCGACCATCCCCACGATGCCCGCGACGAGGAACGCGAGCTGCCAGCGCGCCAACCGCTCGCTCCAGACCTCACGCTCGAGCACGATGGGGATGAGCTGGTAGCTTGCCCCCATGATCGTCAGCGTGACCCACCCGAGCGTCGCCGTGTGGGCGAGGGCCAGGAGCCGCGGGTGATAGTAGTGGCCGGCCAGCTCGGTGCCGAGCCATGGCACGGCCAACGCGGCCACGACGAACGCCGCGGCCGCTGTCACCAGATACGTCAGCGGGAGCGTCGGGGCCGACGGGGCGCGCCCGGCCAGTGCCCGGCTCATCCCCGGGCAACCGGGGATCCACGGTCGCGCCGGATCAGGATCTCGACACGCCCCGGCCCGGCCTCTCGGGTCTCATAGACGAAGCCGCGCTCATCGAGTTGCGGGTAGAGAAACACCGGCCGCCGTTCGTGGATCACCAGCAACTCCTGGCCAGGTTCCAGGCCGTCCAGGCGCTCGAGGACGCGAACCATGGGTAGCGGGGGCTCGAGGCCCCGGACGTCGAGCACGCTGGCTCCCGACGCTGGGGTCGCCGGCTCAAGATCCGTTGGCGCCGCGCCTCCGTCTCCGGTCTCGCGATAGAACCACACCGCCCAGTCGTCGGGGGCCCGGCGCTCCGTCCAGTGAGCGAGCCCGCGCCGGCCGAGGACCTCGTAGAGGGGGATGGGCTCGAACGGCGCGCGGAGAACCAGAACGTCCTCTTCCTGGAGCCCCTTCACCGCCGCCATGATGCGGGCGAAGGGCTCGACGCCACGCCGAATATCTTCCCGCGCGTCGAGGTGCACCGTGCGACGACCGGCGAGAACGGGCGGAGGCCCCACCGCCGGGCTCGGCGCGGGCGCCGCCCTCTCCTCCAGACCCGGCGTTCCCGCGCCCACTGCTCGACGGAGCGCCGCCAGCAGCTCGCCGGGCGGCACGCTGGCCATCCCCGCCGCCTGCGCCACGCTGACGCGCGGCGCCATCATGAGGAGACGCGCGCGGTTTCTGAACTGCGCGAGGTGCGGATGAAAATCAGCGAGGACGTCCATCAGCGCCGGGTGGGCGGCGAGGAGCTCGGCGATCGTCGTGTCACCGGAGATCATACCGGCTCGCTCAGCGCCGTGGCAATTGCACCTGACCATGGCTCGCTCCTCCTCGCCACCAAGCGTAGCCGGACAATCCCGCCGCGCCTATGACGGGGGTCATAGCCGCCCTGCGACCGGCCGGCGGCCGGGGCTACCCGCGCAGGGCCAGGCCGAGGACGACCACAGCCAGGACCACGAGCACGTTGCCCCGGGCGACCCACGAGGCGCGCGTCCGCTGCCGCGGATGGGCGCCGGGCGCGCCCGCCCGGGGCCCCAGCACGAAGTCGTGCGTCACACTGAGCGCGAGGGCCACCACGACCAGCCCGAGCTTGGCCTGGAAGAGCGGCACTCCGAGCAGATATGGGCGCAGCCAGAGATTCAGGAGGCCGCTCAACAGCAGCAGGCCCAGCGCAATCCATCCCACCGCGCGAAAGCGCATGCCGATCGTGTGCACCAGGCGCGCGCGCTCGGCGGGCTCCAGCCGTCGCACGACCGGGACCAGGACGAGCGCGATGAACAGCATCCCCCCGATCCACACGATGGCCGTCAGCACGTGCAGGCTGCGGGCCAGGAGCGACAGCGTCACTAGCCCTCGCCTTCGACCAGCGCCCGCAGCGCCTTCACGTCCTTGAGGACGAGGCGCCCGTCGTGGTCGGCGAGCACGCCGTTCTTGATCCAGCGGCTGACGACGCGAATGGTCGTCTCCACGGTGGTGCCCGCCATATCGGCCAGGCTCTGTCGGGTGAGGTGGAAGGGAAGCGTGAGCCCCTGCGTGCTTTTCGTGGCGTCGCGCTCGCCCAGGCGCAAGAGCGTGGCGGCCAGCCGCGCCTCCACGGGGTCGACGGCGAGCGACTTCACCGAATCGTGGGCGGAGCGGAGCCGGCGGCCGATCATGAGCGCGAGCTCCCGGATGAGCGACGGGTAGCGCTCGGTCAGCGCCACCACGGCCTCGGCGGGAATCTTCATGACGACGCTGGCCTCGATCGCCTGGGCGGCGGCCGGGTACGGCCGCTGCTCGATCACGGCGACACCGCCGAAGACCTCGCCCGGGCCCAGGAGCTCCAGCACCACGTCCTTGCCGGTGCGCGAGTGACGGACGATTCTCAGGCGCCCGGACCGAACGAGGCAGAACCACCGGGCGGGATCCCCTTCCATGAAGACATAGTCACGGGCGCGATAGCGGTCCTCGTGGGCGACACTGGCGAGGGTGTCGATCTCTCGGGCAGGTAACGCGGCAAACAGGGGGTTGGTCCGCAGGAAGGCGCTGGCCTCGTGACCGGCCATTCGCGCCGATGGTATCACGGCGCCGGCGCCGACGGCCCGAGCGAGACTCGGGCGAGCTGGCGAAGCGCGGGGGCGTCGGTCACAGCCCGGCTCTGGCATCGGATCAGGCGCAACCCGATCCGCTTCGTCACCTCGTAGAGAGGACGGCTGGACCGCACAACCTTGAGGAAGACGTCCTTGGGCAATTCCAGGATCCTCGCGGGTCTGGCGGCCTGAGCGAAGCTCTCTCGAGGCCCGCCGGTCAGGACCGAGACTTCCCCGAAAATCTCTCCCGGCCGCACATAGCCGACCGTGAGCTCGTCGCCCCCCGGGGACACGCGAAAGATCCGCACCAGTCCCTCTTCGAGCAGGTAGACGTGCCGGGGAACCCGCGTGGGGCGGAAAACCGCCTCGCCCCGTCGGTACGCGCGCACCCTGGCCGCGCGACGCACGGCCGCCAGCTGCGACGGAGTCAGGGTCGACAGCCAGTTCAGCCCGCGGAGGTGCCAGTGTTTCGAGGCGGTGACAGGTGATCGGCCGGCATGCTGGGGCCACATCGTACGCCAAAACGGCGGCGTCCGGATGTCGGGCATGCGACAGACAGGCGGCACCCGGGTGATTATACTGGCGTCTCCGGGACCATGGCTGACCTCGAGAAACTGCGCGCCGAGATCGATGCGCTACGCCGCCGGTTGGCCGAGTTCCAGCTGGGGGCGCAGGAGCACAAGCGCACCGAGGAAGCCCTGCGGGAGAGCGAAGGCCGGGCCCAGGCCCTCCTGGAGTCGGCGTCCGAAGCGATCGTGATCGTCGATCGGCACGGACGCATCGTCCTCGTCAACGCCAAGACCGAGGCGATGTTCGGCTACTCGCGTCAGGAGCTGATCGGCCAGCCTCTCGAGATGCTCGTGCCCGAGCGGTTACGGGACAGCCACGCCCGCCACCGCCAGAATTACTCCCTGGACCCGCGGGTCCGGCCCATGGGGCAAGCACTCGATCTGACGGGCCGCCGGAAGGACGGCAGCGAGCTTCCCGTGGAGATCAGCCTCAGCTTCGCCGAAGCCGGAGGCGAGCCCCTCTTCATGGCGTTCGTCACAGACATCACGCAGCGCAAGAATGCCGAGCAGGAGTTGCGCCGGAGCCAGAGCCGAGCCGAGGCCCTTCTCGATGCCGCGTCGGAAGGCATCGTCATCGTGGATGCGGCCGGCCGCATCGTCTCCGTCAACGGCAAGACCGAGCAGCTCTTCGGATACGACCGGGCCGAGCTGCTGGGACGGGAGCTGGAGATGCTCCTGCCCGAGCGCTTCCGGGCCGCCCACATTCAGCACCGCGCCCACTATTTCGCGGAGCCGCGCATACGGTCCATGGGCCGCGGCCTGGATCTGGTCGCCCTCCGCAAGGACGGTACGGAGTTTCCCGTCGAGATCAGCCTCAGCTTCATCGTCACCGAGGCAGGGACGCAGGCCCTCGCCTTCATCACCGACATCACCGAGCGAATGGCTTTGGATCGGGCCACGCGCCAGGCCGAACGACTCATGGCGGCGGGCCGGCTGGCCGCGGGCATTGCCCACGAAGTGAACAATCCCCTGAGCATCATCACCTCCCGCCTCGAGCTGATGCTGCTCGAGGCCGAGGACGCCGGCTTGCCGCCGGCGGTGGTGGAGGATCTCAAGGTGCTCCACCGGCACGCCGCGCGAGTGACGTCGATTGCCAACCGCCTGCTGACCTTTGCCCGCGAGTCGCCGCGTGATCGCGTGCCGGTCGACCTGAACGTCGTGGTCACCGAGACCCTCTCGCTCCTCGCCCAGGACATGACGCATGCCGAGCTCAGCGTCAGCTGCTCCCTCGACCCCGGCCTCCCCCCCGTCCTGGGTCATGCCAACGCCCTGGGGCAGGTCGTGCTCAATCTCTTGACCAATGCCGTCCAGGCCATCGCCGGCACAGGCACGATCCGGGTGAAGACCGAGCTCCTCGCCGGCAAAGTCCACCTCGAGGTGGCCGACGACGGTCCCGGGATTCCGCCGGAGGTCCTCCCGAGGATCTTCGAACCCTTCTACACCACCCGACACTCCGGGAGCGGTCTGGGTCTCTCGGTGAGCTACGGCATCGTGCAGGACCACAACGGAACGATCGCTGTCCACTCGGAACCGGGCCACGGCGCAACCTTCCGTCTTTCCTTTCCGCCCGCTCCCGAGTCCCGGCGCACTCCCGATCCGACCTCCGACTGACCCGCCGTCGGCGCTGCGCTCAGCCCATGAGCGCGCGCGCGACCGTCAGGTAGATCAGGATCGACAGGAGATCCTGGATCACCGTGGCCAGCGGACCGGCGCCGAAGGCCGGGTCCCGACCCAGGCGTTGCAGAAGCCACGGCAAGGTGATGGCGACCGCCGTGGCCGTGGAGCATGCCGCCACCAGGGAGATCCCGAGGACCGCAACGAGGTCGCCACCGTTCCACCGCCAGGCCACCGGAGCAGAGGCGACGGCCAGGCCCAGGCCGATCAGGATCCCGGTCACGACCTCCTGACGCACCACGCGGCCGATCGGGATGCCGACCGAGAGGCCTCGGACCACCAGCGTCTCGGTCTGGGTGCCGACGGCGTCAGCGAGGTAGACGATGCCCGGCAGGAAGAAGGCCAGGACCAAGGTCGTCTGCAGCTGGTGCTCGAAGGCGGCGATCAGATCCGCGGCGAGGAGCATGCCGACCAGCCCGACGATCAGCCACGGCAGCCGGTGGGC
This sequence comes from Candidatus Methylomirabilota bacterium, assembly GCA_036556905.1. GTDB lineage: Bacteria > Methylomirabilota > Methylomirabilia > Rokubacteriales > CSP1-6 > 40CM-4-69-5. The sequence continues at coordinate 34,330 of DATBIM010000018.1, forward strand.
CAGGCGTCGCCAGATGGGTTCCTGGAGGGAGCGCCGGGCCGAGAGCGCATCGCGCCGCATGCCGCCGAGCCGGGCCATGTCCTCGTGATGCTCGGCGAGCAGCACGGCCAGCAGGCGCTGAGGGGGAATGAGCCCGACGAAGCCCCCGGCCTCGTCCACGACCGCCAGCGCCGACTCTCCCTGCTGCACAGCCTTCCAGGCGGCCAGCTCCTGATCGGCGCCCGGGCGAACCACGGGCGGGTCCGGGTCCATGATCGCGCGCGCCGGCTCGCCGGCCGGGGCCGCCAGCAGCACCTCGATGGGCACCAGCCCGATCAGTCGGCCGTCCACGCACACCGCGACATCCGTGGCGCACTCGTACTGGCGACCGGCGAGGGCCGCCCGGATCTCGCCGGCGCTGGCCTGCGGTGTCGTGGTGGGAACGTTCCGGGCGACGTGCTCGCCCGCCGTCTCGAAGTCCACCGAGGAGAGCGTCTCGTCGTCTCGAACGGCCATGTCTCCTCCGTGCGCCAACCTCTAGCTGGAGTCGCGATAGGCCTGGGCTACGTACTCCTGGAGCATCCGCTGGGCATTGAAGAAGGATGCATTGAGAGCGATCGTCGAGCGCATGACCTCGCTCCACCGACCACGGTCGGAGAAGAGCGGCACGATCTGCTCCTCCAGCGCCCGGTAGAGATCCTCGGCATCGGCGGCGTCGCTCCGCTCAGCGGCCGGATCGTGGTCCCGCGGGCCGATCGCCCAGCCGGTGATCCCCTCGATGTGCCCCTCCAGCCACCAGCCGTCGAGCACGCTGAGGCTGGGCACGCCGTTATGGGCCGCCTTCATGCCGCTCGTTCCCGAAGCTTCCAAGGGCGCCCTGGGCGTGTTGACCCACACATCCACGCCGGCGGTGAGGCGCCCGGCCAGGCGCACGTCGTAGTTCTCGAGGTAGACGACCTTGACCTCGGGCCCGAGGCCCGGAGCCGAGCGGATCACCTGCTGGATCAAAGCCTTCCCCGCTTCGTCTCGGGGATGCGCCTTGCCGGCCAGGACGATCTGCAATCCCGAGGGTGGGGCCAGCCGCCGCAGGCGTTGCGGATCGTGAAACAGCAGAGCTGGCCGCTTGTAGGGCGTGGCCCGCCGCGCGAAGCCCAGCGTGAGGACGTCCTGGTCGAGGCCAGCGTTGGTACGGGCGTTCACCTCCGCGATCAGGTCCCGCTTGGCCTCGTGGTGAGCCCCCGCGATGGCCTCCAGCGGAATGCCCACGGCGTAGCGAAGCGAGGCGCTGTTGCGGCGCCAGTCTGGGATGTGATGATCGTAGAGGCGAGCGAAGGGTGGCGACGTCCACGTCACCGAGTGGACGCCATTCGTGATCGAGGCGATCGGGTACCCCGCGAACATCGACCGGGAGACTTCCCCGTGGCGACGCGTCACCCCGTTGACGTAGTGGCTCAGGTGGAGCGCGACAAACGTGGGGTTGAGCACCTCGTTGCAGCATCCCAGCGTCTCCAGCGCCTTGACGTGATCGCGCCCGAGCACGTGCTCGGCCAGCGAGCGGGAGAACTGGTCATGGCCCGCCGGCACCGGTGTGTGGGTGGTGAAGACGCAGCGCCGCTTCACCCGCTCGATCGCCTCTTCCCGGCGGTTTGGTGTGCGTTCGAGCTCCTCGGCGAAGAGCTCCAGGGCGAGGAGCGCCGCGTGCCCCTCATTCATGTGGAAGCGTGACACCTCCCGATACCCCAGGACACGGAGCATTCGAACGCCGCCGACTCCGAGGAGCACCTCCTGGGCCAGGCGATACCGCTCATCACCTCCGTAGAGCTGATCGCTCAGGCGCCGGTCCCCGGGATCATTGCCGGGCACGTCGGTATCGAGCAGGAACACCGGCACCTCGCCGCCGCCGACGCCCCTGAGGGCGTATCGCCAGGCGCGCACCTTCACCGGCCGGCCTTCGATCTCGACTGTGCAGGTCGCCTCCAGCGGCTGCAGCCAGTCGTCCGGTGACCACGCAACCGGCTCTTCATGCTGTCGGCCCTCGGCGTCGAGCCGCTGAAAAAAATAGCCCTTTCGGTGCAGAAGCGTCACGCCGACCATGGGAAGACCGAGGTCGGCGGCGCTGCGCAGGGTGTCGCCGGCCAGCGCGCCCAGTCCCCCGGCATAGGTGGGCAGGTGGGTTTCCAGCACGACCTCCATGGAGAAATAGGCGATCGTGCCGGTCGCGGTCATCGTCCGGCCGGGGGGCGATCCCGGTGCTGCCACGCCTTGACGGCCTCCAGCACCGCCACCGGCCACGCCACCGCCCCCACCGTCATCATCCAGTCGACCGGGGAAAGCGGGACCGCGCTCAGAATCGTTGCCAGCGGCGCCCAGGAGATCGCCCACCACTGCGCGAGGGCCAGCGTGAAGGCCGCCGCCCAGATCAACCTGTTGGGCGGTAACCGCCACCAGCCCCGCCGCTCCGAGCGGCAGTACGCGGCCTGGAGCGGATGCACGAGCACCAGCGCGACGAAGGCCGTGGTGTTGGCCCGCGGGCCCACTCCGTCCTGCAGGATGGCCCAGGTGTAGGCGCTCAGGATGCCGGCCGACAAGAGCGCGCCTTCGGCCAGGATGCGGCCGCCCAGGCCCCAGGTCAGCAGAGGCTGGCGGGGCTCCCGGGGCGGGCGCTCCATGATATCGGGCTCGGCCGGGTCGCGGATCAGCGCCACCGCCGGCAGAATGTCCGTGACCAGGTTGACCCAGAGGATCTGCAGGGGCAGCAGCGGAGCGGGCAAGCCCAGCAGCACCGCCGCGAAGATGGCGACGATCTCGGACAGGTTGCAGGTGAAGAGGAAGTGGATGACCTTTCGGAGATTGGCGTAGATCACCCGCCCCTCCGCCACCGCGGCGACGATGGTGGCGAAGTTGTCGTCGGTGAGGATGATGTCGGCCGAGTCACGGGCCACATCGGTTCCATGACGGCCCATGGCCACGCCGATGTCGGCCCGGACGAGCGCCGGGGCGTCGTTGACGCCATCTCCGGTCATCGCCACCACCTCGCCCTGGGCCTGCAGGGCCTCGATCAGGCCGAGCTTGTCCTCCGGGCTCACCCGGCTCCGAATCGCCTCGGCCTCCAGTCCGAGACGACGACCCACGGCCTCGGCGGTCGCCCGCTGATCGCCCGTCAGCATGATGGTCCGGATACCGGCCTGGCGGCAGCGGGCGATCGCCTCCTGTACGCCCGGCCGGATCGGATCCTCGAGCGCCAGAAACCCGAGGAACGTCAAGTCCCCAAGCTGCTCGTCCTCGGGCCCCCCTTCGGGACGCCAGGCCACCGCCAGCACGCGCAGCCCCTCCCCGGCCAGCGCGCGATTGGTCTCGAGGAGCGCCTCGCGGTCCCGCTCGGTGAGCTCCACGCGGCGATCAGCAGCCTGACGGAAGCGCGAGCGCTCCACCACGACACCCGGTGCGCCCTTGACCAGCGTGACGTGGCCGCCGCCCGGCGTCAGGTTGAAGGTGGCCATGAGTCGGCTTACCGACGAGAACGGGATCTCGCGGCGCCGGGGCCAGCGGCGCGCGAGGCCGGCGGGATCGAGGCCGGCCTTGATGGCGGCCACGAGCAGGGCGGCCTCCGTGGGATCGCCGTGCAGGTGTAGCGCGCCATCCCGCTGCTCCACGCCCGCGTCGTTGACGAGCGCAGCGACAGTCAGCAATCGCATGAGATCTGGTCGCGTCTGCGGATCGACGACCCCGTCGGCTCCAACGAAATCCCCGCGTGGCGACGTGGCGCCGCCGCCGACCCGGATGACGCCGGCGTCCACGGCCAGGCGCGTCAGCACCATCCGGTTCTCCGTCATCGTCCCGGTCTTGTCGGAGCAGATCACCGTGGTCGAGCCCAGCGCTTCAACCGCCGGCATCCGCCTGACCAGGGCCCCTCGCCGGGCCAGCCGCCACAGGCCCGCGGCCAGCGCCACCGCCACCACGGCGGGCAGCCCTTCCGGGATCGCGGCCACCGCCAGGCTGATCGCGGTCTCCAGCATGAGCCAGAGGGGTTGGCCGTGCAGCACGCCCACGACGGCCACGAGGCCGCAGACGGCCAGGGCCAGGACGATCAGCCTCCGCCCCAGGCCTTCCACCTGCCGCTCCAGCGGCGTGGTCCGCTCGCCGAGCATCGCCACCAGTTGGCCGATCCGCCCGAGCTCGGTGGCCAGGCCGGTGGCGGTGACAACGCCGAGACCGCTCCCGGCAAGCACCGCGGTGCCCAGGTAGACCATCGTGCGGCGCTCGGCGAGCGGCGTGACCGCCGGCAGGCTGGCGGTCGCCTCCTTGTCGACGGGCTGGCTCTCGCCGGTGAGGGCGGCCTCGTCGATCCGGAGCCCCGGGCTCTGCAGCAGACGCGCGTCGGCGGGCACCTGGCTGCCGGCCTGGAGCAGGACGATGTCGCCGGGGACCAGCTCGGCCGCCGCCATCTCGACGACGCGGCCCTCCCGGCGGGCCAGGGCGCGCGGTGTCAACAGCGCACGCAGGCGCGACAGCGAGATCCGGGCCCGCCACTCCGTGCCGAATCCAATCGCGGCGTTGAGCAGCAGGGCGGTCAGGATCGCCAGGCCCTCCCGGCGCTGGCCGAGCAGGGTCGCGAGCATGGCCGCCGCGAGCAGGAGCAGCACCACGAGGCTGCGGAACTGATCCAGCGCCAGCCGCCACAGCGACCTGTCGCGCACCTCGCCCACGCGGTTGGGACCGACGAGGCGCAGGCGGCGGGCTGCCTCTTCGGCCTTCAGGCCACGGTCGAGATTGGTGCCGAGCACAGCTGCGACATGCTCGACTCCGAGAGAGTGCCAGGCCCGCGGCCCGGAAGGGAGATCCGACAGGCCCCCGTTCCCCGAGTTCTCGATCCCGGCGAGCGGGCCAGTGTCAGGTTGCACGGGGTCGGAGATAGACGCCCGATGTCAGCGGGCGGTCACTCAACTGGCTGGACTCGGCGCCCCTTCACCACCAGCACCGAACAGGGCGCCTGGTGGAGGACACGCTCGGAGACGCTGCCCAGCACGAGCCGCTTGATGGGTCCGAGCCCGCGGGCCCCGACGACGACGAGGTCGACGCCGGGCTCGCTGGCGGCAGCGATGAGCTCCTCGCCGGGGTGGCCAATAACAACTGATTTCTCGATACTTCCGACACTGGCCTTCAGGTCGATCTCGAGGCTGCTCAACAGACCATCGAGCGTCGTCCGACGCGCACGATCCAGGTCGTCCAGTGCCGCCAGCAGGGGGACTCCGAGCACTTCGCCGACGGCAATGGGCAGACGCGGCGGCTCCGCGACGGCCACGAGTCGGACGGCGAGTGTTGGCGGCAGTCCGAGGGAGGCGAAGAAGCGAGCGGCAGCCATAGAGTCGGCCGAGCCGTCCACGGCCACAACGGCCTTGCTCAGGCCTCGCGGCCGTCCCTTGACGACCAGAACCGGACACGGAACGTGATGCACGACCGCCGTCGACACGCTGCCCAGCAGCCAGCCCTTGACGGCGCCCAGGCCGCGGGCCCCCAGGACGACCAGATCGGCGCCCCACGCTTCAGCGACCCGGGGGATCTCGTCGCGGGGCTCGCCCTCGATCACACGCGTGCTCGCGTCCCAACGCCGGGCCAGGCTCGTGCGCGCCTGCTCGACGACAGCCCCGGCCTCCGCGCGCAGATCGTCGTAGTAGGCCCGCACGGTGGGAATGTCGAGCGCCGAGGGCGGCAGGGTCACGACGGCGACGGCCAGGATGCGGCTCGCCGGTGGTAGGGGGAACGCGCTCAGCCACTCCGCGGCCGCGCGCGCCTGGTCTGATCCATCGGTCGCGTACAGCACGCGCATCGGGGTCACGGCGTCACCTCGGGGCCCCGCGATGGCGCAGCCTCCCCGCCCGGCGCCTGCACGGTCTCTCCCTTCGGGCGCACGACGAGGACGGGCACGGTCACCCCGCGCAACACGGCCTCGGCGACGCTACCGAACATCTCCCGGTCACGACCCGTGCGGGCGTGCGTCGTCATGATGATCATGTCGACCTGGTAGTCGCAGGCGGCCTTCACAATGGCCGCCGCCGGGGAGCCACGCCAGAGAAAGGTGGCGACCTGCCCGCCGCCGGGACCCAGACGATCCCGAATCGACTGCAAGTACGCTTCGGCCTCGCGAATCCGGCTGAGCCCCGTCTCCATCGGCCCGGGATCCTGATCGAACCGCGCGTCGGTGACGCGGATGACGAGCAACTTCGCCTCCGACGTCCTGGCCAGCTCCGACGCGACCGGCAAGGCCGCCTCGGCCGCCGCCGAGCCGTCGAGCGGCACCAGAATTCTCCTGAGGCTCATCGGCCCGCGCTCGGCAACCATTACCGCGACTGCTCTGCAATCCATCCGCCAGGGCAACCCTTGATGGCCAGCTTGCCGAGATCCCGAGGGGATGGGAGATTTGGGGCCGCCGGGACGATCGAGGACGTTCCCAGCGGCGCGACGCCCGCGCCCCACTGGGGCACCCGCGGGACAAGGTTGGCAGACAGAGGAGGTGTTTGATGACTCCATTCATCGTTGGCGAGGAAACGTCCCATCACGTTGGCGATCCCCAGTGCGCGGCGTGCTGGGAATCATATCCCGAGCCCTGCCCCTGTGGGGGGCTGATCCACGCTGCCGGAGGGCCGGAAGAGGACATCGACGGTAATGTGCTCCTGGTGACGCGATGCGATAAGTGCGGGCGCTCGGAGGACGAGCTTGCCGAATCCCGGTAGCCCGACGCTCCGTCCGATCGCCGATGTCGCTGGCGGCCTGGGCCTTACCGACGATGACCTGATCCCCTACGGCCGGGAGGTTGCGAAAGTCCACCTGCGGGCCCTCGAGGCCCGGCGCGGCGCCCCCAGCGGCAAGCTCGTCGTCGTCTCCTCCATCACTCCCACCCCACCCGGTGATGGCAAGACGACCGTCACCATCGGGCTTGGGCAAGCGCTGACCCGGATCGGCCGCCGCGCCGTGATCGCCTTGCGCGAGCCGTCGATCGGTCCGTGTCTGGGCATCAAAGGCGGGGGGACGGGCGGTGGGCGGGCCCAGGTGGTGCCGGCCGACACGATCAACCTCCACTTCACCGGCGACATCCACGCGGTCGAGACGGCTCACAACCTCCTCGCCGCCTGCCTGGACAATCATCTCTACCACGACAATGCGCTCGGGATCGACCCGCGCCAGGTCCTCTTCCGCCGGGCGATGGACATGAACGACCGAACCCTCCGCCAGATCGTAGTCGGGCTCGGCGGCCGCCTGCAGGGCTATCCCCGCGAAGAGGGGTTCATCATCACCGCCGCCTCGGAGATCATGGCCTTGCTGTGCCTGGCCGAGGACCTGATGGATCTCAAGGCCCGGCTGGGCCGGATCCTGCTCGGCTTCACCTTCGACGGGCGCCCGATCTTCGCCCGCGACCTCAAGATCCCCGGGGCCATGGCCGCCCTCCTGCGCGACGCCGTGCACCCGAATCTCGTGCAAACCCTGGAAGGCACCCCGGCCCTGGTCCACGGGGGCCCCTTCGCCAACATCGCCCACGGCTGCAATTCGGTCGTGGCCACCAAGCTCGCCCTCAAGCTCGGGGAGATCTGCGTGACCGAGGCCGGCTTCGGCTTCGACCTCGGAGCCGAGAAGTTCTTCGACATCAAGTGCGGCTACGCGGGGCTCACGCCCGACGCGGTGGTGCTGGTGGCCACGGCCCGGGCCCTCAAGTTCCACGGCGGCGCGCCGCTGTCGGCGGTGGACCGCGAGGATCTCGACGCCCTACGCCGCGGCACGGCGAACCTGGACCAGCACATCGAGGCCATCGCGCTCTTCGGCGTGCCCGTGGTCGTCGCCCTGAATCGCTACGCCTCGGATACCGAGGCCGAGCTGGCGGCCATCGTCGCGCACTGTGCCGACCAGGGGGTCCCCGCGGTCGCGGCCGACGTCTTCGGCAGTGGCGGCGCGGGCGGCGAGGGGCTGGCCCGGGCCCTCGGCGACCTCCTGGAGCGTGAGGCCGCGCGCTTTCGACGCCTCTACGACTGGAGCGCGCCCATCCGGACCAAGATCGAGACGATCGCGACGCGGATGTACGGCGCGGCGCGGGTCGTCTACACCAAGCGCGCCGAAACCCAGATCGCCCAGGCCGAAACCCTGGGCTTCGCCGGGCTGCCCATCTGCATGGCCAAGACCCCGCGCTCCCTGTCCGACGATCCCACCCTCCTGGGCCGGCCTCGCGACTTCGCGCTGACGGTGAGCGAGTTGCGCATCTCGGCCGGAGCGGGATTCCTGGTGCCCATCACCGGCGAGATCCTCACGATGCCCGGCCTGCCGCGCTCGCCGAACGCCGAGCGGATCGACGTCGATGTCGACGGGAGAATCACCGGCCTGGTCTGAGCCTTCCTGCCTGCCGCGTATAATCTTGGGCATGCTGCGTCTGCAGCGGCTGATCGAACGGGCGGCCCGCCATCTGGGCGGACCCCGCGTACTGGCCCTGCCCTTCATCCGGGTTCTGGCCGTGATGTCGGGGTATGCCTGGGTGGCCCTGGCCCCCGACCGCCATCGGGGCTGGACAGCGCTCGATGTGACGATGCTGGCGTTCCTGCTGTACAGCCTGGTGGTCATCGCCCTGCTCTGGGTCCGGACCGCGGTGATGCTCCGTCTCCACCTGCCCGTGCTCCTCGTCGATCTGGGCTTCGCCCTGCTGCTCATCCGTCTCACCGGCGGAGCCCACAGCACGCTGTTCCTGGCCCTGCTCCTGATTGCCGCGCTGCAGTCGTACTACTACGGGATGAGGCAAGGTGTCCTCGTCGCCGCCGGGGCCGCCGCGGCCTACCTCGTCGTCACCTGGCCGACGATCGGGGAGGTCGAATGGGCCAACATGGTGGTCCGGCTCGCGGTCCTGATGGGCACCGCGATCGGTGTCGGCGTGCTCGCCCACGCGGAAGAGAACGAGCGGCGCCAGGTCCTCCGGCTGTCGACCGACGCCCACGAGCGCGAACGATTCATCCGCAGCGTCGTGGAAAGCCTCGGCGAGGGGCTGATCGTGCTCGATCGCGAGGGACGGGTGACCATGTGGAACCAGGCGCTCGAAACTCGCTATGGCGTTGCGGCCGCCGAGACGCTGGGTCGACCCCTGTTCGAGCTCAATCCGGCCATCAAGGGCGAGGAGCTGGTCGGGCCGCTCGAACAACTGCTCCGGGGCGAGATCGAGGAGTTCGCCCTCGAGGGGATGGCACACCAGACGTTGCGCCGGGGCCTGGTGCGGCAAAACATCAGAGCGCGCCTGCTACGCCACAACGGGCAGCCGGCGGGCGCAGTGCTGTTGATCGAGGACATCACCGGGCGGCTCGAGCTCGAGCGGGCGGCGCGCCAGGCCGACAAGCTGGCGGCCCTGGGTACACTGGCCGCGGGCCTCGCCCACGAGCTGAACAACCCCATCGGCATCATCTCGTCGCGGATCGAGCTGATGCTGCTCGAAGCCGATGGACAAGTCCTCCCGGCAGCCACGCGTGAGGACCTGGTCGTGCTGCGCCGGCACGCGCAGCGGGTCGCCCGAATCGTTCAGGGACTCCTGTCATTTGCCCGTCAGTCCGGCCAGTCTCGGGGCCCCGTCGATCTGAACCAAATCGTCGACGACACGCTATTGCTGGTGGAGAAGCAAGCCGTCAAGGAGGGCGTCACGCTGGCCCGTCGCCTGACGCCAGGCCTTCCTCCCATCCAGGGCGATCCCACTGCACTCGAGCAGGTTCTAATGAACCTGATTCTAAATGCCCGTGATGCTGTCGATCGGCGCGGGGAGATCCTCATCGAAACCGAGCTGATCACCGGGCATCCCGACCAGGTCCGCTTGATGATTCGTGACACCGGCCCCGGTATCCCTGCCGAGGTCCTGCCCCGGATCTTCGACCCCTTCTTCACGACCAAGCCCAGCGGGACCGGCCTGGGGTTGTCGATCTCCTACGGCATCGTGCGCGAGCACGGAGGGACCGTGGACGTCCACTCCGAGCCGGGCCGGGGCACGACCTTCGTCCTGTCTTTTCCGGCGAGCCCGGCCGAGGTGGAGGCGTGAAGGCGGCCCGAGTCCTCATCGTCGATGACGAACCGGACATGCTGTCCAACTGCCGGCGAATCCTCGAGCGCGCCGGCCACCAGTGCCTGGGCGCCGAGGATGGCGCCCGCGGGCTCGAAATCCTCGAGGCCCAGCATCCCGATCTCCTGATCACCGACCTCAAGATGCCCGGGATCGACGGGATGGAATTGATGCGCCGGGCCCGGGCCTTCGACTCCGAGCTTCCGGTCATCGTCGTCACCGGCTTCGCCACCATCGAATCGGCGGTGGCGGCCGTGAAGGAAGGCGCCTTCGACTTCCTGCCCAAGACCTTTTCCGTGGATCAGCTTCAGGTCGCGGTGGAGCGGGCCCTGCGCCACCGCCGGCTGGCCATCGAGAACCGTAACCTGCGTGGCCAGCTCCAGGAGACGCTGGGCCTGGAGAGCATCATCGGGCGGAGCCCGGCCATGGCTCGCATCTTCGAGCTGGTGAAGAAGGCGGCCCGCTCGGAGGCCAACATCCTGATCCTGGGCGAATCCGGCACGGGCAAAGAACTGATCGCCCGGGCCATCCACGCCAACAGCCCACGGGCCGCCCAGGCCTTCGTCCCCGTCGATTGCGCCTCGCTGCCGGAAAATCTCCTGGAGTCCGAGCTCTTCGGTCACGAGAAGGGCGCGTTCACCGGGGCGATCCGCAGCAAGCCCGGGCTCATCGAAACGGCACACCGGGGCACACTGTTCCTCGACGAAATCGGCGATCTCCCCGCCGCGTTGCAGTCGAAGCTCCTGCGCGTCACCCAGGAGCGCCAGATCCGGCGCGTGGGAGGCACCGCCCAGATCGATGTGGATGTGCGCGTCGTCTCCGCCACCAACCGCAACCTCCGGGAGGCGGTGGCCCGGGGGCAGTTTCGGGAAGAGCTCTACTACCGCATCAACGTGATCGCCATCGAGCTGCCGCCGCTCCGCGACCGCGCCGGTGACATCCCTCTGCTGGCCCACGCCTTCCTCAACCGCTACGGACAGAGCCGAGTGGTCCGCATCGCCGACGATGCCATGACCGCCCTGGAGGCCTACCCCTGGCCCGGCAACGTTCGCGAGTTGCAGAATGTGATCGAGCGCGCCTGTGCCCTGGCCGACGACGACACGGTTCGACGTCGAGACCTGGCCGACTACGTGCTCGAGGGTGGGGTGTTGCGGGCTGGCTCACTTGCCGCTTCGGCCGCACCGGCGGCCACCCCCGGCGCGGGGGCGGGCCGCACCCTGCAGGAGGCGCGCGAGCAGTGGATGCAGTCCCTGGAGAGCGCCTATCTGCGTGACCTGCTCGACCGCCACGGCGGTAACGTGTCGGCTGCGGCCAAGGCCGCCGGCATCGACCGTAAGACCTTTCACCGCCTGGCCAGCAAGCACGGCATTCGCTAGGCATTCGCAGGGCCTCGACGGCCAGCGCCCGCCGCCGGGGCGCTCCCGCCCCACCGGGACGCAGCCACCCCAGCCGGGATCCGGTGAGAGACCGACAACGCGTTGATTTCACGGGCCTCTCGATCTGGCAGCACAGTTGCTCACCTGGTCCGAAGCGAAGGACAGATCAACGACACTTCCTACGGGGAGGCGTTATGAAGCTCGCCAAAGTCCTGGTGCCGCTTGATGGCTCGGCGGTCGCGGAGTCGGCCCTGCCCACCGCCATCGATCTCTTGGCGGACGATCCGACGGCGACGTTGCTGCTGCTTCGTGCCGCGGAGGCTCCCACTCTGCTGGGCAGCGACCCGATCGAATCGCAGGTCCGGGTCGTGCGGGAAGCCGAGGACTATCTGGCGGCTGTGGCGGCCCGCCTGACGGGTTTCGGCGTCAAGGGGGTGAAAACCTCGGTGTGGTACGGGCCGCCGGCTCCGGCCATCGTGGAGGCCGCGCGCGTGGGCAAGGTCGATATGATCGTGATGAGCACGCACGGCCGGAGCGGCCTGGGCCGCCTGGTCCTGGGCTCGGTGGCCGAGTCCGTGCTCCGCTCCACCCACAAGCCGATCCTCCTGGTGCGCGACGCCGCCGCCCCCATCGACAAGCCAGGACCGGCCGGCGCGCCAGCGACGTCGCGGGAGGCCCGCCATGTATAAGCGGGCCCTCGTCACTCTCGACGGCTCGGACCTGGCCGAAGCGATCCTGCCCTTCATCACCGAGATCGCCGGCCCGCTCGACATGGAAGTAGTGCTCCTGCGGGTCGTCCACCCCGTTCCCCCCCAGGTCGTCGAGGGCAGTCGCCACGTCGTGCTCGAGGATGTCGAAGGGCGGCTGGCCGAGGCCCGGGAGTACTTGCGGCCCCTGGCCGCCCGGCTCGGAGCTCGGGGCGTCCGCGTGCGGAGCGAAGTGCGTCACGGCGATACGGTCACCCAGATCATCGACTGCGCGAAGGCCGTGGGAGCCGATCTCATCGCCATGACCACCCACGGGCGCGGCGGTCTGGGGCGCCTGCTCTTCGGCTCCGTGGCCGAGGCGGTGCTCCGCCACGCCGAGATTCCCGTCTTCCTCATGCGGCTCACCAAGAGCCAGATGCGGACCCGGGGAGCCCCGGAGCCGGCCCGGTGATCGCGACCAGCGCGCTCAGCATCCCCGAGATCCGCCGGCACCTCACGGCCTCGGTGATCGGGCGCCACATCTACCTCTTCGCCGACGTGGACTCGACGAACGCCCGGCTCAAGGCTCTGGCCCGGGCTGGCGCCCGCGCGGGAACGGTGCTGATCGCCGACGGGCAGACCGCCGGTCGGGGCCGACACGGTCAAACCTGGTTTTCCCCGAGCGGCGTGAACCTGTACGCCTCGGTCCTCTTCCGGCCGGATCTCCACCCCCGGGAGCTCGGGGTCTTCTCCCTGCTCGCCGCCCTGGCCCTGGCCGACGCCATCACGGAGTTCGGCGCCACCGCCACCATCAAGTGGCCCAACGACGTGCTCATCGACGGCAGGAAGGTCGGCGCGTCCCTGCTGGAGTCGGGCGGGCGCCGCGATGCCGTCGACTACGTGATTCTCGGCGTCGGCGTGAACCTCAACATCGATCGGTCCGCGCTGCGTAGCGCCCTGGGGCCGAGTGGCGCCTTTGCCACATCGCTGGCCGAGACGACTGGGCAGGACATCGACCGCAACGCTTTCGCCGCCGCCTATCTCAATCACCTCGATCGCTGGGCCTCGGTCGGGGAGACGCAGGGGGCCGAAGGGATCATCACCGTGTGGCGGCGTCGTGAGATTCTGGGCGGTCGCCGCGTCGAGGTTCGGGGCGAGCACGCCACCTATACCGGGCGGGTTCTCGGCATCGACGATCATGGCAGCCTCTGGATTCAGGACACGCTGGGCCGTCGCCACGCGCTCACCGGGGAAGAGGTTCGCATCCTTGACTGACTCGCTGTCCCGACGGGGGAACTTCACATGAAGCGGATTCGCCACATCCTGCACGCCTCAGATTTCTCGCCCGCCTCACGACCGGCCCTCGACCGGGCCCTGGGGCTGGCCCGGAGCGCCCGGGCCGCCCTGACGATCATGCACGTGATCGCCCCGATCGTGCCCCTGGTGGGTGACGGGTACGTCTCGCCGCAGGTCATCGACGACCTGGATCGCCGCGCGCGGGCTCACGCCGCCAAGGAGATGGGCAAGCTGGTGGCCCGGGCCAAACAAGCGCGGGTGCGCGCCCGGACCCTCATCGTCGAGGGCCCGGCGGCCGACCGGATCGTGCGGGCGGCCCGGGCCAAACGGGCCGACATGATCGTGATGGGCACGCACGGCCGGGGCGCCGTGGCCAAGTTCTTCCTGGGCAGCGTGGCCGGACGCGTGGTCGCCACCGCCGCCTGTCCAGTCCTCACCGTCCGCGGGCGCTAAGGAGGTTGACCATGAAGGGGATGCACGTATCCGTCGCGCTGGTCACTCTGCTGATCGTCACCCTGGGCTCGGCCCTGGCCCAGACGTCCACGCCGAAGATCGATCCACCCCCCGAGGAGCCGATGGCGCGCATGATGACCATGATGGAGAAGATGCAGGCCGACATGCAGCAGATGCAGAAACAGATCGACGGCATGCAGGGCAAGGGCATGTCCGGCATGGGCCCCATGCACGACCGGATGGGTCACATGATGATGATGATGGGCGACACCCGCAAGATGATGGAGCATCACCGAGCCGAGATGCGGGCCCAGTGCCCGGCCTTCAAAGGCTCGGCCCCCGCGCCGGGAAAGTGATGGCGTCGTCGCCGATCGGTCGCGAGGCGCTCACGAGCTATCTCGCGGACGTCCTTGGCGACTCCGTCGAGGTCGTGGCCTTGCGGCCCCTCGGCGACAAAGAAGCCGGTGTCGACGATCCCAAGGGCTTCGGCTACGGCGTGCCCTTCGAGGTCGAGTGTCTCAGCGGGGGCCGCGTGCGCTCCCTGGTGGTCTCGCGCACCCGCCCGGTGCAGGGCTTCGGCCACGACTATCCGGCCGACCGGGCCTGGCAGGCGCTGTTCGGCCACACCGCCTACAACAGCTTCCCCCGCCATGCCCGCAGCGTCGATGTAGGAGTGGTGCGGACCTCGGGCCAGCTCGGCTCGGTGGCCGACGCGACCGAGTTCTTCCAGCTCGTGGAGAAGGTCGAAGGAACCCTCTACTGGCGCGATCTCGATCGCCTGTTGGACGAGCCCGTGGACGAGCCCGACATCGCCCGGGCCGAGGCCCTCGCCCGGTTCCTGGCCGAGGCCCACCGGGTCAAGCGTGATGAGCCGACGCTCTACCAGCGACGGATCCGCGAGCTGGTCGGCCACGGCGAGTGCCTGATGGGAATCCTCGACAGCTATCCGCACCCCTACGTCCTGCTGCCTCCCTCGGTCTGCGAGGAGCTCGAGCAAACCGCCGTGTCCTGGCGCTGGCGACTCCGCCAACGCGCGCACCGCCTGTCGCGAACCCATGGCGACTTCCACCCCTGGAACATCCTCTTCCGCGAGGGCAGCGAGTTTTCGCTGCTCGACCGCAGCCGGGGCGAGTGGGGCGAGCCGGCCGACGACGTGACCGCGCTCGGGGTGAACTATCTCTTCTTCGGGCTGCGTCGGGCGGCGCAGACGGCGGCCTCGGGCACACCGGAGCCGTTCGTGAGCCTTTTCCGGGTCTTCCTGGAGACATACCTGCGTGAGTCGCGCGATCACGAGATCCTGGAAGTCCTGCCGCCCTTCTTCGCCTTCCGGGCTCTCGTCATCGCCCACCCCCGCTGGTACCCGGACCTGTCGAGCACGGTCCGCCAGGCCCTGATCCGGTTCGCACGCCGGATGATGGCCGATACCCGCTTCGATCCGGGCGACGTCCGCGAGCTTCTGGCGATGACGCCGTGAGCTGGGCGGTCTGGGTCACCGGCCTGCCGGGCAGCGGCAAATCCGTCGTGGCCCGGGCGCTGGCCTCCCGGCTGGCCGACCTCGGCCATCCTGCCGTCGTGCTCGAGCTGGACGCCATCCGCAAACTCCTCACGCCCACGCCCTCCTATACCGACTGGGAACGCGACCTCGTGTACCGCGCGCTCGTGTACATGGCTCGGACCCTCACGAGCTGCGGCGTTCCCGTCATCATCGATGCCACTGCTCACCGGCGAGTCTGGCGCGACCTGGCGCGAAGCGTGATCTCCCGCTTCGCCGAGATCCAGCTCGTCTGTCCGCTCGACGTGTGTCGCGCGCGCGAAGCCGAACGCCCGCGGGGGAACGCCCCCGCCGGCATCTATGCGGCAGCGGGACAGCCTGGCGGCACGGTGCCTGGCGTCGATGTGCCCTACGAGCCCGCGCTCGATCCCGAGATCGTGGTGGACACGGTCCGCGACGATGTCCCGACGGCCGTCGCCAGGATCGTCCCCATCGTGCTCAAGCTCGCCGCCGGGAGCGCCGAGGGATCCCGCCCCCAGCCCGGAGCGGGCTGGGCCATGTGGGTGACCGGGCTGCCCGGGAGCGGCAAGACCACGCTGGCCTCCGGTGTCGCCGAGGGACTGTCCGCGCTGGGCCTCGCCGTCGTCTTGCTGGAGCTGGTGGAATTGCACGATTTCATGCTCGGCGGTCGGACGGGGACGCCGGCCGAGGAGGACATCGTTCATCGCGCGCTGGTCGGCACCGCCAAGCTCCTCACCGATGCCGGCCTTCCCGTCGTCATCGACGCCACGGCGCGGCGCCGCGAATGGCGGCAACTGGCGCGCCAGCTGATCCAGCACTTCGCCGAGGTCCAGCTGATCTGCCCGCCCGAGATCTGCACGGAACGGGAACGCGTGGTGCGGTGGACGCCGGCCGTCTGTGCCCAGGGAGGGCGTCGCAAGAGTCTCGCGGCAGCCCCCGATATCGTCGTCGCCTACGAGCCGGCTCTGGACGCCGAGCTCACGCTGTATACCGACGTCCGGGCCGTCTGGAACGTGGTGTACGAGGCCATCGGCCTGGCCCGCCGGCTGCATCACCATGCCGCCGGCTCACGGTCGGCGACGACTCCATGACGCGCGACGGACGGCCGCCCTCCATCCTGATCGTCGACGACGAGGCCGATCTGGCCGCCACCTGCGCGCGGCTGCTGCAGCGCCGAGGGTATGCCGTGGCCTCGGCCGGCTCGCGGCAGGAAGGTCTGGCCACCCTGGCCATCGCGCAGTACGACCTCGTGGTCGCCGACCTCCGCCTTCCCGACGGCAGTGGCCTCGATGTCGTGCGGGCCGCCCGGACACAGCCGGTGCCCCGCCCGGTCATCGTCATCACGGGGTTCGGCTCGGAGGGGACCCGTCAGGAGGCGCAGACGGCGGGCGCCTCGGCGTTCCTGGCCAAGCCGTTCTCCCTGCTCGAGTTCGCCGAGCTCGTCGAGCGGCTGCTGGCTGCCCCCGATTCCGGCCCCCACCGCTGACGGGCGGGTGCCCACCACGACCGGCGGGCGAGAGCGGGAGGCTCTCGGGCGCGCCCGACGCCCGCTGGGGCTCGTGGCCGGACCCCTGCTGTTCCTCCTCGTCCTGGCCGTCCCGGTGCCGGGGCTCGGGCGCGAGGCCCACGCGCTGCTCGCCGTGTTCGTATGGACGGTGGCCTACTGGGTCACCGAGGCGCTCCCGGTCGCCGCCACCGCGCTGCTGTCCTCCCTGCTCGCCATCCTGCTCGGGATCGCGCCGGCCGCCCGGGTGCTGGCGCCCTACGCCGACCCCATCGTCTTTCTCTTCATCGGCAGCTTCATGCTGGCCGAGGCCATGAAGAGCAGCGAGCTCGACCGCCGGCTGGCCTTCGCGCTCTTGCGCCGGCGGTGGGCAACCCGATCCCCAGCTCGCCTCATGCTGGCCCTGGGCGTGGTGACCTGCGGCCTCTCCCTCTGGATGAGCAATACCGCCACCACGGCCATCATGCTTCCGGTGGGGGTGGGAGTCCTGCGCGCGCTCGGGGAGACGGGCGGGCCCGGTCATCCCTTCACGGTCGGGTTGCTCCTGATGCTGACGTGGTCGTCCTCGGTCGCCGTGGGCGTTCCGGTGGGCTCGCCCCCCAACCTGATCGCCATCGGCATGATCCGCGATCTCACCGACCGTCGGCTCACCTTCTTCGACTGGGTCGCCGTCACCCTGCCGCTCACGGTGGCGATGCTGCTGCTGTGCTGGCTGATCCTCGCCCGTCTCTACCCGGGCGCGCCTCGCTCGCCGGAGCACCTGCAGGCCTACGTGGCCGCCGAGGGCCAGCGCCTCGGCCCCTGGACCCGGGCTCAGGCCAACGTGTTCTTCGTGTTCCTGTTGGCCGCGCTGCTCTGGATGCTGCCGGGCGCCGTCGCCCTGCTCGCCTCACCGACCGCGACCCTGCCGCGCTTCTTCGAGCGGCACCTGCCCGAGTCCGCGGTCGCACTGGGCGCCGCCCTGCTCCTGTTCCTGCTGCCGACCGACTTCAGGCGGGGCGAGTTCACGATCACCTGGGCGCAAGCCGCGCGCATCGACTGGGGCACGATCCTCCTCTTCGGTGGCGGGCTGGCCCTGGGCAAGCTCATGTTCGAGACGGGGCTGGCCCGGGCCATCGGGAACGGGGCCATGCGCCTGGCCGGCGCCGACAGCCTCTGGGCGCTCACCGCGGTGGCCATCGTCATCGGCGTCGTGCTGTCCGAGACTTCATCGAACACGGCCTCGGCCAGCATGGTGGTGCCCATCGTCATCGCGGTGGCCCAGAGCGCCGGGGTGAGCCCGATCCCTCCCGCGCTCGGCGCCGCGCTGGGGGCGAGCTTCGGGTTCATGCTGCCGGTCTCCACGCCGCCGAACGCGATCATCTACGGTTCCGGGCTCGTCCCGCTCCGGGAGATGATCCGGTCGGGAATCTACCTGGACGTGGCCGGGACGATCCTCATCTGGCTGGGCCTCCGGATGCTCTGCCCGCTGTTCGGGGTCATGTAGCGCCGCCAGTGACGGCGCCGGCCTCAGCGCTTCTTGACCTTCGGCTTGGTGACCCCCCAGAGGACGCGGGGGCCTTCGGCGGCCTGCAGGAGCATCGTGTCTTTCCGGACGGCAACGTGAGCGGTCTTCTGGCGGCGGCGCACCTGCGGTGACGCGACGAGCTCCTGGGGAGGCTTGCCGGCCTTTGAGGATCGCGCGGGCTGTGGGCCCCGCTTCATCCGCGTCTTTTTCCTCCGCGTCTTCATGGTGTCTCTCCTTACCCGTCACTCCGGCGGGGTCGGGCGGACCGACAGCACAGGACAGGGAGCCAGGCGGATCACCCGGTCGGCCACGCTGCCGAGCACGGCCCGCTCGACCCCGCTACGACCTCGGGTGCCGATGACGATCAGGTCAGCGTCCCCGGCCGTGGTCACGATGTCCCGGTAGGGCACGCCCGTACGTAGCTCGACCCGCACGACGAGGCCGGCCGCGCGAGCCTCCCCGGCCCACTGCTCGAGCTTCTTCTGCGCCCAGTCACGCGCTGACTCGTAGACCTCGCGCACGCGGGCGCCGGCGAACGGCGACTCGGAGTAGAGCGGGGCCTCCACCAGGACGTGCAGCAGGACGAGCTCGGCCCCGAGGCGCCGGGCGAGCTCTCCGGCGGTCTTCCACGCCGCCTCGGAGGCGGCGGAAAAGTCGGTCGGCACCAGTATCCTGCCAAATGGCCCGGGCGGAGCGCTCATGCGCCATTGTCCTTCTTCTCGCGCTCGGCGGCCTGTCGCTCGAGATGCCAGTAGTGCCGGTCGCGCGTGCGCAACATCTCCTCCGACGTGCGCACCTCGGCATCCGCCCCCTGCTCCACGCCGAGGGCCCGGCCCAGCTCGTCGACGACGTCTTGATCGGGAGTCGCCACGCTTCCCCCGACCGCCTCCTCTCCCGTGCTCGTGGCCCGCTGCCAGTCCGCATCGACATCGCCGCCGGTGAGGATCGGGCTGCTCTCCGGGTGCGACAACCGCTCGGTCAGCAGCTCGCCCGTCTGGCCACCCTCGGGCGGCCTGGCCTGTCGTCGAGCCGGACGCTTGCGCTTCCCCTTGGGCCGCCCGCGCGCCTTCGATCGTGCCTTCATGTCCGTCCTCCTGTCGATGGTTGCGAGAAGTTCCGCCAGGCTTCCCGGCCGCACCTCCTCGAGCTCGTAGCGAACCCGCACGACCGGCTGGCGCACCCGGATGACCCGAGCGAGATCGATGGGCGTGCCGAGCAGCACGAGGTCGCAGTCCACCGCCGCGATCGTGGCCTCGAGGTCGGCCAACTGCGGACGGTTGTACCCCAGCGCGGGCAGGACCGGCCCGATGGTCGGGTAACGCGCGAAGGCGTGCCGGAGGTCGCCCCGGGCATAGGGGCGAGGATCGACCAGCACGGCGCCGTACCGGCGTGCCGCGAGCGCCGCGGCGCCCCCGCCGAGGCCGCCGTGCGTGAGCGTCGGGCCGTCCTCGACCGCCAGCACACGACGGCCGGCCAGCCGTCCGGGGTCGGCGACCGTGACGGGGAGCCGCGTGTCCACGATCCGCGCCCTCGGGTTGAGCGCCCGGATGCCTGTGCGCACGGTCTCCACGGACCCCGACGGGGCGGAGTCCTCCTTGACGATGACGGCCACATCGGCAGCGCGCAGGTTGGCCTCTCCCGGGTGATGGCGGCTCTCGTGGCCGGCCCGGTGTGGGTCCACCAGGCACAGGTGCAGCGCGGGCGTGAAGAACGGCAGATCGTTGTTGCCGCCATCCCACACGATGACGTCGGCCTCCCTCTCGGCGCGGGCCAGGATGGCGCCGTAGTCCACACCGGCATAGACCACACAGCCCGCTTCGAGGTGAGGCTCGTACTCCTCCCGCTCCTCGATGGTGACGCCGGCGGCATCGAGGTCGGCCAGGGTCGCGAACCGTTGCACGCGGGAGGCCACCAGGTCGCCATAGGGCATCGGGTGGCGAACCACCACGACGCGGCGCTCTTGCTCCCGCAAGATCCTGACGAAGTGCCGGCTCACCGCGCTCTTGCCGCAGCCGGTTCGGACCGAGCACACTGCCACCACCGGGATCGAGGTCGGCAGCATCGTACGGCGGGGGCCCAGGAGCGCGAAGTCGCTGCCGGCGGCCAGCGCCCGGCTGGCCAGGTGCATCACGTCCTCGTGACTCACATCGCTGTAGGCAAAGACCACCTCGTCCACCGCGAGCTCCCGGATCAGCCGCTCCAGGTGCTCCTCGGGCTCGATGGGAATCCCTCGGCGGTACCGGGGCCCGGCCAGGGCCGCCGGGTATCGACGCCCGGCGATGCCGGGGATCTGGGCGGCCGTGAAGGCGACGACCTCGGTGGCGGGGTCGTCGCGGTAGACCACGTTGAAGTTGTGAAAGTCACGCCCGGCCGCCCCCAGGATCAGGACCCGTCTGGCCTTGGCCGGGCTCATGGCGCGTGGGGAGCCGGGGCCACGTACGGATACCAGCCATACGGGTACCACCCGAAGCGGTCGCCGTAGATGACCCAGGTCGGCTCCAGAGGAGCGCGGGGCACCAGCCGGGCCTCACGCAGCTCACGCACCCACGCCGCCTCATCCTCGAGGCTGGCCGCGACGAAGGCTCGGATCGGGGCCGGCAGGCCGTCGAACGCCAGCACGTCGAGGGCCCGGCCGACCTGGGCGTTCAGCCTGGCGTGAAGCGGCAGTGACCGCAGCGCACCCAGGTGCTCGCGGGCCCCCGCATCGTCGCCCAGCTTCAGGTAACTGAGCGCCAGGAAGAGACGCGCGTCCGGATTTCGAGGCTCGGCGCTCACGACCGGCGCCAGGGTGCGGGCGGCCTCATCGAAGTCGTGGAGCTGGTAGAGACACAGGCCGAGCCCGAAGCGCGCGTCGGCCCGCTCCTCGTGGGCCAGGGCCTGGCGGAAGTGGTGCGCCGCTTCCTCGCAGCGGCCCTGGCGCAACGCCGCCTGCCCCTGGCCCAGGGCGGTCGTGCACCCGGTGAGCAGGGCGAGGCCCATCACGAGCCACACCTCGGTCCGCATGACTGATCCCGGTTCAGAGCGGGTACCGGAGCAGGGCGGCCATTCCGCCGGCCCGCTCGAGCGCCCTGTGGGCGTCGATCACGGAGATCTCGCCGCCGGCCGTCACGACGCGGTCGACCACCGCGTCGCCCAGGCGCACCGGCTTCGTGGGACCGCCGCACGCCCGACACGTCGCGGCCTCCCCGGGCTGCACGGCCGCGCACCGGGTGCAGATCGTGCCCGCGGCGGAGAACCCCTTGAGCAGGTAGAGGCGACGCACCGCTCCCCGGCCTGCCGCGTGGAGCGTGCCCTCGACGCCGGCGATCGCCTGTCCGCCCTTGGCGGCCTCGGTGAGGACGTCGTCCACCATCCGTCCCTGCTCGCTGAGGCCCAGCCGAGCCAGCAGGCCGGTGGCCCGATCGGCCAGGGCGCTGGCCGTCTCATAGCGAGCGGCAGGGATAGTGCCGGCAACGCTGCCGGCCAGGGTCGTCGGCAGGCGCGAGCTGAACACGGCGACGATTCGATCCTCGCCAGCCAGGACGATGCGCACGCCGCCCTCCTGCCTCGAGAGCTCCGACAAGGCTTCGACGACCGCCTCGAAATGCTGGTCGCGGTGGGCCTCCACGTGCTTCTGGTACCTGGACTGAGCCATGAGCGCCCAGCCTCCGCGGTCGTGGCGCCCCGGCACACCGTGTTCGAGCATCACCTCGTCGCCCCGGCCACCGGAGTCGATGGGGATGAGGCGGGCATGGTTGCCGTCAATGAAGACCACGATGGCCGGGGGCGCCTCGTGGGCGAGGGCGGCCAGCGGGGTCAGCAGGGGTCGCTCCGCCACCACGAAGGTGTTCTCGAAGGGGACACGGACCGTGAGAACCTCGCGCAAACCGAGGGGGTTACAGGCGAAGAGCGCGACCCCGTCGGCGTCGGGGCGCATCGCCTGCTCGACGAGCCGCTCGCCCTGCTCCTCGATCCAGTCGAGGTCGGCGCGCAGCTCGGCCCCCGCCCCCGTCCGGGCTTCGCGAAGGCCGTTCTTGAGGAACACCCGCACCCGCCCCCGCTGGTGCTCGTCGGTCCAGCGGGTATCGAGATAGACACTTACCACCGGCGACGTGGCGCCGCCGAGCCGGGCCAGCGCATTCACCCGCTCACGCAGCTGCATGGCGGCTGTCCTCACTCGCCCGTGAGCAGCCGCTTCGCCGCGTAGTACTTCTTCGGATGCCGGCGGCTCTCCCGCTGGCGCTCGCGGTAGCGCTCGAGCCGGGGCTCGAGCGCGGCAAAGGCCCCATCGAAGGCCAGCCGTGACGTGGTCGCGGTGTGCTCCACTCTCAGCGCCGGCCGGTACGGCAAGCGCACGGTCAGTGCACAGCGCTGAGCCGGGCCGCCCTTCGGTCCGTTATCATCCACAAAGACCACCATGGCCTCGATCGGCGCCACCCCGAGCCGCCGCAAGGACTCATCCAGCCGGGCGCGGATGCGCGCGCGCAGGGTACGGTCGGCTCCCACTCCCCGAATTCCGATCATGCCTTCCTCCTCATCGAGCATCGCGTATGGGCAGAACGAGCAAGCCCGGTGCCACGTCAAAAAGTCCCGGAATTCAGCGCGTTACCCGGCCGGCGTGGCGTCCCCGTGGGGCGTCCACTCCGCGGATGCCCCCGCGGTCGGGGCCGCGCGACCCCAGGACGTCCCAGGAGGATCATTACCATGAAACGTGTCCGTCGCATCATCCACCCGTCGGACTTCTCGACCGCCTCCCGAGCGGCGCTCGCCCGGGCTACCGAGCTGGCCAGGGAGAGCCGCGCCGCGCTGACGTTCGTGCACGTCATGACGCCCGTGGTTCCGTTCGTCGACGATAGCTATGTCCCGGCCCGGGTCTGGGACGACGCCCAGCGGCACGCCCGAGCATACGCCCAGAAGCAAATCGACAAGCTGGTCGCCAGGGCCAGAGGAGCCGGGATCCGAGCCAACGGGGTGCTCCTGGAAGGTGTCCCGGCCGACCGGATCGTCCGCGAAGCCAGGAGCAAGCACGCCGACCTGATCGTCATGGGGACCCACGGGCGCAGCGGGCTCGCCAAGTTCGTGCTCGGCAGCGTGGCCGAGCGTGTCGTCGCCATGGCCGACTGCCCCGTGCTGACGGTTCGCGGCCGCCGCGCCGGCTGACCCGACACAGGCGCGCACGCTGTGGAGTCCCCGCCGCCATTCTGGACGATCCCGGTAGAGCAACTTCTGGCCCGGCTCGAGAGCGATGGGCATGGCCTCACCGCCGCCGCCGCCCAGGCGCGCCTCAGACAGATCGGCCCCAACGAGGTAAGGCCCGCCCACCGCTTCGAGGCGGTATTCGAGATCCTCCGCTACGTGGCCAATCCTCTGGTCCTCGTCCTGCTGCTGGCGAGCGTCATTTCCGCAATGCTGGGCCAGGCGGTCAGCGCGACCGTCATCGCCCTCATGGTGGCCCTCAGCATCGCGATGAACGTCACCCAGACGTACCGCTCCCAGGCAGCCGCCCGCAGGCTGCAAGCCGAGGTGGGCGCGACGGCCACTGTCACCCGGGATGGCGCCGTGCGGGACATCCCGGCGCGTGAGGCAGTGCCCGGCGACGTCGTGCACCTCGCCGCCGGTGACCTCGTGCCGGCCGACGGTCGGTTACTGATGGCCAAGGATCTGTTCCTCAACGAGGCCGCGCTGACGGGCGAGTCGTTGCCGGCCGAGAAGCACGCGATCCCCGAGGGCGTGCGCGCGTCGGATCTGCCGGGGGCCACACCAGCGGTGTTCCGCGGCACTTCCGTGGTCAGTGGCACCGGTCTGGCCGTAGTGGTTCGCACCGGAATGGCGACCGAGCTCGGGCACATCGCCGGCGCGCTGGCCGACCGCCCGCCCGAGACCGACTTCGAGCGGGGCACCCGCCGCTTCGGAATGCTCATTCTCCGGGTCATCCTCTTTCTTGTCCTCTTCGTCTTCCTGGTCAACGCGTTGGCCCGTCACGATCTGCTCGAGTCCTTCCTGTTCGCCGTGGCTCTCGCCGTCGGTCTCACGCCGGAGCTCCTGCCGATGATCGTCTCGATCACTCTGGCCAGCGGTGCCGTGCGCATGGCCCAGCGGAAGGTGATCGTCAAGCGGCTGGCCGCCATCGAGAACTTCGGCAGCATGGACGTCCTCTGCTCCGACAAGACGGGGACCCTGACCCGTGGCCAGATCACGGTCGACCGCCACGTGAACCTGGCTGGCGAAAGCGACGAAGACGTCATCCGCCTGGCCGCCCTCAATAGCGCCCACCAGACAGGGCTTCGCAGCCCGATGGATGACGCGATCCTGCGTCACGAGCACCCGGCGCCCGGCCGCTACCGGGGTGTCGACGAGATCCCCTTTGACTTCGCCCGCCGGCGCATATCGGTGGTCGTCGAAGACGGTGGCGCTCGCCTGCTCGTCACCAAAGGGGCCCCGGAGAGCGTGCTGCCGCTCTGCATCAAGGGGGCGGCCGACGGCGCGACCAGGCCGCTCGACGCCGCCGCCCGGGCTCGGGCCGAGGACCTCTTCCACCGCCTCAGCGCCGACGGGTATCGCGTGCTGGCCGTCGCCTGGCGCCAGGTCGACCTCCAGCCCGCCTATTCCGTTGCCGACGAGCGCGACCTCGTCCTCGCCGGCTTCGCCGCCTTCCTCGACCCGCCGCACGACGACGTCGACGAGACCATCACCGCGCTGCACGCCGACGGCGTGCAGATCAAGATCCTCACCGGCGACAACGAGCTCGTCACCCGACATATTTGCCTTCAGGTCGGGCTGGACGCCGGAGACATCGTCCTGGGGGACGCCCTCGACCGGATGTCGGACCCGGCGCTGGCGGCGGTGGCCGAACGCACGACCGTGTTCGCTCGCGTGTCCCCGGCCCAAAAAACCCGCGTCATCTACGCCCTGCGCTCGCGCGGGCACGTCGTGGGCTGCCTGGGGGACGGCATCAACGACGCCCCGGCCCTGCGCGCGGCCGACGTCGGCATCTCCGTGCAGAACGCTGTGGACGTAGCCCGGGACGCGGCCGACATCATTCTGCTGGAAAAGCGGCTGGAGGTCCTCCACGACGGCGTCGTCGAGGGTCGCCGAAGCTTCGCCAACGTCATGAAGTACGTCCTGATGGGGACGAGCTCGAACTTCGGCAACATGGTGAGCATGGCGGCGGCCTCGCTGTTCCTGCCCTTCCTGCCCATGCTGCCGCTCCAGATCCTGCTCAACAACTTCCTCTACGATCTGTCCCAGGTCGCCATCCCGACGGACCGTGTGGACCCGAGCTACATGATCAAACCTCGACACTGGAACGTGGGTTTCATCCGCCGATACATGCTCGTGCTGGGTCCGATCAGCTCGATCTTCGACCTGGCCACGTTCGCGATCATGCTCTGGGGGTTCCACGCTGGCCCCACGCTCTTCCACACCGGGTGGTTCGTGGAGTCGCTGGCCACCCAAACGCTGGTGATCTTTGTCATTCGCACGGCCGGACCGCCCTGGGCCAGCCTGCCGAGCGCGGCGCTGGCCGGCACCGTGGGCGCGGGCCTCGGCGTCGGCGCGCTCTTGCCCTTCACCCCGCTCGCGCCGTGGCTGGGCTTCACCCCGTTGCCCCCGCTCTTCTTTACCGTCATCGCGGCGATGGTGGTGGCCTATCTGGGCGCGGTGGAGCTCGTGAAGCGTCGCCTCTATGCTCGCGACGTGCCGTGAGGTAGCCCTGACCGATCGAGCGTCGTCACGCCGCTAAGGGTGCACCAGATCGGTCATGGTGACGGTGAGCGCCTTCAGCTTCCCGCGCTCGCGGACGCATTCGGCGGTGACGAAATCCCCGGGCGCGATGTCGGCGGCCTCGAGCTCCACCTCGAGGAAGTCGCCGGCGAAGCGGCCGGGGACGTCGACACGAATGAAGACGTTGAACCGGGTCGACGGTGTCAGGCCGATCGTGCGGCGCGTGACAACCGTCTCTCCTCGCACGACATGCCAGGGGCCGACCTCCTCGATGACCAGCACCCCTTCCTCCGGATCGAGGCCCACGACCGTCCCGGAGTGTCGCGTCGGACCGGCAGCGGACAGCGAGCCGCCCGGCAGGAGCCCGAGCCCGGCCACGAGCAGTGTCCACACGAGCAAGGATCGGCAACGCATCGCGGTTCTCCTATTCCATGGGGGGTACGCGCTCTTCCTTCTTGTCCGGCACTTCCGTGAGGGTGGCCTCCGTGAGGAGCAGCAGGCTCGCCGCCGACACCGCGTTCTCCAGCGCGATACGCACCACCTTGGTGGGGTCGATGATGCCGGCCTCCACCAGATCGACGTACTCGCGCCGGGCGGCGTCGAACCCCCGGCTGCCCGTCCCCTTCCGCATCTCGTTGACCACCACGCCACCGTCGGCCGAAGAGTTCTCGGCGATCTGGCGGGTGGGGGCTTCCAGGGCCCGCTTGAGGATGATGAGCCCGGTGCGCTCGTCGCCCTCGCACTTGGCCTCTTCGCGCTCCACCGCCTCGATGGCCCGGAGCAGGGCCAGGCCCCCGCCAGGGACGATGCCCTCGGCCACGGCCGCCTTGGTGGCGCTGATGGCGTCGTCCAGCGCCTCCTTCCGGCTCTTCATCTCCGCCTCCGAGGGAGCGCCCACCCGAATCACCGCCACGCCACCCGACAGCTTGGCCAGGCGCTCCTGCAGCTTCTCGCGGTCGTAATCGCTGGTGGTCTTCTCGATCTGCTGGCGGATCTGCTGCTTGCGACCTTCGATCGCCTTCTTGTCCCCGGCCCCGCCGATGATGGTCGTGGTCTCGCGGTTCACCACGACCCGCTGGGTCCGGCCCAGCTGGCTGAGGTCGACGTTCTCGAAGCGGATGCCGATCTCCTCGCTGATGACTCGCCCCCCGGTGAGCACGGCGATGTCCTCGAGCATCTCCTTGCGCCGGTCGCCGAACCCCGGGGCCTTCACCGCCACGCACCGCAGCGTTCCCCGCAGCTTGTTCACCACCAGCGTGGCCAGGGCCTCGCCCTCGATGTCCTCGGCAATGAAGAACACCGCCACCCCCGCCCGGGCCGCCTGCTCGAGGAGCGGGAGCAGATCCTTCATGACGCCGATCTTGCGATCGGTGAGCAGGATGTGGGGATCCTCCAGGACGGCTTCCATCTTGTCGGCATCGGTGATGAAGTACGGCGACACGTAGCCGCGGTCGAACTGCAGACCCTCGACGACCTCCAGCTGGGTCTCGGTGGTCTTGGACTCTTCGACGGAGATCACACCCTCGTTGCCCACCTTCTCCATGGCCTCGGCCACCAGCTCGCCGATGGCGGGGTCGTTGTGGGCCGAGATGGTGGCAATCTGGGCCTTCTCCAGGCGGCTCTTCACCGGGCGCGACTGCGAGCGCAGCGCCTCCACAGCCGCCCGCATGCCGCGGTCCAGCCCCCGCTTCAGATCGATGGCGCTGGCGCCGGCGACGACGTTCCGCACGCCTTCGCCAAAAATGGCGTGGGCCAGGAGGGTCGCCGTGCTGGTGCCGTCGCCGACGGCGTCGCCGGTGCGCTCGGCTGCCTGCCGGATCATCTGGACGCCGAGCTGTTCCGCCGCGTCCTCCAGCTCCATTTCCTTGGCGATGGTGACGCCGTCGTTGCACACGATCGGGGGCCCGAACCGCTTCTGAATCAGGACGCACTTGGACCGGGGGCCCAGCGTGACTCGAATCGCGTCGGCCAGGGCCGTGGCTCCCCGGAGCACCTTCTCCCGGGCGTCGGACCGGAACAGCACTATCTTGTGGGCCATCACATGCTCCTCATCACGCCCTGCGGCGCGGTTGACAGATACGGCACTCTCGATTGCTCCAGCAGCCGTGAGAACTCCGTCTCGTCGAGGGTGCGCACGCCGAGCCGCCGGGCGGTCGCCAGCTTGGTCCCCGGCCCTTCGCCAACGACCAGGTAGCTCGTCCTCGGCGACACCGAATCGACCACGCGCCCACCGAGCGCCTCGATCCGGGCTCGGGCCTGCTCCCGAGTGAATCGGCGCAACGTTCCAGTCAGCACGAACCTCTGGGTGGCCAGGGGACCGTTCCCCGGCCGGGTCCTCGGCTCGCTCGTCTCCACACCCGCTGCCCTCAGCCGTTCGATGAGCCGTCGGTTGCCGCCGGCGCCGAAGAACTTCACGACCGACTCGGCGATGGCCGGCCCCACCCCGGGGATCGCGCCCAGCGCCTCGGCCGAGGCCCCCATGAGCCGGTCGAGGCTGCCGTAGCGGGCGGCCAGGACTCTGGCCACGTGCTCGCCCACCAGGCGAATGCCGAGAGCGTGCAGCAGACGCGCCAGGCCGCGGGTGCGCGAGGCCTGGATAGCCCGGACCAGGTTGGCAGCCGACGTCTCGGCGAAACCCTCCAGCCGGGCCGCGCCCGCCGGGGTGAGGCGGTAAAGATCGGCGAAGTCCTGGACCAGGCCTCGGTCCACGAGCTGATCGACGGTCGCCTCCCCCAGGTGCTCAATGTCCATGGCCCGGCGGGAGCCAAAATGCCGGAGGCGCTCCTTGAGCTGGGCCGGACAGGCGGCGCTGAGACAGCGCCAGTGCGCCTCGCCCTCCGGTCGCAGGGCCAGGCCCCGGCAGGTCGGGCATCGCGACGGGAAACGGAACGGACGACTGGACCGTGGGCGCTTGCTCCTGATCACCTGGACGACGTAGGGGATCACGTCACCGGCGCGCTCGATGAGAATCGTGTCACCCACGCGGATATCCTTGCGCCGGATCTCATCCTCGTTGTGCAAGCTCACGCTCTGGATCACGACGCCGCCGAGCGAGACCGGGTCGAGCCGGGCCACCGGCGTGAGCGCACCGGTCTTGCCGACCTGGACGCCGATGGCCCGGATCTTCGTAGTCGCCTGGCGGGCCGCGAACTTGAGGGCGATGGCCCAGCGTGGATGGTGCCCGGTGGCGCCCAGCCGCGCCTGCTGGTCGATCGCGTCCACCTTGATCACGACACCGTCGGCTTCGTACTCCAGGCGCTGCCGCTCACGCCCGAGCCGCTCGCCGTAGGCCAGCGCCGCCTGGATGTCCCGGTAGCGTCGCGTGCGCGGATTGGTGCGGAAGCCCGCCGCCCTCAGCGCTCGCAGAGCGCGGCCGTGCGACGCCGGGCGTGGCCCCCGCGCGTAGCTCAGGTGGTAGGGAACGAAGGCGAGCGGACGCCGCGCCGTGATGGCCGGGTCCTTCTGCCTCACCGCTCCCGCCGCGGCGTTGCGGGGATTGGCGAACGTCCCCTCCCCACGCTCCTCCAGCACGCGGTTGAGCCGGGCGAAGGCAGTCCGGGGCATGAAGACTTCGCCCCGGATCTCGGCCTCGGCCAGCTTGGCCAGCGGTCCCCGCAGGATGGCCGGCACGCCGCCTATCGTGCGCAGGTTCGCCGTGACGTCCTCACCGATCCGGCCGTCGCCGCGCGTGGCGCCGCGCACCAGGCGCCCGCGCCGGTAGAGCAGGGCCACTCCGAGCCCATCGATCTTGGGCTCACACACATAGGCGATGGACCGGGCGCCCAGGGCACGGCGCACCCGCCCCTCCCAGTCGCGCACCGCGTCGGCGCTCGTCACGCTCTCCAGCGAGAGCATGGCGACCCGATGCTCGACCGGCTGAAAAGCGCGGGCCTTCGCGCCGGCCACGCGCTGGGTCGGGCTGTCGGGTGTCACGAGACGGGGATGACGGCGCTCGAGCGCCTCCAGCTCGCGCACGAGCGCATCGTACTCGGCGTCAGAGATCTCCGGCCGCGCCTCGACGTAGTAGAGCCGATCGTGACGCCGGATCTCCCGGCGAAGGGCCGCGAGGCGCCGGGCCGCCAGCGCCGGGGTCATCGGCCGCCTCCTGATGAGGCCGTCCGGCTCGCCCTCGCCCAGGCCAGCAGTCGCCGGGTCGGCCAGGTGTTGACGACCTGGGCCGGGCCGACCCAGGCCCGACGGGCCGTGGCCACTCCGAGCTCCATCTGGGCCAGGTCGTCGAGCACGTGAGTGTCCGTGCTCACGGCCAACGGCACCCCGAGGTCCCGGGCGCGCCGGGCGTTGACGTCGTTGAGGTCCGACCGCTCGGGGTACGCATTGATCTCCACCGCCTTGCCATTCGTCTTGGCGGCCCGGAACACCTCGTCCAGATCGACGGCGTAGGCAGCCCGCTCACCCAGCAGACGACCGGTGGGATGAGCCAGGATGGTGACGTACGGGTTGCCCAGCGCCGCGACGATCCGCCGCGTCATCTCGCGCCTGGGCTGCTTGAAGACGGAGTGGACCGCGGCGACGACGAGGTCGAGCTGGGCCAGCACCTCGTCGGGATAGTCGAGCCGCCCGTCAGGCAGGATGTCGCACTCGCTGCCGGCCAGCACCCTGATCGACGGGTGCTTCTCCTGGACCGCGCGGATCCTCTTGACGTGGGCGGCGAGCTCCCTGGCGTCGAGCCCTCCCGCCACCCGAGCCGAGGGGCTGTGATCGCAGACGGCCACGTAGTCGTACCCGCGCTTGATGGCCGCCGCCACCAGCGCCTCGATCGTGGAGCTGCCATCGGAGGCCTTGGTGTGGCAGTGCAGATCGCCGCGGATGTCGTCGCCGGACAGCAACGTGGGGAGCCGACCCTGGAGAGCGGCCTCGATCTCGCCCTGGTCCTCGCGCAGCTCGGGTGGAATCCAGGGCAGGCCGACCGCTTCGTACACCTCCTCCTCGGTCGTGCCCGCGATGCGCCGTCCCGACGCGGCCCGGAAGACGCCGTACTCGGAGATCTTCAAGCCCCGCTTGGCGGCCATGTCCCGGATGCGGATGTTGTGCTGCTTGGAGCCCGTGAAGTATGCCAGGGCCGCCCCGAAGCATTCGGGCTCGACGACTCGAAGATCGACCTGGATGCCGTCGCGATGGCGGATGGAAGCCTTGGTCGAGCCCCGCTCCAGCACCTCGGCCACCTGGGGCAGCGCGGCGAACGCCCGCATCACGCCCGCCGGGCGGGCCGAGGTGACCAGGATGTCGAGATCACCCACCGTCTCCCGCATGCGGCGGGCCGAGCCGGCCAGGACCACTTG
Source organism: Candidatus Methylomirabilota bacterium (assembly GCA_036556905.1). GTDB lineage: Bacteria > Methylomirabilota > Methylomirabilia > Rokubacteriales > CSP1-6 > 40CM-4-69-5. The sequence continues at coordinate 65,714 of DATBIM010000018.1, forward strand.
CTTCACTTCGGGCACCTGCTGCAGCGCCCGGACCAGCTCGCGGCCCAGCGGCAGCGCCCGGCCCAGCGCCATCCGCTCCTGGCCCCCACGCACCAGCGCGATGCCCTTGAGGATGTTGGCCTCGGTCTTGGCCTGGATGCCGTGACGGCCGCGCAGGCGGCCGGCCCGGGCGAGCTTTTCCAGTCGCTCGAGGGTCGTGATGCCTTCCTCGTCGTAGAGCAGCCTGGCCGTCTTGGGCCCGATCCCGGGGACGTTCATGAGCGCCACGACACCCGGCGGGATGCCCTTGCGCGCGGCCTCCACTTCCTTGACGCGCCCGGTCTTGAGGTATTCAACGATCTTCCCCGCCAGGTCCTGACCGATCCCGGGGATCTCCTCGAGGCGTCCCTGGCGAGCCAGGGCCTCGACGTCCTCGCTCAGCGACTCGATATTGCGGGCGGCCCGCCGGTAGGCCCGGATGCGGAACGGGTTCTCGCCCTTGAGCTCGAGCACGTCGGCCATCAGCTCGAACAGCCGGGCCAGGGCAAAATTCTTCATCGGCTCGGTGCGGTGCAGGCCCGATGCCAGGATTTCGTCTCAGGAAATCAGCCTGTTAACGCGAGCGTCGCGGGCCCGGTCGTGCCCCAGGTGGGGCGCTAGCGCCCCGCCGATTCCCCCGGGTGGCGCCGCCGGCGGCGCTCACTCGCCGAAGAGCCAGCGCCGCCTTGCCCGCGGGCCGTAACTCAGGGCGAACCGTCTCATCGCCACGTCCCGAATGACGGCGACCGCGGCCTCTGGCGAGTCGGTGACCAGCAAGCGCTTGACGTCGTCGGGATCGATCGTGCCCTCGCCGAGCAGGCGCGCGGTCATGAAGTCGAGCAGAGGACGCCAGAAGTCCACGCCCATCAGCACGATCGGGAACTCGCGAATTTTTCCCGTCTGGATGAGCGTGACGGTCTCGAAGACTTCGTCGAGTGTCCCGAACCCGCCGGGGAGGGCGACGAAGGCGTACGAGTACTTGACAAGCATCACCTTGCGCACGAAGAAGTGGCGGAAAGTGATCCACTGGTCGAGGAAGGGGTTCGGGGCTTGCTCCACCGGAAGCTCGATGTTGCACCCGATCGAGCGTCCACCCGCTTGCCGAGCGCCCCGGTTGGCGGCCTCCATCACGCCCGGTCCGCCACCGGTCATCACGGTGAAGCCGGCGCGGGCCAGGCCCGCACCCACCTCCTGCGCCATCCGGTAGTAGCGGTGCTCGGTGCCGAATCGGGCCGAGCCGAACACGGTCACGCACGGGCCGACGAAGTGCAGGGCCCGGAAGCCGCGCATGAACTCGGCGAAGATCCGCAGGGCCCGGCCGAGCTCGAACCTTCTCGGCTGAGGCCCCGAGAGGAACCGCGCGACGTCGGGGGGGGCCGGACCCTCGGGCCAGGTCGAGCCGGCGGCCTCCACGCTACCAGAGGTAATTGTCGGGATCGATGCCGCGCACGGCCGGCAGCGTCGCCGCCAGGGCTCGGAGCACGTCGCGCTCGGTCACGATGCCGACCAGGCGCTCCCGCTCGACAACCGGCAGGCTGCTGATCCGGCCCTCGAACATCAGGGCCGCCGCCCGGGCGATGGGCGCCTCGGGCCCGATGGTGACCGCGTCCCAGGTCATGGCGTCACGCACGCGCAGGTTTCCCAGCTCGGAACCGAGCCCCCGCAGCCGTCTCTGAGTGGCGACCGACAGGTGCTCGGCGAGGGCGGGGGCCAGCAGGGCGCCGCGCAGATCGCGATCCGTGATGATGCCAATGAGACGCCCGGACTCGTCCACCACGGGTAAGTGGCGGACCTCCCGCTCTCGCATGACGGCGGCCGCCGTCTCCAGCGGCGCCTCCGGATCGATCGTGATCGGATCTTTCGTCATCACTTCGCGCACCCAAGCCTTCATCGTGTCCTCCGCCCGGGGAGAGCCGGGGTCTGATGTGCAAGGCGGCGGCCAAGGCGCAGCCGGTCCCGCCGCCAATGCCGACAGGCGCTTGGCGTCTCGCCGAGCCGCCCGGGCTGTGACGATGCCGCCTCACTGGGGCGAGCACGGGACACCCCCGCCAGGCTGTCGTCGGCGCAACGCCGTATGGGCGCTGACTTTCGGGTTGGCAGGGGCCCTGCACCCTGACGAAGGCTGGATGTCTCTTCAGCGCATCGCCCGGGCGGTTCTCGCGCTTGCCGTGATCGCCGGCCTGTCGCTCGGCCAGGTGAGCGACGTGTGGGCGGCCGAGCCCCCGACCCTGACGTCTCCGGCGCCGCCCGCCAGCTTCGCGAGCCTGGTCGAGCGTGTCAAGCCAGCGGTCGTGAGTATCAGGCTGCCCGGTCGGCTCGCCTCTTCGGCGCTGCCGGAGGAGGAGGAGGAGAACCTCGACGAGGCGCCCCTCGACGATCTCCTCGCCAGGCTGCTGGCCGCGCACTCCGGAGCGATGATCGGGGCCGGCGTCATCGTGGACGCCTCTGGCGCGATGCTGACGAGCGGCCGCGTGGCCCTGGCCACCGCCGACCTCGAAGTCGTCATGCTCGACGGCAGCGCCGTGAAGGCCGAGATCGTGGGCATCGACGAGCGCACGGATCTGGCGCTCGTTAGGCTCGACCCGGCCCGCCGCCCGTTTCCTCACGTGCGGCTCGGCGATTCGGACAAGGTCATCGTCGGCGAATGGGTGATCGCCATCGGAGCACCCTACGGCCTGGAGGCGACGGTGACGGCCGGCATCATCAGCGCCACCGCGCGACGGCCGGGCTTCGGGCCCGAGACCGAGTTCCTCCAGAGCGACGCTGCGATCAGCGCCGGCAACGCCGGCGGTCCCCTGGTGAGCACGAAGGGCGAGGTGATCGGCATCGTGACGGCCCTGGGCCGCGGCGACGGAATCGGGTTCGCCGTCCCGTCGAACACGGCCAGCAAAGTCGCCGCTTCGCTCAGCGAGTGGGGCCGCGTGCGCCGGGCCTGGCTGGGCGTGACCGTGCAAGCCGTGACCGCCGAGCTGGCCCGGGGGTTTCGCCGTCCCGACACACGTGGCGCCCTCGTCGCCGACGTCGAGCCCGGCGGACCTGCCGCCGCGGCCGGTCTGCGACCGGGCGACATTCTGCTGGACTTCGACGCCCGGCCGCTCCGCGACCGCCACGAGTTCGAGCGCGCGCTCGCCGGCGCCGCACCGGCGCAGAGCGTCCGCCTCGGATTCTGGCGACACGGCCGCGCCACCACCATCTCGGTGGTTCTCGCCGAGGAACCGGGTCCGCCGCGCCGCACGCCGGGGCTCGGGCTGGCCGTGCGGCCGCTCGGACCCGGCCTCGGCGTGATCGTGATCGATGTCGACCCGCGGAGCCCGGCGGCCGCCATCGGGGTGCATCGCGGTGACGTGATCCGCGAGATCGACCAGCAGCCCGTCAGGAGCGTGGAGGATTACGAGCGGCTCATTCGGGCCCGGCACAAAGGGGGGCCGCTGGTTCTCCGCCTCCAGCGTGGGGCCAGCGCGCTCTACGTGGCCCTGACGCCCTCCCGCTGAGCAACCCGGTGGGGGCCGTCCTCTCCCCCGGTGCGCTTCGAGTCTTACAGGCGCGTTACCTGCGGCGGGACGCGGACGGCCGGGTCATCGAGACGCCGGATGAGCTCTTCCACCGCGTGGCCCGCGCCGTCGCCCAGGCCGAGCTGCTGCTGGGGACGGCCGCCGAGGCCGATCGATGGCAGGAGGCATTCCACGGTCTGCTGACTTCGCTCGACTTCCTGCCCAACTCGCCGACGCTCATGAACGCCGGGACCCCCCTCGGGCAGCTCAGCGCCTGCTTCGTCCTGCCCGTGGAGGACACCATGGAGTCCATCTTCGACGCCCTGCGCGCGATGGCGCTGCTGCAACGCTCGGCGGGCGGCACCGGCTTCTCATTCTCCCGGCTCCGACCCCGTGGAGACGTGGTGGCCTCGACGGGGGGAGAAGCTTCGGGACCGGTGTCCTTCATGCGCGTCTTCGATTGCGCCACCCAGTACGTCAAGCTGGGGGGCCGGCGCCGCGGGGCCAACATGGGAGTCCTGCGCGTGGATCACCCCGACATCCTCGAGTTCGTGGAGGCCAAGCTCGACGGCACGAGCCTGGCCAACTTCAACCTCTCGGTGGGGGTGACCGACCGGTTCATGGAGGCGGTGACGAGCGGAGAATCCTACGAGCTGGTCCATCCGGGAAGGCGACGCCCCACCGGCCGCCGGCGGGCCCGCGAGGTCTTCGACCGCATCGTGGGGGCAGCCTGGCGGACGGGGGATCCCGGGCTCCTGTACCTGGACGCCATCAACCGGGCCAACCCCACACCCACCCTCGGCGAGATCGAGACCACCAATCCCTGCGGCGAGGTTCCCCTGCTGCCCTGGGAGAGCTGCGTGCTGGGCTCCGTCAACCTGGCCAATATGGTGCGGATCGACGACGGGGGGGCCGGGATCGACTGGGACCGACTCCGGCACGCCGTGCAGGTCGGTGTCCGGTTCCTCGACGACGTCGTCGAGGTCAATCGGGAGCCGCTTCCCGAGATCGCCGCCGCCACCCGGGGCAATCGCAAGATCGGGCTCGGCGTGATGGGCTTCGCCGAGTGCCTGATCCTGCTCGGTGTCTCCTACGGGTCGGAGGAGGCCGTCGCCTGGGCCGACCGTCTCATGGCGTTCATCGCGGCCGAGGCCCGCACGGCCTCGCAGCAGCTCGCCGAGCAGCGCGGTACCTTTCCCAACTGGGCCCACAGCATCTACGCCGCGCAAGACGAGCGGGTTCGCAACGCCACGCGCCTGTCCATCGCGCCGACCGGCACGCTGAGCCTCATTGCCTCCACCAGCGGCGGCATCGAGCCACTCTTCGCGCTCGCCTACCGCCGCCAGCACTCACTGGGCGGAGCCCCCCTCGTTGAGATCAATCCAATCTTTCAGCGCTACGCGGCCGAGCGCGGGCTGGACACGGCCGGGATATTCGAGCAAATCCTGAGCACAGGCTACTTAAGCACTCTCACTAACGTCCCTGATGACATGCGCTGGTTGTTCGTAACGGCAACCGAGCTGACCGTGCACCAGCACCTGGCGATCCAGCATGCGTTCCAGCGCCATGTCGATAACGCAGTCTCCAAGACCATCAACCTTCCCGCGGATAGCGACGAGGAGCAGGTCGCTCACGCCTTCCTGGAGGGGTGGCGACTCGGCCTCAAGGGCGTGACCGTCTATCGGAGCGGCTCGAAGGCCGGTCAGGTGCTCACGCTCGGGCTCGACGAGGATCCGGCCACCCGTGAGCTCTTCGCCAAGTGCGATCCCGGCGCCTGTCGCCTCTAGACCGGAGGGCGCCTGTCTCGAAAGGGTGTCGAGGCGGCCCCCGGCTCGATGCGGACGCGGGCGGGAGGGCCCTCATCGAGGGCGATGCGCGCGCCGACGAAGTGCCTGAGGAGCCAGACGACCGTCTGTAGATGCGTCGACAACCGGGGGCAGGTGAAGGTCGAAGCGCTCCGCCCCAGCGCGAGGAACGGCACGAGCTGATCGGCGAGGTGCTCATCGACCGCTGCTCCGCTCGCGATCCAGGCGAGGAGCTCGTCGACGGCGAGATCGGCAACCCGCTCGGCAGGCAGTCCCCGCCGACCCAGGGCCGAGAAGCCGGCCCGACCCCGGAAGGCCAGGAACAGCACGGTGCCCGGACCGAGGGCGCGCTGGTCCTCCTCCACGGCGATGGCCGCCCTGAGGCCGGCCGCCCGCAACCGCTCTTCCGCCTGGTGGCGCTGGCGCTCGGCGATCGAGCGGGGCAAGCGCGAGACCGCGGAGAGCCCCACCACCTCGTCGCCGGCCGGCGAGGCGTCGATCACCAGGCCCCGCAGGCCAGGGACCGGATGGATCGTGGCCTCGATCTCTCCACCGCCCGCCGGATACCAGCCCCAGCGCCGCAGGCTGATCGCCGCCGTGACGCCGGCCGGCGCCAGCGCCGGCAGGAACACCTCCGTGAGATAGTGCACGGTCGGGCTCCACGGCACGTGGGTCCCGCCCACGAGCGTGATCGTGGACGGTGCTCCGGTCAGCGCCAGCGGAAGCAGGAGCGTTTGCAAGATCAGGCTGACCGAGCCCGCGCTCCCCCGGGTGGCCCCGACGTCGAAGCGGTAGGTTCCGGCCACTGGAGTTCCGGGGACGAAGGTCAGGCTGGTGGAATCGAGCTGGTCTCCCCTGACCTCAGCCGCGCTGATCGCGGCCAGAGCGCGAACCGCGGTCAGGTGCTGGGGCTGCAGCCCGGGTCGGGGCCGGCGGACCCGGATGTTCGTGAGGGTCACCGGGCGCCCGAGCGCGACGGCCAGGGCCAGGGCCACACGAAGCACCTGGCCTCCGCCCTCCCCGTAGGAGGCATCGAGCGGGAGCATCGCGCCTGGCGGGAGCACCCTTCACCGGACGAGACGTCGGAAACGCCAGACCGACAGCGCGAACAGGGCCACACCGAGCACCAGGATGCCAGCAATGTCGGGCCACACGTAGGCGAGGCCGTTGCCCTTGAACAGCACCTGGTAGCCGAAGTCGATATAGTGGCGCACCGGCGACAGCAGGCTCGCGTAACGCATCACCGGACCCATGCTCTCCGGCGGCGTGAAGGCCCCGGACAGCAGCCACATCGGGTAGAAGATCAGCAGCAGCAACAGCATGGCCTGCCCCAGATTGCGGGTCACGACCGCGATGGCCAGGCCGAGGCTGGCCATGGCGAAGACATAGATGACGGACACCGCGTAGAAGAGCACCACGCTGCCCCGGATCGGCGTCTCGAACACGCCGTGGACGATCCCGAAGAGCGACCCCAGCGCCGCCAGCGGCACCAGTACCACCACCGGGATCACCTTGGCGGCGAACAGCTCGGCGGGCCGCAGCGGGCTCACCAGCAGATGCTCCAGGGTGCCGTGCTCCCGCTCGCGCACCATGGCCGCCGCCGCCAGCAGCGTGGCGATGAGCGTGGTGTGGTTCAGCACCTCCAGCAGGCTCGAGAACCAGGTCTCCAGGAGATTGGGGTTGTACTCCACGCGGATGCGAGCCTCCACTTGCGGCACTCGGGCCAGGCCGGCGGCGCCCGAACCCCGCTCTCGCTCGAAGAGGTCCACGCTGTAGCCGTTGGCGATGTTGGCGATGTGGGCGCCGGCGATGGTGGCCGAGGTGGACTGGCTGCCGTCGGAGATGACCTGGAAGCGGGCGCCCGCTCGCTGGGCACGTCGCGCGAAGTCCGGGGGAATGACGACCGCGAGGCTCGCCTGGCCCCCGTCGAGCATGCCCACCAGCCCCTCATCGCTGCTGGCGTAGCCGACGACCTTGAAGTACGGAGCGCGGAAGCGGGAGACCAGCTCGCGGCTCTCCGGGCTGCGCGAGAGGTCCAGGATAACGAGCGGGTAGTTGTGGATCTCCGTGGCGACCCCGTGGCCGCCTGTATACACAGCGCCGGTGAAGGCCCAGATGACGAAGATCAGGATCGGCACGTCCCGCCGGAGCTGGCTGAATTCCTTCCGGATCATCGCGGCCAGGCGGCTATCCATCAGCCGACGCGCTTGCCGAGCGCGAGCCAGCCCGCCAGATAGACGCCGACGGTGTACACTCCCAGCGCGAGCAGATCCCCGACGTGGGGAGCCGCGCCCCCGCCCTTGAGGTAATTCCCACGCACCACGTCCATGAAGTAGGTTGCCGGGATCAGCCGGGCCACGAACTGCCCCACCGCGTCCTGGCTGGCCGCCGGCGCAAAGATCCCCGAGAAGGTGAAGGCCGGGGTGACGGCGAGGAGGAACGTGGCGAGCATGGCCGCCAGCTGGCTCCGGGTCAGCGCGGAGATCAACAGACCGATCCCCACGGTGCAAGCCGAGTAGAGCAGCGCGCCGGCCGACAGCACGAGGACGCTGCCCACGAAGCGGACGCGGAAGAGCCCGACGCTGGCAGCGAAGATCACCAGATAGTCGAGGAAAGAGACCGCCACGTAGGGCAGGGCCTTGCCGGCCAGGATGTCCCAGCGACTCGCGGGCGAGCAGTAGAGGTTGAGAATGGTGCCGCTCTCGCGCTCGCGAACGATCAGCAAGGCGCTCAGCAGAGGCGGGAAGATCATCATGATCACCACCAGCAGGCTGGGGACCATGAAGTTCTTGCTCTCCAGCGTGGGGTTATACCAGACGGACAGGTCCATCTGCACGGGCCACAGCTGACCCTGGCCCCGCTCCCGCCCGGCGAGATGCGCGCGGAGGAGCTGCTGGTTGTGCAGAGCGCTGATGGCCTCCACGTACCCCAGCGCGATCTGCCCCCGCGTGGGAAAGGAGCCGTCGACCGTGATGCCGACCGACGTGCGCTCGTTGGCGCTGAGTCTCCGCCCGAAGTCCGGGGGGATATCGATTATGACCCGGACACGGCCCGACCGGATCCACTCCTGCGCCGGCGCCGCATCGGGCAGCACACCCATCAGCCGGAAGTACTCGGAATGGACGAACCCATCGATATACTGGCGGCTCCACGGTGAGCGGTCACGATCGACGACGGCCACCGGCAGATCCTTGACGTCCAGGGACAGCTGGTAACCGAGCAGCAGCAACAGGAGGAGCGGCACGACGAAGGCCAGGCCCAGGTAGATGGGGTCGCGCAGGAGCTGGCGGACCTCCTTGCCGGCGATGGCGATGATGCGATCACCCATGGCTGAGCCCAGCGGCCCGCAGCACACTCACGAAGGTGTCCTCCATGGAGAGCCGCTGGGTCTCGACGCGAGCGTCGAGGCCAGCCGCGGCCAGCCACTCTCGCGCCTGGGGAATGTCCGACTCCGGCTGCAGGCTCTGCCACCGGATCCGCCGCCCGTAGAGCATGACGCCGGACACGCGCTCTCGGAGGAGCATGAACGCCCGCGCGAAGTCCGGGGCGTCCACGGTGACCATCGGCCCGCCATCCTTCTCGGCGCGCCGGGTCAACTCGTCGGGAGGCCCCACCGCGATGAGCCGCCCCTCGTGCATGAATCCCAGGCGATCGCAATGCGTGGCCTCGTCCATATAGTGGGTCGACATCAACACGGCGACGCCGTGCTGGTGGGCCAGCAGGTGGACGAGGTCCCAGAACTGGCGGCGGGCCAGCGGGTCCACGCCGGCCGTCGGCTCGTCGAGGAACAGCACACGCGGCTCGTGGAGGATCGCGCAGGCCAGCGCGAGCCGCTGGCGGAGGCCGAGCGGCAAGGCCCGGGGCAAGCGATCGGCCAGGGGGTCCAGGCCCAGGCTGGCCAGCACCGCCTCGACCCGGCGGCGCCGCATCGCGCGAGGGATGCCGTAGAGCCCGGCCGCGAGGGTCATGTTTTCCAGCACGGTCTGATCGCGATACAGGGAGAACCGCTGGGACATGTAGCCGACGTGGCCACGCAAATCGTCTCGGGCCCGCCGCACATCGTAGCCGGCCACGGTCGCCGTCCCCGCGGTTGGGGTCTGCAGCCCGCACAACATCCGGATAAATGTGGTCTTGCCGGCGCCGTTGGGACCGAGGAGGCCAAGGATTTCCCCCCGCCGGATCTCCAGGCTCACCCCGGCCACCGCGGTGAAGGAATCGAACTGGCACGTGAGCTGGTCGGCCACGATGGCCGGCGCTGTGACCACCTCGCCATTCCCGGCCGGCTCGGCACCGGCCAGCAGCATGCCTGACGCGGCCGCGAACGGGCGGGGGCCTCGCGTGAGGTGGTGAACGAACACGTCCTCGAGGGTGGCGGGAACGGGCGTCAGCGGGACATCGCTCAAGCCAGCAGCGGCCAGGGCCCTGGCCAGGTCGTCGCCACCATCCCCCACCAGCACCCGTACCTCGCCGCCGGCGATGGTTGCCGACTGCACGGTCGGTATGCGCGGCACCGCGGCCAGGACATCGTCGGGGTGCGCGGCACGCAGCGCGAAGAGACGCCCGGCGAGCGATCCGGCCAGCTCCTCCGGCGGGCCGCTGGCGATCAACGCCCCCTCGTGCATCAGGCTCACGCGGTGGCAGCGCTCGGCTTCGTCCATATAGGACGTGGTGAGCAGAACGGTGACAGCGCGGCTTGCCACCAGCGTGTGGATGATGCTCCAGAAGTCCCGTCGAGAGATAGGGTCCACGCCGGTCGTGGGTTCATCCAGCAGGAGCACGTCGGGCAGGTGGATGAGGGTACAGATCAGGGCCAGCTTCTGTCGCATGCCGCCGGAGAGCTTGCCGGCGGCCCGATCGAGGAATGGCCCCAGCCGTGTCATGTCGAGCAGGCGCTCGCGATTGCCCCGGTACCGCTCGGCGTCCACCCGGCGCAGATCCCGGAAGAACTCGATGTTCTCCTCGACGGTGAGCGAATCATAGAGGTTGAGGCCCAGCCCCTGGGGCATGTAGCCGATGACCGCCTTCACCGCCTCGGGGTTCCGGATGACGTCCAGGCCCGCCACCCGGACGTGCCCGGCATCGGGGCGGAGGATACCGGCCAGGATCTGGATGGTGCTCGTCTTGCCTGCCCCGTCGGGTCCGATGAGGCCGAACACCTCGCCGCGCCCCACCGCGAAGGAGACCTCTCGCACCGCCGGGATGCGGCCCCGCCCGTAGCTGCGGCGGAGCCCGTGGACCTCGATCACCGCGGACGGCCGGCGCCAGGCGTGGCGCCGGGAGCGGCCCAGGGGGCATCAGGCTGCCAGCGGATCACGGTGTCCGCGGGCATACCGGGCTTGAGCACGCCGCCCGGATTCTCCACCAGCGCGACCTCCACGGCGAAGACGAGCTTGACCCGCTCCTCGCGAGTCTCCACGTTCTTCGGCGTGAATTCTGCCTCCTGCGCAACGCGGCTCACCCGCGCGCTGAACGCCCGATCGGGATAGGCGTCCACGTAGACCCGCGCCTCCTGGTCGAGCGCCACCTTGCCGATGCTCGGCTCGGGAACGTAGATCTTGACGTAGAGCCGGTCGAGATCGACCAGCGTGAAGAGCGGGGTGCCGGCCTCTACGCGCTCGCCCACTTCGACCGTGCGCGTGAGGATTCGGCCGGCGATCGGGCTGCGGACGGCGAAGTCGGCCACGTGGCTGCGTTGCTCGGCCAGCTGCGCCTGGGCCTGCAGCTGCTCGCGGGCCAGGGCCTCGCGCTCGGCCCGCATGGTCGCGACCTGCTGGGTCCCGAGCCGGGCCAGGGCCAGCCCCTTCTGGCTGCTGACCAGCGCCTCCTCGGCTTCTCGGACGGCGTGCGCCTCCAGCTCGACCTTGAGATGCGAGTGCTCGGCATCTTGGGGCGCGATGAGCTCCCGGGCCACCAGCTTGGCCGCACGCTCGGCGTCCCGGCGGGCTTGATCGTGATTGGCTCGGGCTCGTCGGACCCGAGCCTGGGCTTCTCGCAAGGCGGCCACGGCGCGGTCGATCTCCAGCGAGACCTGCCGATCGGTCATGGCCAGGCGACTGTCGGCCGCCCGCAACCGCTCGGCGAGCGCGTTGAGCTGCTCCTCGGCCGATCTCACCCGCTCCCGCTGGGCCTGGTCGTCCAGGGTTGCCAGCAGCTGACCTGCGCTCACGGGCTGGCCCTCATCCACGTGCAGAGCGACCACCCAGGCAGCCGCCCGGGGAGTGAGGCTGGTGATCCGCCCCTCGATGCGGCCGCTGGCGAAGAGGAGGCCCGCCGGAGCCGGGGAGCGGAACCAGGAGAAGACCCCGCTGCCGACCAGGATCGCAGCGAGGATCGCGACGACGGCCAGCGCCGCAATCCCGGGCCTGAGCCAACGGCGGCGCGTGACGGGCGTCGGCTGATCGGTGAGACCCGGCAGGGGCATCGCGTCCCTACCGGTACAGTGACGAGATCAGATCCCGATAATGCTCGGCCACCACCCGGCGCCTCACCTTCTGCGTCGGCGTCAGCTCCCCCGCCGCCTCCGTGAACGGCGCCGGAACGACCGCGAAGCGCCGGATTCGCGCATCCGACTGAAGCTCGGTGTTGGCCCTCTCTACGGCGTGTTCGACACGGGCCGTGACCTCGGGGTGGCGGGTGAGCTCGGCGTAATCCTCGACGAGAATACCGCGCTCGGCGGCGAAGCGCGCCAGGGCGTCGGGGTCGAGCGCAACGAGGGCCGTGGGATAGGGGCGGCGGTCGCCGCACAGCACCGCCTGCCCGACCAGGGGATCCCGCTCCAGCAGCCGCTCGACCTGCTGGGGGGCGATGTTCAGCCCCTGGGAGGTGACGATCATCTCCTTCTTCCGGTTGGCGATGTGAAGGAACCCTTCCTCGTCCAGCCAGCCCACGTCGCCGGTGTGCAGCCAGCCGTCCGCAGCGAACGTCTCGGCCGTGGCCGCGGGCTTGTTGAGATACCCCCCGGCGGCGACGTTGGGTCCCCGGGCGAGAACCTCGCCGTCGACGGCAATCCGGACCTCGACCCCGGCCACGGCCTGTCCCACCGAACCGAACCGGAAATTGTCCAGTCGGTTGAACGTCAGCACCGGGCAGGCTTCGGTGAGCCCGTAGCCTTCGACGATCAGGATCCCGATGGCGTGAAAGAACTCTGCGAGGTCCCGCTCCAGCGGCGCGCCGCCCGAGACGGCGAAGCGCAGCCGCCCGCCGAATGCCCGTTGCAGGCGCGAGAACACCGCGCGATGGGCCAGGTGATGCTGAAGTCGCAGCCGCCGGGGGACCGGGCGCCTGGCTTGCTCGAGCGCGGACACTGCATGGCCAATCTGCATGGCCCATGCAAAGAGACGGCGCGACAGGGGCGACCGGGCCTGGACCTCCGTCAGGATCCGGTCGCGAGCCTTTTCGAAGATCCGGGGCACGCCGAAGATGAAATGGGGCCGCACCTCCTGCAGATTGTCCCCGATCCGGCTCGGGCTCTCGGCGAACGCCGTCACCAACCCCCGGTGCACGGCCATGAACGCCTCGACCCGGGCGAAGGAGTGAGCCAGCGGCAGGAAGAGCAGATGGAGATCTCCCGGCTGAACCCCGGGAAGCTGGGCCAGGGCACGCAGCATCGCCACATGATTGCCGTGGGTCTGGACCACACCCTTGGGCTCACCCGTCGTCCCGGAAGTGTACACGATCGTTGCCACGTCCTGGGGTCGCGTCGATCCGATTCGCTCGATGAGGACAGGCTTGAGTCTGTCCCCTTCCATCTGCCCCAGGCGACGCAGCTCTCCCCAGGCGAGCACGGACCCCTGCCGGCCCGTCATGCCGTCGATCACCACGACCTGCTCCAGCTTCGGCATTCGCGCCTGGGCCTGGCGCACCCGCGCCAGTTGGCCCGGATCCTCGACGATCAGCGTCCGAGCCCCGGAGTCGTTGATGACATAGGCGATCTGGTCCGGGGTATAGGTCGGATAGATCGGGACGCTGACGCCTCGCGTGGAGAGGATGGCGAAATCGGCCTGGACCCACTCGGCGCGACTGGCCGAGAGCAGCGCCACTGGTTCCTGGGCCGGGCGACCGAGCGCAAGCAGCCCCAGCGCCACCTCGCGCACCGCTTCGCCGACGTCGCCCCAGGTGAGACGATGCCAGGCGCCGTGACGCTTGACGAGGTGGGCATCGAGATCCCCCCGCATCTCCACCCGGCGCCAGAACATGCTGGCCAGCGTTTCGTCGTGGCGGGCGTCCATGGATCAGCCTCACCCCGAGGGAGGCCCGACCTCGGCCGCCTGTGTCTGCGCCTCCAGCGCGCGCTGGGCCGAGCGCAAGCGATCGCTGTACCGCACCTCGTAGGCGACCGGATCACGCAGTCGCCGCACGGCCTCGGGAAGCGCGGCGATCTGCGCCCGGGCGTAGTCCCGGATGGCCGACAGCGACGGCAACGACTCGACCAGCTCGCCCCCGCGCATGACCGTACGGAGCACAGGCTCGGCGCCGGTCGGCGCCGGCTCGTCGCGTAGCGCCAGCACGTCGCCGGCGAAGGATCCCGCGTCGCCGCGGAACCGATAGACCTGCTTCTCGCCGGCCCAGGTCGCCTTGCCCGCGCTGAGCTTCAGGATGTTCCGCCCCGCGTAGGCGACGATCTTGTACGCCATGTCGAAGTAGGGCGCGTCGGCCGAGACGTTCATGCGGGTGCCGATGCCGAAGGCGTCGATGGGAGCACCGGCCTCCAGCAGGGTCTCCACCGCGTCCTCGTCGAGCCCGCCGCTGGCGAAGATGCGAACGTACTCGAGGCCCGCCGCGTCCAGCACCCGACGGACTTGCCGGCTCAGGCTCAAGAGGTCGCCGCTATCCAGGCGCACCGCGGCCAGGCGCTGGCCCTGCGCCTGCATCTCGCGGGCGACGATGACGGCCTTGTGGGCGCCGGCGACGGTGTCATACGTGTCGATGAGGAGCGTGGTGGCGGCCGGGAACGCGCGGGCGAACGCCCGAAAGGAGTCGATCTCCCGGCCAAAGGCCTCGACATACGAGTGCGCCATGGTGCCGGCCGGCGGGATCCCGTAGGCGAGACTGGCCAGCACGTTGCTGGTCAAATCGGCCCCGACGATGTAGGCTGCCCGCGCGGCCTTGAGCCCGGCGTCGATGCCGTGCGTCCGGCGCAGGCCGAAGTCCACGATGGGCCGGCCCCGGGCGGCCAGCACGCTCCGCGCCGCCTTGCTGGCCAGCATCGTTTGCAAGTGGCAGAAGTTCAGGATCGCCGTCTCCACGAGCTGGGCCTCGATGATCGGCGCCGTGACCTCCAGCAGCGGCTCATCCGCGAACAGGACGGTGCCTTCGGGCATGGCTCGCACCGTCCCGGTAAACCGCACGTCAGCGAGGAAGTCCAGGAACTCCGGAGCGAAGCCGCCGAGCGAGCGCAGGTAACGGCGGGACGTCTCCGAGAACTGGAACTGCTGGAGAAACCCGAGCACGTCCTCCAGGCCGCCCGCGACCAGAAAGGACCGGTGGCGGGGAAGCTTGCGGACGAAGAGGCTGAAGGTCGCGTCGCCCCGCATGCGTTCGCGGAAGTACGACGCCGCCATGGTGAGCTCGTAGAGATCCGTGAAGAGGGCGGCGTCACGCAGGGTGAGCGGGCCCGCGGTGAAGGCTCCGCAGAGACACGTCATTTCAGGTGATGTCTCATCCAACCCGCGATGAGCTCGGTGGCCCGGGCCAGCGCTCCGGCGTCTTCGAAGAGGTGGTCGCCTCGGGGCACGACCTCGATCTGCCGGGGTCCGGCCAATCGGGGCAGAAGCTCCTCGTTGGCGGCGCGGGTGGCGACGTCCCGGTCGCCCACCACGAGCAGCGTGGGTACACGGACCCGGCTGGCCGCCGCCTCGGCGCCGGCAGGATTGGCGGAGCGCAACGCCACCGCCCGCACGCGGGGGTCGCGGGCGGCGAGCTGAAGGGCGGCGGCTCCGCCGGAGCTGGCTCCGGCGACGCCAAGGCGGCGCCCATCGATCTCGTCCCGCGTCTGCAGCACGTCCAGCGCGGCGCGCAGATCGTCCGTCTGCTGGGCCAGCGTGCTCTCGGCTTCGCTGCCTTCGCTCTCCCCGTGCCCGGTGAAATCGAACAGGAAGGCCGCGATGCCTGCGGCACACAGGGCCTCGGCGACGGCACGATTGCGCGGGCTCGCCTGACTGCTGCCCCAGCCGTGCGCGAAGGCAACGACCGGATGCGGTGGGGCGCCTTCCGGTAGCAGCAGCGTGCCGGCGAGCCGGTGACCGCGGGAGCTCTTGAACGAGATGCGTAGGCCCGATCGCGGTGACCCGCCAGATGGCGTGGTCGGCTTGGCCCGCGCCAGCATCGTTCGCACGGCGTCGTCGGGAACGGGAGAAAAGTCCACGTAGTACGCCCCCACGGCCATGAACAGGGGATCAACCACCAGGCTCACAAAGTGATCGGCCTCGGCGCGAAAGCGGTCGGCGGCCGGCGCCGACGCGCAGGGCACCGCGATCGTGATCTGGCTGGCGCCATGCCGGCGCGCGTAGGCGAGGGCCGCCCGCATGGTCAACCCGGTCGCGAGCCCATCGTCCACCAGCACCACGTGGGCGCCGGGCAGGTAGTGAGCGAGGGGCGGGACCTGGTAGAGCGCCATGCGCCGTTTGATCTCCGCGGCGACGCGGACCTTGGCCCGGTCGATGTCCTCCGCTCGCAACTCCAGCGCGGTGACGGTCTCGGCCTCGACAATGACCTCCCCGTCCTCGTCGAGCGCTCCGAACGCCAGCTCGGGGGCGATCGGCGCCGTCAGCTTGCGCGCGTAGACGACGGTGAGCGGCAGCTGCAGCTGTTCCACGATCGGCAGGGCCACGGCCACCCCGCCCCGGGGGATCGCCGCGACCACTGCGGGTCGGACGAGCAGCGGGCGCAGCCTGTCGGCCAGGATCCGTCCGGCCTCGGCGCGGTCAGCGAACGGCGTGAGCATGTTCTCCTCTGAACGGTGGCCGGCGTCCTCAGCCGCCTCCGATGAGCCCGGATCGATCCCGTCGTGTCTCAACGCCGTTCTCCTTTCATCGGATGCGTGGCCGCCGGCTCCCCACGTATCAGCCGGAGGCGGCCTACGTTGTCGGCCAGTGCTCGTTCCACCGCGGCATTGATGCTGTCCGTCGCGAATTGCCCATCGGGGCCGCGCTCGCCGGCCGGGCGCCCCGCGAGCAGGGTGAGGCCTTCGTCCACTGTCGAGACCGCGTACACGTGGAACCGCTCCCCGCGCACCGCCTCCACGACGTCCTCACGGAGCATGAGATGGCGGACATTGGTGTCCGGGATGACGACCCCCTGCTGCCCGCTGAGGCCGCGGGTCCGGCAGACGTCGAAGAAGCCCTCGATCTTCTCGTTGATGGCGCCGACCGGCTGGATCTGCCCCTGCTGGTTGACCGAGCCGGTGACGGCGAGACCTTGGCTCAGCGGGATCCCGCTCAGGCTCGACAGGAGCGCGTACAGCTCGGCCGAGGAGGCGCTGTCTCCTTCGATCTCCTCGTAGTGCTGCTCGAAGGCGATGGAGGCGGACAGGGCCAGCGGATTCTCCCGAGCGTAGCGGCCGGCCAGGAACCCCGTGAGGATCATGACCCCCTTCGAGTGGACCGGCCCCCCCAGCTTGACCTCCCGCTCGATGTCGACAACACCCGGCTCGCCGGCGAACGTGCGCACGGTGATGCGCGACGGGCGTCCGAACGCGTGATCGCCGGACGACAGTAGTGAGATCCCGTTGACCTGTCCCACCGCTTCGCCCTCGGTCGAGATCAGCAGGTCCCCTTCGGCAATCAGGCGGCCCAGCCGCTCCTCCAGCAGGTTGGCCCGATGGATTCGGTCTGCGATCGCCCGGCTCACCTCGTCGGCCCCGACCAGCGGGCGTGCGCTCCGTCGCGCGCAGAACGCCGCTTCCCGGATGAGATCCTGGAGCAAGCCGAGCCGGGTGCTGAGCCGCCCCTGGTGAGCCACCATACGCGCGCTGCGCTCGACGAGCTTGGCCACGCCGTCTGCGGAGAAATGCGGCAGGTGTTCCTCACGACAGGTGGCGGCGACGAACCGCGCATAGAGCAGCTCGACCTCCGGCGTGCGCTCCAGGGAATCGTCGAAGTCCACCTTGACCTTGAACAGCTCGCGGAAATCCTCGTCGAGGTTGTAGAGGAGGTAGTAGAGCAGCGGCGTGCCGATCAGGACGACCTTCACGGTCAGGGGGATGGGCTCGGGGGCCAGGGTGGCCGCGGTGACCAGGCGCAGCTCCTCCAGAGGCTCCTGGATCCTGATGGACCGGCTTTTCAGGGCCTTCTTCAGGGCGCCCCAGGCCAGAAAGCTCGTCAGGACATCCTTGGCCTCCAGGATCAGGTACCCTCCGTTGGCCTGATGCAGCGCCCCCGGCTTGATGAGAGTGAAGTCCGTCACCAGCGCGCCGAAGTGAACGTGATGCTCGATCCGACCCAGGAGGTTGCCGTATGTCGGGTTCGGCTCCAGCACGACCGGCGCCCCCCGCGCATCGCGGCGGTCCACCAGCACATTCACCCGGTAGCGATCGAGAAAAGCCTGGGGAGCGGACAGAAACGGCACGATCGGTTTGTCCTCCTCGCGTCCCCGCAGCACCTCGGCGTGCGCGATGAGGTCGGCCTCCACCCCGTCGAGGTAGCGTTGGACCGCATCCAGGCCGGCGAACCGCTCCCGCAGCTCTCGGATCAGCTGCCGAGTGGCGGCGGTGGCGACCTCGCTGACCAGCTTCTGATGCGCCGCTCGGGCCTCGCGCTCATGGTCGCGGAGTCGTCGCCGCGTGGCCTCCACCTGCTCCTCCAGCCCCTCCAGGGCGGCCACGATGCCCTGGCGGGTCGATTCCGGGAGCTCGCCGAACTCCTCGGGGCTCAGCGCCTTGCCGAACGGCGCGGGGGCGACGCCGAGGCCATCGTGGGCCCGGACGATGGTCAGCCCGTGTGCCCGCGCCGCACGCTCGAGCTCGGCGATCTCGTGCTCCTGCCGGCGGGCGAGCGCTTCGAGGATCTCCGAGCGCTTGCGCTCGAACGCCTCGCTCTCGAAGGCCCGAGGCAGTCGGGCCTTGCATTCCTCGACGAGACGGGTCATCTCCTCGCCAAGCTCACGCCCACGTCCAGCGGGCAGCTCCAGGGCTGTCGGACGGTAGGGATCGGAGAAGTTGTGGACGTAGCAGTAGTCGGACGCCACCGGCTCGCTGGCTGCCGCCTGCGTCAGCAGGCGCTGCATCGTGGTGGTTTTCCCGGTCGCCGCCGGTCCCAGCACGAACAGGTTGTAGCCCGCGTGCTTGACGCCGATACCAAAGGTCGTCGCATCGAGAGCCCGGGTCTGTCCGATCATCGTGTCGAGAGGCGCCAGCTCCTCCGTCGAGCGAAACGGCAGGAGCGCCGGGTCGCAGACCAGCCTGAGCTCCTCGGCCTTCAGGCGGCGGACCGTCACGGGCTCTCCCAACCGATATACGTGAGCGTCGTCGCGACGACACGCGACTCCTCGTGGATATACTCGACGGTCACGAAGCCCCCCTCCTGCACGCCCCAGGCCCCGACGAGCTTGCATCGCCGGTGCCAGCCGCAGCCATCGCGAATTCGCGCCCTTAGACGGACGACGCCGAATCCGGCCGGGGTCAGGTCCAGCGTGGTGTCCCGCGGCCGCCCCAGGTGGGGCGGCCGGGCATAAGGATGACCACCTCAGTGGCGCCCCGCCGGTCGGTTGGCCGCGGATGCAAACACTTTCGTCTCTCCCCGGCTGTGGCAGCGCCATTGCACAAAGGCGACTGACACCATGGGTGCGCCGGCGGAGACCTGGGGCTTGATCCTGGCGGGCGGCGAAGGGCGGCGGCTGCGCTCGCTGACGAGGCTCATCACCGGCGACGAACGACCGAAGCAATTCTGCAAGATCCTCGGTCAGGACACGCTGCTGGTGCAGACCCGGCGGCGCGCGGCTGTCCTGATCGAGCCGGCACGGACGCTCGTCGTCCTGACCCGAGCCCACGCCCGTTTCTATGGGCCGCTCATGGGCACCCTCCCTCCCGACCAGGCCATCATCCAGCCCATGGGGCGAGGCACGGCTCCGGCCATTCTCTACGGTCTCTTGAGGATCGCTGCTGAAGATCCCAGGGGCACGGTCGTCATCCTGCCCTCGGATCATTACGTCGCTGACGACCGGGCGTTCATGCAGCACGTGGCGACGGCCTGCGGGGCGGTCGACGAGCGGCCCGACCTCATGGTGGTCCTCGGCATCGCACCGCGCGGCCCGGAAACGGAGTACGGCTGGATCGAGCCCGGTGACCCCTTGCCCCTATCCGACCTTCGCCGGGTCCGCCGGTTCTGGGAGAAGCCGGCCCCGGCCGTGGCGAGTCTGCTCTACGAGAGCGGATGCCTCTGGAACAGCTTCGTCATGGTAGCGCAGGTCCCGACCCTGCTTACTCTGATCCGCTTGCGGCTGCCCGGGCTCATCGCTGCATTCGAGGGGGCGCGAGGCTTCATGGGGACCGAGAAGGAGGCGCAGGCTATCGAGCGTGTCTATAGCCACCTGGCCCCAAGCGGCTTCTCTGAGGACATCCTCGCGGGCGCACCTGCCAACCTGGCGGTCCTGCCGCTGTTCGGCGTGCCCTGGAGCGACTGGGGGCAGCCCGAGCGCGTTCTCAGGACGCTTGCCGAGCTCGGGCTCGAGCCGGCCTGGACGACCGGGAGAACGGCGATGGCAGGAGACTCGTGAGACCGCCAGGGGACGCCGTGATCCTGTTCGCCCTACCCCTTTACGAGCAGCTGGGCGGGACTCTGGCGAGCCTCGCCGAGCTCAGGCCCGGGCGGGCCTCCATCGAGCGGTTCTCCAACCTGGAGCTCCACACGACGGTGGACGACACCGTCAAGGGACGACACTGTCTGCTCCTGGGCGCCGTCGCTCCCCCCGACGAGCACCTCCTGGCCACGCTCCTGCTCGCG
>DATBIM010000019.1:0-30010 GCA_036556905.1 Candidatus Methylomirabilota bacterium
GTCTGGTTGCGCACCACGCCCGAGAAGATGACGATCCCGCCGGCGCCCGGCTCGTCGACCTCGGCGGCGATCGCGTCGGGCGAGAGGGGCTCCGTCACCACGCGAAAGATGTCCTGAGAGGACCCACCGCTCACGGGCGGAAACAGGCAGAGCTCGTCATCGGGCTTGAGGCGGTGGTCGGGCTCGACGTAGTCGTGACCGACGGCGAAGAGCGTGAACGGGCGATACTCGGCCAGCTGAGGGTACTGGGCGACCATGGTCGCCCAGGCCGTGTCGACGGTGCCGCCCTCGGGGATCTCCAGGTCCACCTGCTCCCGCCCGGTGGCCTCACGATACCGGGCGAAGAGCAGGACGCGGACGCGCACGGGCTAGAAGCGGTGGGACTGGCCGCAGCCGCAGCTCGACTTCACGTTCGGGTTCTTGATCGAGAAGCCGGCACCCATCATGTTGTTGTCGATGTAGTCGATCTCGCTACCCGCCACGTAGGCCGCGCTGTGACGATCGACGTAGACCTTGACGCCATGGGACTCCACCACCGTGTCACCCTCGGCTTCCTGATCTTCCCACCCCAGCTCGTAGGACATGCCCGAGCAGCCGCCGCCGACCAGCCTGACGCGCAACCCCCACTCGGGCTTGCCTTCCTCCATACGAAGGTCGGCCACCTTCTTGGCGGCAATTTCTGTCAGCGTCACCATGCGATCCTCCGTCCCGAATGCCTCTGGAATTTTCCGGGCTTACGTGACAGCAATCGTATCACAGAATCCCACCCGCGGGCAGGAGGGTGAGCTCTTCGAGGGCCGCGCCCGAAGGCAAGGTGGCCATGAGCATGACCACCCGCGCCACATCCTCGGGAGCGAGCATGCGCTCGCGGGCAGGAGCGTTGGGGACGGCGTCCCAGAGCGGCGTGGCCACGGCCCCGGGTAGTAGCACGCCGACCCGAATGCCTTCGCCGCGGACCTCCTCGGCGAGCACGCGGCTCCAGGCCACGACGCCGGCCTTGCTCGCGCTGTAGGCCGCCGCGCCGGGGATGGCTCGCGCGGCCGCGACCGAGGCCACGTTGATGATGGTGCCCCGGTGCTGGCGGATCATCGGGGCCAGGGCGGCCCGGCAACACACCATGACGGCACGGAGGTTCACTCCGAGCATCGCGTCCCAGTCCGTAGCCTTCGCGGCGCTCACGGACCCGAACGTCGCCGTCCCCGCCGCCGTGACCAGGAGATGCAGGGCCCCCAGCTCGGCCACGGTCTGCTCGACGAGGGCCTCCACCGCGGCGTCCTGGGTCACATCGGTGGGCATGGCCAACGCGCGGCCGCCGGTCTCGCGGATCGCAGTGGCCACCGCGGCCAGCTCCGCACGGGTTCGCGAGGCCAGCGCCACGGCGGCGCCTTCCCGCGCCAGGGCCAGGGCTACGGCCCGGCCGATGCCGCGGCCTCCACCCGTCACCAGCGCGACCTGACCGGCGAGCGCCCCGCTCATATCTGCAGCCCCCGCCCGGCCTTGATCAATTCCATGAATTCGGCCCGGGTTTCTGGTCGATCGCGAAACGCGCCGAGCATGGCCGAGGTGACCGCCTTGGAGTTCTGCTTCTCCACCCCGCGCATGATCATGCACAGGTGGACGGCCTCCATGACCACGGCCACGCCCCGGGGCTGCAACACCTCGTTGAGGGTGTTCGCGATCTGGGTGGTGAGGCGCTCCTGCACCTGCAGGCGCCGGGCAAACATTTCCACCAGGCGCGGGATCTTGGAGAGCCCCACGATCTTCTTGCGCGGCATGTAGGCGATGTGGGCCTTGCCGAAGAAGGGGATGAGATGGTGCTCGCAGAGAGAGAAATAGTCGATGTCCTTGACGACGACCATCTCGTCGTAGTCTTCGACGAAGAGCGCCTCGTTGAAGACGTCTTCGACCTTCATGTGGTATCCGCCGGTGAGGAAGCGCAACGCCTTTTCCACGCGTTCCGGCGTGCGCTCGAGCCCCTCGCGGAAGGTGTCCTCGCCGAGCTCTTTCAGGAGTTGGTCGACCAGGCGCGCGATGGCGCCGTCGGTTCGATTCATGACGGGTCTCCCCGATATTCGAAGCGGTTCTTTGCCGTCTCCACCACGGCCACCTGACGCAGGACAGCCGGGGCCACCTGGTCGGCGAGGAGACGCCAGAACGCGCGGGCCAGTCCTTCCCCGGTGCTGATGACGCCGGCCAGCTCCGGCACCTCCTCGAGCGTGTGGTGGTCCACCCGCTCGAGCACCCTCTGGTGAACCAGTTCGTCCAGCCCCGCCAGGTCCAGCACCATGCCGGTCATGGCGTCGGGAACGCCGGCCACGGTCAGCTCCAGATAGTAGTTATGGCCGTGGGCCCGGGCGCAGGCCCCGTACAGTCGGACGTTCTCGTCGTCGCTGAGGGCCGCGTTGCGCAGCCGATGGCCCGCGCTGAAGTGATAGACGCGGGTGAGCTCGACCCGGCTAGGCGCCGTAATAGTCGGCATAGAGCGTGGGATCCTCCCAGACGCGGATCCGCCACAGGCGGTCGGCGCCCAGCTTGGGGGCGAGCAGCTCCCACACCGTGATCGCCACGTTCTCGGTGGTGGGGACCCGCCCGCGGAACAGGGCGTCGGCATTCAGGTCGGCGTGATCGAAGCGCTCGACCACCGTCTCGGTCACGATGCGCTTGAGCTCTCCCAGGTCGATGACCATCCCGGTGCGCTCGTCGAGCGGCCCCCGCACGGTGACGTCCAGCAGGTAGTTGTGGCCGTGCGGCACGGTCAGGCGGCCGAAGCGCCGCTCGTTCTCCGCGGCCGACCACCCGTCCACCCAATACCGGTGTCCGGCGGCAAACGTGAAGCGCCGGGTGCTGAAGGCGGGGCCGGTCATGGCAGCGATTCCAAGAAGCGTCCCGCCACGCGATCGAGATCGAACTCATCCACGCGACGTCGTCCCTCCTCACCCAGCGTCTTGCGCAGCCCCTCGTCGCCGAGCACCCTCTCCAGCGCTTCGGCCAGCTCGGCGGGCCGGCGCGGGGCCACCAGCAGGCCCGTCCGCCGATCGAGGACGACTTCGGGAATGGCCCCGGCCCGGCAGGCCACGACGGGGAGCCCCGCGGCCATGGCTTCCACGAACGCCAGGCCAAAGCCCTCCTGCACGCTGGGCAGACAGAAGCAGTGGGCTCCCATATATTCTACGGCCAGCGTCGAGCGCGACACCTCGCCCAGGAAGACCACCGTGTCGCCGAGGTCGAGCCGGGCGTGCCGGGTCTGCAGCCGCGCCCATTCGGGGCCGAGTCCGACGACGCGGACCTGGACGGTGGGGATTTGGCGGCGCAGGGCGCTCGCCGCTTCCAGGAGGTCCTCCACCCGCTTGCGCGGGTACATGCGGGCGACGCAGAGGATGGTGGGGCGGGCGGCGGGGGCACGCTGGGCCTGGCTGAACAGCCGTCGCCACTCGGCGAGGTCGATCGGCTCCGGCACCACCGCGAGCCGTGCCGCCTCCACCCCGTAGAGCTCCCCGGCGATGGAAGCCGAATACCGGCTGGGAACGATGACGCGGTCGGCCCGCGCGCAGTTCGTCCGCTCCCAGCGGGCCTGCACCGCCAGCAACCGGCGTACCCAGCCCCGCTCGTGTCGCAGCTCATCGGCGATGATTCCCTTGAGCGCGACGACGAACGCGCGAGCGCCCTTGCGGCGCGCCCACAGAAAGCCGTCGAGGTCGATGCCGACCACGACCTCCGCCGGCGGCGGCGCCACCGCCACGTGCAGATTGAAGAGCCAACGATCAAGGGTGTGGAAACCGGTTCGCCGGCGCAAGGCGCGGATCGTCACCTGGTGGCCCCGGCCCCGGAGACCACGCACGAGACCGTCGAGGGCCACAAACGTTCCGCTGCCCCCGGTGGCGGAGAGCGGGGTCGAGGTGAGGACGGCGAAACGCACTACCGGCCCTGGAATCGCGGCGTCCGCTTCTCCAGGAACGCCCGCGTGCCCTCCTTGTAATCCTCGCTCTCGAAGGCTTCGAGCTGCCGCTCCCGCAGGTGCCGGCGATGCTCTTCCGTCAACCCGGCCAGGTAACCTTCTACGGTGATCTTGGACCCGCGAACCGACAGCGGCGCGTTGTCGGCCACCTGGCGCAGGTACTGGTAGGTGCAGCTCTCCAGCTCCGGCGCCGGGACCAGGCGCTGGATGAACCCCATGGCCAGGGCCTCACGGTCACTCACCGTGCGCGCCGAGTAGAGGATGTCCTTGGCGTAGGCGGGGCCGACGAGGTCGACCAGCTGCCCCACCGCGTCGGTACCGTAGATGATGCCGAGCCGGCCCGCGGGAATCCCGAACTTCGAGCCTTCGGCGGCGAAGCGCAGGTCACAGGCCATGGCCACGGCCATGGCCCCGCCCATGCAGAAGCCGTAGATCATGGCCACCGTCGGCTTGGGGCATTCGCGGAGGGCCACGTGGGCGGCGTGGGTCTGGGCATTGTAGCGGAGCGCCGTTTCGGTGTCCTTGCGCTGCTCCTTGAACTCCGAGATGTCGGCTCCCGAGGCGAAAGCCTCGGTTCCCGCCCCCCGGTACACGATGGCGCGGACGGTGTCGTCCTTGGCCAGGTCCGTCGTCACCCGGGCGATCTCTCGCCACATGCCCAGGTTGATCGCATTGCGAACGCGCGGTCGATTGAAGACGACCGTGGCGATGGCGCCATCGTGTTGTACGAGGATGTCGGGGGATTCGCTCATTTCGCCACCTCCCGGAGGGAGGAGTCTAGCAAAGTTTGCCGGCGGGTGAGTCAACGGCGTCTCAGCCTCGACGTGGTCCGGGATGACCCGATGCCACGTCGAGGCTGCTCGGCCCCAGACGCTACAGCCTATGCGCGGCGATCAGGCAGGTCGTAGCGATCGAGGTTCATCACCTTGGCCCAGACCGCGACGAAGTCCTGGACGAACTTCGCCTGCGCATCCGAGCTTCCGTAGACCTCGGCCAGGGCGCGGAGCTGGGAGTTCGAGCCGAAGACGAGATCGACACGCGTGCCGGTCCACTTGATCTGACCCGTCTTGCGATCACGCCCTTCGAACACGTCCTTGGCGTCGGACGCCGCCTTCCACTCCGTGCCCATGTCGAGCAGGTTCACGAAGAAGTCGTTGGTCAGCGCTCCCGGCCGCTTGGTGAACACGCCGTGTTTCGTCCCTCCGACGTTGGTGTTCAGGACGCGCATGCCGCCGATGAGCACCGTCAACTCTGCCGCGCTCAGCGTCAGCAATTGCGCCCGATCGATCAGCAACTCCTCGCCCGAGACAGGGTACTTGCCCCCGAGGTAGTTTCGGAACCCGTCCGCGATCGGCTCGAGGACGGCGAAGGACTCCACATCGGTTTGCTCCTGCGAGGCGTCCATGCGCCCCGGCGCGAAGGGCACCGTCACGGCGTGACCGCCTTCCTTCGCCGCCTGCTCGATGCCGGCGCAACCGGCCAGCACGATCAGGTCGGCGAGCGAGACCTTCTTGCCGCCGGACTGCGCCTTGTTGAACTCGCTCTGGATACCCTCCAGCGCCTTGAGCACCTTCGCCAGCTGGGCAGGCTGGTTGACGTCCCAGTCCTTCTGCGGCGCGAGGCGAATGCGCGCCCCGTTCGCCCCGCCGCGCTTGTCGGAGCCGCGGAACGTGGACGCCGACGCCCAGGCAGTCGACACCAACTCCGAGACGGACAGCCCCGACGCCAGGATCTTGCCCTTGAGGGAGGCGATGTCCTGCTGATCGATCAGCTTGTGATTGACGGCGGGGATGGGGTCCTGCCAGAGGAGCTCTTCGGCCGGAACCTCCGGGCCGAGGTAGCGTGCCCGGGGGCCCATGTCACGGTGCGTCAGCTTGAACCACGCCCGGGCGAAGGCGTCGGCGAACTGATCCGGATTCTCGAAGAAGCGCCTCGAGATTCGTTCGTAGACAGGGTCGAGCCGCAGGGAGAGGTCCGTGGTCAGCATGGCAGGCGCGTGACGCTTGGACCGGTCGTGGGCATCCGGAATCGTGCCGGCGCCGGCGCCACCCTTCGGTCTCCACTGATGCGCGCCCGCCGGGCTCTTCGTCAGCTCCCACTCGTAGCCGAACAGGTTCCAGAAGAAGTTGTTGCTCCACTTCGTCGGCGTGGTGGTCCAGGTGACCTCCAGGCCGCTGGTGATCGTGTCAGGGCCCTTGCCCGTGCCGAAGGTGCTCCTCCAGCCGAGGCCTTGCTCCTCGAGGCCGGCCGCCTCGGGCTCACGCCCCACATGAGACTCCGGGCCGGCACCGTGGGTCTTGCCGAAGGTGTGGCCGCCGGCGATCAGCGCGACGGTTTCTTCGTCATTCATCGCCATGCGAGAAAACGTCTCGCGGATATCCCGGGCCGCCGCGATTGGATCCGGGTTGCCGTTGGGGCCCTGCGGGTTGACGTAGATCAGCCCCATCTGAACGGCGCCGAGCGGGTTCTCGAGATCCCGGACGCCGGAGTACCGCTTGTCACCCAGCCACTTGTCCTCGGAGCCCCAGTAGACCTCCTCCGGTTCCCAGACGTCCGGGCGCCCGCCAGCGAACCCGAAGGTCTTGAACCCCATCGACTCCAGCGCGACGTTGCCCGCCAGGATCATGAGGTCGGCCCACGAAATCTTCCGGCCGTATTTCTGCTTGATCGGCCACAGGAGCCGGCGCGCCTTGTCGAGGCTCACGTTGTCGGGCCAGCTGTTGAGGGGCGCGAAGCGCTGCTGACCGGACCCGGCCCCGCCGCGGCCGTCGCGGATACGGTAGGTGCCAGCGCTGTGCCAGGCCATGCGAATGAACAGGGGGCCGTAGTGGCCGAAGTCCGCCGGCCACCAGTCCTGCGAGGCGGTCATCACCGCCGTGAGATCCTTCTTCACCGCCGCCAGGTCCAGGCTCTTGAACTCCTTGGCGTAGTCGAAGTCCTTGCCCATGGGATCGGATTTCGGCAGGATTCCGAGGTTCAGCTGATTGGGCCACCAGTCTCGGTTCGATGGGCCGGTGCCGGCCGCGTGCGTGAACGGGCACTTTGCTTCGGTTGCCATCTGGTTCTCCCCTTCCTTTCGTCTGTGGGTCGCTGACATCACCCTACGTGCCGACACCTACGTGCCGACGGGGGCCTGAATTTGGAGTAGATCTTAATCTAGAATGACTTAAAATCAAGATGAACCCTGGTCCGAGGTGTCGTACAATGATTTTGTGAAAGCGGGACGCCGATTTATCGACCGAGTGCAAGGCCGGGGTGACTGGCGCATGACGGCGCAGCGACGGGTCATCGCCCAGGCGCTGGAGGGCGATCACGTCCACCTCACGGCCGAGGAGATCTTCCAGCGGGCGCGCCAGCACCTGCCCGAGCTGAGCCTGGCCACGGTCTACAACTCCCTCAACGAGCTGGTCGCCCGCGGAGAGCTTCAGCAGATGGAGATTCCCGGCAGCCCGACCCGCTACGACCCCAACACCGAGCGCCGGCACGATCATCTGGTCTGCCTGCGCTGCGGCGAGATCCACGACGTGTTCCCTCGCGGCAAGCTCCAGCTTCCCGAGTCCCAGCGTTTCGGTCATCGGATCGTGGGACAGGAGACCGTGTTCAAGGGCTACTGCCCTCGCTGCGGCGGCCCCCAGCCTGCGCGGCGCCGCGCCTGACCAGTTGGTGGCGGTGGGAGGAATTGAACCTCCGACACGGGGCTTATGAGACCCCTGCTCTGCCGCTGAGCTACACCGCCGAAACCGCTGGACAGGCAGGACGTTTTGCTATAATCCCGCTTCGGGCAAGCCAACGGTAGCGACTCCAGCTAGTTAAGTCAAGCCGGGCACGGCTCGGAGGAACCTTCAATGCAGTTCCGGATGCACCCCTGGCATGACACCGACCTCGAGCTTCGCCATCGCTACGCCGATGATGAAGAAGAAGATGAAGATGATCCCGAAGACGACGACGAGGACGAGGTCGACGACGAGGACGACGACGCCGACGACGACCTGGCCGAGGACGAGGAGTTCGACGAGGAGTTCGACGACGACGAGTTCGACGAGGACGATGAGGACGAGCTCGACGACGACGAGTTAGACGACGACGAGGAGGAGGTTGACGACGACGCGGAGGAGCCCAGCGACAGGTAGTCCATCACGCCACGAGGAGGGGCCAGACCATGGCGCTGTTGAGCGGAGAAGGTTGGCTGTTCTTCCTGCGGTGGTTTCATTTCCTCGCGGGGATCACCTGGATCGGGATGCTCTACTACTTCAATTTCGTCCAGACCCCTTTCTTCGCCTCGGCTGAACCTCCCGTCCGGAGCGGCATGATCACCGGTGGCCTCGTGGAACGGGCCCTCTGGTGGTTCCGCTGGGGCGCGATGTTCACGTTCATCACGGGGTGGCTCATCGTCCTGCACAAGATCGGTCAGCTCGGCCTCACCGGCTTCTTCACCACCTCCTACGGCTGGGCCATCTTCTACGGTGGAATGCTGGGGAGCCTCATGTGGTTCAACGTCTGGTTCGTGATCTGGCCGGCCCAGCAGGTGATCATTGCGTCGGCCCGACAGGTCGCCAAGGGCGGTCAGGCCATCGCCGAGGCCGCCGCGCGCGGCCAGCGCGCGGGGTTCGCGTCGCGGACGAACACCTTGCTGTCCATTCCCATGCTCTTCTTCATGGGCGCGGCCAGCCATCTGCCGCTGTTCGCGCAGGCGACCGGCGGCGCCATCGTGGGCGCCCTCATCCTGCTCGCGGTCGTGATGATCGTTGCCGAAGCCAACGCTATGGTCGGCACAACGGGCGCCGGCAAGAAGATGCTCAGCACGCTCAAGGGGACATTCTGGGCCGGCTTCGTGCTGACCGCGATCCTCTACTGCGGGCTGGAGATCATATTCCCCTGAACGTGAGACCCCGCCTCACTTGAGGTACTCGGCGAGCCCGGGAATGTCGGGGGCGAGGCCCGGTTGGGGCGGCATCACGGCCGTCGGGCGTTTGGGCTGGTATCCGGGGGGATAGGCTCCTCGGAGCACCTTGGCCTCGAGCAGCTCGCGAGGGGCCCCCTTGACCGGAGGCCCCAGGGGCCCGGCCTGCGCCGGATCAGTGGCGTGGCACGTCGTGCACTGCGTGAAGTACACCTGGCGACCGCGCTCGGCCTGCGCGCTCAATCCCGTCGGCTCCCCACAGCCGCTGGCGACGAGGGCCACGAAGGTCAGCATCAGCCCGGCACGCTTCATGTCCAGGACTCCCGGCCCCTTCTCGCGGGCTCTGTCAATTGAACTGGAGGGGCCGGCGGTTGTCTACGGGGAGGACAGACGCGCCCGAATAGCGTCCAGGATGGCGTCGAGGCTGAAGGGCTTGGCGAGCACGGGCAGCGTCAGCGTTGCCCGCAGATCGCCACTCTCACCGGTTATCAGGAGAATCCGGTTTGCCAGGCGCGGGCGGCGGCGGACCATTTCCGCCGCAAGCATTTGCCCGTGGCAGCCCCGCAGCCGGACATCGCAGATGACGGCATCGTAGGAGCGGCGGTCCACGGCATCGAGGGCGTCCTGCGCTGAACCGACGGTGTCCACGTCGTAGCCGCCCTCGGCGAGCACGTCACCTACGACCGCCTGGACATGCACCTCGTCATCCACCACGAGGATGCGGGGCTGGCTCACACCCGGCCTCAGGCTTGAGGCCCAGCCGGACGGAGCCGTTGGCGCGCCTCCTCGAAGTCGATGACCCGAGCCGGGCGGGACGGGCGTGGCGGCGGTGGCACTTCCGAGAAGAGGTCGTACTGGGTCGAGGGCCCGGTGGACCGGGGCTGCGACCGGAGAATGGCTCGCATCTCGACGATCGCCAGCCGCAACCTCCACCAGGCGTTTCGGAGCCGCTCGGGGAGGCTCGGCCACTCCGTCGTCGAAGGGTCAGAGTCGGTCAGCGTACGCGTCGGCAAGTAGTAGACGCTCATCGCAGTCCTCGCTCTTCCAGCAGGGCGCCCGCGCGCAGGAGCGTTTCCCGGAGAACGTTGTCGAGCTCCGCATGGATCCGGTAGGTTTCCATCACCGCCGCCACCCGCTCACCCGGCGAACCGGCCAGCGCCACCCGCGTGTCGGCCACTCCCGCCCGGACGCCCAGGACGAACTGGGCTTCGGCCACAGAGAACAAGAGCGCCTGGGTCGCCTCGATCTGCGCTCGGACGGCGTCCGGCCTCAGTGCGGGCTCCGCCACAACCACCCGGGAGGCCCCGATCGCCGGGGACGCGGGACCGGGGAGAACGATCTCCGGGCGCCAGAGCGTGATGCCCGAGGCCCGAGGCCGCGGTGAGTGGCCCGGGAGGTCCAGAACCGGCTGCCATGGGCGCGTGCTTGTCAGATCCATCGCCCAACAGAGGTGGCAACTGCAATGCCAGAGCTAACCTATTGGAATCACAGGCTGTTCCTGGGCGGGTGACCGTGAGGGTCAGGGAGAAGGTCCCTGCAGGGGGACTTTCTCCGGGGCTGCTAAGCGGACCGACTCAGCCCGTAGTCGCGGATCTTCTTGTTCAGCGTCTTGATGTCGACGTCGAGGACTCTGGCCGCCTGGGCCTTGTTCCAGCCCGTGGCCTGGAGCACGCGCTCGACATGGCGGCGCTCAACCTCTTGCAGAGATACGAGAGCGGCTTCCGGCTCGGCGGAGGACCGAGCCAACACGCCGAGCTCGGCCGGCAAGTCGCCGGCGCGGACCTCATCGCCCTCGTGCAGGATCATCAGGCGCTCGACGAGATTCCGGAGCTCCCGGATGTTGCCCGGCCAGGGGTAGCCCATGAGCCGTTCCATGGCTTCGGCCGAGAACTTCAGAGCCTTGCCGCGAGGGGCGGCCCCGGCGAAATGCTGGACGAGGAGAGGAATGTCGGCGCGACGCTGGCGCAAGGAGGGAACCGGCACGCTGATCGTGCTGACCCGGTAGAAGAGGTCCCAACGGAACCGCCCCTCGGCAGCTTCCCGGCTCAGATCCTTGTTGGTGGCCGCCAGGATTCGGGCGTCCACGTGAAAGGCCCGCTCCTCGCCCACGCGGCGGACCTCGCCGGAATCGAGCACACGAAGGAGGCGCACCTGCATCGCGGGGGACATCTCGCCGATCTCGTCCAGGAACAGGGTACCGCCGTCGGCCGCTTCGAACAGCCCCACCCGGGAGGCGACGGCCCCGCTGAATGCCCCGCGCTTGTGACCGAACAGCTCGGTCTCGAGGAGGGTGTCGGGAAAGGCGCCACAATTGATGGAGACGAAGGGACGGCTCGCCCGGCGACTCTTGAGGTGGATGGTGCGGGCCACCAGCTCCTTGCCGGTGCCGCTCTCGCCGAGGATCAGCACCGGACTATCGCTCTGCGCGACCCGTCCGGTGATCGATGCCAGCTCCTGAACTTCGGGCGTTGCCCCGACGATCTGGGGCAGGCCGTCGCGCCGGGTCATCACCTCGCGTAGCGCGGAGTTCTCCCGGCGCAGTGTTTTCTTCTCGGCGGCCTTGCCGAGCACCTCGACCAGCTCGGCGTTCCGCCACGGCTTGCCCAGGAAGTCGTAGGCGCCGAGCCGCATGGCTTCCACCGCCGTCTCTACGTCGGCGTTGCCGGTGAGAACGATGAACTCGGTGTCGGATTCGGCTTCACGGGCCCAGCGCAGGATGTCGAGTCCGGAGGCGTCGGGAAGCTTGATGTCGACGAGGGCGACGTCGTATTCGTGGCGGCCGAGGAGCGCCATGCCCTCGGCGCCCGAGACAGCCTCGCCCACCGCGAAGCCGGCCTTCGTGAGGACCCGGCTGAGGAGAGCACGAACCTCAGCATCGTCGTCCACGACCAGCACGCGGATGCGATCGTGCATGTAGCGCCATCATAGCATCTCCAGTAACATGTCCACCTCAGGAGGATTTCGCGGATGCCGCATCCCCCGGGGCTCCGGATCGAGGGAGCCCGGCAGAACAACCTCAAGAACGTCTCGCTGGAGGTCCCGCACGACCGCCTGACCGTCATCACCGGCGTTTCGGGGTCGGGCAAATCCTCGCTGGCCTTCGATACCATTTTTGCCGAGGGGCAGTGGCGGTACATCGAGTCCCTCAGCACCTATGCCCGGATGTTTCTCGATCGGATCGATCGGCCGGACGTGGACCGCATCGAGCACATCCGGCCCGCCGTCGCGCTGGAGCAGAAGAATCCCGTTCGGACTGCCCGTTCGACCGTGGGGACCGCCACCGAGGTCTACGACTACCTGCGCCTGCTCTACGCCAAGATCGGCCAGGTCCACTGTCTCACCTGTGGTGTGCCGGCGGTCTCCCACTCCCCCGAATCGATCGTGGACGCCCTGCTCACCCGGCATGCCGGCGCCCGGGCGCTGATCGGATTCCGCCTGACCGTTCCCGCGGGAGTGGCTCTGGCCGACCTCTGGGTGACCCTGACCCGACGCGGCTTCGCGCGCGTGCGCCTGGGCGGGGAGATCCTCGACCTGACGGCACCGCCGCCAGCGACCGAGGCGGTCAAAGATCTGGTCGTCATCCTGGATCGGGTCATCCTCGACCCGGCCCAACGGGCCCGCCTCACCGAATCCGTCGAGACCTCGCTTCGCGAGGGCGGCGGCCGGATGGAGGTAGACGTGGTGGGTCACGGCGTCCAGCCCTTTGCCGAGGCCCTCCGCTGCCCGCAGTGCGGCCTGGCCCTGGAACGGCCCCAGCCCCTGCTCTTCTCCTTCAATCACCCGCTCGGCGCCTGCCCGGAATGCCGGGGCTTCGGCAACGTCCTCAAGTATGACGAAGGCCTCGTGGTGCCCGATCCCACGCGCACGCTGGCCGAGGGCGCCGTGGAGCCCTGGACCTACCCGTCGGGGCGCCGGTACCAGCGCCAGCTCGTCAAGGCCGCCCGCCGCCTGGGCATCGATACCACGAAGCCGTACGCCGAGCTCTCGGAGACGGAGCGCCGACTGGTGTACGAGGGCGACGGCAACTTCCCGGGTATCCGGGGCTTCTTCGAGGAGGTGGAGTCCTACCGCTACAAGCTGCACGTCCGAGTCTTCCTGTCCCGTTACCGCAGCCAGTCTCGCTGTCCGGCCTGCCGGGGGAGCCGGCTCAAGCCGGCGGCGCTGGCGGTGCGGGTCGCCGGCCTCAC
This sequence comes from Candidatus Methylomirabilota bacterium, assembly GCA_036556905.1. Taxonomy (GTDB): domain Bacteria; phylum Methylomirabilota; class Methylomirabilia; order Rokubacteriales; family CSP1-6; genus 40CM-4-69-5. The sequence goes on from DATBIM010000019.1 coordinate 13,043, forward strand.
CATCGCGGACTTCTGTGCTCTGACGATCGAGCAGGCCACCAGGATGCTGGCCGGCCTCCGACTGTCCGCCTGGGAGACGACGGTCGCCCGGGAGATCCTCAAGCAGCTCGGCGCCAAGCTCACCTTCCTGCTCCGCGTGGGCCTTGGCTACCTGAGCCTGACCCGTCAGACCCGAACGCTGGCTGGCGGCGAAGCCCAGCGGATCAACCTGGCCAACCAGCTCGGCTCGCAGCTCGTCGGCACCCTGTACGTGCTGGACGAGCCCTCCATCGGCCTGCACGCGCGCGACACCGCGCGACTCGCCGACCTCTGCCGGGAGCTGGCCCAGGCGGGGAACACCGTCATCGTGGTCGAGCACGATCGCACGTTCATGGACGCGGCCGATCATCTTGTCGAGCTGGGCCCAGGCTCCGGCGAGCGCGGCGGCGAGGTGGTGTTCAACGGCCCGCGGGCCGAGTTCGCCCGGGCCCCGCATTCCCTCACCGCGCGGTACCTCACCGGCCGGGAAACCATCCCGGTGCCACCGGGACGCCGTCCGACCCGGCGCCACCTCGTGCTCGTCGGGGCCCGGGAGCACAACCTGAAGGACGTGACCCTCCGGATCCCCCTCGGCACCCTCACCGTGGTCAGCGGCGTGTCCGGCTCCGGCAAGTCCACGCTCGTCCACGACACCCTGTACCGGGCGGTGGCGCGCGCCTTCAAGAGCGACTTCGCGCTTCCCGGCGCCTATACGGGCCTCAGCGGCCTGGAGTACCTCAAAGGGGTCCGTCTCATCGACCAAGAGCCGATCGGCCGCACCCCTCGCTCGAACCCGGTGACGTATGTGAAGGCCTTCGATGAGATCCGCAAGCTCTACGCGGCGCAGCCGAAGGCCAAGGCGCTCGGCCTGGGGGCCGGCGCCTTCTCGTTCAACGTCCCCGGCGGCCGCTGCGAGAAGTGCCAGGGGGACGGCTTCGAGAAGCTCGAAATGTACTTCTTTGAAGATGTCTACGTGACGTGCCAGGAATGCGATGGGCGGCGGTACCGGCCAGACGTGCTGGCCGTGAGGTACCGGGGCCGCAACATCGCGGCGGCGCTGGGGATGACGATCGACGAGGCCGTCGATTTCTTCGGTGCCCAGGGAACGCTCGCCCGCCGGCTCCGGGTCCTGGGGGACGTCGGCCTCGGTTATCTCCGGCTTGGCCAACCCGCCACCACCCTGTCCGGCGGCGAAGCCCAGCGGCTCAAGATCGCCGCCGAGCTCGGGGTGCGAACCGGCGGCGACATGCTCTATATTCTCGACGAGCCCACCACCGGCCTGCATTTCGACGACGTCAAGCGCCTGCTCGGTGTCCTCAATCGCCTCGTGGACGCCGGCAATACTGTCCTGGTCGTGGAGCATCATCTCGACGTCATCAAGTCGGCAGACTGGGTGATCGACCTCGGCCCCGAGGGGGGCGACGAGGGGGGCGAGATCGTGGCCGAGGGCCCGCCCGAGACCGTCGCCCAGATTCCCGGTTCCTACACCGGCAAGTTCCTGGCGGAGATCCTGCCCCGGTTGAACGGCAAGCACGGCCGCGCCTGAACGTGGCGCGCCTGTTCTACGGCTGGGTCGTCGTCGCCGGGGCCTTCGTCGTCCTCTTCGTCGCCTACGGCGCCCAGTATTCGTTCGGCGTCTTCTTCGCTGCGCTGCTGGACGAGTTCGGTTGGAGCCGGGCAAGCCTGGCCGGAGCCTTCTCGCTCTACGCGTTCGCCTACAGCATCATGGGGTTCCCCGCCGGCCGGCTCACCGATGTCTGGGGACCACGGCGCGTGATCGTGGTGGGCGGCTGCTTTCTGGGCGCGGCCCTGGCGGGCATGGCGGCGGTGAGCCAGCTCTGGCAGCCGTACGTGCTGTACGGTGTGGTGGCCGCGATCGGGATGGGCACCGCGTACGTGCCCTGCCACGCGACCGTGCTCAAGTGGTTCGTCGAACGGCGAGGACTCGCGATCGGCATCGCCTCCAGCGGGTCCAGCGTAGGCACGATCGTGCTTCCCCCGCTGGCCCAGGGGCTCGTCGGGGTGACGGGCTGGCGGACCGCTTACATCGTCTTCGGCCTCGGCGTCCTGGTCGTCCTGAGCCTGGTCGCTCTCGTCATGCGCCGCGACCCCGAGAGCGCGGGGCTTCGTCCCGATGGCGGCGGGTTGCCAGGGCAAGAGCCGAGCGGGGGCGAGGCCTGGTCACTGAGGGGCGCGACCAGGACCCCGGTGTTCTGGCTGCTGGCCGCGGCCTTCTCGGCAACCTGGCTGCCGGTCTTCATCCCGCTGGTCCATCTGGTGAGGTTCAGTCAGGATCTTGGCTTCGCACCCCTCATCGGCGCCTCGGTGATCAGCGCGCTTGGCCTCGGCGCCGTCACCGGTCGTCTGACCATGGGCGTCATCTCGGACCGCATCGGCCGCCGCACTGCGGTGGCGGTGGGCATGGGCCTGCAGGCCGCAGCGTTCATGGGCTTCGTCAGCGTGCAGCGCGCGGGGGTGCTCTTCGCCACGGCCTTCGTCTTCGGCTATTCCTACGGGGCTGTTTCGGCCCTGTTCACCGCCATGGTTGGCGATTTCTTCGGCCGCGCCCACGCCGGTACCCTGGTCGGCGTGCTCTTCGCCCTGGCCGGTTCTATGGCCGGCTGGGGGCCCTTCATCGCCGGGGCGATCCACGATGCTACCGGCAGCTATGACGTGGCCTTCCTGCTGGCCGCGGCCCTCAACGTCCTGGCGATCGCGCTTCTCCTGCTCTGCCAGCCGCCCCGTCGGACGCACCCGCTCCGCCCGCGGGAAAGTGTTACTCTCAGTCCCCGATGAGCGCCCAGAGCCTGCGCGACAAGTACTGCATCGTCGGGGTGGGCGAGACCGAGTATTCAAAGAACTCCGGGCGAACCACCCGGGCCATGGCCGTGGAGGCGATCCACAGGGCGCTGGGTGACGCCGGGCTGCGGGCCACGGACGTTGACGGCATGCTGAGCTACCAGAACAACGACTCCACGCCCGCGAACTGGGTGGCCCCCGATCTCGGTATCCGACTCAACTTCTTCATGGACGTCGTGGGCGGTGGGTCCTCGACCGAGGCCCTCATCGGGCTGGCCATGGGGGCGATCGAGGCGGGGATGTGCCGGACCGTAGCGATCTTCCGCTCCATGAACGGCTATACCGACCTCCGCATCGGGGGCACGGGACCGCGGGCCACCGCGCCGGTGCGGGGCCAGGACCTGGCCCAGGTGCCCTTCGGGATGCGGAGCGCCGGACAAAACTTCGCGCTGACCTTCATGCGCCACATGTACGAGTACGGCACCACCTCGGAGCAGGTCGCTCACGTGAAGGTGGCCCATAGCAAGCACGCCTCGCAGAACCCCAAGGCGCTCCTGAAAGACCGCGTCACCGTGCAGGACGTCGTGGGCTCCCGCTGGATCGTGAAGCCCCTGCACCTGCTCGATTGCTGCCTGGAGACCGACAATGCCACCTGCCTCATCGTGGCCCCGGCGGAGCGGGCTCGCGACCTGCGGCAGCGTCCCGTCTACATCATGGGCGTGGCGGGTCGGGTCTCCAAGCCCCGGACGGACTTTCACTGGGCTCACGGACCGATCACCCGGGTGGCTGGCTACTACGCCCGGGAGATCGTCTTCGGCCAGGCCGGCATCACCCCCGACGATGTCGATGTTACCGGCTCCTACGACGCCTTCACCTTCACGACCATGCTCCAGCTCGAGGAGTACGGCTTCTGCAAAAAGGGGGAGGGCGGCCACTACGTCTCCAGCGGGATCATCGAGCTGGGCGGCCGACGCCCCAACAACACCTCGGGCGGTCACCTCTGCGAGGGCTACACCCACGGCATGTCGATGGTCATCGAGAACGTGCGCCAGCTCCGCGGTACCGTGGACGACTACTGCCCACGGGCGGCCGAGGGCCACCACAGTTACGACTACGCACCGGGTCGTTGCCGTCAGGTCAAGGACGCCGAGATCACCATGAACCTGGGCTGGGCCATGCCGCCGACGGGCAGCGCGCTGATCATGAGGAGATAGGAGCACCCCGATGCCCGAGCCGGTCCAGTATCGTGGGATGACGCTCGTCGTCCCCGACAACGACTCGGAGTGGAGGGAGTACCTGGCCCTCGCCCGCCAGCATCGGCTCATGCTGCGGCGTTGCCGGGCCTGCAAGCTGATGCGGTATCCCCCGACCCACGCCTGCCCCTGGTGCGCGGAGCTCGAATGGGACTGGCAGGAGGTGAGTGGGCGGGGCACGATCTACTCCTACGAGATCGTGGCCCACGCCATCCAGCCCGGATTCAGGGACGTCACACCCTACCCGGTCGTGCTGGTGGAGCTGGACGAGCAGCGGGGCCGGCCGACCCCGGACGAGGCGCTCCGGATCGTCGCGAATCTGGTCAAGCCGGACGGGACCATGGAGGACGCGCGAAACGTCGCCATTGGCCGGCGCGTTCGCGCCGTCTTCCAGGACCTCGCCGATTACCTCGCCCTGGTCCAGTTCACCCTGACTGACGAGCCGCCGGAAGGGCGCGCGTGGCGGCTGCCCGAGTAACCCCCGAGGCTACTCGGGATACAGCATCAGGTTGACCGACACCCGGCGCCGCTTGGCCGCCTCTTCCTTGCTATCCCGGTCGAGGATCGGCCCGAGCCCGACGGCCTGGATCCGCGGCTGCTCGACCCCCTGCTTGACCAGGAAGCGCCGGACCGCCTCGACCCGGCGCTGGCTCAGCCCGACGTTATAGTTCTGGGTCCCCACCGGGTCCGTGTACCCCTCGAGGTCGACGGTCAGCCGGGGGTTCTTCCGGAGCTCCTGGACGATGGTCAGGAGCGCCGTCTGGGCACCGTCGTCCAGATCCCAGCGGTCGAACCCGAACTGAACCGCCACTCCCTCCACCTGCTGGCGGGTGTGACGCTGGGACCAGAGCCGGGTCAGACGCTTGTCGGTCTCGTCGGCCTTGCTGAGCGCGGTGTTGGCGCGGTCGCTGACGTCACCGACGGACCGCTCGAGCCCGTCCACCTTGGTCCCCAGCCCGTTGATGCGGTCGGCGTGCTCCACGATGCGCGCCGCCTGCTGGCGCTGCTCCGCGTCGGCCCGGGCGAGCTTCTGGTCGGTCTGCACCTCTTGCTGACCGACGACCTCACGCACCCACTTCTTGGTGGCGCAGCCGGCGGTGAGAGCGACGATTCCGATGAGGACTACGGCGCAAGTGCCAATGTGTCGCATGACTTCTTCCCCCTTGTGAGCGGCCGTCGGCCGGGTGCAAGCAGCCCGCCAAGCAGGCGCGACTCGAAAATCCTGCGCCAAACCGCGAGCAGACGAGATGGGTGGCGTTGTTTCACCGACGGACCCGACGTCGTGCAGTCATTCGGCTGACGCAGTGTGCAACCGTTTTACCCGGTCGTCAACGAAGTGAGGGTGTAAATAATCGCGCTGGGAAACGGCCGGCCCTTCGCCCCGAGAACCGGGTCTGGGTGAGCCCGGCTAGCGCGGGCAGGTGGGGTGGATGGCTGGCCTCAGGCCCATGACCGGAGGCCGCCAACACAACTCACGCGGGGAGGCGTCGACGGTAACGCTTGCCCCACTGCATCGAGCGAAAGCGCCGGAGACAATGCCCGCAGCGGAACGGGTAGATGTAAGCCAGGCTCAGCAGGTGGTCGGTCATTCCCGCTCGCGGAATACGGTGAACCAGGGTGCTCTGGCAGTGGGGGCAGCACACTCCACGGTTGATACTCATACTCCAGCGATAGCATTCCCCTCGCTCCGCAGACCATAGCGCCGATGCACTAGCTACTGACGGCAGGCGCGGAAGTCGGCGTAGTGGCCCTGGGCGCTGGAGGCGGTGTCGTCGGAGTCGGTCAGCACGGCGATGCCGGCGGGCTTCGGCACGTCTTGCCCGGCGAAGTACTGGAGGTAGTCGTCGCGCGCGTTGACACGCTCCTCGACCCACTGGCCCACCCCGTCGGCGCCGCTGCGCAAGACGCGGACCTGGGTGAGACCCTGGTTCGAGTGGAGCCGCGTTCCCGCGGGCACCTTCTCGCTCCAGATGTACTTGACGGCTCGAGGCCCCCGAATGCGCGAGTAGTCCACCAGCATGTAGACGGCCAGCACGCTGTCGTTCTTGCCGTGCTGCTCGTCGGCCCCCCGCGGGAACTCGCGCGGCCGCCAGGACCACGTCAAGATCGGGTAGGCACGAAGGTCCCACTCGAACTGCTTGGCCGCCTGGACGCCGAGCTCTTTGGCGTGGGCGTGCAGGAAGCGCCAGCCGCCCTCCTCCAGGACCCGGTAGGCCTCCCTGGCGGCGTCCTTGCGAACGCGCCAGTCGGGGGGAAACTCGCCCACTTTCGCCCTGGTGAAGTCCTCGATGACGATGCAGTCGCTGCCGCTCTGGGCGGCGGCTTGACCGGTACCGAAGGCCATCACGGCGGCCAGCGCCGGCCCGACCAGCCAGGCCAGCGAGACGCCCGTCACCGGCCTCGCCGCCACCAGTGGTGGACGAGGTTGTCCACCACCTCGCCGAGCTGGCCGATCGTCCGACACTCCCGCACGAGGTCGCAGGCCGGGGCGTAGAGCGGCATCACGCTATCGCCGACACCCCAACCCCATTGGCCTTCGGGGTTCAGCCAGATGATGCCCTTCACCCGCTCGCGGATCATCCGCAAGGCCCAGGCCTGAGGGTCGTTGTAGTTGTTCCGCGCGTCGCCGAGGAGCAGGATGGTCGTCCGCCGGTCCAGGGTCTCGAGCTGGCTGCGCACGAACTGGCTGAAGGCGTAGCCGAAGTCCGAGCGGCAGTGGTAATCGACAGGCGCGGCCTTGAGGGCCCACTCGATGGCCCGCTCCACCGGGTACGCGCCGAAGGCGTCCGTGACCTCGGCGATCTCCGACACGAACACGAAGGACCGCACCCGGCTGAAGCACTCCTGCAGGCTCCACACCAGCTGCAGCATGAAGCGGGAGGCGTTGCGCACCGAGTCTGAGACGTCGCAGATGGTGATGAGCTTGGGCTTATCCCGGTGGCGGCGGCGCAGGGCGATCTCCATGGGAACACCGTCCCAGGCCAGGCTGCGGCGGATGGTACGGCGCGTGTCGATCCTCCCCCGCTCCTGCTGGCGCTGTCGGAGGACCAGGGCGTCCTTGATCCTCCGGGCCAGCCGGGCCACCACCGCCTGCATCTGGGCCACCTCTTCGGCCGTCAGCGCGAACAGCGGCTTGTCGGCGAGCACTTCGCGGGTGAGTCGCTCCCCCTGGCGCCAGGCCCGGCGCTCGAGCTCCCGCTCCACGTGCTGCCGGATCATCCGCCGGAAGGCCTCGAGGCGCAGCTCCAGATAGTTGCGGATGCGGGCGAGCTGGCCGGCGTCGAGCCCCCGGGCCGCCAGCAGGCGCAGGAGCTCCTCGAGGTCGCGCTCGACGGCGGCCAGGTCCAGTTGATCGGCGACCCGGCGCGAGAAGTAGCCCACTTGAAGGCCGTACATGAGCCGCTCCAGGCTGGCGCTGCGGCTGCCGGAGCGAATGGCCATCTCCATCTCGCTGCCCTGGCCGCGCAGGAGGAGCTCGGTCAGGGGGTCGAGCTCCAGGTCCCCGTCCCCGAGCAGCGAATCGAGGAGGTCCTGGACCCGAGGATCCTCGGGGCCCAGCGCCTTCCGCAGCCCTTCGCCCAGCGCCTGGAGATCGAGGAAGTAGAGATCGAAGATCCGGTCGAACGTCGCCCGGTCGCGCGCCTCTTTCACCAGCGTGGCGCCCAGCGCCGTCTTGAACGTCTCCCGGTCCTCCAGGCCTACCTGGGAGGCGGCGGCCAGCGCGTCGAGCGCCTCGGAGGGGGAAATCCGCAGCTCGGCCCGCCGCAGATCACCGATGAATTCGAGGATCCGTTCGTCCACCGGATGCCCTCGGACTCCCTACGGCGCCAGCACTTTGTCGAGCGCGCCGCGCACTCGCTCCAGATCCTTCTCGTACTTCACGAGCATCGTCAGCGTGGACTCCACCAGCTCGGGCTCCAGTCGCTGGGCGTTGAGGATCACCAGCGAGCGGGCCCAGTCGAGAGACTCCGACACCGAGGGTGGCTTGCGCAAGTCCATGGCCCGGATCTTCTGGACCGCCGCCACGACGGCCCGGGCCAGCTGCTCGGGAATCTCGGGGACTTTGAGCCGGATGATCTCGAGCTCCTCGGCCGGCGGCGGGAAGTCGATGAAGAGGTGCAGGCACCGCCGCTTGAGGCCGTCGGAGAGCTCACGAGCATTGTTGGAGGTCAGGACCACCAGCGGGATGTGCTTGGCCCGGATCGTGCCGAGCTCGGGGACCGAGACCTGGAAATCCGAGAGCACCTCCAGGAGGAAGGCCTCGAATTCCGGCTCGGCCTTGTCGATCTCGTCGACCAGCAGGACCACCGGGCGCTCGGCCAGGATGGCGTGGAGCAGCGGCCGTGGCGACAGGAACCGAAACGAGAAGAAGGCGTCGTCCTGTCCGGCGATCTTGGCCACGGCATCGGGCAACGAGGGGGCGTCGGCGATGAGCTCGCCGATGCGCTCGCGGAGGAGCTGCGTGTAGAGCAGCTGCTTGGCGTATTTCCACTCGTACAGCGCCTTGCCCTCGTCGAGCCCCTCGTAGCACTGCAGACGGATCAGGGGCCGCTCGGAGACCTCGGACAGCGTCTTGGCCAGCTCGGTCTTGCCGACACCGGCCGGACCCTCGATGAGCACGGGCCGCCCCATCCGCGCGGCCAGGAACACGACCGTGGAGATGCGCCGGTTGGCGATGTACCTGGCGGCCCGGAACCGCTGCTGGACGTCATCGACGGACTCGAACATGGAGGCTCCCCGCGCGTGGCGCGCACCGACTGAACGTTGAGTCATTGTAACGTACAATCGCGGGTGCGACCCGGGAGGAGAGAGCATGCCGCCTCGTCAGACGCTCCGCGCCCTCATCAACCAGAAGACGGGCCTCGTCGTGCCCGGCGCCTACGATGCCGTGTCGGCGAAGCTGGTCGAGCGCGCCGGCTTCCCCGCTGTCTACATGACGGGCTACGGCACCTCGGCCTCCCGGCTGGGACTGCCCGACCTCGGTTTCGCCGGTCTCGCCGAGATGGTCGATCACGCGCGCAATCTCGCCAGCGCCGTGCGGATCCCGCTCATCGCCGACGCCGACACGGGATACGGCAACGCCTTGAGCGTCCGTCGCACCGTGCGAGAGTACGAGGCGGCCGGGGTGGCGGCCTTGCACATCGAGGATCAGGTAGCCCCCAAGCGATGCGGGCACCTGGCCGGGCATCAAGTGATCCCCCGCGCCGAGTTCGCCGGCAAGATTCGGGCGGCCGTCGAGGCGCGCACGGACCCCGATCTGCTCGTCATCGCCCGCACCGACGCCATCTCCGCCGTCGACTTCGAAGAGGGGCTACGGCGCGGAGAGGCCGCGGCGAAGGCCGGCGCCGACGTGCTCTTCATCGAGGCCCCACGCACCGAGGAGCAGGTGGCCCGGATCGCCCGCGAGCTGGACACGCCGCTGCTCTACAACTACGCGCCGGGCGGACGGTCTCCGCTCCTGCCCTTCGCCACCCTCCGCCAGCTCGGCTATGCCGTCATCCTGTTGCCGGTGGACACGTTGCTGGTCGCATCCAGGGCCATCGCCGACTTCCTGACCGAGCTCAAGGCCCGGGACGATGTCGGCGCGCTCGCCGACCGCTACCTGCCGTTCCGCGAATTCAACGACCTGATCGGCGTCGCCACCCACCTCGCCCTGGCCGAGCGCTACAAAGGCGACGCCGCCGACTGAGTGCTCGGGCGAAGGGCCCGGACATCGGGCACTCCGCCCGAGGGCGATCAGCTCCCCGATCCCAAGTCCTCGATTCCCGGCATCTCACGATTGGCACGTCCCGTGCCTGCTCCTCACCGGTACGAGCTCATCGTGATACCGATCGGAGGTGGTCGACACCACCGGCGAGGAGAGGGCGATGCAAGCGGATGTGTGGTACGACCTTGTGCTCCTGGAGTTGGCGGGGACCGATCCGTTGGACGAGCGGCTTCGCGAGGCCGAGGCGGCGCAGGTGACGCCGCCGCCGAAGCCTGAGGCGGTGGAGGAGACACCAGCCTCGTGACTGGGCTGGGCCGCGGTCAGATTTTGGGCGCGAGCTCCGAGGCGAAACGCTCCAGATGCTCGAGCTCGTCGAAGACGGGATTGAGCATCAGCAGACGGGCGCCGGCCCTGGTCACGCGGGCGAGACCGTCCAGGCACTCGCCGACGTCGCCGCAGATCGCGACCTGAGCGGCCATCTCGGGGCGGCCATAGAAGGCCCCGAACCACTCGGCCAGCCGACGCAGGCCTCGGGCCCGATCGCGATCGATCGCGATATAGACGCGCTTGCCGATGGGGAATCGAGCAGGGTCGCGGCCGGCCTCGCCCAGGAACGTCCGCAGCCGCACGACCTCCTCGGCGAACTGTTCCGTGGAGATCGAGCCGGCGCCCATGAACCCGTCGCCCAGCGCCACCGTTCGCCTCAGGGCATCGGGGTGATGGGCCCCGAACCAGAGGGGTGGGTGCGGCTTCTGCAGCGGCTTGGGCTCCATCGCGGCATTCTCGAGCTTGTAGAATTCGCCGGGGAACGTCACGCGGGGCTCGGTCCACAACTGCTTCATCAACCGGATGCCTTCGGCGAAGCGCTCGGCCCGACGGCCGGCAGGAATGCCGAAGGCGGGATAGATTTTTGGATTCCCGCCCAGACCGACGCCCACGATGAGCCGGCCGCCGCTCAGATGATCGAGGGAAGCCAGGTGCTTGGCCAGGTGCACGGGGCTGCGGAGCGCGGTCAGCAGCACCGCCGAGCCCAGCCGGAGGCGCTCGGTGACCGCGGCCGCATACGTGAGCAGCGCCACCGGCTCCAGGCTCGGGATTTTCCCGAGGATCTGCTCCACGACCCACGCGCTGTGGAAGCCGAGGTGTTCGGCCCGAGCCAGGAAGGTGCGGATGCCGGCGCGGTCCATCGGGCCGGTGAGAACGGTCTGCGGGATCGCGACGGCTAGCTCGACTCTCGCGTTCACCGTCACCTCGTTGCCCTCCATCGAGCGGCGCCGGCATCGTACCATACGCTCGGTCCGCCGCCGGAACCGGGCGCAGCGTGCGCAATGATATAGTTGGCGCCGGCCGACCCTGGTCATGGGCCGCCGGGCCCCTGCGGGCGGCGACGGAGATCTGGAGAGCATCGCGATGAGCGCCATCAAGGAAACGATCGTAGAGGCCGTGGACCGTCTGGCCGGCGACCTCGAAGCCCTGTCCCGGACGATTCACGACAACCCCGAGCTCGGCTATCAGGAAGTGAAGGCGGCCGGCTGGCTCACCGAGTTCCTGTCCAAACACGGCTTCAAGGTGGAGCGTGGGGTGGCCGATGTCCCCACCGCCTTCCGGGCCACCATCGAGACAGGGTCGGGGCCGACGATCGCCATCATGTGTGAATACGACGCGCTACCCGCGATCGGGCACGCCTGCGGCCATAACGTCATCGCGGCCGTCGGGGCGGGGGCCGGCGCGGCGCTGGCCGCGGCCCGGGACCGCCTGCCCAGGGGCCGGATCCAGGTCATCGGCACCCCGGCCGAGGAGGGCGGCGGCGGCAAGGTCAAGCTGATCCAGGGCGGCGTCTTCCGGGGCGTCGATGCGGCGATGATGGTCCACGGCTGGGCGGCCTGGGTCCCGCATCAAGACCTGCTCGGCATCGTTCGGGTGGGTTTCGAGTTCACCGGTAAGGCCGCCCACGCCGCGGCGTACCCCTGGGACGGTGTCAACGCGCTGGACGCCGTGATCCAGACCTTCAACAACGTCAGCATGCTGCGCCAGCAGATACGCCCCGACGCGCGCATCCACGGCATCGTCACGCACGGCGGCGCGGCGCCCAATATCATCCCCGAGTTCGCGGCCGCGATCTTCTACGTCCGGGCCCCTCGGCTCGACTACGTGTGGGACCTCCACCGCCGAGTCGTCGCCTGCGCGGAGGGCGCGGCCCGGGCCACGGGCTGCACCCTCAAGGTGATCGAAAGCCCGGAGACGGCCTACGAGCCCTTCAAGCGGAACCCCGCCCTGGTGGACGCTTTCCGAACGAATTTGATGACATTCGGCGTGACGGAGGCGCCGGAGGACAAGGAGCACCTCGGGTCCTCCGACGTCGGCAACGTGAGCCAGGTCGTCCCCACCATCCAGCCGCTGGTGAAGATCGCCCCCGACGGCACCCCCATCCACTCCCGCGCCTTCGAAGCGGCCGCCATCAGCCCTCTGGCCCGCGAAGGTCTCCTGATCTCGGCCAAGGCCCTGGCCCTGACGGCCTACGACGTGCTGGCCGACTCGGCCCTGCAGGCCCGGATCCGACAGGAGTTCGCGGCCGGATGAGCGCGGGGGCCGATGCCCTCAAGCCTGCGCTCGGCCAGGCCGTCGACGGCCTCGTCGACGAGCTGGAGCAGCTCTCCCATCGCATCCACGACCACCCCGAGCTCTGCTTCAAAGAGGAGAAGGCCCACGCCTGGCTCACGGATTTCCTGGAATCCCACGGCGCCCGGGTGGAGCGGGGTGTGGGGCTGCCCACCGCCTTTCGCGCCACCATTCCCGGCACCGGGCCGGGACCGACGGTAGCCATCCTCTGCGAGTACGACGCCCTGCCCGGCATCGGCCACGCCTGCGGCCACAACGTCATCGCCGCCGCCGGGGCGGGGGCCGGCGCCGCGCTGGCGGGGGCGCTGGGTCGCCTGCCTTTCGCCGGCGAGATCCAGATCATCGGCACTCCCGCCGAGGAAGGCGGGGCCGGCAAAGTGAAGCTGCTCGAGGCGGGTGTGTTCCGAGGGGTGGACGCCGCCCTGATGATCCACGGCCGCTGCGGCACCCGGGTGTGGCGGCCCAGCCTCGGCATCGTGAAGGTCAAGGTCGAGTTCTTCGGCAAGGCCGCCCACGCCTCTTCGTGGCCGTGGCGCGGGGTCAACGCGCTCAACGCGGTGATCCAGCTCTTCGTGGCCATGGACAGCATGCGCCAGCAGATCCGGCCGGACGCGCGCGTGCACGGCATCATCGCGAACGGCGGGGCCCAGCCCAACATCATTCCCGAGTACACCAGCGCGGAGTTCTATCTGAGATCTCTGGACCGAGATTACTGCTTCGAGCTGCTCCGGCGGTTCCAGGCGTGCGCCGAGGGCGCCGCCACGGCGACCGGCTGCACGGTGAAGGTGACCGCCGATCCCACCGTGCACGAGCCGCTCAGGCCCAACGCTGCGATGGCCCGGCTCTTCGCGCGCAACCTGGCTCTGATCGATGCTCCGGAGGATCCCGAAGACAGCGAAGCCGGCTACGGCTCCACCGACTGCGGCAACCTGAGCCAGGTCATCCCGACGATCCATCCCTATGTCCGCATCTCTCCCGACGGCGTGCCCGGCCACTCGCGGGAGTTTGCCGAGTGGGCGCGTTCACCGCTGGCCCGGGGTGGCATCGTGGTGGGGGCCAAGGCCCTGGCCATGACCGCGTTGGACCTGCTCGCGTCACCGGACGCGCTGCAGCAGGCCAAGGCCGACTTCGCCCGCGGCGGCAGCGTGCCTGAGACCGCAACGACCCCTTCGACCCGAGGAGGAGATCAATGACCGTACGGCACCGCCCGCGTTTGTCGGCATGGCTCGCGGCTGCTGCGCTCTTCGTCGGCCTGGCGCCGTTGGTGACGGCAGGTGAGGTCGAGCTGACCGTGGTGAACATCGAGACGCCCCAGGGCGTCAAGATCTGGGAGCCGTCCTCGGTGGTCGCCAAGAAGGGCGATACGGTGAAGCTCAAGCTCATCAACCGGCACGCGGACGAGCACGGCTACGAGATCGCCGCATTCGGGATCAAAGAGGTCGTCGACGGCAACAAGACGAAGGACATCAGCTTCACGGCAAGCCGAGCCGGGATCTTCCCGATCAAGTGCCACCTCCACCCGGCCCACGTCGTGGGGCAACTGGTCGTTCTCGACTAGCCTCACCGGCATGCGCCCTGCGGCGCGGGCGGGCATCCTCGGCGTCCTGCTGGCCGCAGGCGCCGGGGCTGCGCCCCGGACGGAGGCCGCCGACCCGGCCCTGGGCCGGCGAACGTACGAAGAGAACTGCGCCGTCTGCCACGGCCTCGAGGGTGACGGTCGCGGGCACGCCGCCCAGCACTTCGTCTCGCCGCCCCGTGACCTCACCGCCGGCCGATTCAAGCTCCGCTCCACCGGCTCCGGCCAGCTCCCGACCGATGCTGACCTCAAGCGCAGTATCGTGCGGGGGCTGCCCGGCACCGGGATGGTCCCCCAGGATCACCTGAGCGCCGCCGAGCTCGACGCGGTGGTCGCCTACATCAAGACTCTCGCGCCCAAGTTCGCCACGGCTCCCCGATCCCAGGCTCTGCCCATCCCTCCCGCCCCGCCCAATTCCCCGGAGGCGGTGGCCCGCGGGCGGAAGGTCTACGACAAGGCCGAATGCCACGAGTGTCACGGCAAGCAGGGGCGCGGTGACGGGCCGTCGGCGAAGGACCTCAAGGTGAAACCGGTCGATCTCACCCGGCGGCCCTTCAAAGGTGGTTCGACCCCGGAGGAAGTCTTCCGGGCCATCCTCACGGGATACGACGGCACCCCGATGCCGTCCTACCATCTGATCCTGGACGACGCTGAGCTGTGGGACCTCACGTACTACGTCGTCTCGCTCGGCGGGCCTCCCGAGACGACGGATGACGAGCGTGCTGGCTGGCACGTCGTCCGGCATCATCAGCGGCGACGCTAGTTCGAACGATCCTGCCGCGCGTAGGTGATGGTGTGGTGCGTCAGCAAGCGTCCATCAGCGCTGACGCACTCGGCCGTTCCGTGGATCAGACGCCGGCCGAGCTTCATCACGCGGGCGGTGCAGAGGAAGTCCTCGCGACGTGCCGCGCTCAAGAAGCTGGTCGTCATGGCCGAGGTCACCGAACGGTCGGCGACCCCCAACCGGGTGAGGATGGCCAGCCACATCGCGACGTCGGCGGCGGCCATGAACACCGGGCCGCCGATCAGGCCGCCCGGTCGCTCCAGCGCCGACTGGAACGGCACCAGAAGCGTACAGAGGCCGGCGTCGATTCGGCTCACGCTGAAGCGGTAGTCGCGGGCGAACACCGCCTGCTCCATCAGGGCCCGGAGCTCGGCCGCGCTGGCCGCCGGGCTCATCAGGCGGCCAGGACCTTCTTGGCCTGACCGAGGTGGTCGAGAACGTGCACTCGCCACACGGCGGCGTAGGCCTTCCAGTCGAGCTCCTCGATCCAGTGCTCGGGCGTGAAGCCCCCATCGGGGCTGGGAACATTGATGACCATCACCAGCGGGGCCCGGGCGTCCGACTCGAAATCGGCAGGGACGTTGGCCAGAGTCTCGAGGATGTCTCGGTGAGCCCGCGCGAGCTCCGTGCACAGCCAGGGCCAGGGGCGCAGCATCGGCGCCTTGGATTGCAGCCCGGCCGGGATGGCGGGGCCGGGCGGCCGCTGCCCGGCGAGCAGGCAGCGGAGCTCGTCGAGTCCAGGACGATGCGTCTCGAGCAGGTGGTCGACGATCTCCTGCAGCGTCCACTCCCCGGGCCGGGTACGGCGTGTCACCACGGCGGGCGGGACGGCATCGAGGAAATCACCCAGAGCCGCGAACGCCGCCCCCACGCGCTCGTGGATGGCCGCGGGCGTGGCCAGCGTTCCGCGCGTCTTCAGGTACTCGCCCGCCTTTTGGCGGAGCATCGCCGACTGGGCGTCCATCGTTCCCTCCTCAGCGGGCCAGATACCGGCCCAGCGCCTCCTGGCAGAAGCGGGTGGCCGTCGCCACATCGAACGCCTCGGGGTCGAACGTCAGCTGCAGGGCGACGCCATCGAGGAGGCCCAGGATGACCGCAGCGGCCCGAGTGGGCTCCACCGGTCGAAACTGTCCGCGCCGCGTTCCCTGGCGGATCAGCGCGCCGATCAGCCGCCGCATCCTCGTATAGAGCCCGGCGTTGATGGCCCGCAGTCGGTCGTCGTGCATCATCTCCCCCCAGAACTCCACGAACACCACCCACACCTCGCGGGCCTCCAGGGCAGTCCGGAGGCTGGCTTCGATCAGGGCTCGCAGTCGCGCCGCCGCGTCCGGACCACTGCGCGCCTGGGCCGCTCGGACCCGGGCATCGAGATCGTCCATCACCGCCCCCAGCGCGGCGACGAGGATGGCGCGCTTGTCCGCGAAGTAGTAGTGCAGAATGCCCTGGCTCACACGGGCCTCGCGGCTGACCTTCTTCATGGTCAGCCCCGAGTAGCCTTCGCGGGCCAGGCACCGGATGGTGGCCCGCACGATCTGCTCCCGCCTGAGCGGGGCGACGCCCACCTTCGGGCTCACACGCCCATTCCCTCGGTTCTTGATTGGGTGACCAATTATCTACGGATTGTGCCGCGAGGACAAGCGTGAGCAAGGGCCGCTCAGGCCGGCGGCTAGGAGGAGTCGGAGCGGTCCGAGCCCGTCACGCCCCCGCGGCGGCGTTCGGCGGCGCGCTCGGCTTGCAGGCGCTCGAGCGCGACCAGGGAGTGATCGGCGAAGCTCATCGCCGCGGCGATGGCGCGATGGCCGGCTCGCTCCGCGATCAGCCGGTGCATCACCTGAGCCAGGCGTCGGTAGGTCGGGTGCCCCTGGGGGGCGCTCCGAAGCTCGATCACGTGCATCGCCTCGCGCGCGTTCATCTGGAGGCAGAAGCGGATGCGGTAGGCCATCGATACGGCGTAACACGCCACGGGTCCGAGCCCGGCCGCGGCGATCTCGTCGTGGGTTTCGCGCGAGCGCTCCATCACGCACTGCCAGGCTCCGAGCGCGCCCGCCTGCTCCACCGCCTGGGCGACGCTGTAGCCGTGCTCCGGCGAGAGTCGCTGCCATTCGACCGTCAGCAGCCGATGGCGCTGCAGGTCGCGGAAGGCGCCGTAGTCGGCCACCACGTCGAAACGGTAGGCCGTCCGCTCGTAGGCGCGGCCGGGCTTGTGCCGGCG
>DATBIM010000020.1:0-2469 GCA_036556905.1 Candidatus Methylomirabilota bacterium
CGCCAGCCCCGCACGATCCGCTCGACGTGCTCGGCGGTGCCGGCCCGGCCGACCGCCAGCAGCCGCGCCTCGGTCTCCGGCGTGGCCACCCGGGTCAGGGCCCGGACCTTGGCGTAGGACAGCTCCCCGCGGGCCAGGGCCTGGGCAAGAAGCGGTAGCGTCCCCAGGGCGCGGGCCACGCGCACCTTCTCCCGGGCCGCGCCCAGGTCGAGTCCCACCCGCCAGCTGAGCCAGTCCGCGCACGAGCGAAAGCCATTGCTCCAGCCTTCCCCGGCGTCGAACTCCCGGATCAGCTCCAGCAGGCGCGCGGTCGCCGCGGTGAGGTGGGCCGAGAGCTCGGCGATCTCATCGCCCAACCGGTCGAGTTCTGCGAGGCGCTCGGGCGTGGGAAACACCGTTGGCGAGTGCTCGTGCATGACGCGCCCCCTTTATTGCTGGGGCGAATCTACACCCGGATTTCGGAGGCACCGGGGAGGCGCCAGGATAGGCGATCAGAGCACGAGCGCGATGTTTTCGATCCCCGAACCCGCTCGCCGATCAGCGTGCCCGTGCGGCCCGCGGAACGGGTATCAGCCGCCTACTGAAGACACGCGGCGAGTGCTGGCGGCTGAAGTCGTCAAGCAAAATCGCGCGACGTCCTGCCGGGGAGTCGCCGGATAACGCGAGTTGCCTCCCCGCTTACCTACGCCCTCCCCTCTCCCGGAATGATCGGCAGCAACAGATAGGCGTCCCGGCCGCCACCGGCGTGGAGGGTCACCGTGCCCCCGAAGATGTCCTTGGGCCGGTTGTCGGGATCGTCATGGGTCATGCCCCCCGTGCCCCGGGTGGCATAGTGGAACTTCTTGCCGAACTCCGAGAGCTCGCCCTCGTACTCGTAGTCCTTGCCGCGCACCGTGAGGGCTACCCGCCAGCCCGCCGGCACGACGATGCACGACGGCACGATCTCCACGTCGCACTCGTACACTTCGCCGGGCGTCAGCGGCTCCACGCGATCGTGCGGGTGGTAGGGCCGGTACGGCAGGCTCCGCCCGGGGTCGAGCCGCCGGTGCGAGGCGCGGAGCCAGCCGTTGGCGATCGGGGTGTTGGGGTCGGTCGATCCCATGAACGTCACTTCCCGGCCCTGGGGGTCGAACACCCGGACGATCAGGAACAGGTCGGCGTCCTTCGTGGAGGACGACACGAAGAGCCTGGCCGTCATCGGCCCGGTGATCTCCATCGCCCGTTCCAGCGGCGGCAGCCAGAAGGTGACGCCATTGCCGAGGGCTTCATAGGCGACGGTTCCGGCCTGGGCCACCGGTGTGGGGCTCAGCGCCAGGCCGGCCGGGTCGAGGTAGAACCTGGTCCACCGGGTGCGGGCCAGCGGCCACTCGCTCTCGGCGCGCACCACGAACTTCTCTCCGGGGTGGCGAATGTTGAGCATGACGCGTGGGGTCTTCTCCCAGCCGTTGTCGAGGCCTTTGAGGAAGTGGTCGAAGAAGCGCTTCTGGAGGTCCAGACCATAGGCGCTGTAGAAGAGGGACCAGTGCGAGTCGCCATGGGCCTCCAGCCACTTCTGCGGGGATCGCGATTCCACAAAGCCATTGAAGTTGCCGCGCGGGTGGATGCCCTGCCCACCCCAGTTGGCGCAGCTCAGCAGCGGCGTCGTCACCCGTGACAGGTCGGCCGAGCGCGAGCGGTGCCACTCGTCGTCGAGGGGATGCTTCTTGAGCTCCTCGTACACGTTCACCCGGTTCTTGGCCAGCTCCTCGTCGGAGAGCGTGATGGGCCCGGCCACCGACTCTCCGGTGTTGGGGTTCTTTCGCGCCCGCTCGCCCATGCCGTATTGGATATTGGCCACTTGATGTCTGGCCCAGCGCTCCTGGAACTGGCTCAGGATGCCGCCGTGGTAGCCGGAGTCGCGGTAACGGTCGTTCTGCCCTTCCCAGGGGATGATGGCGGCCAGGTGCGGCGGGTGCATCCCGGCTACCCGCCACTGGTTGCTCGCGTAGTAGGAGATCCCGAGCATGCCGACTTTGCCGTTGCTCCACGGCTGGGTGCCCGCCCACTCGATGCACTGGTAGAGGTCCTCGATCTCCCGAGTCGAGTTGCAGTCCATGAACCCCGGGGACCATCCGGCGCCGCGGGAATCCACCCGGATCACGGCGTAGCCGTGGGGGACCCACCGCTCGGGGTCGGTCGTCTCCCAGTTCTGATACTTGTTCGACGACATGCGCAGGATCTCGGGATGGTCGGAAACCATCTTTTCCCACTGCATGGGGTAGCCGTCCTGGTAGGCGAGTCCCTTGGCGTAAATGCCGTACGTGAGTATCACCGGACAGCGCACGTCTTCGACCGGGCGGTACACGTCGGCACGCAGGACGAGGCCGTCGTCCATCGTGATGGGCTGATGCCAGGTGATCCGCATGCCGTCGCGGACTTCCGTTTTCATGTAGGAGTCGGTGTTCATGTTCACTGAGGTTGCAGTCCGAT
>DATBIM010000021.1:0-2478 GCA_036556905.1 Candidatus Methylomirabilota bacterium
GTCCACCACGATCAGGTCGAAGCGCTCGGTGGTCTTCTCCAGGTAGGCGCGGGCGTCCTCGTGGAGCAGCCGGGTCCGGGGATCGTCGAAGGCGCCCTGGTGCATCTCGGGCAGGTGCCGCTTGCACTCCTCGACCACCTCGCCGTCGATGTCGACCATGAGGCAGTCGGTGATCGTCTTGTAGCGCAGGATCTCCCGGACCGTGGCCCCCTCGCCCCCACCGATGACCATGGCCCGCTGGGGCCGGGGGTGGGCCAGGAGGCCCGGGTGCACCAGGGTCTCGTGGTAGATGAACTCGTCGGCCTGGCTCGACTGGATCCGCCCGTCCAGCACGAGACACTTGCCGTACGAGTGGGTCTCCATGATCTCCATGAACTGGAACTTGGTCTGGCGGGTGACGATGGTCCGGGCGATGGCGTGCATGTGCCCCTCGACCGGCGTCGTGGTCTCGAAGAACCACTTGTACTGAGGCGTGGCCATCGGGGGCCGATCAGCTCGGGGTGGTGGCGACGGGCGCCCCCGCCGGCTTGTGCAGGAGCGGCCGCGGGTGGTTCACGAAGATGCCGCGCTGGAGCTCCACCACGGAGGCCCGGGCCGCCCCGAGCTGCTCCACGAGGTAGTCGGCGGCCACCTGGGGCTGGAGGACGTCGCCGCAGGAGAAGACGTCCACGGCGGCGTAGCGATACTCCGGCCACGTGTGAATCGCCAGGTGCGACTCGGCGATGACGACGACTCCGCTGATGCCGAACGGGTTGAACTCGTGAAAGACGACGTCGACGATGGTGGCCTGGGCCCGCTTGGCCGCTTCCACCATGGACGCCTTCACGGTGTCCAGACTGTTGATGGCCTCTGCGTCGCAGTCGAACAGCTCGAGCAGCAGGTGACGCCCCAGTGCTTGCACTCTTTCCCTCCTCCCCAAGTTCTGGCCCGAATTCTCCGGCGATTTTTTCTACTTGCCGGATTTTTCTGCACTGTGGGGCTATTTTTTTTCCATTGCAAGAAAAAAATCGCGTTTTGGCCCGCTCCGGCGCCGCGACGAGCGCTCGCCGACGCGCCCGAACGCGCCCGCGCGGCCTCGTCACGAGCCCACCGAGCGGCGCCGAAGTCAACTTTTTGCTTGCGTTCGTGGGCCGAGCCGCTACGATGATCGAGAAATTCACGACGGGCGGCGGTGGGGCGCCGCTCGTGAGCCGGCGCGGTGCTTTCCGCGCGACACGCCACGAGGAGGAGCGAATGCACTTCGCACCAGTGACCAAGGCGGCAGGCACCGCCGGCAACGCCGAGGGCTCGACCCCACTCAACGCCTTCGACAATGCCCTGCTGGCGGCCGGCATCGGCAACATCAACCTCATCAAGGTCTCCAGCATCCTGCCACCGGGTGTCGAGCTGGTGGCGCTCCCCCGGATCAAGCCGGGCGCGCTCGTGCCCACCGCCTACGCGGCGATGACCAGCGAGGTCCCGGGCGAGGTGGTGGCCGCCGCCGTCGGCTGGGCGCGGCCGGAGGATCCCGCCAAGAACGGGGTCATCATGGAGTTCCACGACAAGGCCACGCGCGAGGAAGCCGAGCGGATGATCGTCCAGATGCTCGAGGAGGCCTTCCGGGTCCGGGGCCAGAGGATCCGGGACATGAAGGTCTTCGCGGCCGAGCACCGGGTCGAGCGGACGGGGTGCGCGCTGGCCGCCGTGACGCTCCTCTCCGACGACGATCTCGGCTAGCGCCGGCTGTTGATCCCGGCCGAGCCCCGCTTCATCGCCTGCCGGGCTTCTCTCCAGAACGCCCGGATCGTCCTCTTCGGGATCCCCTTCGAGGGGCGCATCAACCTCCGCCGGGGCGCCGATCACGGCCCCCGCGAGCTGCGGCTGGCCTCCGACTCCATCGAGACCTACTCGCCCTTCCTGGGCCGCGACCTCGAGGACCTCGCCATCGCCGACCTGGGCGACTGCGAGCTGGGCGACGGCGCGCCCCGGGAGCAGCTCGCCCGGGCCCGGGAGGAGATCCTTCGCTTCTGGCGGCCGGGAATCCGGCCGGTCGTGCTGGGCGGCGACCACACCGCCACCCTGCCGGTCATCGAAGTGCTGGCGCCGGCCATCCCGGACCTGCGCATCCTCCAGCTCGACGCCCACCCGGATCTCCGCGAGGAGTTCCTGGGCGAGCGCTACAACTACGCCTCGGCCATGGCCCGGGTGATGGACGTGGTGGCCCCCGAGCGCGTGTTCCAGGTCGGGATGCGGACGGGGGCCCGGGAGGAATTTCAGCGGAAAGTCCCGCACCTCTTCCCCGCCCACCGGATTCACCCGGTGGAGGCGGTGAAGAGCCTGCTTCCCGAGCTGCGGGCCCACCCGCTCTACGTGACCATCGACGTGGACGTGCTCGATCCCTCCGAGGCGCCCGGCACCGGCGCGCCCGAGCCCTGCGGCATCACCGCCGCCGAGCTGGTGGAGATCGTCCGCCTGCTCGAGCCCTGCCGGATCGTCGGC
>DATBIM010000022.1:0-20885 GCA_036556905.1 Candidatus Methylomirabilota bacterium
GTTCTGTTCCTGGCGTCCCGCGCGTCCGCCATGGTCACCGGCCACGTCCTGGCCATCGACGGAGGCTTCCTCGCCCAGTAATGTCCGATCGGGAGGAGCGCTCACGATGAAATGGTGCCGGTTTCAATCAGGACCGAACGCCGCCTACGGGGTCATCGAGGGCAACACCGTGCATGAGGTCACCGAGAGCCCCTTCGAGCGTCCCACTCGAACCTCGAAGAGCCTCCCCCTGAGCGCGGTCAAGCTGCTGGTCCCGGTCATTCCGCCCACCTTCTATGCCGCCGGCGTCAACTACCGCGAGCACGTGACCGAGATGGCCCACCGCCGGGGCGTGAAGCCGGAGTTCCCCCCGCAGGCCGACGTGGGTTACCGCGCCAACAACGCGCTGATCGCCACCGACGAGCCCATCGTCATCCCCAAGGACGCGACCGACCAGGTCCAGTACGAGGGCGAGCTGGTGGCGGTGATCGGCAAGCGCTGCAAGCGCGTCTCGGAGGCCGAGGCCCTGGACTGCGTCTTCGGCTACACCATCGGCAACGACGTGAGCGAGCGCACCTGGCAGCGCGGCGACCGGACCTTCTGGCGGGGCAAGAACACCGATACCTTCAAGCCCATGGGCCCGTGGATCGTCACCGGCCTGGACCCCGACGGACTGCGCGTCACCATCCGGCTCAACGGTAAGGAGATGTTCACTTACGCCGTCAAGGACGCCATCTTCGGCGTGCGCCAGTTCATCAGCCGCATGAGCCAGTACCTGACCCTGTACCCGGGCGACGTGCTGTGGATGGGCACCGATGGGGCCACCGAGAACATGAAGGACGGCGACGTGGTCGAGGTGGAGGTCCCCGGCATCGGGGTGCTGCGCAACCCGGTGGTGCGGGAGCGCTGAGACGGGTGAGGCCGCCCGGGCCCCCCGCCGGGCGGTACCCGGGCGCGTGGTACGATACGCGGGATGGTCATCCTGCGCTGGCTTCTCGTCCTCGCCTTCGCGGTGGTCGCGGACCTCGCCAGTCCCGGCCTTCCCGGAACGCTCGAGCTGCTCGCGGAAGCCGAGGAAGCGACCCACCTGTCCGGGTACCGCCGCCCGGCCGGTGTCGGGGAGCACGACGATCGCACGGCCGCGCGCCGAGCCGAGGCGGCCAAGTCCGCCCGCGCTGCGGCGTTTCGCCAGCGGACGGCCCGGCCGGCCGGCCCCACGCCCAGCCGCCCCGCCCGCAAGGTTCCGACCCCCAGCGTCCCTGACGCCCCGTCCGCTCCCGAAGACCACTAGCCTCCCCGTCCGCTCCGCGCTGACCCTCGCGCTCCGCTGAACGTCGCCCGTGCGCACTGCGCGCACGCGCGGGCGTCCGCGCCCGGCGCGGGACCAGACCGACAACCGACGCGGGAGGCTGCTATGAACAGAATCCTCGTTGCCGTGCACGGATACGAGCCCCGGGGCTGGGTGGACCAGGTGGTCCGGGCCCTGCCGCCGGCCGGTGCCAGCGCCGTCCGGATTCTCGTCGTCCTGGACGCACCGTCGCCACCCTTCACGTCATTGCTCCCCGCCGCCCGGGGGCGCTACCTGGCGGCGCAGACGCACTGGCGCCGGCTGGCCGAGACGCAGACCCAGCCCTGCATCGCCACGCTGGCCGCGACGCTGCAGCCGCCGCCCGAGGTCGAGCGTGTGGCCGCCGGCAACAAGGACACCGGGCGGGTCATCGTCGAGCACGCCCGTGCGTGGGCCGCGGACCTCGTCGTCGTCGGGCGCGACACGCGCGGTTGGCTCGAGCGCGCCCTGTCCCGCCCCGCCCACGAACGTGTGGTGGACGACGCCCCGTGTCCGGTCTTCGTGACGTCGGCCGAGGCGCCGCTTCCGCCCGATCCGGTCCAGGTCAGCGGCGGGCAGCGTCTGGCGCGCCAGTTCCCGGCGGCGACGGGGGGCGCGTGACCATGCCCGAACTCTTCCCGTTCGCGGAGTACTGGTGGCTCTACGCCGCCTTCGTCGCCGGCATCCTGGTGCTGCTCGGACTCGACCTCGGCGTGCTCCATCGTGAGGCACGGCCGGTGGGGTTCCGGGAGGCGGCCGGGTGGACGGCTGTCTGGGTGAGCCTGGCGCTGGTGTTCAACCTGGGCCTGTACCTCTATGCCCGATGGGCCTTCGGACAGGACGGGCGCCTGGCCGCGGTGCCGGGCTTCGACGCCGACGCCGCCGCCTGGCAAATCTCGCTCGAGTTCCTCACCGGCTACGTCGTCGAATACTCGCTATCGGTGGACAACATCTTCGTCTTCGTCATGGTGCTGGGGTACTTCTCGGTGGCGCCCGTCTATCAGCACCGGGTCCTGTTCTACGGCATCCTGGGGGCGCTCGTGTTCCGGGCGGCGTTCATCGCCCTGGGCTCCGTGCTCATGCAGTTCCACTGGGTGATCTGGGTGTTCGGCGGGTTTCTGATCGTCACCGGGCTCAAGCTGGCGCTATTCGAGCAGACGGTCGAGCCGGAGCGCAACCTGCTCTTGCGGCTGGTGCGCCGGGTGCTGCCGATCACGCAGGGGTTCCGGGGCCATCGGTTCTTCGTGCGCGAGGGTGGCCGGCTCCGCGGCACGCCCCTGCTGGTCGCGCTCTGCTGCCTGGAGGCCACCGACATCGTGTTCGCCATCGATTCGGTCCCGGCCATCTACGCTCTCACCCGGGAGCCCTTCGTGGTCTTCACCTCCAACACGTTCGCCATTCTCGGTCTGCGCTCGCTGTTCTTCCTGGTCGGCGGCGCGGTCGACAAGTTCCACCTGCTGCGCTACGGGCTCGCGGTGGTGCTGGTCTTCGTGGGCCTCAAGATGGTCTGGCTCGACGGGCTGTACGGCGGGAAGTTCCCCATCGTCACGTCCCTGGTCATCATCGTGGCCGTCATCGCCGCGGCCATCGTGGGCTCGCTCCTGTTCCCCAAGGAGGCCGAGCGGGCGGCGGAGCCGGCTCGCCACGAGGAGCGGGGCCGGCGGCTGGCGGCACGCTCCCGGGAGGTGTGAATGACCCCTAAGTGACGGCCTGGGCCACGGTGGGGGCGTCGCCGGCGAGGGTGGTGCGGCGCATGTCGCGCGGCTGGCGCTGATCGTAGCGGCGCCCGCGGTGCATCACCTGCCGGTTGTCCCACATGACCAGGTCCCACTGGCGCCAGGCATGGATGTAGACGAAGCGCGGCTGGGTGGCATGCTCGGTGAGGTCCCGGAGCAGGATCCGGGCTTCGGGCATGGGCATGCCGACGATGGCGCCGGCGTGCGAGGCCAGGTAGAGCGACTTGCGACCGCTCACCGGGTGGGTGCGCACCAGCCGCTGGCGCACGGGTCGGAACATCGCCCGCTCCTCCGCCGTGAAATCGCTCATGCCGAGCAGACCCCGGGAGTACATCAGCGAGTGCTCGCACACGAGGTCCTCGATCTCGGCCCGGGTGGCCGCGTCCAGGGCGTCGTACGCCGCGCGCATGTCGGCGAACTCGGTGTTGCCGCCCGTGGGATTCACCACGCGCGCCGACAGCAGCGAGTACTTCGCGGGGACGACCCGGAAGGAGCTGTCGGAGTGCCAGAGCAGGTTGCCCAGGTTGAACAGGTGCTGGCGGGAGTCCCGCTCCAGGGGCTGGCCGTCGCGGCCCAGATTCGACACGTCGTTCATGCCCACGGGCAGGCGCCGGTCCTCCGGCCGGGTGATGTTGCCCCCGCGGGCGTCCTCCAGGGCCCCGAAGTGGCGGCTGAACACCATCTGCTGCTCGTCGGTGATCCGCTGATCGCGGAACACCAGCACCGCGCAGCGATCCATGCCGGCCTCGATGGCGGCCACCTCCTCGGGGGTCAGCGGACGGGTGATGTCGAGCCCGGACACCTCGCCCACGAATACCGGGTGGAGCGGGCGGATGGCGATGGTCATCGGGGGCAGCTTAGCGTACCTTCGGGGCGTCGTTCCAGAGGGGGCGACAGGGAGGCGACCATGGCCAGGATGGAGCCGCTGGGCATCCACGACGTCGACGACGAGATCCGACATCTCTGCCAGGAGGCCGAGCGCCAGTCCGGCACCTCGGCGAGCACGCGCACCTACGCCCGGAATCCTGCCGTGCTCAAGGCGCTGGCCAGGTTCCGCGCCACGCTCGCCCGCGAAGGCACGATCGACCCGGTGCTCCGCGAGCTGGTGCGCCTGAAGATCGCCGCCCTCAACGCCTGCCGCTATTGACTCACCGTGCGCTATGCCGGGGCCCGGCATGCGGGGGCGACCGACGCGAAGATCGCCGCGATCGACGACGAGACCTCGGATCTCCTGAGCCCGCGCGAGCGGGCGGCCATCCGGTTCGCCGAACGCCTGGCCGTCGATCATCACAAGATCGACGACACCTTCTGGGCGGAGCTGCGCCGCCACTTCTCGGACGCCGAGATCATCGAGCTGGTGGCCCACGCCACGCTCTACATCGGCTTCGGGCGGTTCAACGCGATCCTGGGGGTGGAGCCGGCCTAGGCTCGGGTCGGCGTATACTACCGCGCGTGCTCGACGTTCCGTTCCGCTCGGCCCGTCAGCTGGCCGCCGACATCCGGAAGCGGAAGATCGGCTGTCTGGAGCTGCTGGAGCTCTACCTGGCCCGGGTCGAGAAATACGATGGCGCGCTCAACGCCATCGTCGTCCGCGACTTCGACCGTGCCCGCACGCGAGCCCGGGCGGCCGACCGCGCGCTAGCCCGCGGCGCCCCGTGGGGACCGCTGCACGGCGTGCCCATGACGATCAAGGAGTCCTACGACGTCCAGGGCCTGCCCACCACCTGGGGCGTGCCAGCGTTCAAGGACCACGTCGCCACCACGAACGCGCTCGTGGTGGATCGCCTGCTCGCGGCCGGGGCCGTGCTCTTCGGCAAGACGAACGTGCCGCTCTATCTCGCCGACTGGCAGAGCTTCAACGCCATCTACGGCATCACGAACAATCCCTGGGACCTCACGCGGGCGCCGGGCGGCTCTTCGGGCGGCGCGGCCGCGGCCCTGGCCGCCGGGCTCACCGGGCTGGAGGCCGGCAGCGACATCGGCTCGTCCATCCGCAACCCCGCGCACTTCTGCGGAGTCTACGGCCACAAGCCCACCTGGGGCATCGTGCCGCGACAGGGCCAGGCCCTGCCCTGGCAGCGGGCGCCGGTGGACATCGACGTCGTGGGACCGCTGGCCCGCAGCGCCGACGATCTGGCCCTGGCCCTGTCGGTCATGGCGGGGCCGGATTCCATCGAGGCCGCCGGCTGGCAGCTCCGCTTGCGTCCGCCCCGGCCGAAGCGGCTGCGCGACTTCAAGATCGCGTTGATGCTCGAGGCCCCGGGCTTCCCGGTAGACCGCGACGTGCGAGACCGCCTGCAGGCGCTGGCCGACTTCCTGCGCCGGCAGCGGGTCAAGGTGGACGAGGGCGCCCGTCCGGCCATCGACATCGCCGAAGCCTGGCGCGTTTACGTCCGGCTCCTGCGTGCGGCGACGTCGGACCGTCAGAGCGACGCCGACTTCGACAGGAACGTGACGATCGCGCGGGCGCTGGCACCCGACGACGAGAGCTACTACGCGCGGGCCGTGCGGGCCTCCGTGCTGTCGCATCGCGACTGGCTGGCCGCGAACGAGGCGCGCCATCGCATGCGCGAGGCCTGGGCCGCGTTCTTCACGACCTACGATCTGCTGCTCTGCCCGGTGGCGGGCACCGCGGCCTTCCCGCACGACCACCACGGCGAGCGCCACGAGCGCACCCTGGTGGTCAACGGTCAGCGCGTGCCCGTGACCGACCACCTGTTCTGGGCCGGCTACACCGGCGCGTCCTATCTACCCTCGACCGCCGCGCCCTGCGGGTTCACGCCGGGCGGCCTGCCCGTGGGCGTGCAGATCGTGGGTCCCCAGTACGGCGATCTGACCTGTCTGGCCTTCGCCCGGTTGCTGGAGCGCGAATTCCAGGCCTTCGTGCCGCCGCCCGGGTACGCGTGATGATCACCGACACCGCGCGGGCCGCCACCACCCCACTGGACATCGCCCGGGCCCTGGCCCCGCGCATCCGCGCGCGGGCCGTCGAGATCGAAGCAGCCCGGCAATTGCCCCACGACCTCGTGATGGAGATCGCCAACGCCCGGTTGTTCAAGGTGGCTCTGTCCGAGGCCGAGGGCGGTCTGGGCGCCGACATCCTGACCACCCTGCGGGTGATCGAGGAGGTGGCCCGGGCCGACGGCTCCACGGGGTGGTGCCTGGCCATGGGGATCAACACCTTTCGCCAGAGCGCCCAGTTCGAGCCCGCCGTACGCCGCAAGCTCTTCCACAGCGATCCGGTGGGCGTGTCGGCGGGCTCGGCCAACCCGCGGGGCCGGGCCGTCGCGGTACCGGGTGGCTACCGGGTGACCGGGCATTGGCTCTTCGCCAGCGGCTGCATGCACTCGTCCCTGCTCCACGGCGCCTGCAAGGTCTTCGACGGGGACACGCCCCGGCGGCGGCCCAACGGCGACCAGGAAGTCCGCATCGCCTACTTCTCGCCCAAGTCGCTCGGCCGCATCGTCGACACCTGGAATGTCAGCGGCATGCGGGGCACGGGCAGCCACGACATCGTGGTGGACGACGCGTTCGTCCCCGAGGAGCACACCTTCTCGGCCCTGGACACGCGGGCTCGCGTCACCGGGCCCATGAACCGTATGCACGGCTTCGACCTGGCCGGCTGCGGCTTCTGCTGCGTGGGACTCGGCGTGGCCCGGGCCGCCCTCGACGCGTTCGTCGAGCTCGCCCAGTCCAAGATCCCGCGCTCGGCGCCTGGGCTGCTGCGCGACCGGGTGATGGTGCAGGCTCAGGTGGGTGAGGCCGAGGCCCTGCTGCGCTCCGGGCGAGCCCTGCTGTTCGACGTCGTCGAGGAGATGTGGAACACCGTGCTGGCTCGGGACCTCGTCACCGAGAGCCAGCGCTCGGACCTGCGCATGGCCATGACCCACGCCGCCCAGAATGCGGCCCGGGCCACCCACATGGTGTGCGTGGCCGCCGGCACCACCTCGATCTTCGAGAGCAGCCCCCTGGAGCGCTACGCCCGCGACGCCGAGGTCGTCACCCGCCACAATCAGTTGCAGTTCGTGAACTACGAGGCGGTGGGGCGCACGCTGCTCGGTCTGGAATCGAACAGCCCGCTGTTCTAGGCCCGTTGATCTTCACCCCCTTCCGGGTCCGCAGCTTCCGCTTCCAGTGGTCTGCCGATCTGCTCACCTCGTGGGCCTTCGAGATGGAGACGGTCGTGCTGGGCTGGTACGTGCTGGTCAATACCGGCTCGGTGCTGTGGCTCACCGCCTTCGGCTCGGTGCAGTTCCTGGGCACGCTGGCCGCGCCGATGTACGGGGTGCTGGGCGACCGGCTCGGGGGGCGCACCATGCTGTGCGCGATGCGCGCCATCTACGCGGGCCTGGCCGCGGTCCTCCTGCTCCTGGCCCTGACCGACTCGTTGACCGCGGCCTGGGTGCTGGCGGTGGCGACGCTGGCCGGCTGCGTGCGCCCCAACGATCTCGTCATGCGCAACACGCTCATCGGCGAGACGATCGCGCCTCCCCAGCTGATGGGAGCTCTGGCCCTGTCCCGCGCCACCATGGACTCCGCCCGCGTGGCCGGCGCGCTGGCCGGGGCCTGGCTCTTCACCGTCCTCGGCGTCGGGCCGACCTACCTCTTCGTCACGAGCTTCTACGTGGCGAGCCTGGCCCTGACCTTCGGGGTGTCGCGACGGCCTCCCGTGCCCGACCCCGGTGCGGCGCGCCGCGGGGCGCCCCTGCCCGGTCCCTCACGCTGGCGCGACCTCAAGGACGGCCTGGTCCATATCTGGCTGACCCCGGAGCTGCTGGCCATGATGCTGCTGGCGTTCCTGGTCAACCTGACGGCCTACCCCGTGTCGGGGGGCCTGATGCCGTACGCCGCGCAGCGCGTCTACCAGGTCGACGCCACCGGCCTCGGGTGGCTCCTGGCCAGCTTCTCGTTCGGCGGCCTGGTGGCCTCGATCACCACCGCCCTGATGGGGGGGCCGCGGCGTCCGGAGCGTACCACGCTCGTCTGCACCGCCCTCTGGTACACGCTGCTGCTGGCCTTCAGCCACATCGACAGCATGGCCGCGGGCCTGCTCACGCTCCTGGCCGCCGGCTTCGTCCAGAACGTGGCCATGATCGCGATGACCGCCATCCTGCTCGCCGAGGCAGGCGACCGGTTCCGCGGGCGGGTCATGGGCGTGCGGATGCTCGCCGTCTACGGTCTGCCCCTGGGCCTCATGGCCTCCGGCGTCCTCATCGAGCGGATCGGCTTTCCCCTGACCATCGGCGCCTTGACCACGATCGGCCTGGCCTTCACCATCCTCATCGGCATCCGGTGGCGGGCCAGCCTGTGGCAGCGGAAACGACCGGCCAGCTTCCTGCACCGCACGGTGTGAGCGGGCGCGGCTCGGCCGGCGACGTCAGCCGGCCAGCGACTCGATCGCCTGCACCTCGTCGGCAGAGAGGGTGAGGGCGCGGCTGGCCAGATCCTGCTGCATGTGCCGGGCGTCGGAGGTGCCGGTCAGCGGCAGCATTCCCACCGCCTGGGCGAAGCGGAACACGACCTGGGCCGGCGTGGCCCGCTCGCGCCCGGCGATGTCGACGACCAGCGGATCGCGCAGCACCTCCAGATTAGCGGTCAGCAGGGAAAACCCCTGATAGACGATGCCGAGCTCCCGGCAGAACGCGCGGACGCGGCGATCCCAGCCGAAGCGGGCAAAGCAGCGGTTCTGGACGAACTGCGGGCGCCCGGTGCCGGCGCGGGCCATCTGCTCGAGATGCGACAGGGAGACGTTGCTCACGCCGAGCATTTGCGCTCGGCCGGCGTCGCGTTCCTTCACCATCGCCGCCCACGCCTCGGCGTCGTCGTCGGTCCAGTGGTGATGAGAAGCGGGCCCGTGCAGCACGTAGCTGTCGACGTGATCGGTCCCCAGGTGCTCGAGCGAGCTGGCCATCGACTGGGCGACCTGGGTGGCCAGGTCCGCCGTCGGGTCGTAGGGCAATCGGTGGTCCTGACCGTCCTGGTAGGTGAACTTCGTCTGGAGGAACAGGTCGGCCCGCGTCACCACGCCGGCGCGGTAGGCGGCGGCCAGTCCCTCTCCGACTGCCGCCTCGACGTAGTGCCGCCGCTGGTTGGCCGTGTCGATGCCCCGGAAGCCCACGCGAAGGGCGAGCTCGGTGAGGGCCGCGGTCCGCGCTTCCTTCCAGGCGGTGCCGTAGAGGAACTCGGGAAGGGCTATGATTTGATCCCCAGCAGCGTGGCCGCCGTGCCCCCCAGCATGGCCACCCGCTCGGCATCGCTCAGGCCCGGCGTGCCGAGGATGTGATCCACGGAGGTCTTCGTCCACGGGAAGGGATAGTCGGTGCCCATCACGATCTGGCCCGACCCCGTCTCGGCCACCAGGTGCCGCAACGCTTCCGGCGTGAAGACGAGCGAGTCGAAGTAGAGCTGCCGCAGATACTCGGTGGGCTTCTTCTTCAGCGGCCTGGTGTAGCGGTCGGGGAAGGTTGTGCACACGGCGTCGGAGCGGGCGGCATACGAGGGCAGGTAGCCGCCGCCGTGCGCCGCACAGATCTTCACTCCGGGGAAGCGGTCGAGCGTACCCTCGAAGATCAGGTGGGAGAGCGCGATCGTGGTCTCCAGCGGATTGCCAATGACGTTTTCCAGGCCGCCGCTGCCGGTCAGTCGCTGGGCCAGCTCGGTCGGGGCGCCCGTCATCTGGGGATGGATGAAGACCAGCGCCCCGAGCTGTTCGGCCTTGGCCCAGAACGGGTGAAACTTCGGGTCGGCCAGCTCCAGGCCGTTGACGCTGCCCCCGATGCCGGCTCCGCGCAGCCCGTACCGTTTGACTCCCTCCTCCAGCTGCTCGGCGGCGAGGTCGGGATGCTGCAGCGCGACCGAGGCGAAGGCCACGAAGCGCTCCGGGTTCGCCGCGCAGGCCTCGGCCAGCTTCTCGTTCTGGATCCGGATCAGCTCGCGGGCGACGTCGCGGTCCGCCGTGTACCAGTAAGGATTGATGCTGAGCGCCTCCACGTCGATGCCCTGGGCGTCCATCGCGCGGAGCCGATCAGCCGCCCGGGACATGAGCAGCGCCTCTGTTTGAAGCTTCTGCCCCATCAGGGCCATGGCCTCGGGCACCGCGCAGTGCGCGTGGACGTCGATGGTCTTGACGCGTCGGCCGTTGACCACGACGTCCCGGCGTCGAACCGGTGTCTCCGTGTGCGCGTCGCTGCCCCCGCTACAGGTGACGAACGCGATGGATTCTCTGCCTGTGGTCATCGTGTCCCTCCGGTGGTGCGCGGAGGGTACCATACGCGGTGGCAGGCGACGCCCGGTTTGTGCTAACGTCCGGCGCCATGACCAACACCATCTCCGCCGCCGTGAAGTCAGAGCTGGCTCCCTCGGGCACGCTCCGGGTCGGACTCAACCACGGAAACTTCCTGCTCGTCACGCCCGGCTCGTCGGCCACCGATCCCCGCGGTGTCGCCCCCGACGTGGCTCGGGAGCTCGGGCGTCGGCTGGGCGTCCCCGTGGAGTTCATCAAGTTCGACACCGCCGGGGGCCTGGCCGACGCGGCACGCACGGGCGGCTGGGATGTCGCCTTCCTGGGCGCCGAGCCCCAGCGGGCGAACGAGATCGCCTTCACCGCAGCCTACCTCGAGATCCCGGCGACCTACCTCGTCCCGGCCGGCTCGCCGATCCGCTCGCTGGCCGATGTGGATCGGGAGGGTGTCCGCATCGCCGTGTCGGAGAAGAGCGCCTACGAGCTCTACCTCAGCCGCACCGTGAAACACGCCAAGCTGTTGCGCACCAAGGGCATCGACGGCTCGTTCGACCTGTTCGTGGGCGAGAAGCTCGAGGCCCTGGCCGGCCTCAAGCCCCGGCTCCTGATGGACGTGCAGAAGCTGCCCGGAGCCCGGTTGCTGGAGGGGCAGTTCACGGCGGTCCAGCAGGCGATCGGCACGCCCAAGAGCCGCGCTGCCGCTGCGAAGTTCCTCCGCGAGTTCGTCGAGGAGGTGAAAGCCTCGGGCCTGGTGGCCGCGGCCATCTCGCGGAACGCCGTCCAGGGCGTCTCGGTCGCGCCGCCCGGGCCCGCGTCCTAGCCCCCGACGGGGACGTCTCGATGATCGTCGACGTCCACGCCCACTACTTCCCCAAGGCCTACAACGATCTTCTCCTGAGCATCGGCGGGCGCAGCTTGCCTGAGGCGGCGCGCGTGCTCACGGCGCGGCCGCTGCGCCACGACGATCCCGCGGGCCTGGCCCCGCGCCTGCAGCAGATGGACGAGGCCGGCGTGCAGATGCAGGTGCTGTCGCCGGCGGCCAGCCCGCCCTACGCCGACAAAGAAGCAGACGCCGTGGCGGCGGCCCGGCTCATCAACGACAGCTACGCTGAGCTGGCTCAGAAGCACCCGGGCCGGTTTACCGCCGTCGTGTCGCTACCCCTGCCCCACATCGACGCCGCGCTGCGCGAGATGGAACGGGGGCTGGATGAGCTCGGCATGCTCGGCGTGTCGATGACCTGCTCGTGCTTCGACCGCTCCACCGCCGAAGCCGAATTCGAGCCCCTCTACGCGGAGATGAACCGGCGCCACACCGTGCTCAACTACCATCCGATCCAGAACGGCATCTGCTCGCCCCTGATCAACGACTACCGCTTCACGGTCTCGGTGGGCGCCTCGCTGGAGGACAGCGCCATCGTCCTGCACCTGATCGCCCGGCGCGTGCCCGAGCGTTACCCCGACATCAAGTACGTGGTGCCCCACCTGGGTGGCATCATCCCCATGCTGCTCCAGCGGCTCGACAATCAGGCCCCGCGCCAGCACCCCGGCCTGCCCGAGCCTCCCAGCGTGACCGCCCGCCGCTTCTATTACGACACCGTCGGCCACGGCTCCCAGGCCGCCCTGCTCTGCGCCTGGAAGGCGTTCGGCGCCGACCATCTGGTGGCGGGGAGCGACTACCCCGTCCTGCTCGCGTTCGAGACCTACCGGCAGACCTTCCACTACATCCGGGAGTCCACCCTGCCGGCCGCCGACGTCGACCGGATCCTCAACCACAACGCCCAGATCCTGCTGGGCCTGGCGCGGCCGCTCCCCTAGCTGCCCAGGAACGCCCGGGCCTGCTCGAAGAACTGGCCGAAGGCCGGCTCGCTTTCCAGGAACAGGTGATTGCGCCCCTGCAGCGGGACGAACCGTGCCCCCGGGATCCCGGCTGCCATGCGGCGGCCGGCCTCGAAGGGAACGCGCGCATCGTCGCGAGCGTGCATCACCAGTGTGGGCACGCTCACCCGGGGGAGCAGGGCGGTGACGTCGATGTCGTCAGCCGCCGTCATAATCCGCACGGCCGTCTCCGGCGAGACCGTCACCCGCTGCAGCTCGTTGAACCAGTCGGCCTGCTCCTTCGTCCCGCCCGGGAGGAACTGCGAGGTGAAGAGCTGGCGAAACGCCGGGTTCTCCTTGCCCCAGCCCAGGCGCATCAGCGTCAGCATGGCGGCGTTCTCGTCCCGCTCGGCCCCGCTCCGCGCTCGCTTATTCCGGCCCTCGGCAAAACCGCCGTAGAGGAGAAGGTGGGACACGCGCTCGGGATGGCGCACGGCGTAGACGATGGCCACGGCGCAGCCCTGGGAGATCCCGAACAGCGCGAAGCGGGGAACCCTGGCCGCCGCCACCACCGCCTCCAGATCGCTGACAAAGGCGTCGAAGGAGATGTCGTCCACGGTCCGATCCGACAGGCCGTTGCCGCGGGCGTCGTACCGGATCAGGGTGTAGGCTTTGGCCAGCTCGCGATAGAGATGTCGCCAGATCGGGCTCTCGAGATCGTATTCCAGGTGCGTCATCCAGTTGCCCGTCTTCACCAGCGCCGGGCCCTGGCCGATCATCGAGTAGGCGAGCTGAACGCCATCGGGCGCCCGGCAGAAGTAGATCTCCTGGGTCAAGTCGCCGGAGGCCCTCGGCGCCACCGGCCCGACGGCGAACACGTCCACCGGCCCCGCGATGTTCTTGAAGGTCCGTGGGCCCAGCGCCTGGAACTCGGCCTTGATGGCACGGTTGACCTGGTCGAACACCTGGCGCGAGATGCAGATGCCGCCGGGCTCGGCGATACCCTCCAGGCGAGCCGCCACGTTGATCCCGTCGCCGTAGAGCCGGGTCTCGTCGTCAATCACGTCGCCCAGGTTGATGCCGATCCGAAACAGCATGCGGCGATGCTCGGGAATGTCGGCGTTCCGGGTGGCCATGACGGTCTGGATCTCGAGGGCACATTCGGTGGCCCCGATCACGCTGGGGAATTCGGCTAGAATGCCGTCGCCCGCGGTGTCGATGATGCGGCCGCCATGGCGCCCGATCAGGGGCAGGACGACGGCCTGGTGGGCCTTGAGGGCGCGCACCGTCGCCGCTTCGTCTTCACCCATGAGCCGGCTATACCCGGCGATGTCAGCGGCGAGGATGGCGGCGAGCTTGCGCTTCATCGACAGGTATTGTGGCATAGCGTGACGCACAAGGAGGCAGGCATGGACCTGGGGCTTCAGGGCAAACGGGCCATCGTCACCGGCGGCAGCCTGGGCATCGGCAAGGCCATTGCCCGGCAGCTGGCCCGCGAAGGGGTGGACGTGGCGATCGTGGCGCGCACGAAGGACCGGCTCGAAGCGACGGCGCGGGAGCTGGCGGCCGAGACGGGGCGGCGCATCATCCCCCTGGCCGCCGACGTCACCAGCAAAGCGCAGGTGGACGGGATGGTGGCCCAGGCCGCCGCGCAGCTCGGTGGGCTGCACATTCTGGTCAACAGCGGCTCCCCGCCGGGCGGCTCGGCCAACGCCGTCGGGCCCATCGAAACCGTGGTGGACGAGGATCTGCTGCACGACTTCAACGTGAAGTACATGGGAGCGCTGCGCTGCGCTCGCGCGGCCATCCCCTACCTCAAAGAGCAGGGGTGGGGTCGCATCATCAACATCAGCGGGACCAATGCTCGGAACGCCGGCAATCTCAGCGGCGGGGCGCGCAACACCTCGCTCGTGCACTTCACCAAGACCCTGGCCGTTCAGCTCGGCCGCTTCGGGATCACCGTCAACTGCATCCATCCGGGCCAGACCCGTACGGAACGCACCCCCCGTCAGCTGGCCGCCCGCGCCGCCGAGCTGGGCATCACCGCCGAGGAAGTCGAGAAGCGCGACTTCGCCCCCGATGGGCCGCGCGGCAACGCCATCGGCCGCATCGTGGACGCGGCGGAGATCGCTTACGTAGCGGCGTTTCTGGCCTCGGACCGGTCGTGGGCCATCAGCGGCGAGCTCGTCGTGGCCACCGGCGGCGCCGGCAAGGCCGTGTATTACTGAGATGGGGGCCCCGCATGGCCCCCAACCCCCCACGCTCGGGGCACCCCGGCCAAGCCGGGGCGCCCGACAATTGACATGGGGGCCCCGCATGGCCCCCAACCCCCCACGCTCGGGGCACCCCGGCCAAGCCGGGGCGCCCCTCGATAACGGCCTCTGTCCACAATGATCAAGCGGTTTTCCACGCTCTACGTGGGCCACATCGAGCTGGAGCGCTGTGGCCTGTCGGGCACGCCGGCCGACGATCGGCGCTACCCCAACGAACGGCTGGCCGAGACGTTCGACACCGCCACGGCCCTGGCCCGCGCCGCCGACCGGCTGGGCTACGAGACGCTCTGGCTGGCCGAGCATCATTTCCAGCACGAAGGCTACGAGTGCATCCCCAACATCCCGATGCTGGCCGTTCACCTGGCCCACCGCACCGAGCGCGTCAAGATCGGCTGCGCCTTCAACATCATCCCCACCTGGCATCCCCTCCGGCTCGCCGAGGACTTCGCCGTGGCCGACATCCTGACCGGAGGGCGGGTCGTCTTCGGCGTGGGCCGCGGGTATCACAGCCGTGAAGTGGAGAGCTTCGGCAATCCCATGCTGGACGCCGAGGCCAACCGCGAGCTCTTCGAGGAGCAGGTCGAGGTCATCCTCAAGGCCTTTCGCGAGGAGTCCTTCGCGCATCACGGCAAGCACTACACGATCCCCCCCGACGTGCCCTACCGCGGCTATCGCTTGCGCGAGATCACGCTGGTGCCGCGTCCCCGGCACCAGCCGGTCGAGATCTGGCAGCCCATCGTGAGCGGCAGCGCGCGGAGCCTGGACTTCATGGCTCGCCACGGCATCAAGGGCGTCATCTCGGCCACCGCGGAGGCGGTCGTGCAGCGCTGGGTCGCCGAGTATCGGGAGGCGGCGCGTCGGCACGGCCGCGAGCTCGAGCTCGGCGAGGACCTGATCCTGGGCTTCCGGATGTCGATCGACGAGACCGTGGAGCGGGCCATCCAGCGAGCTCGCCCGTACTTCGAGGAGCACGCCAAGTTCATGGGGCCCCTGGGCATGCTGCGCTACAGCGAAGAGCTCGTGAGCGCCGTGGCGGCCCGGCAGGCCCAGTCGCCGACGGCGGCTTCCCTGGAAAACGGGGTGCGCAACCGGACCTGGCTCTGCGGGCCCCCGGGCGACATCGTCGCCTACCTGAAGGAGGTCGAGCGGCGGTACCCGGGGCTCGAGCACGTCATGATCGGCTGGGCGTTGGGCACGCCGCGCGATCTCATGATCGAGCAGCTCACCCGCTTCGCCCGCGAGGTGATGCCGGCCTTCCGCCGCTAGCCGCTAGAGCTTGGCGACCCCGGCGCGGGCGCAGTCCTCGTCCTGCTGCGAGGTCCCGCCCCCGACACCACAGGCGCCTTCCAGCACGCCGTTGCGGATGATGGGCACCGCACCCTGGCTGGGAATCATGTGCCCGCCCTCGGCCGCCGCGATGCCCTGGATGATCGGGCTCCCGGCCCGCTCGGCCAGCTCGCCGCTGGGCCGGGCAAAGGCCGCCGAGGCGATGGCTTTGCCCTGGGAGCCGTACACGCTGCCCCAGATGGCGCCGTCCATACGGTTGAAGGCCAGCAACCGGCCGCCGGCGTCGCACACGGCCACGCTGATCCGGATGTTCATCTCTCGGGCTTTGGTCACCGTCGCCTGCACGATCTGATTGGCTTCCGCGAGGGTCAGCGCCATGGTATCTATTTCCTCCTGCGCGAATCCTAACAGAGGAGGCTCCTCATGGCTCAGGCGGCCGCGCCGGCGTGGATGCAGACGTTGCAGCAGCGAAACCCGGAGTTCGCCAAGTCCTACCTGGCCCAGCGCGAGCGGATCTTGCGCGACGGCGCCATCCCCGCGAAGTACAAGCATCTGATGACCATGCTGGTGGATGCGCTGCAGGCGCACCCGGACGGGGTGGCCAACATCGCCAACCGCGCCCGCGCCGCCGGCGCCTCCGAAGCCGAGATCCAGGAGACCATCGAGGTGACCTATCTCTTCGGGGGCACCCCGGCCCTGGTCACCGCGATGAACGCGTTTCGCGCGCCCTGAGGCGCCCGCCGGCTGACCGCTAGCGTTTCGGCGTCGGCACCGGGATGCCGGGAACCTTCACGGGGACGGAGCCCAGGTGGCTCCGGCTGGTGAAGTAGAGCGTCTTCCAGTCGTCGCCGCCGAAGGCCACGTTGGTGGTGGCGGGCGCCCCGTGGACGATGCGGCCCAGCTTCTTGCCCCGCGGATCCATGATCCAGATGCCCCCGGCCCCGCCGCAGTAGACGTTGCCTTCCATGTCCACCTTCATCCCGTCGGGGAAGCCGGGCTCGTCGCCGCTGAGGTCGGCGAAGACGCGGTCGGTCTGCCGGGCCAGGGTGCCGTTGGGCATCAGGTCGAAGGCCCGGATGTGCCGGCGCCGGGTGTCGTTGATGTAGAGAACGCTCTCGTCCGGGGAGAAGGCCAGGCCGTTGGGCAGCACGAAGTCGGCGACGAGCAGGGTCAGAGTGCCCAGGTCCGGCGTGAGCCGGTACACCCCGGCGAAGGTGAGATCCCACTCCTCGGGCGGCAGGGGGTTGGTCCAGGGATCGGTGAAGTAGATGCAGCCGTCCGACTTGACGACGACATCGTTGGGACGGTTGAAGCGCCGGCCCTGGAAACCGTTGGCGATCACGGTGAGGCTGCCGTCCAGCTCCTGGCGGGTGACCCGCCGGCTGTCGTGCTCGCAGGCCAGCAGCCGGCCCTGCAGGTCGCGGGTCAGCCCGTTGGCCCGGTTCGTAGGTTCCTGGACCACGGACACGCCCTGGCCGGGGACGTACTTCAGGCGCCGGTTGTTGTGGATGTCGCTGAACAACAGATAGCGGCCTTCCTTCCACCACAGCGGCCCTTCGGCTGGTCCCTGGGGGCCGCCGAAGCCGTCGGCCAGATCCTGGATGGGCGCCGACGTGCCGATGATCTTCTCCAGCTCCGGGGCGAATTGCTCGATGCGTTTCATGTCGTCTCCTCCCTGTGGACTCTCAGCCCGTCACGGATGGCCCGCCAGACGCGCTCCGGCGTCGCCGGCATCTCGATGTGCTCCACGCCGAGCTCGGCGAGGGCATCCACGATGGCGTTGACGACGGCCCCCAGCGCCGGGGTGGTCCCGCCTTCGCCGCCGCCCCGCATGCCGAGCGGGTGGGACGTCGAGGGCATCTCGCTGATCTCCGTGGTGAACGCTGGCAGCATGTCCGCCCGCGGTAGGGCGTAGTCCATCAGCGTCGCCGAGAGAAGCTGGCCGGTTGCCGCCTCGTACGCGCAGGATTCCCACAGCGCCTGTCCTACGCCCTGCGCGATGCCGCCGTGCGTCTGGCCGTGCAGGATCATCGGATTGACGGCCCGACCGCAGTCATCCACGCTGGTGTAGCGGACCAGCTCGACCACGCCCGTCTCCGGATCGACCTCAACCTCGCAGACCGCGGAGCCGTAGGGAAAGGACGGTGCCAGCATCTCTTCATCGCTCAACCCGTCGAGCGGCCCTCGACAGTCCGCGGGCGCGTCCGCCCGCCGGGCGGCTGCCGCCACCTCGTAGAGGTGGACGGCGCGGTCGGTGCCCTTCACGCGGAACTGCGGCGCGGCGAATTCGAGGTCGGCCTCGGCCGCCTCCAGTATCCTCGCGGCGAGCCGCCTGCCCTTCTCCACGATCTGATCCGCCGCCTTGGCCATCACCACCGCGGCGAGCCGCAAGGCTCGGGCCGAGTGCGCGCCGCCGCCGACCACCGTGACGTCCGTATCACCGGTGACCAGACGCACCTCGCTCAGCTCCACTCCGAGCCACTCCACCAGGAGCTGGGCAAAGCTCGTGGCGTGGCCCTGACCGGACGAGAGCGTGCCCAGGACCAGCTCGACGCACCGATCGGGATGCACCGTGACGTGGGCCCGTTCCCGCGGGAAGCCGGTGTTGAGCTCCAGGTAGTTGGCCACCCCGATCCCGCGATAACGGCCGCGCCGCCGGGCCTCGGCCCGGCGCGCCTCGAAGCCCTTCCAGTCGGCGAGGGCCACGGCCCGGTCCAGCGCGGCCAGATAGTCGCCGCTGTCGTAGACCACGCCGCAGCCATTCCGGTATGGCATCGCGCTCGGCGGCACCAGGTTGCGCCGCCGCAGCTCGAGGCGATCGAAGCCGTGACGGCGGGCGGCGAGGTCGATCAGCCGCTCCATGACGAACATCACCTCGGGGCGTCCCGCACTCCGGTACGGCGTGGTCGGCGACGTGTTCGTGATGACGGCGCGCCCGCGCACCGTCACGGCGGGGACGTGGTACACCGTGGTGGCGATCGCCATCCCTTTGTTGAGTGGGTGGAACGAGACGACATGGGCGCCGACATTGCTGGTGTTGACCGTCCGAAAGGCCAGGAAGGTGCCGTCGCAGTCGAGGGCCAGCTCGGCGTGGGACACGAGATCGCGGCCGTGATAGTCGGCGAGGAACGCCTCGCGCCGCTGGGCCGTCCACTTCACGGGTCGGCCGACCCGCCGCGCCGCCCAGGCCACCAGCGCGAATTCCGGGTAGCAGCTGTTGCGCGTCCCGAAGTTGCCGCCGACCTCGCGGGCCATCACCCGAACCGCGCTCTCGGGAACGCCGAGGGCTCCGGCCACGCCCGTTCGCGTCCGCCCCAGGCCGCCCGCGCCCGCATGGACGGTGTAGCGGCCGGAGGCCGGGTCCCAGACGCCAACTGCCGCGCGCGGCTCCATCGGCACCCCGGTGATCCGGTGCACCCACGTCTCCAGCCGGACGGCGTGGGCGGCCTGCCCGAACCCGAGCTCGGCCGCCGCACGATCGCCGACGTCCGCATCGACGCAGACGTTAGACGCGGTGCCGGCATAGAGGATCGGAGCGTCGCTGGCAGCCGCGGCGGTGCTGGCCGTCACCGCGGGCAGCGGCGTCCATTTCACGACAACACGCTCGGCGCCGTCCTGCGCGGCCGCCGGCGTCTCGGCAAGGACCACGGCGGCCACCTCGCCGACGAAGCGCACGCAATCGGCAGGCATCGGCGGATGCGGCGCGACGAACGACACGTCGCGACTCCGGATCATGTCCTCGTGAGGGTTCCCCGGCATCGGGCTGTGCGTGATGGGCTTCATGCCATCGGCGGCCGCGTCGGCGCCGGTGAGCACCGCGATCACGCCCGGCGTGGCGAGCGCCGCCGAGGTGTCGATGGCCCGAATGCGCGCGTGGGCATGGGGCGAGCGCACGAAGCAGGCGTAGGCCTGGCCGGGCAGGTTGACATCGTCGCTGTAGCACCCGGCGCCGACGAGCAGGCGCGCATCTTCCTGGCGCAAGACCGGCTTGCCGATGCCGTCGCGTGCCGAGTGAGTTCGCGACTCGAGGAAGGAGATGGGCGTCGGTGTCACACGGTCGTCGGTTGGAACTCCAGGGTGTTGCCATCAGGGTCGTTGCACAGCATCTGGATGCGCCCGCCCGGCTGGGTGTTCTCGACGTATTTGATCCCCTCGCGCTCCAGGGTGGTCTTCATGGCGCCATAGTCGGCGACCTCGAAGCAGGTGTGGCGGCCGCGCGGACTGATGGGCGCGCCCGGCCCGGGCGGCACCAGCTCCGACTGGATGATGTGGATCTGGGGGAAGATGCCGGGCGTGCCGATCCAGTAGCCGTGAGAGCCCAGCGGCGGGCGCGGCAGCACCTGAAGGCCGAAGATGCGACAGTAGAAGTCTTTCGACCGCTCGGCGTCGGCGGTCACAATGCCCTCGTGCTGTACGCGCACCACGTGGGTGCCCGTTACCGGTCGAATGCGCTCCTGCGACGTGTCCAGCACCATCGAATTCCCTCCTGCGCGGCAACCCGCGCGCCTTAGCGACAGTGCGGCAGCACCTCTTGGGCAAACAGCGTCATGGATTGTCGGACCATGGCGTGATCCATGAGACCACCCTGGTTGAAATAGCAGATGAACTCGTCCATGTCGTACTCGCGTCTGAGCTCCTGCACGCGCCGCACGCAGTACCCGGGATCGCCGAAGACGGCCATCTCGCGGTCCACGTCCTCGTAGGTCACCCGCTCGATCCGGGCCAGGACCTGGCGAAACGCCTCGAAGCTCTTGATGCCGGCGCCGCCCAGCGGGCGCAGCCGCTCGCCGGCCTGCCGCAAGAAGTGCAGCAGGCTCGCCTCGCACTCCTGGCGGGCCTGGACCCGGCTCGACGTGACGTGCACCGGAAACGCCATAGCGGTGTCGCCGTCGATATCGGCCGGAAGCTTCGCGCGGTACACCGCCAACCCCTCTTTGAGCTTGTCGGGGGGATTGACGAGCGGCGTGGCGAAGATGGGTAGTCGACGGTTGGCCGCGAGGGGGAAGGTGTCGGGGCTGTTGGCGGCGATCCGCACCGGCGGATGGGGCGTCTGCACGGGCCTCGGCACCACCGTCAGGTCGGGCACCCGATAGAACTTCCCCTGAAACGAGAACGGCTGCTGCGTCCACGCCTGGAGGATGAAGTCGAGGGCCTCCTCGAAGCGCTCCCGGCTCTCGTCCTGGGGGATGTCGTATCCCGCGTAGTGGATGGGCGCCGTCCCCCGGCCC
>DATBIM010000023.1:0-15197 GCA_036556905.1 Candidatus Methylomirabilota bacterium
ATCATGCTGCCCTCCACGACGCCGGGCTTCGCGCTGGAGCACGTCGTGCCCTACATCGCCGACCGCCTCGACCGGCTCACGCCGCATCTCGTCCGCCGCGTGCCCCGGCGGGTGGCGCTCCACGAGCATCCCGGCGTGGCCGGTGTCACCGAAGGCGTGCTGAAGATTCTGCGCGCGATCCCCGGCCTGGAGGTTGTCGATCTCGCCCAGCCCCGCGTCGGCTACATGTGCAATTCGCTGGCCCCGGTGGCCGACTACAAGCGCGAGCTGCACGCCCGTGAGCTAGCCGCGGCGGAGGCGGCGGGCGTGGACTGCCTGGTCGGGATCTACCATGCCTGCCACCGCGAGCTCTGCGCCCACGAGCGTGACTATCCGTTCCGCATCGCGAACTTCCTCGAGCTGGTCGGCGAGGCCATGGGGGTGGAGCGCCAGGACCTCTTCAAGCAGTGGAAGATCATGCAGGACGTGGATCGGGTCCTGGCCGAGGTGGCCCGGGAGACGGCCACCGCCGGGCTCGATCCCGAGACCGTGCGTCAGGTGATGGTGGCGGCGATCACGGGCGAGCAGCCGCTGCCGCTCGGGCAGCGGGGCGGGGAGGCTCGCCAGCCCCGGTCAGCGTCCACCGGCGCCTTCTTCCCCGAATAGCCCGGCCAGAGGCCATGCCCAAGCTCAACGCGCACTACCTCAACCTCAGGGCCAGCTACCTCTTCAGCGAGATCCGGCGCCGCACCAAGGCGTTCACCGATGCGCATCCTGGCGCGCGCCTGGTCGACCTGGGGATCGGGGACGTCACGCGCCCCCTGCCCCCGGCGGTGATCCGGGCGATTCACGAGGCGGCCGATGAGATGTCGCGGCTCGAGACCTTCCGCGGCTACGGCCCCTATGTGGGCTACGAGTTCCTGCGCGCCGAGATCGCCGCCCACGACTTCGCCCCGCGGGGCGTGAAGGTCGGGGTGGACGAGATCTTCGTGAGCGACGGCGGCAAAACCGACAGCGCCAGCCTGCAGGAGTTGTTCGCCCGGGAGTGCGTGGTGGCGCTGATGGATCCCGTCTACCCCGTCTATGCCGACAGCAACGTGGTGGCCGGCCGCTCGGGCGCCGCCGACGAGAGCGGCCGCTACGCCGGCATCGTGTACCTGCCGTGCACGGCCGAGAACGCGTTCCAGCCGGCGCTGCCCACCGAGCACGTCGATCTCATTTACCTCTGCTATCCCAACAACCCCACGGGCGCCGTGGCCACGCGCGAGGCCCTGCAGCGCTGGGTGGACTACGCGCGGGCCCACGAGGCGGTGATCCTCTACGACGCCGCCTACGAAGCCTACGTCCGCGACGAGACCATCCCGCGCTCGATCTACGAGATCGCCGGGGCCCGCGAGGTGGCCATCGAGTGTCGGAGCTTCTCCAAGAATGCCGGCTTCACGGGCATGCGCCTGGCCTATACCGTCGT
This sequence comes from Candidatus Methylomirabilota bacterium, assembly GCA_036556905.1. Taxonomy (GTDB): domain Bacteria; phylum Methylomirabilota; class Methylomirabilia; order Rokubacteriales; family CSP1-6; genus 40CM-4-69-5. Next base: position 1,448 of record DATBIM010000023.1, read on the forward strand.
GCCCAAGGACATGAGGGGGCAGGCCGGCGACACCACCCTGAGCCTCAACCAGCTCTGGGCCCGGCGCACGGCGATCCATTCCAACGGGCCCTCGTATGTCATCCAGAAGGCGGCGGCTGCCGTCTACACGCCCGAGGGCCAGAAGCAGGTGCGGGCCCTGATCGACTTCTACATGGAGAATGCCCGCATCATCGCCGACGGGGTCGCCGGCGCCGGCTTCACCGTCTACGGTGGCCGGCACGCCCCCTACATCTGGTTCCGCACACCGCCCGGAGTGTCTTCGTGGGACTTCTTCGATCGCCTCCTGACGGGGGCCCAGGTGGTCGGCGCGCCGGGCGCGGGCTTCGGCCCCAGTGGCGAGGGTTATTTCCGCCTGACCGCCTTCGGGTCGCGCGAGCAGACCGAAGAAGCCATCGAGCGGATCCGGACGCGGCTCTGAGGTTATCGTCAGCTAGCGACACGTTCCTCGGCCCGATCGCGGGCGCTGCGGACACCCGCCTTGCGGGCACAATGGGCGCAGCAAAAGTAATGGCCCTCGGACTCGATCCCATGGCCGACCACGCGGCATCTGCAGTGCTCGCACACCGGTGCCATCCGGTAAATCGCACACTCGAAGCTGTCGAAGATATGGCGCGTGCCGCCTGAAATGACCTCGAACGTCTTGTCATACTCGTTTCCGCACACCTCGCACTGTGCCATCGCAAGCACCTCCTTCAGCGTCATGACGTCGGCGGTTTCAGCTTCACGCCCGCCGCTCGGGCCTTCGAAAGGCCGATCGCGATCGCCTGCTTCGTGGATCGCGCGCCGTGCCGGCCGCGCCGGACGTGTCTCATCTCCTCGCGGACGAACTCGCCAGCCTGTGTGGTCGGGGCTTTCCCCGCCCGTGCGGCTCGGCGCGCGCGCCGCAGCGTGGTCTTCTCAGGCATCACGCCCCTCCTCTGTGAGCGCGTTTCATAGGGCTGGTGGGGTGCGGCCACGGACCATGTGGATAACCAGGAACACGATTCCGATCAGGAACAGAATCCATGCGATCTGCGCGGAGACCTCCGCGACGCCCGCGAGGCCGAGGGCCCCGGCGACCAGTCCGACGATCAGGAAGACCAGTGCGTAATAGATCATTATCAAGTTCCTCCTGAGCGGCAGGCTCTCAGGGTGCCACGAGCGAGAGAGCGACCTGGCGATCGAAGCCACCATTCTCGACGCCCTGGACGCACCCCACAACGACGCCGATGATCTGAGGCCGTCGTGGGGTGCGCTGGCTCGCTGCCCTACTTCTTCATGCAGACCTTCGTCGACTCCGTCCATTTGCCGCCCGCCTTCTCACAGGCGGGCTTGGTGGTGTGCTGGGACAGCGAGCCGCCCCCGCTGGGCGGGCTGGCAGCGGGGTCGCTGGGCGAGCCGCCGCCTGGCTGCCCTGGCTGAACGCTGCCCGGCGAACCCATAGGCCTGTCCGAGGGATTAGGTTTCGGCGCCTGGGTGCCGCCGGTCTGAGCAGCGGCGAGCCCGGGTGCCAGGATGAGGGTTGCGACCAGGAACGCCAACGTCAGCTTCTTCATGTCTGTCCTCCGCGAGATCCGTGCTGGATCCCATTCGTCAGAGTTACGTAAGCGTCCATGCAATATCCAGGCCGAGACGGGGTCTTGCTAACGCGCGGTTCGAGGGGAGCGGGGCGGCGCTTTCACCTCGAGAGAATCGGTGTTGATCGCGGAACGGCCGACATGATGTCGCAGCGACGACATTCAGTCGGCCAGCTCAAGATGTCAGCAACACCACGCCGAGCACGATGAGGGCGGCGCCCAGGACGACCCGCCAGTGCAGCCTGGTCAGCGCGCTAGGAAAGATGAAGGCCAGCAGGAGCACGAAGAGCGGGGCGGTGCCGGCCAGCGGGATGACCACGCTCACCTCGCCCAGACCGAGGGCCACCAGCACCAGGAAGACGCCGGCGTTTTCCAGGAGGCCGCCGCCGATGAAGTAGAGCAGGCTGCGGCCGTCACACCGGAGCGCGCGGGCGTTTCCCGTCGCCAGGACGAAGGCGGTGGCCGCTACCATGGCCGACGTGATGTTGAGGGCCGAGCCCAGAAGAGGGCCGGCCTGGGCCAGGCCGAGCTTCCGGATGATCGCGACTACCCCGAAGCACACCGCCGAGAGAAACGGATACGTGAGATCCCGGGCGTGGAATCCCACGTGCCGCCCGCTGAGCGAGAGCAGCGTGGTGCCGAGCACGATGACCAGGGTTCCCGCGATGATGGACAGCGTCACCCGCTCTCCGAGCAGGAGGATGGCCAGGCCGGTGGCGATGAAGGGATGCAGGTTGGTGATCGCCGCCGCGACCGGTCCGCCCACCTTCTCGATGGCCGCCACCCGGAAGAGCCGGCCGGCCGCCGTGCCGATCACGCCGGAGAGCACGAAGTAGGGCACGGCCCGCCAGGTGTATTCCTCGTAAGGAACGTGAACGAGGACGATCGCCCAGAGGCCGACCATCCCCACGACGACGTTGATCCAGAAGCCGGCGTAGAAATTCGAGCGCTCAAGGCCCCGCTGGATGAAGATCGTGGCGAGCGCGGAGCAGAACGCGCTGGCTAGCGCCAGCGCCGGCGGAGTCACGTCAGGAGCCCTCGGCCGGGGGCGGTGCGGTCTCGACGCCCTGCCGGACGCCGGAGGGCCGCACCGCCCAGCCTGAAGTCTACTTCTCGGCAGTCCGGATGCCGGCCGGGCCGCCGTTCATCTTGACCCGCTGACCGGTGTCGCGGAGCGCCTTGCCGTCCCACTGCAGCACCCAGTAGTCCTTCTCTATCATGTTGCCGACGAGGATCGTCTTGCTGTCGGCCGAAAAGGCGGCGCCCTGCGACCAGCGGCCGATGGACGCTTCGGCCACGCGGGCCAGGGTCTTGCCCGTAACCCGAACCATGACGAGCTTGCCGGCATCGTTGTAGAAGGGCGATTCCTTGGGCCGGTTGCTGCCGTTGTGGACGACGACGGCGACGACGGAGCTGTCGGGCGAGATCTTGAGGCCCTCGGCCGTGGCCCCCATCACCCCGATCGTGTCGACGACGCGCGGGGGCTTGGCTGTCAGGTCGATCAGGCTGATGCTGTCGTGGTCGCCGCTGGTCGCGCCGGCCAGGCTGCCGACGACGGCGAAGGCGCCGTTCGACGCGATGTCCATGACGATGGGGCGAACGCCCGGTGTCATGTCGCGCTTGGTGTACTCGACCTTCGAGCCCTCGATCGCGAGGACGGAGACCTTGTTGTCCTCCCGGCGCGAGACCAGGGCGGTCTTGCCGTCGGGCGTGATGGCCACCATGCCGCCGCCGGCCTTGGCCCCGCCCACTTCCACCGTCCCCGCCGGGGTGACGGTCTTGCCCTGGATAGTGAAGATCGACACGGTGCCGTCCACCATGTTGGAGACCAGGGCCAGCGTTCCCTGGCGGTTGATCGAGATCCCGCCGGCGCCCTTGCCCGCCTCCAGGATGGTGAGGACTCGGGGCGGGCTCGCCTTGAGGTCGATCACCGACACGCGGTTGTCCGCCGTCTGCTTGGTCGGGTCGGTGGGATCGACTTTGCTCGAGGCCGTCACCAGCGCCAGGCCCTCGTCCGGCGTGACGGCCACGCTCAGCGGCGGGCCGACCACGCTGACCGGTGCATTGACCTCGCCGATCACCCGCGGGGGACTGGCCTTGAGATCGATGATGGCCACCGTGTCGGACGGCGGGTTCGACACGACTGTGACTTTGCCGTTGATGTTGACGACCTTGTTGTCGTTGGCCGAGACGGCGATCTCGGCGTGCGCTGGGGCCAGCGAGCCCAGCAGCATCGCGAGCAGGGCCAGGAGCGCGAGTTTCATGGGGGCCTCCTTCGGCAGGGTGTGGGCGGCGGGGATGATACCACCGTTTAGCGCTGGCGAGCGGGAACCCAGGCCGTCGTCCGACCGCCGATGGTGAGATAGCGAATCGCCTCGCCGCGCGCGGTCACCGCGCCGGGGCCGTCCCAGCGCGAATGGAAGAGCCAGGTGCGAGGGTAACGGCGGCTGTCGTTGAGGGCCCGCACTGAGATGGCGACGATCGCGCGGAGCCGGCCCCGCAGCCGGCGCAGCTCGGCGTCACTCAGCGTGTTGGCGCGGCGCTGGGGCGCGATGCCCGCCTGATAGAGCACCTCGTCGGCGATCCAGTTGCCGACGCCGGCCGCGAACGACTGGTCGAGCAGCACCGCCTTGATGGGCGCGGCTCGCTCGCGCAGCAGGTCGGCGAAGGCGCGGAAGGAGGGCAGCTCGAGCAGGGCGTCGAAGCCGAGCAGGCTGATCGGCGGCTCCCGCCGCGGATCGTGCCGGAGCCGGATGCGGCCCAGCCGCCGCGCGTCGGCGAACGCGGCCTGGCGCCCACCTTCGAATTCCAGCACGAGCCTGGTGAAGCGCGGCGGCCACACCTCGCCGGGATGGCGGCGGCCGTATGAGACGAGACGCACGCCCGGCGCGTGTGGGGAATGGAAACCGCCCGTCATCCCGAAGTGAAAGCATGGCCAGGGACGGCGATCGAGCTCCAGCCACAGGTGCTTGCCCCGCCGCCGCACGGCGCGGATGCGGCGACCGAGCAGGGCCCGGCGGAAGCGGGCCGGCGTCACGCCCTCGTAGACGATGCGGTCCTGGACGCAGCGGACGCCGACAATACGGCGGCCGCGGGCCAGGCGCACGAGCGCGCGGCGCGCGGCTTCGACCTCGGGCAGCTCGGGCATGGCCGGCGACGGCTAGCGCCGGCCGTCGCGGCGCGCACGCGGGCCCTTACCGGCGCCGCCGAGCTCGGCCCATCGGAAGCAGTCGGTGGTGTGGTCGTTCACCAGCCCCGCCGCCTGCATGAAGGCATAGCAGATGGTGGGGCCAACGAAACGGAAGCCGCGCCGGCGCAGGTCGCGGCTGAGCGAGCGTGAGGCGTCCGTCTCTGCTGGCACCGCGGCGAGAGCGGGCCAGGCGTTCTGCGCGGGCTCCCCGCCGACGAACTGCCACAGATAGGCGGCGAAGGTGCCCTGCTCCCGCCGCAGCGTGAGAAGCGCGCGGGCGTTGGCGATGGTCGACTCGATCTTGAGCCGGTTGCGGACGATCCCGGCGTCGGCGAGCAGCCGGCGCACGTCCCGCGCCGTGTAGCGCGCCACCGTCGCCGCGTCGAACTTCGCGAAGGCCCGCCGGTAGGCCTCGCGCTTGCGGAGAATGGTGGACCAGGACAGTCCCGCCTGGGCGCCTTCCAGAATGAGCAGCTCGAACAGTGCACGGTCGTCGCGCAGCGGGACGCCCCACTCCTCGTCGTGGTACTGGCGCTCGAGCTCGCCGCCGGCGGCCCAGGCGCAGCGAGTCGCCGCCGTGGGCGGGCTCAATCGACGTGGGGGCGCTGGTGAGCCCATGGCCGCGCTGCCTCGAACGCCGCCGAGGCCTGCAGGACGGTGAGATCGGCGAAGCGCCGGCCCACGATCTGCAGGCCTACCGGCAGGCCGGCCGCGGTGAAGCCCGCCGGGATGGACGCCGCGGGCTGGCCGGTGAAGTTGAACGGATAGCTGAAGGAGGCCCAGGGAAACCAGTCCCAGTCGTGCTGGGGGAAATGCGTCGGATTGAGCCGGCCGACGTCGAACGCCGCCACCGACACCGAGGGGGTGAGCAGCAGATCGTAGCGCTCGAACAGCGGTCGCACGCTGTCCCAGTAGGTGAGCTTGCGACCACGCTGCTCGAGATACTCGACCAGGCCATAGCGGCGTCCGTGCTCGATGCAGGCCATCAGCCCGGGATCCATCCGCTCGCGCCATTCGGGGACGAGGGCGCCATACATCCCGGCCTCGTGGGCGCTCCACAGGCAGCGAATCAGCGCAGTGGAATCGTCGAACCCGGGCGCCACCTCCTCGACCGCGCATCCCAGACCCTGGAAGACGCGGGCCGCCTCGCCGACCACCCGCGCCACCTCGGCATCGACGCGCAGGCCGCCCAGTTCGGGACTGAAGGCCACGCGCAGTCCGCGGATCTCCCGGTGAAGCTGGCCAACATAGTCCGCCGGGGCGGCCTCCAGCGAGGTCCGGTCCCAGTCGTCGGGGCCGGCGATCACGCTCAGCATGAGGGCGGCGTCGGCGACGGTGCGGGTCATCGGGCCGGGATGGCTGACGTAATCGTTGTTGGCCAGCGGCCAGGAGGCCACGCGCCCGTAGGAGGGCTTCAGACCGTAGATGCCGCAGAACGCCGAAGGAATGCGGATGGAGCCGGCGCCATCCGAGCCCTGGTGCAGGGCGCCCAGTCCGGCGGCGGCCGCGGCGCCGGCGCCCGCGCTGGAGCCCCCGGTCGTCACGCCCGGATTCCACGGGTTCCGGGTGATCCCGGTCAGCGGGCTGTCGCCGATGGCCTTCCAGCCGAACTCGGGCGTCGTCGTCTTGCCGACCATGATGCCGCCGGCCGCGTGCAGCCGGCGCACGACGGGAGCATCGACGTCCGGCACGCGATGCTGGAAGGCGTGAGAGCCGCTCATCGTACGCACGCCCCGGGTGAGCGTCAGATCTTTGATGGAGAACGGAATGCCGTGCAGGGGGCCGAGGCTCTCGCTCTTCATCAGCGCCTGCTCGGCGCGCCGCGCCGCGGCCAGCGCAGCCTCCGCCGTCACCGTGCAGAAGGCATTGAGGGTCGGGTTCAGGCGCTCGATCCGCTCGAGCACGGCGCGCACCAGCTCGACCGGCGAGAGCTGCTTGGACCGCACCAGCGCGGCCTGCTCGGTTGCGGGCATCCACGCGAGGTCACTCATGGCCGATCCTCCATCAGATCGTAAGGCTCGCGCACCTGGCTCAGGCAGAAGGCCCCGACGAAGCCCTCCAGCGCCCGGGCCGCCGTCATCGCCTCCGCATTGGCCTGACGCAGCCTGGCCACGGCCGCCTCGGCCTGGGCCCGCACCCGACTTTCGTCGACTGTGGTCAGACGGCCGTGCTCGAGTACCAGGCGCCCGTCGATCATCACGCTGTCGACGGCGGCGCCGCTCTCGCCGTTGACGATCTGCAGCAGCACGTCGTTGAGCGGCACGAAGTCGATGTTGGCCAGGTCCAGGAAGGTGATGTCGGCCTTGTAGCCGGGGGCCAGGCGGCCGATACGATCGGCCATACCGAGAACCCGGGCGCTGCCCTCGGTCGCCATGGTCAGCGCCTCCTCCGCGGACAGCCAGCGGCGGTGATCGAGCGAGCGCACGCGGGAGAGGTAGGCGGCCAGGCGGGTCGCCTCGAACATGTTCTGGGTGTCGGACGACGCGGCGGAGTCGGTGCCGATGCCGACCGTGAGGCCGCCCTCGAGCATCATACGGGCCGGCGCCACGCCGGAGCCGAGACGGAGATTGCTCAGCGGGTTGTGGGCCACGCTGGCGCCGGCATCCGCCAGCCGGCGAACGTCGTCACGATCGAGCCAGACGCCGTGGGCGCCGCTGAAGCGGGGCCCGAGCAGACCGAGGTCGCCCAGGTGCGCAGTCAACGTCTTGCCGTACTTGCGGCGGCCCAGGACCGCCTGGGTCTTGGACTCGGCCAGGTGCGTCTGGATCCCCACGTCGAACTCGCGGGCCAGGTCACGGCAAGCCGTGAGGAACTCGTCGCTGCAGTGCAGGGGGATCGTGGGCCCCAGGGCCGGCCGCACGCTCGCCCGGTCGAACGGCCACGATCGCAGAATCTCGCGGCACGCCTCCACCGAGGCCGGCCAGGGCGCCGTGCGGATCTTCTCCACCTGGCGGCGGGCGGTCTCGGGCAGCGCTTCCATGAGACCGGGCAGCGCCTCCCACAGCGTGCGGTCCGCCATCATCGGCGCGACCACCGCACGGATGCCCACGTCGTGGTAGGCCCGGGCCGCGGCCTGGATGCCCTCGACCGTGGGCAGCGGGTACTCGACGTTGAGGTCATAGCAGGCGGTGCAGCCCTTGCGGACCAGCTCGATGGCCGAGAGCTGCGCCGTCAGGTACTTGTCCTCGAGAGTGCGATTGCCATTCACCGCGCCGGACACCGTGAGCAGCAGCTCCAGCGGCGCGCGATCGGGCACGAGCCCGCGGCTGAGCCCGCCGTGGCCGTGGGTGTGGGCGTTGACGAGGCCGGGCAGGAGCAACCGATCGCGGGCCTCGAGCGTCCGGGCGGCCGCGGGCGCGGCCAGGCCCGGCGGCCCGATCTCGCGGATGGTATCGCCCTCGACGAGGACATCGGCCGGGTCGGCCCGATGCCGGGCGATGTCGAGGACACGGCCGCCGCGGATGATGGTGGTGGTCATCGAGGCCCTACGATAAACGAAGTCACCGCGACGCGCAGCCAGTCGGTCTGTCCCACCAGACCGGGTGTCACCGGTTCATTCGGGGTCAGCGTGCGCGCGCCCCGGGGGCCGGGTGAAGCGGCTGTGATCCCACCCGAAGCGTGTTATCTCGGCTGGCACGAATCGCTCACGCTCCTGGCAAAGCTCGTCGAGGCCGAGATTTCGGATTAGTGGCTCGCCATGTAGTGTCCGATCGTGTGAAGGTCGGCCTGCGCCCGTGAGGTCTCGTACACCAGCCGGCCCTCGAACATCACCACGATGCGGTCGGCCAGCTCCAGCAGCTCGTCGAGATCCTCGCTGATCAGCAGCACGGCGGCGCCGGCGTTGCGGACGCCGGCGATCCGGCTCCGGATCTCGGCGGTGGCGGCGATGTCCAGCCCCGCGCACGGGTTCTGGGCCACCAGCACGGCGACGTCGCCGGAGAGCTCGCGGGCCAGCACGGTGCGCTGCACGTTGCCGCCGGACAGAGTCTCCAGGGGAGCGTCCGGCCCGGACGCTCGGATGCGAAAGCGCTCGATGAGCGCGCGGGCCTGCGTCCGCAATGCGCGCCGGCTCACCAGCCAGCCGCCCCGCGCGTTGGGAGGCTCGTCGAAGTTGCGGAAGGCCAGGTTTTCGGCCACCGACATGCCGCGCACGCAGGCGTTGCGCAGCGGCTCCTCCATGAGCACGAACACCCCGCGCCGCCGCATCTCGGCCCGCGTCCGGCCGTAGCCTTCGCCGGCGATCCGGATCTGGCCGGAGTCGGGCTCGCGCTGACCGGCCAGCACCTCGACCAGCTCGCGCTGGCCGTTGCCGGACACCCCGGCCACGCCCACGATCTCGCCCCCGTGCACGCGCAACGACACGCCGCGCACGGCCGTGAGCCCCTTGTCGTTCGAGGCGGTCAGCTCGTGCAATTCCAGGGCCGGCGCCGGCCGGCGCGGGGCCGTGGGCGGTGCGGGCTCGGGCATGCGGGCGGCGCCGATCATCATGTGCACGAGCTCGGCCCGGCTGAGCTCCCGGACGGGCCCGCCGCCCACCCGGCGCCCGGCCCGCAGCACCGTGACCTCGTCGGCGAAGGCCAGCACCTCGCGCAGCTTGTGGGTGATGATCACGGCCGTCAAGCGGCCGGCCCGGGTCATCTCACGCATGACGCCGAGGATCTGGTCGGCCTCGTCGGGAGTGAGCACGGTGGTGGGCTCGTCGAGGATGATCACCCGGCGGCCCAGGAAGAGCTGCTTGAGGATCTCGAGCTTCTGCTTCTCGCCGGCGGCCAGGGTGCTGACGGGGCGATCGAAGTCGATCGCGAACGGTATGCGGGCCTGGAAGGCCTCCAGGCGCGCGCGCACGGCGTCCCAGCGGACGATGGCGGGCAGGTCGTCGGCGCCGAGGATCAGATTCTCGGCCCCGGTCATGCTGGGCACCAGCGTGAAGTGCTGGTAGACCATCCCCAGCCCCAGCTCGTGGGCGTGGCGCGGGTTGCTGATGACGCGCTCGGTCCCGTCCACCAGCACGCGTCCGGCATCCGCCCGGTGATAGCCCATGAGGCACTTCACCAGCGTGCTCTTGCCGGCGCCGTTCTCGCCCAGGATGGCGTGGAAGGTGCCGGGGCGCAGCCGGAGGGAGACCGCGTCGAGCGCGGCCAGATCGCCGAAGCGCTTGGTCATGCCGACGACCTCGACGTTGGGTGGGGGGGCCCCGATATGGCCCCCCCAGCCCCCCCGCGCTCGGGGCGGCCCGGGGAACCCGTGCCGCCCCTCGTTCTCGCGCCCGCTCATCGGCTGATCGTCAGCTCGCTGGGCGCGCCGACCAGCAAGTGGCGCGGGGAGGAGCTCCAGATCAGCAGCGTGAGCGTGAGCACGTAGGGCGCGGCGTTGAGCAGATAGTAGTGGGCGGTGATTCCCACCGATTGCAAGGCCGGCCCCAACGCCGTGGCGCCGCCGAACAGCAGCGAGACCCAGAAGCAGCGCAGGGGGCTCCAGCGCGCGAAGATCACCAGCGCGATCGCCATGAGCCCCTGGCCGCTGGATAGCCCCTCGTTCCACGTCCCGGGGTAGTAGAGGGAGAGGAACGAGCCACCGACCCCGGCCAGGAACCCGCCCGCGGTGGTGCTGGCCGCGCGGATCCAGCCCACCGAATAGCCGAGCGCCCGGGCGGCGTCGGCATTGTCGCCCACGGTGCGGACGATGAGGCCCCAGCGGGTGTTGAAGAGCGCCCAGCCCAGCAGCGGCGCCAGCAGGGCGCCGGCCACGAAGAGCGCGTTGATCTCCAGCGCCGCTCGCACGGGCGGCGAGGCGCTCCAGGCGCCCAGCTCCAGGTGGGGCAGGCGAGGCGCCACCGGCTGGATGAACGGCTTGCCCAGGTAGAAGGCCAGGCCGGTGCCGAGCAGGAAGAGCGCGATGCCGACCGCGATGTCGTTCACGCGGGGCAGGTTGCAGACGAGACCGTGGACGAGGCCGAGCCCGGCGCCGACGCTCCCGGCCACGAGCACCCCCAGCCACGGTGAGCCGCTCAGATAGGCGATGCCGTAGCCGCTCATCGCGCCCAGGACGAGCGTGCCCTCCAGGCCCAGGTTCACGCGGCCGCTACGCTCGGTCAGCGTCTCGCCCAGGCTCACGAAGAGATAGGGCACGGAAACCCGAGCGGCGCCGCCGGCCACCGCGATCAGCACGCCCCACCAGCCCAGCTCCATCGCGGGTGCCTCAGGCCGTCCGGGGACGGAAGATGCGGAAGCGCCCGGCCAGCGTGTTGGCCGCCAGCACGGCGACGAAGAGCAGACCCTGGAGCACGAGGGTGGCGGCATCGGGCAGGCCGAAGCGTCGCTGGAGCAGGCCGCCGCTGGCCGAGATCCCGCCGAGGAGGATCGCCACGACGATGACGGCCAGCGGGTTCTGGCGGGCGAGAAATGCCACCAGAATTCCCGTGTACCCGTAGCCGACGGCCAGCGAGGCGCTGGCGAACCCGTGCACGGCGATGATCTCGATGGCGCCGGCCAGGCCGGCGGCGGCGCCGCCCAGGATCGACGTGACCAGGATCAGCACGCCGATCGGGAGCCCGGCCATCCGGGCGGCGCGCGCGTTGCCGCCCAGGATATCCACGGCGAAGCCGAAGGTCGTGTGCCGCATGAGCACCCAGGTTCCCAGACAGGCGGCAACGCCGAAGGCCAGGCCCCAGTGGATCGACGTGCCCGGCATCTCGCCGATCATGAATGCCGGGCCGATGGGCCAGCTCGCCGGCTTGAGGACCTGGGCGAAATCCCGGATGGGCCCGGTGACGAGATGGTTCATGACCGCGATGGCGATGTAGTTCAGGAGGAGAGTAGAGATCGTTTCGTTGACGCCGCGCCAGTGCCGCAGCGCGCCGGCGGCGCCGACCCACAGTCCCCCGCCGAGCGCCCCGGCCGCGCACATGGCCGCGATGGCGAGGGGCGCCGGCGCGCCCGCCAGGCTCACCCCGACCAGCACGGTCATCACGCCGCCGATCACCAGGGCGCCCTCGCCGCCGATCACCAGGAGCCCCGCCCGGGCCGGCAGCGCCGTGCAGAGCGCGGTGAGCATGAGGGGCGCGGACTGGGTGAGCGTGTGCTCGAGGGAGAACCGTGTGCCGAAGGCGCCGTGGAAGAGGGTGGCGTAGACCTCGAGGGGATCGAGGCCCCGCAGCGCCACGAAGACGCCGAACAGGGCGAGGCTGCTCAGCAGCGCGGCCGCGGAGATGGCCGCCGTCTCCGCCCAGGCGCCGATGCGCACCGCTACTTCTTCAGCCCGGTCTTCCCGATCGCGCCCTCGACGAGGAAGTTGACGGCGAGCTTGAACTTGTTGTCGTCGTTGGCGATGACCTGTCCGTCCTTGAGGATGACGTTGCCCTCGTTGTCCTTGAGCGGGCCCTTGTAGAGCTTCAGGCTGTCGTCGACGAAGGCCTGCCGGAGCGCCTGGACCTTGGTCCGCACCTCCGGGGGCACGGCCTTGCCGAAGGGGCTGATGGCCACCATGTCCTGCCGGAAGCCGCCCCGGAGAAGGTTGGGATAGGCCCCGCCCGTCTGCCAGGCCTTGACGAACTGCGCGCCCGCTGCCCAATTCCATTCAGCACCGGTGAGGAAGCCCTTGGGCGCCAGCTCCGACACGTCGGTGTGGTAGCCGCAGCTCATGATGCCTCGCCGCTCGGCGTTCTCGATCACGACCTTGGCGCTGTCGACGTTGGCCACGATGACGTCGACCCCCTGATCGATCAGGCTGTTGGTGACCTCGGCCTCGCGCACCGGGTTGTTCCAGTCGCCGGTGATGACCACCTGACAGGTGATGGCCGGGTTCACCGACCGCGCGCCCAGGATGAACCCGTTGGCGTTGTTGAAGATGAAGTAGAGCGGCTTGGAGCCGATGAAGCCGAGCTTGCGGCTCTTGGACAGATGCCCCGCGGCCACGCCGCACAGATAGTGCGGCTCTTCCATGTAGCCCCGGTAGCCGATGGTGTTCTTGGGGTCGCCGTCCTTCCACAGGGCCCCGATGTGGGTGAAGAGGACGCCGGGGTGCTTGGGGGCCAGCTTGAGCACGCTGGGCCAGTAGCCGAACGACGTGGCGAAGACGACGCCGGCGCCGTCCTGCCGGATCATGCTCTCCATGACCTTCTCGGCCTCGACCGTTTCCGGCACGTTCTCCTGCTCGATCAGCTTGACGCCCTCGAGCTTGGCCACCTTCTTGGCGGCCACCGCGTGCGACTGGTTCCAGCCGTAATCGTTGCGGGGGCCGACATAGATGAAGCCCACAGTCACCGGCTTGGCGGCGGCCTGGGCGAGTCGGGGCCAGATTCCTTCGAGGCCGGCGGCGGCCAGGGCGGCGGCGGAACCCTCGAGCATCTGACGACGCGTGAGCACGGTGTCCGGCATGGCTCTCCTCCTGCCTGATAGGCGACCTACAATAAACGAAATCGCCCGTCCTGGGCAGGCCGAAATGGCGCGCGCGCTCAGCACCGCGAGCGGCTCAGCGGCCAAGCGCCATCAGCACGAGCCCGGCAAAGATGACAGCGGCGCCGGTCAGGCGTGAGCGCGAATGGCGCTCGCCGAGCAGGAGCGCGCCCAGGACCGCCGCCATCGGGATGCTGACCTCCCGCGAGGCGACGACGTAGGCGACCGGGGCCAGGGTCATCGCCAGCAGCACGCCGAGATAGGCGCCGATCATCAGCACGCCGACGCCCAGCGTCCGGCCCCAGGGCAAGTCCCGGCGCAGAAGCCACGCCGGCCGGCCCCGAAGCCAGAGCGCCACGTGGATGAGGGTCACGTTGATCACGAAGACCAGGAAGGCATAGAGGGGAACGGGGACGACGGCCACGCCCACCTTGTTGACGAGCGAATAGCCGGCGGTCATCAACCCCGTGAAGACGGCGAGGGCAAGTGCGCGGCGGCCTTCGTGTCCGGGATGGCCGGTCGGCGCACCGGCCTGGCGGCTCGGAGCGCCAAGATGGCTCAGCCAGATGCCGAGCACTACCAGGGCGATG
>DATBIM010000024.1:0-12083 GCA_036556905.1 Candidatus Methylomirabilota bacterium
AAGATCTTCAAGTGCGACGAATATTCCGGCATCGGCATCGCGGGGGCGGCCGGCCCCGCCATGGAGATGGCCAAGCTGTTCCAAACGGAGCTCGAGCATTACGAGAAGGTCGAGGGAGACAACCTGTCGCTGGAGGGCAAGGCCAACAAGCTGGGCCAGATGATCCGGATGAACTTGCCCGCCGCGCTGCAGGGCCTGGCCGTCGTCCCCATTTTCGCGGGCTTCGATGAAAAGGGGGGCGCCGGGCGCCTGTTCAAGTACGACATCACCGGGGGCCGCTACGAGGAGATGAACTACGACGCCCAGGGCTCGGGGGCCAAGGATGCCCGCGACTCCCTCAAGAAGCTCTGGCGGAAGGACATGAGTCGCGAGGAGGCGCTGCGCGTGGCTCTGGAGGCTCTCTTCGACGCCGCCGACGAAGACGTCGGCACCGGGGGACCCGACCTCGTCCGCGGTATCTTCCCGACGGTGAAGATCATCACCCGCTCCGGCTTCACCGAGGTGACCGACGGGGAAGTCCAGCGCGTCTGCGAGGGCATCCTGAAGGATCGCGCCCAGTCCGAGCAGGGCACCTGAGCATGCCGCTACCCTACTACGTCAGTCCCGAGCAGATGATGAAGGACAAGGCGGAGTATGCCCGCAAGGGCATCGCCCGCGGGCGGTCCACCGTGGCCCTGGAGTACCGTGAGGGCATCCTGCTGGTCGCGGAAAATCCCTCGACCCTGCTGCACAAGATCTCGGAGATCTACGACCGCATCGCCTTCGCCGGCGTCGGCAAGTACAACGAGTTCGAAAATCTCCGGATCGCGGGAATTCGCCACGCCGACGTCAAGGGGTATTCCTACAGTCGCGGCGACGTCACCGCCAAGGCCCTGGCCAACGCCTACTCCCAGGCGCTGGGCAACATCTTCACCCAGGACATCAAGCCGTTCGAGGTGGAGGTGCTGGTGGCCGAGGTGGGCGACGACAACGGTGGTCGGAACGAGGTCTACCACATCCTCTACGACGGCACCATCGAGGACGAGCGCAGCTATGCCGCCATGGGGGGGCAGGCCGACGAGATCCGGCGGTTCCTCAAGGAAAATTACCGGGAGGGGCTCGATCTGGGCGAGGCCCTGAAGCTGGGCGTGCGGGCCCTCAACGTCACCCAGAACAAGACGCTCAGCGAGCGGGATCTGGAAATCGCGGTCCTGGATCGGACCAAGGCCCGCCGGAAGTTCCGGCGGATCCCTCCCGAGGCAACCGCTCAGCTGCTGGGCACGGTGCGCTAGACCATGTTAGGCTGAGGGCAGCAATGCCATGAAGCGGCGGATCTTCGGCCTCGAGAACGAGTACGGCCTCACCTGTACCCTGAACGGTCAGCGCCGCCTCAGCCCCGACAATGTGGCCCGCTACCTGTTCGAAAAGGTCATCCCCGGGGCCCGCAACGCCAACGTCTTCCTCGAGAACGGGGCGCGCCTGTATCTGGACACCGGCTTCCACCCCGAGTACGCGACGCCCGAGTGCGACGACGTCACCGAGCTGGTGATCCACGACAAGGCCGGGGAACGGATCGTCGAGGACCTGCTCCACCAGGCCGAGAAGCGCCTGCGCGAGGACGGAATCTCCGGCAACATCCTGTTATTCAAGAACAATACCGACTCGGCCGGCAACTCCTACGGGTGCCACGAGAACTACCTGGTCAGCCGGGACGTCTCCTTCCAGCGGTTGGCCGAGGCGCTGATCCCCTTCTTCGTCACCCGGCAGATCTTCGCGGGGGCCGGCAAAGTCTTACAGACCCCCCGGGGCTTCCACTACTGCCTGTCCCAACGGGCCCAGCACATTTGCCAGGAGATTTCGGGGGCCACCACCTCCTCGCGGTCCATCATCAACACCCGCGACGAGCCGCACGCCGATGCCGAGCGCTATCGCCGCCTGCACGTCATCGTGGGTGACTCCAACATGTCTGAGGTGGCCACCTATCTCAAGGTGGGGACGACGGCCCTTGTCCTCGACATGATCGAGGACGGCTTCTTCGATCGCGACTACTCGCTGCAGTCGCCGGTCCAGGCCATCCGGGACATCTCGCATGACCCGACCCTGAAGGAGACGGTCAAGCTGAAGGACGGCCGCTCCATCTCGGCCCTGCAGTTGCAGCTCGAGTACCTGGAATATGCGACGCGCTACGTGGCCTCCATCGACGCCGACGCGGTGTCCAAGGACGTGCTGGCCCGGTGGACCGACGTACTGGCCAAGCTCGAGAGTGATCCCCTCCAACTCGACCGCGAGCTGGACTGGGTCATCAAGCGCCAGTGGATCGAGAGTTACATGACCCGGAACCGCCTGTCCTGGCGCGATCCCAAGATCTCGCTCATGGACCTGCAGTACCACGACATCCGTCCCGACCGGGGGATCTACTACAAGCTGGCCGGGCGGGACATGGTGGACCGGATCACCGACGACGAGACGATCGAGCAGGCCAAGCACTTGCCGCCCCAGACCACGCGGGCTCGCCTGCGCGGGGAGTTCATCCGGCAGGCCAACCTCAAGGGCAAGGACTACCGGGTGGACTGGGTCTACCTGAAGCTCAACGACCCCGAGCGCGAGACCATCCTCTGCAAGGACCCGTTCCAGTCGCACGACGAGCGAGTGGCCCGCCTGATCCGCTCGTTCTGATCCGCCGGGCTCCCCCGGCGGCTACCGCGCGATGACGCGTCTCAGCAGCTCGCGATCGACCGGCTTCAACAGGTGGGCGTCACACCCCGCCGACAGGGCCCGCAACTGGTCCTCGTGCCGGCCGTAGCCGGTGAGCGCCACCAGCAGCACCTCCGGGCCCAGGGCTTGCCGCAGGCGTTTGGCCACTTCGTACCCATCGATTCCCGGCAACCCGATGTCGAGCAGTACCACCTGGGGACGCCGGGACACGGCCAGCTCGATGGCGCGGTCTCCGTCACTGGCCACGTCGACGTGGTGGCCTTCGAGCTCGAGCATGAAGCGCAGCGTCTGCAGCGCGTCGGGATCGTCCTCTACGACCAGGATGTGACGGGGCGCCACGGTCGCCGATGATGCCTCACCCTCGGCCATATCGGAAGTACCGCCGAGGGGCAGCCGGACCGTAAAGCACGCTCCCCGCTCCGCCCCTCCGCTCTCGGCCTCGACGGTTCCGCCGTGCAACTCGACGAGACGACGCACGAGGGCCAGACCGATGCCGAGGCCGCTCTCACGGACTCGCCCGGCGACGGCCCCCCGCGGCACGAAGGGATCGAACACCCGCGGCAGCAGCTCCGGCGCGATGCCGTCTCCGCTGTCGCGGACCCGGATCACCGCCCGGTCGCCTTCCTGGCCGGCGACGATCGTGATCTCGCCTCCCTCGGGACTGTACTTCGAGGCGTTGCCGAGCAGGTTCGTCACGACCTGGATGAGCCGCGTAGCGTCCACCCAGAGCACGAGCTCCTCGCCAGGCAGGGTGGCCCGCACGACCTGCCGCCGGGCCTCGGCCACGGGGCGGATGATGTCGAGGGCGTCGGCCACGACGCGGACCAGCGGCACCCGGCTCCGCCGCAGCTCGATCATCCCGCGACCGATGCGGGCCAGATCCAGGAGATCGTCCAGGATCCGCGCCTGATGTCGCACCTGCCGCTCGACGATCTGCCGGGCCACCCGCACCGCGGACTCATCGCCCTCGTGGCGCTCGACGATGGCCATGGCGCTCAGGATGGGGGCCAGGGGCGCGCGCAGCTCGTGGGCGAGCACGGACAGGAACTCGTCCTTGCGCCGATCGGCGGCCTGCCGCTCGCCGTAGAGGCGGGCGTTGTCGAGGGCATCGGTGGCGCGGGCGGCAAACTCCCGGGCCAGATCGAGGTCAGCCGCCCGATACCGGCGCTCCGGCCGCAGCGAGACCAGCGAGAGCGCGCCCAGCGTCCGCCCCCGCGTCACCAACGGGACGACCATCGCCGACTGCGGTCCCAGCTGCTGGAGGATGCGCCGATGCTCGGCGTCGCAGGCCGAGGCCGCCACCATCGACTCCGTGACATCGGTCACCAGGTAGGGCTGCGCCGTCCGGACCACGTCGACCACGACGCCGGGCGCTGGACCGGGAGAGTAACGTTGCAGGGCTGAGGCCAGGCCCTCCTTGAGCGGATCGGCCACGGCCACCACGGCGCGCCGGAGGGAGTCGTCCCCCTGCACCATGTCCAGGACGCACACGTCACCCAGCTCGGGCACGGCGAGCCGGGCAATCTCGGCCAGCGTGTCGTCGTAGTCCAGCGAGGCGGTGAGACCCTTGCTGACCTGAGCCAGAAAGGCGGACTGCCACCGCCCGGTTTCGGCCCCCGTGCGGGCTGCGCGCTCGGTCTCGTAGAGCCGCGCGTTCTCCATCGCGATCGCCAGCTGGTTGGCGACGATCTTGAAGAGGTGCTCCTCCTCCAAGGTGGCGCCGGCGCCTTCGAGCCAGCGGGCGGTGACGAAGCCGAGGGGCCGACCGCGCACGACCAGGGGCACCTTGAGCTCCAGATCCGTGCCGAAACCACTCGACGCCGTCGTCCCCGCGCGGCGCGTGCGATCGCCGGCGGCGGCCAGGCGCAGGCCGGGCGGATAGCTCAGCTCGACGATGAGATCCGTGGCGTGCAGGGCGCGGGCCAGGCGAGGCAGCAGCCGCTCCAGGATCGCCGCGGGCCCAAGCTCGGACGTGAGATCCTGCACCGCGTCGTGGATGTCCTCCAGGCGCTGCGCTCGAACGCCGACTTCCTGACTGAGCCGCCCGACCTCGTCGAGCTGGCGCAAGAGGCGACACACCAGGCGCTGGTTGAGGTCCCGGAGGTAGAAACCTTCGTCGCCGGCCGGCGCCCGCTCGCGCTTGCCCAGCAGGAAGTCGGCGACCTGGCCGGGGAAGGCGTCGACGTCGATGGGCTTGGCGATGTAGCCATCGCAGCCGGCCACGAGCGTCCGCTCGCGGTCTCCGGGCGCGGCGTAGGCGGTGACCGCGACGATTGGCACCTCGGAGAGCTTGGGGAAGGTCCGGAGCGCGGTGGCGACGGTGTACCCGTCCACCTCCGGCAGGTTGACGTCGAGCAGGATCAACGCCGGGCGCTCACGCAGCGCGACTTCCATCCCGGTGATGCCGTCCTCGGCGTCGAGCACGACGTAGCCGGCCCGCTCCAGCACGCTCCTGACCAGGAGCCGGCTGCCCGGGTCGTCCTCGATGTAGAGGATGCGGGACGTGTCGCCCTGCCCCCGCAGCTGTGTCATCCCCCTCCCCGCGCCCCTGTCTGCACCGTGGCCTCGGTCCGTCCTGGGATGAGAAGCAAACTTTACAGGGGGGGCTGGGGACCGGTCAAGGCCCCCCCCGGCGGGCCCACGGCCGCCGGGGTCGGTGACGTCAGGGGGGCGCTAGCCGAGGGGTTCCCAGGCTCGACCGTCAAAGTTTGACTCGCTTGCGCGGCGGATGGTAAGTCCAAGAAGTACGTGATGTCCCAGCCCTCGCGTGCGAAGGAGGCGCCCTGATGTCCATGTTCGGCGGCAAGGCCACCAAGCCGCCTGTCAAGCCCGCCGACCTCAGCGCCTTCATCGACGAAGGCTCGGAGATCGAGGGCAAGTACAGCTTCAGCGGCACCGTGATGCTCAACGGCAAGCTCAGCGGCGAGATCCAGACCCGGGACACCCTCATCATCGGCGAGAAGGGGGTCGTGAACGCCATCGTCCGGGCCGGGACGGTGATCATCAGCGGTGAGGTGGTCGGGAACGTCAACGCCTCCGAGCGCGTAGAGCTCCGCGGCACGGCCCGTGTGTTCGGCGATGTCGAGGCGCCGGTGGTGGTCGTCGAGGAGGGGGTGCTCTTCGAGGGGCACTGCCGGATGAGCAAGGGCAAGCTCGATGGCAACCTCGACGGCGCCGTCTCGCGAGACGCCGCCGTCATTCCCCTCACCCGGTAGCTCGGGCCCTCCCGCCCGCCCTCAGCGGGCCAACGCCACGCAGACGACGCCGACCAGGATCACGGCGGCGCCAGCCAGGCGGGGCCCCAGTCGTCCCTCGCGGAACCACAGGGCCCCGATCAGCGCCGAGAGGACGATCGACGTCTCGCGCGCCGCCACCACGTAGGCCGTCTTGGACAAACGGAACGCGAACAGGACGAGCAGGTAGGCGACGAGCATCATCACCGAGGCGGCCACGATCGTCCGCCAGTTGGCGCGCCATTCCCGCCGCAGCGCCTGGGACTCGGCCAACACGACGGGCAGGAGCGTCAGGCTCATGCCCAGGAACATCAGGACGATGTACGGCAGCGGGTGAAGGCGTGTCACCCCGGCCTTGTCCACCAGCGAGTAAGCAGCCGTGGTGAGCCCCGTCGCCAGCGCCCACCAGGTGCCGGCGGCCGGGTGCGCCAGGCGCACGGCCTGGGGCCCGACGCTGGCGAGATGCAGCGCCACGATGCCGACGACCACCAGTCCGACGCCGGCCGTCCCCACCGGCGAGGGCCACTCGTCGAACACGAGGAGGGCGACCCCCGGCACCAGCGCCACCCCGAGGCCGCGGGCCACCGGGTAGACCACCGAGAACTGTCCCGAGTGGTAGGCCCGCCCCAGCGCATAGAAGTACAGCCAGTGCAGCCCGATGGTGGAGATGACGTACGGCCAGGCCGCCGTGGGGATGCCGGCGGTCAGCAGCATGGGCAGCGCGGCCGGAACGCCGACGATCGTGGCCAGGGTGACGGCCGACCACAGGAAGCACAGGGGATGACGAGCCTGCTTGCCCAGGGCGTTCCACGTCGCGTGCAGGACCGCGGCGACGAGGACGAGGACGAGGGCAGTGGTCGGCATGTCGCCCGCTCAGTCGAGCGGGCCCAGCGCCTCTTCCACGGCTGCCAGCACGACGCCCTGCTCCACCAGCCCGACGGCGGCGTCGAGGTCGGTCTTGAGGTACCGGTCCTGGTCGAGAGGCGGAATGCGCCGACGAATGGCGTCACGGGCGGCCGCGCTGCCCTGCCCCGGGCTCAAGGGCGCGCGCAGGTCGAGGGCCTGAGCGGCCAGAAGCAGCTCGATGGCCAGCACCTGACGCAGGGCTCGGATCGCCGCGCGGGCCTTCAAGGCCGAGCCGGCCGCCATCGCGTTGTAGTCCTCTTGCAGCCCGGAGGCGGGAATGGAGTCCACGCTCGCCGGCTGGGCCAACCGCTTGCACTCCGACGTCAGGGCCGCGGCGACGTACTGCGCGATCATGTAGCCGGAGTGCACGCCGCCGTGGGGCGACAGGAACGGCGGCAGCCCTTCGTTGGTGAGCGGGTTGACCAGCCGGTCGATGCGCCGCTCGCTGATGCCGGCCAGCTGGGCCAGGCCGATGGCCAGCGTGTCGAGGGCCAGGCCCAGCGGCTCGCCGTGAAAGTTCCCGCCGCTCAGCACCAGGCTGTCGTCGGGGAACACCAGGGGGTTGTCGGTGACGCTACCCAGCTCGCACGTGATGATGGCCCGGGCGAAGGCGATGGCCTCACGGGCGGCCCCGTGGACCTGGGGCATGCAGCGCAGGCTATAGGCGTCCTGCACGCGGGTGCAGTCGCGGTGGGAGGCGATGATGGCGCTCTCCGCGGTCAGCCGTCGAAGGTTCTCGGCGCAGGCCAGTTGCCCAGGGTGCGGACGCAGCGCATGGATCCGCACGTCGAAGGCGGCGTTGCTGCCCATGAGCGCCTCCAGGGACATGGCGCCCGCGACATCGGCGACCTGCTCGAGTCGGGACGCGTCGAGGACGGCGAGGGCCCCGAGCCCGGTCATGAGGTGCGTGCCGTTGAGGAGCGCCAACCCCTCCTTGGCCTCGAGCTGCAGTGGCTCCAGCCCGGCCCGGGCCAGCGCCTCCCGCGCCGGCACCCGGCGCTCATCCACCCACGCCTCGCCTTCCCCGATGAGGCAGGCGGCGACATGGGCGAGCGGGGCCAGGTCACCCGAGGAGCCGAGCGAGCCTAGCTCGGGCACCACGGGATGCACGCGCCGGTTCAGGCAAGCCACGAGGACGGCGACCAGCTCGGTCCGGACCCCCGAAGCCCCGCGGGCCAGGGAGGCCGCGAGCAGAAGCATCACCGCGCGCACCTCGTCCTCGGCCAGCGGCGAGCCCACCGCGCCGGCGTGGCTCAGGACCAGATTGCGCTGCAGCCGTGCCCGCTCCGAGGCGGGGATCAGCGTGTCCTTGAGCTTGCCCACCCCGGTGGTGATGCCGTAGACCGGCGAGCCCTCTCGGGCCAGACGATCGACAAAGGCCCGGCTGGCGACGATGAATCGCCGGGCGCCGGCGGAAATTTCGACGGGAGCCCCCTGCCGGGCGGCTCGCTCCACCATCTCCAGCGTCAGCGGACCGCCGTCCAGGATGACTGCAGTCACCGCCGCCACCCCCGCGTGAGCTGCCGCACCCGGCCGAGCAGCTCGGCCATATCCACCGTCGTCAGGCGACTATCGGCGACCACCTGGCGTCCGTGGACCCACACGTCGGTCACGGCTTGAGGTGACATCGCGTAGACGATGTTGGCCACGAGATCCGTGCGGGGATGGAGCGAGGGATGCCCGAGGTCCACGGCGACGAGATCGGCCAGATGCTTCGTCGCGATCACGCCCGTCGCCAGCCCCAGGACCTCGGCCCCCGCGCGGGTGCCGAGGCGGAGGGCCGTGGGGGCGTCCAGGGCCCGGCCGTCGAGCAGGCGCACCCGCTGGAGCAGCGCGGCCATGCGCATCTCCTCGAAGACGGACAACCGGTTGTTCGTGCACCCGCCGTCGGTCCCCAGCCCGACCCGCACGCCGGCCCGCAGCATCTCGGGCAGTCGGGTGATGCCGTCGCCCAGGAACATGTTGGACGACGGGCAGTAGGCGAGCGCCGCCCCCCGGGCGCCCATCAGGGCGATTTCCTCGTCGTCGAGCCACACGCAGTGGACACCGATCGTCCGGGGACCGAGCACCCCGAGCTTGTCGAGATACCGGATCGGGGTGGCGCCGTGCTCGGCGACGGTGCGCTCACCCTCGTACTGTCCCTCGGCGACGTGGATGTGGAAGGGACAACCCTCCGTCTCGGCAACCTCCCAGCCGGCGCGGATCATGGCCGGCGATGCCCCGTGGGGGCTGTGCGGAGCGGGCTGCACCGCCACGGTCGGGTCATTCCGGTGGAGCGCGATCAGCTCCCGCGTGCGACGGGCGGCATCGGAGACCCGCTCGCGATAGCGCGAGGGCGCTCCCTCCCAGTCGTAGAGGGCTCGGGCCAGGACGAGACGGATGCCCACACGGCGGGCCGCCGCGATGACCGCTTCGGCGTTCTCGTTGCCGTCGTCGGCGAGATAGAAGAAGTCCACGCACGTGGTGGCGCCGTGCCGCAGCATCTCGGCGAAGGCGAAGGCGGCGCCGAGCGCGATGCCGTCGCGGTCCAGGCGCCCGGAGAACGGGTAGAGCACCTGGTCGCGCCAGGCCATGAAGTCGAGGTCGTCACCGAGCCCGCGCAGGAGGGACTGGAAGGAATGGCAGTGGGCGTTGACGGTGCCGGGGAGCAGCGCCCGGTTCCCGAGGGCCACGTCGCCCGGCCGGGGTGGGCTGGCGGGCTCCACCGCCACGATGCGTCCCTCGGCGATCGCCACGGCGCGATCCGGCTCCCAGCCGGCCTCGGTCAAAACCAGATCGGGGATGAGTCGAGTTGGAGCGGGGGCGGCGAGGCCAGTTTTCACCGAGGGTGGCCTGCTCCAGGTGCGACGCGGCTCCGTTGTAGCGGGGGCCGCGAGGCCGGTTTGCCCCGTGGGTGGCCTGCTCAAGGTGCGACCCGGCTCCGTGGGCTCTGTTGGAGCGGGGTCCGTGAGACCGGCTCGGACCGAGGGTGGCCTGCTCCAGGTGCGGCGTGGCTGCGTGCGCTCATCGCTGGTAGACCAGCTGGCCGCGTTTGAGGACGCGGCTGACGTGGTTGACGCCGTAGAAGTACGAGAGCCACCGCCAGCTCGGGACGTCGCAGAGGACGACGTCGCACTGCCGGCCGGGGCCCAGGGAGCCCACCTCGCCCTCCAGACCCATGGCCCAGGCGCCGTGCAGCGTCACTCCCAGGAGCGCTTCCTCGGGCGTCATCTTCATCTGGCTCACCGCCATGGTCATCACGAGCTGGAGATTGCAGCCCATGGACGAGCCGGGATTGAAATCCGAGGCCAGGGCGATGCGCACACCCGTCTCCAGAAAGGCTCGCGCCGGCGCGTAGGGCAGACCGAGAAAGAACGCCGTGCCCGGCAGCAGCGCCGCCGTGACGCCGGCCTCCTTCATCCGGACGACGTCCTCCACCCGGGCCTTCAGCAGGTGATCGGCCGACAGCGCGCGGACTTCGGCGGCCAGCGCGGCGCCGCCCAGGGCGACGAACTCGTCGGCGTGGATCTTGGCCCGGAGCCCGTGCCGGGCCCCGGTTTCCAGGATCCGCCGCGCCTGGGCCACCGAGAAGACGCCCTCCTCGCAAAAGACGTCCACGTAGCGCGCCAGGTTGCGCTCGGCGACGGCCGGCAGCATCTCGTTCACCACGAGGTCGACGTAGGCGTCGGTCCGGCCGCGATAGGTGGGGGGGACCTCGTGGGCGCCGCAGAAGTTGGCGTGGACGTCCACCGGCTGCAGCTCGCCCAACCGGCGCACCGCCTCCAGCATCTTCAGCTCGTCGGCCGTGGTGAGACCGTAGCCGGACTTGATCTCGATCGTCGTGGTGCCGTGGGCGAGCGCGATCCGCAGCCGCGGGAGCGCCAGGTTCACCAGCTCATCGAGGTCGGCGGCCCGGGTCGCCACGACCGTCGACAGGATTCCACCGCCGGCCGCGGCGATCTCCTGGTACGAGGCGCCGCGCGCCCGCAGCGCGTACTCCTGCTCGCGGGAGCCGGCGAAGACCAGGTGGGTGTGGGAGTCGACGAAGCCGGGCAGCGCGACCGCGCCGCGGGCGTCGATGCGGTCCAGGCCTGGCCCGGCCGGGCCGACGGCCAGACGCTCGGCGGCGAGGGCGGCCGGTCCCACCCACACCACGCGCCCATCGGCGGCGGCCAGCGCGGCGTTGGCGATGATGCCCAGCGGGCCCTCACCCAGCGCCGGGTCGCAGGTCACCAGCTCGCCGATATTGACGACGACGAGGTCGGCGTCGGTCGGATTCACGTGGTGATCCCCGGCAGGTCGAGACCGTGGCGCCGGGCCGCCGACACGGCCTCGGGGTAACCGGCGTCGGCGTGGCGCATGATCCCGGTGCCGGGATCGGTGGTCAGCACCCGCTCCAGTCGTCGGGCGGCCTCCGGGCTGCCATCGGCCACGACGACCATGCCGGCGTGCAGCGAGTAGCCGATGCCGACCCCGCCGCCGTGGTGCACGCTGACCCACGTGGCCCCCGCGGAGGCGTTGAGGAGCGCGTTGAGGATGGGCCAGTCGGCGATGGCGTCGGAGCCATCGCGCATCGATTCCGTCTCGCGGTTCGGTGAGGCCACCGACCCGGAGTCGAGGTGGTCGCGGCCGATCACGATCGGCGCCGTGACCCGGCCCGTGGCCACCAGGTCGTTGAAGATGCGCCCGGCCCGGGCGCGATCACCATAGCCGAGCCAGCAGATCCGCGCCGGCAGCCCCTGGAAGGGCACGCGCTCGCGGGCCAGCCGCAGCCAGCGGACGAGGGATTCGTTGTCCCCGAAGGCGTCGATGAGGGCATCGTCGGTGGCGTGGATGTCGCGGGGGTCACCGGACAGGGCCACCCAGCGGAACGGGCCCTGGCCCTCGCAGAAGAGGGGGCGGATGAAGGCCGGCACGAAGCCGGGATAGGCGAAGTCGGTGACGCCGGCGTGGCGGGCTTCCTCTCGGATGTTGTTGCCGTAGTCGAAGAGGATCGCGCCCAGGCGCTGGAGCTCGAGCATCGCCTGCATCTGCGCGGCGAGGGACTCGTAGGCTGCCTTCAGATAGGCGGGGGGATCGCTGGCGCGCAGCGCCGCGGCCTGGGGCACCGACAGGCGGGCGGGGATATACCCGTTCAGCATGTCATGGGCCGAGGTCTGGTCGGTGACCACGTCGAAACGGATGCCGCGCCGGGCCAGCTCGGGGTGCGTCTGGGCGGCGTTGCCGTGAAGCGCGATCGACAGCGGCCGCCGGGCCCGGCGCGCCTCCTCC
>DATBIM010000025.1:0-13794 GCA_036556905.1 Candidatus Methylomirabilota bacterium
CACCGCGAGCGAGCCGAGGCCGAGCAGCACGAGGACCACGGAGACGGCGTAGGCCCAGTGCCGCTTGCCGATGAAGTTGTAGTTCGGGCTGCGGAAGATCTGGATCATATGGAGATGGCCGCCACCTTCCGGCGCCCCCTGTAGAGCAGGTCGAAGAGCAGGCGCGTGAAGAACACGGCCGTGAACAGGCTCGCGCTGAGCCCGACGAAGAGCGAGACGGCGAAGCCCTTCACGGGCCCGGTGCCGAAGTTGTAGAGGATGGCCG
Organism: Candidatus Methylomirabilota bacterium; assembly: GCA_036556905.1. Classification (GTDB taxonomy): domain Bacteria; phylum Methylomirabilota; class Methylomirabilia; order Rokubacteriales; family CSP1-6; genus 40CM-4-69-5. Next base: position 266 of record DATBIM010000025.1, read on the forward strand.
CCGTCACCAGCACGGTGACGTGGGTGTCGATGATGGTCACGAAGGCGCGACTGAACCCACTGTCGATGGCAGCACGGGCGGACTTGCCCAGCCGCAACTCCTCCCGGATGCGCTCGAAGATCAACACGTTGGTGTCAACGGCCATGCCGATGGTCAGCGCGATGCCGGCGATGCCGGGCAGGGTCAGGGTGGCCCCGAAGGCGGCCATGCAGGCCAGGAGGATCAGCAGATTCAGTCCCAGGGCGACGTCGGCGATCAAGCCCGATACGCGGTAGTACACGAGCATGAACACGAAGACCACCGCGGCCGAGACCGCGATGGAGAGGAGGCCTTTGCGGATGGAATCGGCGCCCAGTGAGGGTCCGACCGTGCGCTCCTCCAGAATCGTCACCGGGGCCGGCAGGGCTCCGGCCCGCAGCACGATGGCCAGGTCGCGGGCCTCGTCCACCGTGAACTGTCCGGTGATGACAGCGCGCCCACCCGGGATTCGCTCGTTGATGCGGGGGGCCGAATAGACGTTGCCATCGAGGATGATCGCCAGGTGCTTGCCGACGTTCTGTTCGGTGGCCTCGCCGAAGACGCGGGCCCCGACGGCATTGAACTCGATGGCCACCTGCCAGTTTCCCATCGAGTTCTGATCGGCCTGCACCTCGGCCCGGTTCAGCTCGGCTCCGGTCAGGAGGGTGCGCTTCTGGACCACGAAGGGCGTCCGGCGCTCGGCCTTGGTGTCCTTTTCGACCCGTCGCTGGTAGAGCACCTCCGAGCCCTCGGGCAGCCGGCCGGCCAGGGCATCCTCGACCGAGGTGCGCTCGTCCAGCAGCTTGAATTCGAGGAGGGCCGTCTTGCCGATGAGGGCCTTGGCCCGCGCGGGGTCCTGGATGCCAGGGAGCTGAATGAGAATGCGATCGTCGCCCTGGCGGGTGATCGTGGCCTCGGCCACTCCGAACTGGTCCACCCGGTTGCGGATCGTCTCCACCCCCTGGCGCACGGCCAGGTCGCGAAGACGGCTCACCTCGCGCGAGCTCAGGACCAGCCGGAAGCGCCCGGCCGCCTGGTCCTCGTCCTGGCGCTCGAAGGTGCCGAAGTCGCCGACCACCGTGACGGCATCGTTCCACGTCTTGGGCGAGGCGAGCTGGATGACGATCGCCGTGTCGCCCTCGCGGGCGACCTGAGTGGTCGCGATGCCTTTGCGCTCCAGCGCGGTCTTGAGGTCCTCGGTAGCCCGGTCGGTCTGGTTGGCCAGGGCCTTGTCGGTCTCCACGCCCAGCACCAGGTGGATACCGCCCTGGAGGTCCAGCCCCAGATTGATGCTCGAGCGCGGGGGGTAGAGGTACCAGAGCGAGCCCAGGATGACCGCGACCACCAGCCCGATACGGGACGCGAGGTGCTTAGGCATCTTTCTCCGACGCGCCCACCGTCACGATCCGGCCCACGGAACCCCGGTCGAACTCCAGCTTGACCTGATCGGACACCCGCAGCGTGATGGTGTGCTCGCTGAGGCCCGTCACCGTCCCGTGCAGCCCGCTGGTGGTGACCACGCGATCGCCGCGCTTCAGGGCCGTCAGCATCTGTTCCCGCTCGCGCTTCTGCTTCTGCTGGGGCCGGATGAGCAGGAAGTAGAAGACGGCGAAGATCGCGGCGAAGAAGAGGAGCTGCATGGCGACGGCGCCGGTTCCCGAGCCTCCGGGTGGCGCGGACGTGGCGAAGGCGATCTCGGCGGCATGGGCAACGTTCATGGAAGGTCGGCCTCCGGTTCAGGCTCCCGGCAAACGCCTTCGGATGATACAAGAGTTCGCGATAAAAACCGAGCCCGGAATGGCGCAAAGGCCCCGGCAGCGATCGCCGTCCGTGCGCCCGCCATCAGGTCGAGGAAGAAGCGCAGGTTGTGCAGGGTGAGCAGGCGGTACGCCAGCAGCTCGGCCGACACGAAGAGGTGGCGCAGGTACGCCCGCGAGAAGCGTCGGCAGGTGTAGCAATCACAGTGCTGGTCGAGGGGGCGGCTGTCGCGGGTGTAGCGGGCCTGTTTGATGACCAGCGGTCCCTCCCCGGTGAAGCACTGGCCGTTGCGGGCGTTGCGGGTGGGCAGCACACAATCGAAGAGGTCCACCCCGCGGGCCACGCACTCCACCAGATCCTCGGGCTTGCCCACGCCCATGAGGTACCGGGGGCGATCCGCCGGCAGGTGTGCGGCCGCGGCCGCCGTCAGATCGTACATCGTGGCCTTCGGCTCCCCGACGGCCATGCCGCCGATCGCATAGCCGTCGCAGCCCAGCGCGGCAGTCTCCTCCACGGCGCGCCGGCGGAGGTCCGCGAAGCTGCCGCCCTGCACGATCCCGAAGAAGGCCTGGCCCGGCCGCCCGTCCCGACGATGAGCCGCCCAGGCTCGCCGCGCCCAGCGCAGGGTGAGCTCCAGCGAGCGCTCGGTCTCGGCGTGGGTCGCCGGGTAGGCCAGGCACTCGTCCAGCGGATGGATGATGTCGGCGCCCAGGGCCTGCTGCACCTCGACACTGAGCTCCGGCGAGAGAAAGTGGATGGAGCCGTCGATCGGCGACCGGAACTCGACTCCCTCCTCGGTGATCTTCCGCAACCGGGCCAGGCTGAAGACCTGGAACCCCCCCGAGTCGGTCAGGATCGGGCCGTCCCAGCCCATGAACCGGTGCAGGCCGCCCAGGTCTCGCACCAGGTCATGGCCGGGACGAAGGAGCAGATGGAAGGTGTTGGCCAGGACGATCTGGGCGCCGACCTCCCGCAGGTCGTCCGGCGTCAGGCTCTTCACGGTTCCCGCCGTGCCGACCGGCATGAAGGCCGGGGTATCGATCGGCCCGCGGGCCGTGAGCAGGCGGCCGCGGCGGGCATCACCATCACGGGCGAGGAGCTCGAAGCTGGTGCTCATACGATCAACGTCGCGTCGCCGTAGGAACGTCGGCGGGGGCCGCGGCGGCCCCCTCCGACGCCTCCCCCAGAGCCACTGACGCCGGCATAGCCGGCGTTCGACCAGTTGCGGCGCCTCATACGATCAACGTCGCGTCGCCGTAGGAGTAGAAGCGGTAGCCCGCAGCAATGGCATGACGATAGGCGCGCAGGACGAGCTCGCGGCCGGCGAAGGCGGCGACGAGGACCAGGAGCGACGAGCGGGGCAGATGGAAATTGGTCAGCAGCGCGTCGACGACCTGGAACCGGCGCCCCGGTCCGATGTAGAGCTCGACGTGTCCGTCCACGGCCCGCACGCGGCCGTCGGCGGCGGCCGACCCCTCCAGCGCCCGCGTCGTGGTCGTCCCCACGGCGACGATCCGGCGGCGCTCCCGCCGGGCGGTAGTGACCGCGGCCGCCACCGCCTCAGGGATCGTCACCCGTTCCGGCGCGAGCACGTGGTCCTCGACGTGGCGCGTGCGGATGGGACGGAACGTGGCCGGCCCCACGTGCAGGGTGACCTCGTGGACCTCGATCCCCCGCCCGCGCAGGGCCTGCAGCACGTCAGGCGTGAAGTGCAGCCCGGCGGTGGGGGCGGCCACCGAACCCGGAAGCCGGGCAAACACGGTCTGGTAACGCTCCCAGTCCTCGGCGGCCGGCTTGGCGTGCCGGGCGATGTACGGCGGCAGCGGCGGCATCCCGTGCGCCTCGAGCAGCTCGGCGATGGTGCCGTCCGGCCGCTCGAGGATCCGTGAGCCATCGGCCTCGACACCGACGACGGTGAGCAGGGCACCCGGCTCGCCTCCCGCGCGCAGGCGCGCCCCGACCCGGCAGCGGCGGCCCGGACGGACCAGCGCGTGGGCGCGGGGCCTGGCTTCGGCGCCGAGGAAGAGGAGCTCGACCGGGCGACCCGATTCGTCCCGCGCGGCGACCCGGGCCGGGATCACCCGAGAGTTGTTGACGACCAGACAGTCGCCCGCGCGCAGGAGCGACGGCAGGTCGGCGAAGGCGCGATCGGCCAGCGCGCCACTGTCACGGTTGATCAGGAGCAGTCGCGCCCCATCGCGCCGCTCGGTCGGCGCCTGGGCGATGGCCGAGGGCGGCAGGTCGTAGTCGAAGGCCTCCAGCTCCACAGTCGCTCAGTCTACATGTCGCTGGCCGGCGGCGTCCTCAGCCTAACCGGTGAAGAGCCCTCCGTTGGGCGAGAGCCACTGCCCGGTGACGAAGGAACTGTCGTCGCAGGCCAGGAACAGGGCGGTCGCCGCCACCTCATGAGGCTCGCCCCACCGCCCGAGCGGGGTGCGGCTCACCACCGCCATTCGTGTGAGCAGGGGGATGGGCGCCGTCATCGGGGTGTCGATGAAGCCGGGACAGATGGCATTGACCCGGATGCCCCGCGAGCCCACCTCACGAGCCACCGCCCGCGTGAAGGCCAGGACGCCCCCCTTGGCCGCGCTGTAGTGGGGCACGTTCTCGAGCCCCATGAGGGCGGCCACGCTGGACATGTTAATGATGGCGCCCCGGTTGCGCCGGCTCATCAACCGGAGCGCCTCCCGGGTGCAGTAGAACGTGCCATGGAGATGGACGCCGATCATACGGTGCCAGGCCTCGTCACTCATCTCCTGGGTGATGTCCCACTGGGTGTGGATGCCCTGCCCGCTCAGCATCTCCGTCAGGCGGGCCTCGGACTTCGCGGCGAGCGTCGGGCCTTCGCCGCCGGTCACCACGATGCCCGCGTTGTTCACGAGAATGTCGAGGCCGCCGAACTCTTGCTCCACGGCGGCGAACATCTGGCGGACCTGGCCACTGTCAGCGACGTCGGCCACCAGCGCGCGGCCCCGCCCGGGCGTCATGGCGCCAACCGTGGCCTCGGCGGCCGCGGGGTTGATATCGTTGACGGCGACGCGGGCCCCCTCGTCGGCGAAGCGCAGCGCGATAGCCCGGCCGATGCCAGAACCGGCGCCGGTCACGAGAGCGATGCGATCGCGAAGCCGCACGGCCCGGGAACTCTACCCGATCCGCGACCCCGGCGCGACGGGTCGTTCCGTCTCGAGCAGCACCACGGCGCCCTCGGCGTCGTAGGCGCCCAGGACCAGGACCTCAGACACGAACGGCCCTACCTGCTTGGGCGGGAAGTTGACCACCGCGATGATCTGGCGCCCGATCAACTGTTCGACCCGGTAATGCCGGGTGATCTGGGCGCTGGCCCGCTTGACGCCGAGAGGCCCGAAGTCGATCCACAGCCGGTACGCGGGCCGTCGGGCCTCGGGAAACTCGCGGGCGTCGGTGACCAGACCCACGCGGATGTCGACCTTGTCGAAGTCAGCGGGCTGGATCGGGGGTTGCTGGCTCAACGCGCGTCGAGCCGGCTCAGCGTGGCGTCCGGATAGTAGAAGGCCAGGATCTGCCGGGCGGAGTAGCCCTGCTCGGCCATCCCCCGCGCGCCCCACTGGCAGAAGCCCACACCGTGCCCGTAACCGCGACCGGCGAAGCGGGCCGTCTGGCCGGTGATCGCCACCGAGAACAGCGTGCTCTTCAGCGTGTCGTAGCCGACGATGCGGCGGAAGTCATGGCCGCGCAGCCGCGCCAATCCCCGGGTACCCTGCACCGTGACGGCCACCGCGCGCACCGAGGGCGTCCGCTCGCTGACCGCGATCGTGGTGACGCGGCCCACGTCGATGCCGTGGCGGCGCAGCAAGTCGCCCAGGTCGGCAAGGGAGAGGTCGAGGTTCCAGGCATAGTGGGGGGAGCCGGCCGAGAAGGGGCAGACGACGGGGCGGAGCGCCGGCATGTTGCGGGCCGCAAACACCAGTCGCGGGTCCTCGGTATGACCGCCGCACTCGGTGTGATAAAAGGCCGGGAACAGCCGTCCGTCCAGGCGGAGAACCTGCCCGACCGTGTCGTGGGCCGCCGCCCACAGGGGAGAGGCGACGGGCACTCGCCCCGCGAAGAGCTGGTTGGCCGTCGAGGCCACGACGTGAAACGGCCGACCACCGCCGAGCAGGCGGTGGTGAGCGCTGTACGTGCGCGCCACGATCGCCTGGGCCCGCAGGGCCTCGATCGGCCAGGTCTCGCTGGCCTCGGCGCGGAGAACACCGACCAGGTACTCCTCGAGGGGAAGCTCGTTGACGACGGCCATGCCGGCACCATGTCGAACCAGATCGATGGTTGCCCCGTACTCACGACCATTGAAGCGGATGGCGCGGTCGCTCCGGAGTCGGAACCCCGGAGCCTGGCGACCTTCGATGTCGATGGCGGTGCCGGTCCACACCGCGCGCACAAAGGCGGCCCGCCAGCCTCGGCCGCGGCAACGAACGCAGGCGGAGTCCTCGGCCCCCGGTAGCGGGCGAAGCTCGATATCGGTGCCCTGCAGCTCCACGTTGCGCGTGGACTCGACCAGCGCCACCCGGATCGTCCCCGAGCCGTCCGCGAACGGGGCCCACCCCGCCAGGACAGCGAGGACGCCGAGCATGATCGGCGCCAAAGCGGGTCGAGCAGTCAGGGGCCTGGTCAACTGCGGCGGCCGAGCAGCCAGACGATCAGCGTGAGGACCGCGCTGATGAGCAGTGAGGTCGCCAGGGGAAAGTAGAAGGTCCAGTTGCCGCGCTGGAGATGGATGTCGCCGGGAAGGCGGCCGATCCAGGGCACCCGACCGGCGAGAACCAGGACCACGCCGACGCCGGCGATCAGCAGACCGAACGCGATGAGCAGCTTGCCGATGTCGGGCATGGGGTCGCGGTCACTCGAAGAGGGCCGGCTGGCCGGTCGCCGCCGCGGGGGGCTGCCGGTCGAGGTGGAGGTAGGCGTCGCGCGTCGCCCGCCGTCCCGTCGGCGTGCGAACGACGAACGCGATTTTCAAGAGATAGGGCTCCACCAGCTCGGTCAGCGATTCGGCCTCGTCATTGATGGTCGCGGCCACCGCTTCGATACCGACCGGCCCCCCGGCGTAGTGGTCGATGATGGCGCTCAGGAAACGACGATCGAGGCGATCGAGACCGCGGGCGTCCACGCCCTCACGGTCCAGCGCGTCCCGGGCGATGACCAGGGTGATGAGGCCGTCCCCGGCGACCTGGGCGTAATCCCGCACCCGCCGGAGCAGCCGGTTGACGATGCGGGGGGTTCCCCGGGCGCGGCGGGCGATCTCGGCGGCACCCTCGGGCTCGACGCGGGCGCCCAGGATCGAGGCCGAGCGGCTGACGATACGGGTCAGCTCGGCCTGCGAGTAGAAGTCGAGATGGTGCAGGATACCGAAGCGCTCGCGGAGCGGCGCCGAAAGCATTCCCGGCCGGGTGGTGGCGGCCACCAACGTGAAGGGCCGCAGGGAGTACTTGAGGGTGCGGGCGTGCATGCCGCGGTCGATGACGAAGTTGACCGCGAAGTCTTCCATCGCCGGGTAGAGCAGCTCCTCGACGGCCCGGGGCAGCCGGTGGATCTCGTCGATGAAGAAGACATCGTGTTCGGCGAGGTTGGTGAGAATGCCCATCAGGTCGGCGCCCCGCTCGATGGCTGGCCCCGACGTGGTGACCAGATTCGTGCCCATCTCGTTGGCGATCACTCCGGCCAGAGTGGTCTTGCCCAGGCCGGGCGGGCCATACAGCAGGACGTGATCCACGCACTCGCCGCGCTGGCGGGCCGCCTGCACCGACACCCGCAGGCTGGCCACCGCTTGCTCCTGCCCCACGTACTCGTCGAACGATTGCGGCCGGAGCTGACGCTCGAACTGGGCCTCTTCGGGCGCGGCCATCCGGCTGAGCATCCGGGCGTCCTCCAGGGGGGGCGGGTTCACGCGCCCTTCACCCCACGATAGATTTCGTCGAAGAGCTCCTCGGCCGAGGCGATGCCGGGACGCCGCTTGAAGGCCTCGGTGATGAGCTGGGAGGCCTCGCCGGGCCGGTGGCCGAGCTGCTTGACCAGCACCTCCCACACGAGCTCGCGTAGCCCGTCCCCGGCGGCGGCGGCCGGCGCCGGAGTCGGTTCGGCCACCGCGTCGTGGACCAGAGCGAACTTGGCCACCTTGCCGTGGAGCTGGGCCACGATGTTCTTGGCCTTCTGGGGGCCGATCCCGGGCAGGGAGCGCAGATACTTCTCGTCCTGACGGGCGATGGCGGCGGCGATCTCCGCTACCGGCGCCGCCAGGGCTCGCGCCGCCACCATGGGTCCCATGTCCTTGACGGTGATCAGCTTCTCGAAGAACTCCCGATCCAGCTCGGCAGTGAAGCCGATCAAGACCGGGCGAGGCTGGTCGCGCGTAGCGTGGTAGTAGGTCACCAGGGCCACCTCGCTGGCCTTGTCACCCTCCTCGGCAGCCAGGTGCTGCAGCTCACCCCGCACAATGGGGGGCAACAGCACCTCGTAGCCGATGCCGCCCGTCTCCAGCACGATGCGGTCCTCCAGGCGCCGGCGCAGGCGGCCACGCAACGATGCGATCATCGGCTGTCACTCGTTGGAACGATGGGGACCCTCGTCACGCCTGGCGCGCCCCCCTGATGCGGAGCCGGCTGAGCCCGGTGAAGGCGAGGGCCAGGGCGTCGGCCACGTGGGAGGGTCCCGGCGGTTGCTCGAGGCCGAGCAGACGCTGCACGCCCCGCCCCACCTGCTCTTTGCCAGCCGCCCCGTTACCCGTGACGGCGCGCTTGACCTCGGCCGGAGCGATCGCCAGCACGTTCACGGCGCGCTGCCGGGCCGCCAGGTACGCCACCCCGCGAGCATGGGCCATCAAAAGCGCGGTCCGGGGGAACCGGTACTCCGTGTAGAGATCCTCCACGACCACCGCGGCGGGAGCGTGCTTGTCGAGGAGGGCCACGACGCCGTCGTAGATCTGTTGGACCCGGTCCTCGAGCCGGAGCCGGGCGCTCGTCTGGATCACCCCCGAGGCCAGCACGGCCAGGCCCGCCGGCGCTGACTCGAGGACGCCGTAGCCGAAGGCGACCAGACCCGGGTCGAGCCCCAGCACCCGCGCGGTCGACATGGCCGCCATCTCAGGCGGCCGAGATCGCCTCGAGAACTTCGTCCGGAATGTCGTAGTTCGAGTAGACCGCTTGAACGTCGTCCAGCTCCTCGAGCGCCTCGATGAGCCGCAGGACCGCGGGGGCGTCCTTGCCCTCCACCCGCACCGTGGATTGGGGCAGGAACATCACCTCCGCGCGCAGCACCGGCACGCGGTGCTGCTCCAGCGCCGCCCGGACCGCGTCCATTTCACCAGGGGCTGTCACGATCTCGAAAACTTTTTCCACGCGCTTCATGTCGGAGGCGCCGGCCTCCAGGGCCTGCGCAAGCAAGTCGTCCTCGCTGATTCGCTCGGCATCGACCTGGATGATCCCCTTGCGCTCGAAGATCCAGCCCACCGCGCCGGCCGCTCCCATGCTGCCGCCGTTCTTCTCGAAGGTGTGCCGGATCTCGGGGGCGGTACGGTTCCGGTTGTCGGTCAGCACGCGCACCATGACGGCCACCCCCCCGGGGGCGTACCCCTCGTAGGTGATCTCTTCGTAGGCCTCGCCGGGCACCTCGCCGGTGCCCTTCTGGATGGCGCGCTTGATGTTGTCGTGGGGCATGTTCGCCTCCTTGGCGGATTCCATGGCCGCCTTGAGGCGCATGTTCACCTTGGGGTCGCCGCCGCCGTTGCGGGCGGCCACCGTGATTTCGCGCAGGATCTTCGAGAAGAGCTTGCCGCGCTGGACGTCCGTCTTGCCCTTCTTCCGCTTGATCTGCGACCAGCGTGAATGCCCTGACATGGTCCTACCTTCTTTCCCCTGAGCTGTCGTTGACGATGGTCGCCTTCAGGCGCTTGACCCGCTGCAGCCGCTGCTCGCGCCGGACCAGCGCGGCCTCCCAGCGCCGCTGCTCGGCCGGGGTCCCGGGCGTGAACGGCGGGCAGGGCCGCGGCCGCAGGTCGGGCCCGAGGTGCACGAAGGTCAGAAAGGCCGTGCAGGCCTCTCGGACCTCACCGGTCCAGGGCTTCTCGGCCAGGACGGTGACGCCGATCTCGAGGGACGAGGTGCCGACGTGGTTGAGGCCGGCCTGGAAGGTCACGACCTCGTGCGCGTGGATCGGGGAGTAGAAGTCCATCGCGTCCACACAGGCCGTCATGACCAGGCCGCGGCAGTACCGCATGGACAGGATGCCGCCGGCCTCGTCGAGCTGCCGCAGCAGCCGGCCCGCCGATATGGTGGTGCCGAACAGGACGTCTTCGGGCAGCACCGGCCGCACCGACTCGAACCGCCAGGCTGTATCTGCTGGAGCGAGGGCCGCCAGCTCGGGTACGGTGGTTGGAGCGGGGGCCGCGAGCCCGGGGATGAACGAAGGTGGGCTGTTCGAGGTGCGGCGTCGCTCCGTGTCGCCCGATCTCGCACGCGGCGTGAGCGCCCGGCGGTGGGCGAAGCGGGCCAGCCGCACGTCGCGGCGGCGACGGGCCTCCTCCACGAGCCTGGCCTCGGCTTCGTCGGCCGGGGCGATCCGGTCGGGGACGAGACGCGGACGACCATCCTCCTCCACGCTCACGAAGACCAGGTGCGAGTTGAGGGTGACGCTACGCTGCCGCGTGGCGACATTCTCGGCCCAGACCCGCACCCCGACCTCGAGCGAGCTCCGGCCGATGTGCTCGACCTGGGCGCGCAGGATGGCGATCTCGCCGACCCGTACCGGGTGGAGAAAGTCGATGTCATCCATCGCCCCGAGCACGACATGACCGCGGGCCAGGCGGGCAGCCGCCAGGGTCCCGGCCTCGACGATCCACTCCATCATCCGGCCACCGTGGATCAGACCCGGCGCGCCGGCGTGCTCGGGGAAGACCCACTGGATCTTCTCGACGGTGGTCTGGCTGATCGTCGGCATCGTCGACACACGAGCCCCGCGATTGCGCACGCGAGAGCCTACCTCTTGTAACACACAGTCCCGAGGGCCGCGAGCCCGGCCTGCTAGCGCCCGCCCGGGGGACCGGGATCGAGGGGGAGAGCGGGCGAACCAGCCTCCAGCGAAACGGCGGAGAGGCGGGGAAATCCGGTCGGGTGCAGGCGCAGTCCCCGCACCTCGGGCCGCGCCACCGCCCAGAGCAGCTTCACATAGAGAGGCAACCAGGGCATCTCTTCCGCCAGGACGGCCTGGGCCCGCTGGTAGAGACGTTGCCTCTCGGGACGGAAGGCCAGCTGGCTCGCGCGGACGAGGACGTCGTCCAGTTGAGGGTTCCGGTAGAAGGACACGTTGAAGGTCGGCCGGCCCTTGACCGCCCCCTCGCTCGTGGAGAGCGGGTAGAGGAAGAGGTGAGGGTCGCCGGCGGTCACGGCGGCTTCCGCCAGGGTCATGTCGTGATCCCCGGCCGCCCGGGCCGCCGCGGCGAGCTCAGGCGGCTCGATCCGCACCTTCACGTCGATCTTCACGGCCTCCAGGCACAGCCGCAAGGCCTCCGCCACCGCCTTGATGTCGATGGGCCCGGCATCGTCAGCTGCGAGCAGCGTCACGCTGGAGCCGGCCGGCCACCGGCCCTCCTTGAGGAGCGCGATGACCGTCTGCCGCGCGCCACCGAGCACGGGAGACCCTTCCCGTCTCGCCCATACCCCCGGAGGGAGGTAGGACTGCAGAGGCACGGCCTCGGATCCGAGCGCGGCGCCGATCACGGCGGGGTCGATGGCAGCAGCGATGGCTTGCCTGACCTTCTTGCGCGACATCAGATCGCGTTCCGTCTGAAACGCCAGGTAGCCCACGCGAGGACCCGGGATCGACAGCGCTCCCTGGGCTCGGCGTGGCGGACCGGGGGGCAACCACACATCGAGAGCCTGCGCGTTGAACTCGGCCTCGGCGTGGTCATTGTCCTCGACGTCGAGGAAGACGAGCCGCTCCGCGCGTGGCGGCCCTGCCCAGTGGTTGGGGAAGGCCTCGAGCACGACGCGGCCCCCCGAGATGTCGGCCAGACGATAGGGCCCCGTCCCAACCAGACGCGCGTCGGCTCCCGCTCCCACCTGCCGGGCCACGCCGAACCCGGGGTGCGCCAGCACTGTCAAAAGCGGTGCGTAGGGCTGCGTGAGAGTCACCTGCACCGTCCGCGCATCCGTGGCGCGCACGTCTTTCACCACCCCGGGCGCACCACGCAGGAGCGCCGACCACACGGCGGCTGCTGGCCGTGTTCCGATCTTCAATGGCCGCTCGAGACTGGCAACGACATCCGCTGCGCTCAGTGCCTTTCCGTCATGGAAGCGCACGTTGTCACGCAGGATGAAGGTCCACACGAGACCCTCGCGGGACGACGTCCACCGCATCGCGAGGGCGGGCTCGATGTCGGTAGAGGCCGGATGATAGGCAACGAGTGTGTCGAAGATCTGGCGCTGGATCATCGGCCCCGCGCCCTCCAGTGCCATGCCGGGCTCGATCTCGGTAGGAACTCCAGGGATTCCGATCCGAATCTCCTGCCGCTCTTGCGCGAATTGGGCCCGGAGTGGGGAACTGGACGCCGTCAAGGCGACGAACGCCATCGCGAGCGCCGTGAACGCGAGGCGGTTGGGCATATACGCCACTTATACGTGGAACCCTCGCGCGGCGCCAACGGTTTGACGAACAGACGGCTCGGGGCGCTGATCGGTACGGAATTTGCTGGGACTGAGGTGTGAGCGCGCCGGCGAAACGGCAAAGTCGCGCTGTAAACGCCGCTGAACCTTGACTTTCCTGCGGGTAGTGGCCATACTCCATCACGAGTTGGATGACCGTGCCATGCGGCTCACCAGCGATCGGAACAAGAGGGATAGGTGATGAAGGAGTTCGACAAGAAAGGTAGCCCCGGTCGAGAAGGCTTCTCCAAATTCCTTCCCGCCGCCATGTCGGATTCCGGCACGCGCCGTCGGCTCACCGAGTATGAGATCCAGGTGCAGGATCTGCAGGCGTACGTGCGCTCGCTCGAGGCGGAGACAGTGCATCTGCGCAAGAAGCTCGAAGACACGCCCAAGGAGTTCATGGTCCTCGAGAACAAGCTCCGGGAGGCCAACCGGCAGCTGGTGCAGGCCTTCAATCAGAACGAGAAGCTGGTGAACGCGCTGTACGAGGCGCGCGAGCAGATCACCGCGCTCAAGGAGGAGGTCGACAAGCTCTGCGCGCCGCCCTCGACCTACGGTGTCTACCTCTCGGTGAACGAGGACGGGACCGTCAACATCCTGGCTCAGGGCCGCAAGGTGAAGGTCAATCTGCACCCGGCCATCAAGGCCGAGACCCTCAAGCCCGGCCAGGAGCTCATCCTCAACGAAGGCCTCAACGTCGTGGAGGTCGCCACCTACGAGATCCAGGGCGACGTGGTGATCCTCAAGGAGCAGCTGGACCCCGAGCGGGCGGTGGTGACCCTGCGGGCCGACGAGGAGAAGGTCGGGATCATCGCCGATCCGCTGCGTGGCCTGCGCCTCAAGACCGGCGATCACATCCTCATGGACGCCAAGTCGGGCTACCTGCTGGAGCGGCTGCCCAAGAGCGAGGTGGAGGACCTGGCCCTGGAGGAAGTGCCCGACATCGGCTACGACGACATCGGCGGCCTCATCACCCAGATCGAGGCCATCAAGGACGCCGTGGAGCTGCCCTACCTCTACGCCGACTACTACAAGGAGCACAAGCTCACCCCGCCCAAGGGCGTGCTCCTCTACGGGCCCCCC
>DATBIM010000026.1:0-3072 GCA_036556905.1 Candidatus Methylomirabilota bacterium
AGATTGTGGTACACGAGCACGGGCACGAGCTGGTAGCCCGAGGGCGACACCCCGGCCGGATTCCAGTCGCGCTTGGGGATGACGACCTCCTGACCGACGGCGAACGTCCGCGCGCCCATGTAGGCCTCGATGCGCCAGGCCTTCCCGGCGTCGCCGAGATAGCGGGCGGCGAGCGTCGCGGTAGTGTCCTCCGCTTCGGCCAGCGTCACGATGAACTCCTCCGACTCGAACGTAGCCCGGGGCGGGGCCTTGGCCGGGGGAGTGGCTCTGGTCGGTGGCGCGGCCGGTGGTGGGCTCTCCACGCGTGTCCCGTCGGGGGCGGGCGATGCCATCGTCGCGCAGGCGGTCAGCCCGAGGGCGACGCCGAGCAGCCGGAGGCTCATCATTCCTTGGCCGGCAGGGTGAAGGTGAAGGCAGAGCCCCGGCCGGGCTCGCTCGTCACCCAGATGCGGCCACCATGGGTCTCGACCAGCCGCTTGGTGAGCGTGAGGCCCAGCCCGGTGCCCTCGCGCTTGCCGGCGGACTCGCCTCGGGCCTGACGGAATTCTTCGAAAATGAGGCCCTGGTCTTCTTTGGGAATGCCCATCCCGGTGTCGCTGACGGCGACCTCCACGAACCCCTCGCGCAGGACGGCGCTCACCCGGATCTGCCCGCCGTCCGGCGTGAACTTCACCGCGTTGGAGAGCAGATTGAGCATGATCTGGCGGAACCGGCGCTCATCGGCGACGACCATGCTCACCCCGTCGTCGACGTCGAGCTCGAGGAGCAGGCCGTGGCGCTGGGCGCGCTCGCGCACCAGCAGGAGGCTGTTCTCCAGCGCGGCCCGGAGGTCGAAGGGGGCCAGCTCCAGCTCCATGCGGCCGGCTTCGACCTTGGAGAGGTCGAGGATGTCGTTGATGAGGGCCAGCAGGTGACGCCCCGAGGTGAGGATGTCCTGCACGTACTCCTGCTGCTTGGGGTTCAGGTCGCCAAACATCCGCTCGGCCAGGACCTCGGAGAACCCGATGACGGCGTTGAGGGGTGTGCGCAGCTCGTGGGACATGTTGGCGAGGAACTCCGACTTGTGCTGGCTGACGATCTCCAGCATGCGCCGCTCGGCCTCGATGCGGGACGTCTCCCGGAGACTGGCCGCCATCTGGTTGAACGAGTCGGTCAGGACTCCGAGCTCGTCCCGCGAGGTGACGGGCAGCGACACGTCGAAGTTGCCCTGGCCGACGATCTTGGTCGCGCGCACGAGGCGGAAGATCGGGCGCGAGAGCAGGGAGGACAGGCCGAGCGCGCCGGCCACGCCCAGCACCAGCATGATGGCGGTGATGAGCAAAGCCTGATTCCGGGCCCCGGCCAGCGTCGCCTCGATGGACCGCTCGCTGAACCCCAGATAGAGCGTGCCCAGGGGGACCTGGCTGAAGGTCAGCGGGACGGCGAAGACGAGCAGGTTGCCCTGGGTGGGTGATTTCACCGAGCGGACCTGGACACCGGCGCGGGTAGGATCCAGCTCGGCCGGTCGCTCGAAGGGCGTGCCGACCAGGGCCAGGTCCGAATGGGTCACCGCCTTGCCGTCCTGATCGACAATGGCCACGTAGGCCACGTCGGAGTCGCGCATGGCGTCGCTCACCAGAAGGGTGAGGGTGAGGTGATCGTTCGAGAGCAGGGGGCTCTTGGCGCCGGCGGCGAGGTTCTCGGCGATCGTGGAACCCCGCTTGACCATCTGATCGGTGAGGCTCTGCTGCTGCCGGTGCAACAGGAAGGCCGCCACCAGCCCGACCGAGAGCGTCACCAGCGTCGTGATGAGGAGGCCAACTTTGACGGTGAGTGACGCACGCATGACCCGAGAGGGTCGCCGGGAATCCCGGTCTTGTCAAGGCAGCGGCTCGTGCGATCTATACCGGAGGGCACAGCGGCCCTTGTCTTGATCGGCCGAAGGCACTACCCTCGGCGGCACCTGTAAGGATCTCTACCCGCACAGGAGGGACCCGTGAAGCTCCTCTTCTTCGACGACTTCAAGCTGGGCGTGCTCAAGGGCGACGCGGTGGTGGACGTGTCGTCCGTGGTGGCCGATGTTCCGCGGACGGGGCCGCACAACCTCATCAGCGGACTGATCGAGCGCTTCGCCGACTATCGTCGGCGTCTGGAGGAGGCGGCCGCCCGGGGAACGGGGGTGCCGGTCAGTCGGGTCCGCATTCGGGCCCCCCTGCCCAAGCCCACCAACATCGTGGCCATGGCCGTGAATTACATGGAGGATGGCACCCGGAGCGAGCCGGCCCCCATCAACGCCTTCCACAAGTCGCCCAACGCCGTCATCGGCGACGACGACACCATGGTGCTGCCCGACGTGCCGGCCACCATCTTCGAGGGCGAGGCCGAGGTGGCGCTGGTCATCGGCAAGCGGGCGTCGCACGTGCGGGCGGCCCAGGCCATGGATTACGTGTTCGGTTACACGAACTTCATCGACGGCTCGGCGCGCGGCCTGCCTCCGTCCGGCAATACCTTCTACCAGATGAAGTCCCGGGACACCTTCGCCCCCCTGGGCCCATACATCGTGACGGCCGACGAGGTGACCGATCCCCACAAGCTGCAAATCCGGCTGTGGGTGAACGGTGAGCTCAAGCAGAACTTCAACACCAGCGACATGGCCCACAAGATTCCCCGGTGCATCGAGTGGGTGACTTCCATCCACACCCTGGAGCCCGGCGACGTCCTGGCCACCGGGACCAATCATCGCGGGTTGAGCGCCTTCCAGGATGGCGACCGGATCGAGCTGGAGAGCGAGGGGCTGGGCCGGCTGCACGTGAACGTCCGCGACGAGCTCAAGCGCACCTGGGCCCGGGAGACCCGGCTGGATCGTCAGCAGAAAGGGCTGGAGGGGCAGACCCCGCAGTTGACGGGGCGGTACACCCCGGCGCCGCGCTAACGCAGAGCATCCCGGCAGCGGAGGACGAATCGCGTAGCGCCTCGCGCGAATGGGGAGGTCTGGAGGGGGCGCGTCTCGTGCCCCCTCCAGTTTCACAAATTGGGCAAGACGTCAGTGCTGAAGCGCTCGAACTGGGCGCGCTGGTCGTCGCCCACGAACCG
>DATBIM010000027.1:0-13540 GCA_036556905.1 Candidatus Methylomirabilota bacterium
GTGAGCGAGACCCGGCCCGATCCCGACGCCCTCCTGGCCCGCGTCAAGGAAGAAGAGGCGCGAGAGCGCCGGGGCCGGCTGAAGGTATTCTTCGGCGCGGCCGCCGGGGTCGGCAAGACCTACGCCATGCTGGAGGCCGCCCGCGAGCAGCGGGCCGACGGCGTCGACGTGGTCGTGGGCTACGTGGAGACGCACCGACGCGCCGAGACCGAGGCCCTGCTCGAGGGGCTGGAGGTCCTGCCCGCCCGTACCAGCGAGTATCGGGGCGCGACGCTGCGGGAGTTCGACCTCGACGCTGCTTTGGCTCGCCGGCCTACCCTCATCCTCGTCGACGAGCTGGCCCACACCAATGCCCCGGGCTCGCGGCACGCCAAGCGCTGGCAGGACGTGCTCGAGCTCCTCGACGCCGGGATCAACGTGTACACGACGGTCAACGTGCAACACGTCGAGAGCCTCAACGACGTCGTGGCCAAGATCACGGGGGTCGTCGTACGGGAGACGGTGCCGGACTCTGTCCTCGAGCAGGCCGACGAGGTCGAGCTGATCGACCTGCCGCCCGACGATCTCCTGGAGCGCTTCAAGGACGGCAAGGTCTACATGCCCGGGCTGGCCGAGGAGGCCCTCCGCAACTTCTTCCGCAAGGGCAACCTGATCGCCCTGCGCGAGCTCGCCCTGCGGTCCACCGCCGAGCGGGTGGATGCGCAGATGCGCGTGTACATGCGCGAGCATGCGATCGGGAAAGTCTGGCCTGCTGCCGAGCGGATCCTCGTGTGTATCGGCCCGACGCCCGACGCGGCGAGGCTCGTCCGTAGCGCCAAGCGGATGGCCGAGCGGCTGGGCGCCGAATGGATCGCCGCCTATGTCGAGACACCTGCGCACCGGCGGCTTCCTGCCGAGGCGCGCGACCGGGTGATCCAGACGCTGCGGCTGGCCGAGCAGCTCGGGGCGGAGACCGTCACGTTGCCCGGACAGAGGATGAGTGACGCCATCCTCGGCTTCGCCCGCAACCGCAACGTCACCAAGATTCTCGTCGGCAAACCGCGCCGCCCGCTGTGGAGGCGGCTGGTGATGGGCTCCATCGTCGACGCCCTCGTGCAAGGCAGTGGCGAGATCGACATCTATGTGATCACCGGCGAGCGAGAGGCGGAGGCGCCGGTGGCGGTGCGTCGGCCGCCCGTCAAGACTGACTGGCGGGGCTTCGGGGTGGCCGTGGTGGCCGTGCTCCTGGCCACCAGTCTGGCCTGGCTCATGTTCCCGTTCTTCGCGGTCTCGAACCTCATCATGGTGTACCTCCTCGGTGTGGTCGCGGTGGCAACCCGTTGGGGACGAGGACCGTCGCTGCTGGCCTCCGTGCTGAGCGTGGCCGCCTTCGACTTCTTCTTCGTGCCGCCCTATCTCACCTTCGCCGTCTCGGACACCGAGTACCTGGTGACGTTCGTCGTCATGCTGCTGGTCGCTATCGTCATCAGCACCCTCACCATCCGCATCCGGACCCAGGCCGAGGCCGCCCGGGAGCGGGAGGAGCGGACCGCCGCGCTGTACGCGATGAGCCGTGAGCTGGCCAGCACCCGGGGGGTCGAGGCGCTGCTGGCGATCGCGGTGCGCCACATCAGCGAGGTCTTCCGCAGCCAGGTGGTCGTGCTCTTGCCCGACGCCGGCGGCCGCCTCGCCCCCGGGGCTGGGGGCCAGTACGCCATGGATGCCAACGAGCTCGGGGTCAGCCGATGGGTGTACGAGCATCGGCAGCTGGCCGGTCTGGGCACGACGACGCTGCCCGGCGCCTCGGCCCTCTACCTGCCGCTGCTGGCCTCGCGGGAGCCCGTGGGGGTCCTGGGTGTCCGCCCCGCCGACCGGCATGCTCTCGATGCGCCGGAGCAGCTCCACCAGCTCGAGACCTTCGGCAACCAGATGGCGCTCGCTATCGAGCGGGCCAACCTCGCCGATGAAGCCCGCGACGCGCACGTCCGCATCGAAAGCGAGCGTCTCCGGAACTCCCTGCTCAGCTCGGTCTCCCACGATCTCCGCACGCCGCTCACCACGATCACCGGCGCGATCACCGCCATCCTGGAAGATGGGGCGCGGCTGGACGCCCCGACGCGCCGGGAGCTGCTGGAGTCCGCCCGTGAGGAGGCGGAGCGGTTGAACCGCCTCGTCCAGAACCTGCTCGAGATGACCCGCCTCGAGTCCGGCGCGCTGCAGCTTCACAAGGAATGGCATCCGCTGGAAGAGGTGATCGGGGCGGCGCTGAGCCGCCTCGGCAAGCGCCTCGCCGATCGTCGGGTGACCACCCGCGTCCCGCCGGATCTTCCGCTGGTGCCCATCGACGACGTGCTCATCGAGCAAGTGCTGGTGAACCTGCTGGACAATGCCGTCAAATACACGCCACCCGGCAGCCCCATCACGATCATTGCCACCGGCACCGATCGCGCCGTCACTGTCGAGGTCGCCGACCGCGGCCCGGGGCTGCCCCCGGGCGACGAGGACAAGGTCTTCGAGAAGTTCTATCGTGGGCAACCCGCCGTCGGCCGTGGCGCCGGGCTCGGCCTGGCGATCTGCCATGGGATCGTCCGAGCCCACAACGGGCGCATCTGGGCCCAGAACCTTCCCGAGGGTGGCGTGGCGTTCCTCTTTACGCTGCCCCTGGCGGAAACCCCACCCGCCTCCGTTCCGGTCAGTGCCTGAGCCATCCGTCGTCCTCATCGAGGATGAGCCACAGATCCGCCGTTTCCTGCGAGCCACGCTGGCCAGCCAGGGTTACCGGCTATACGAGGCCACGACGGGCGCCGACGGCCTGGTAGAAGTCGGCGCGCGGCTCCCGGACGTCGTCGTCATCGACCTCGGCCTGCCGGACATGGACGGGCTCGAGGTCATCCGTCGCCTGCGGGAGTGGAGCACTGTCCCCATCATCGTGCTCTCGGCCCGGGGCCAGGAGCACGACAAGGTCGCGGCCCTCGACGCCGGTGCCGACGATTACATGAGCAAGCCGTTCGGCGCCGGCGAGCTCATGGCGCGGATCCGGGTAGCGATCCGCCATACGGCGGGTGCCTCGCACGAGGGCGGCGAGGCGGCGTTCAAGGTGGGCGAGCTGCAGATCGATTACGTGCGGCGCCGGGTGGTGCTGGGATCCCGCGAGGTTCGCCTGACGCCGATCGAATACAAGCTGCTGACCACGCTGGCGCACCATGCCGGCAAGGTGGTGACCCACCAGCAGCTGCTGCGCGAGGTCTGGGGCCCCACCCACACCGACCAGGCTCACTACGTCCGCGTCTTCATGGCGCACCTCAGGCACAAGCTCGAAGCCGAGCCGGCCCGGCCCCGTTATCTGCTCACCGAGCCGGGCGTGGGCTACCGGCTGGCCGCAGAGTGACGAATCGCCGTTAACGCGTTCTTGACGCGCCCGGGCGCCCTCTTGACGACCCCTCTACGCGGCCTCTGCCACACTCCTAGAGGGAAGGCGCGCGGAGGTGGCGGCGATGTGGAACACGGTCCGGAAGCCGAGATGGGGAGCGCTCTACGCGCTGTTTGGGCTCCTGGTCGGCCTTATCGGTCTCGTCGAGGTCACGGTGGCTCCCGGGCCCGCCCGGCGGGTGCTGGAGATGGTCATCACACTGATGATGTTCGGCGTGATGGCGCTATGGTCGTTCGTGAATCGCGTCGCCATCGCCAGCGTGAAGACTCCACCGGTGCCTCCGATCCGGCTTGCCCCGTATGTGACCCCAGGCTCAGGCCGCCCAGCCGCGGCGCCGATCCTCCGTCCGGATAATGAGCTCGTCGCTGAGCTGAAGGCCCGCCTGAGCGTGGAGACGCGGCGGGCGATCGGTGTCGACCTGTTGATCGACGCCCATGATGGCGTCCTCTGGCTTTCGGGGCCCGTGGAGAACGCCGGCTGCCGGACGGCCATCGAAACCATGGCGCGTTCGATCCCAGGCTGCCGCGGCGTGCGCAGCTACCTGTTCGAGCGATCCGAGCCCGGCACCAGCATCCTCAGCGGACCCAGCGGACGACGCCGGTGATGCCGTCCACGGCCACGGTCGCTCCCTCGGGGATCCGCCGGGTGGCGCCCCGCGCGCCAAGCACGGCCGGAATGCCGCGCTCGCGCGCCAGCGCGGCCAGGTGCGAGGTGCTCCCGCCGAGCTCGGCCACCACGCCCGCCGCGCGCGGCAGCACCGCGGCGAGCGCCGGGCCTCCGACCTGGGTCACGACGACGCTTCCCATCGTTACCCGATCGAGGTCCCGCTCGTCCAGGACCAGGCAGGCCGGACCGGTGCCCCAGCCGATCCCCGCGGGCTGACCGGTCAGCGCCGGATGCCGACTCCACAGCTCGTCGGCGGCGACCCGCGGCTCCAGGCGTAGCGGCCGCGCCTGCAAGATCCAGAACCCCTGTCCGTCCTTGGCCCACTCGATCTCCACGGCCGAGCCGAGCTCGCCTTCCGCCCAGAGCACGAGCCGCGCGAGCTCCGCGGCCTCGGCCTCGGTCAGACATGGCGCCTCGACCTGCCCGGGCTCCACCGCGAGCCAGCGGGGGCCGGCGCCCGCCGCGGCCACCCGGTGCTCCTTGCGTCCGGGCTCGATCCCCTGCAGCGAAGCGTCGCGGCCCAGGAGGTAACGGTCGGGGACGACATCGCCTTGCGCCACGGCCGAGCCGAGCCCCCAGGTGCCGGTCAGCACGATCTGGTCCTCGGGAGTCAGGCTGAACGCGCCCCCGGCAGCCTCGGCGTCGATCATGGTCTGGATCAAGACCGGCATGGCGGACTGCGCGGGATCGACCTCGTAGGCGCGCATGTACCGCAGCGCGCGGGTGGACCAGAGCGACGCCCAGCAGGCGCGCACCGCGGTCACCAGGTCGGTCGGCTCGGCAATGCCGAGAAAGGTCTCGAACTGAGCGGCGAAGGAGGCGGACGCGGTGTCTTCGCCGAGCGCCGACGAGCGAACGGCCAGCTGGGCGCCGGCGCCGCCGGCCAGCCCGCTCCAGGCGGCGTCGAGCGCCGCGGCAATCACCGGATCCAGCTCCGCGCGGGCGAATCCGAGCCTGATCGTCAGCGCGAGCCGTCGGGCCTGGAACGGATCGGCGCTGGCGACCTCCCGCGCGGTCTCGGCGAGCCCGGCCAGGGCGAGCTGCCGACGGTAGGCCTCGGCGGTGAGACAGACGCCGTCGGGCACGGGCAGGCCCGCGCGGTGGAGCCGGGCCAGCGTCGCCACCTTGGCGCCCACCCGATCGGCGGTCGCCCCCTGAGCATCCGTGAGGGCGACGGTGACGTCCTGGCGCTCAGGCATCGGGGACGATCACGATGCGGAGCATGCGGGCGGGATCGCGCTCGTACTCCTCGAACGCGCTGGCCACGCGGGGCAGCGGGTAGCGCGCGGTGACGAAGCCGTCGAGATCGATGGCCCCGCTGGCCACCAGGCGAATGGAGGGCGCGAAGTCCGCCGCGGTGAGGCCACGCGAGCCGTAGATCGTCAGCTCCTTGTAGTAGAAGGGAAAGGTGGTGAGCCCCTCGACGGGATCGTGACCGATGCCGTAGACGAGCAGCTTGCCACCGGGTCGCAGCATGTCGATAGCCGGGCGGACGAGGGACGCGATGCCCGTGGATTCGATGACGACGTCGGCGCCCGCGCCCTGCGTGATGCCCAGCACCTCGTCGATCACGTCCTGCCCGGACCCGCGCACGACGTGCGTGGCCCCCCAGCGCCGGGCCAGGTCGAGCTTCCACGGGCTGCGGGACACGGCCACCAGCGGACTCGCCCCCGACAATCGGGCCAGCTGGGTGTGCAGCAACCCGGTGGCCCCCTGGCCCAGCACGACCACGGCGTCGCCGGGCGAGATGCCCACGCGCTCCTGGCCGTGGCGTACGGTCGCCAGGGTCTCGATGAGCGTGGCCACCTCCAGCGAGAGAGCATCGGGCAGCACATGCAGGTAGCGTTCGGCCAGGACGACGTGCTCGGCCAGCGAGCCCTCGACCTCGCGGCCGAACAGGCCGGCCCGCCGGCAGAGATTGGGCCGCCCTCGCTCGCAGGAGTCACACGTGCCGCACGTGATGATCGGGTCGATGATGACCCGCTGGCCGACCGCCACCCGGCTGGTGCCCGGGCCGACGGACTCGACGATCCCGGTGGACTCATGGCCGACCACCACCGGGTAGCGCACCCCCGGGTGCTGGCCCGTGTAGATGGCCAGATCGGTGTGACAGACGGCGGTGGCCAGTGTCCTTACGACCACTTCCCCCCGGCCGGGGGTCGGCGTGGGACGCTCCTCGAAGGTGAAGCGCCGGGGGGCCTGCAATACTGCGGCGCGCGTCATGGCCCGGCTAATCGACGAATGTGATTTCCTCGACGGGGAAGTTCGAGATGATCTCGGTGCGGTCATTGTGCACGATCAGCATCTCCTCGATGCGCACGCCGAACTGGTACTTCTTGCCGTGCTGCGTCTCCAGAGCGAAGACCATGCCGGGCTCGATCTTCAGCGGGTGGTCGAGCGACCAGATGCGCGAGATCACGGGCGGGTCGTACTGGGCCAAGCCCAGGCCGTGACCCCACAGGTTGGCGGCCGCCTGGTCCTCCTCCTCGTAGCCCCACGCCTCCTTGGCCGAGGGCCACTTGAGCGCGATGTCCCGCGTGGTCACGCCCGGACGCACCGTGTTGATCGAATCGTAGAGCCACTTGAGGGCGAGGGCGTAGTAGTCCTTCATCTCCTGGGTCGGCTTCTTGCCCACGCAGTAGGTGCGGTAGTAGCAGGACTTGTAGCCGTTCCAGGTCAGCGCGGCCAGGTCCATGAAGACGATCTCGCCCGGCTTGATGATGCGGTCCGAGAAGTTGCGCCAGTTGGGCCAGGTGTTCGGCCCGGACGACACGATGACGTCTTCCACGTCCTCCATGCCGGGAATGCCATAGAGGTATTCCATGATGTGGGCGGTCACCTGGTTCTCGGTGACGCCCGGCTTGAGGAAGCGCATGGTCTCCCAGTGGGCGGCATCCCCGATGGCGCCCACGATGCGCAGGCACTCTTGCTCGTCCTCGTTCTTGACGGCCCGGGCCTCCATCATGGGGGACATGCCGTCGGCCCACTTGATCTTGGCCTCCTGGAAGGCTTGCAGCATGTTGATGTCGATGAAGTCCACGCCCAGGGTCTGGTCGGCCACCCCGTAGCGCCGCATCTCCTTCACGATGGCGTCGGTGAACTTCTTGACCTGCTGCTTGGAGGCCGGGCCGGCCGCGCCCTTGATCCAGGCGTAGGAGTAGCGGATGTTCTCCTCGGGGATCCAGGGGGCGTGGCGCTGGATCTGGAAGCCGATGTCGCCCTGCTCGAACAGCACCGGCGCACCATCGCCGCACAGCAGAGCGTAGCGGAGCCCCGGCTTGAGCCGGTTCCAGCCCGGCGTCAGCGTGCTGGTCACGTAGCGGACGTTCTCGTCGTACATGAGCACGAGGGCGCCCAGCCCGTGGGCCCTCATCCGCTCCCGAGCCCGCTCCAGGCGGTACTTCCGCAAGCGGTCCCAGTTGATGCGTTGCTGCCAGTCGACGCCGACGGTGCCGAAGCTACCCATGCAGGTCCTCCGCTCGCACTTGGGGTTCCGATCGGGGTGGAAGCGCCGGCGATTTAAGCACACAACGCCGGCCCCCGGCAATCGCGTAAAATCGACCCGGGAGGAGCTCATGAGCGCTGCGCGGTCCGCGAAACGCATCGGCCTGGCCATCGTCGGCGCGGGTCGGATCGGCCTCATCCGGGGCGAGATCGCCGCCCGGCATCCCAATGTCGGCTGGATCGGCCTGGCCGAGACGCGGGCCGATCACGGCAAGCAGGTGGCCGAGCGGATCGGCGCCGAGTTCGTCACCACCGACTTTCGCGAGCTGCTCCGGCGCCCCGAAGTGACCGCCGCGGTGATCGCCACCGACGAGCACCTGCACGTCGATCCCATCCTGGCCGGGGTCGAGCGGGGTCTCAGCCTGATGATCGAGAAGCCGCTGGCCACCGAGCTGGCCGACTCCGCCCGCGTGCTGGCGGCCATCGAGCGCTCCGGCGTCGACGCGGTGGTGGGCTACACCCAGCGCTTCCGGCGGCGCTTCCTGGTCGCCAAGGAGAAGGTGCGGACGGGTCAGCTCGGCGACGTCACCCTGGTGACCTCGCGGGCCTTCATGAATCGCCTGGTCGCCCTCGACAACTACCGGCGCACGGACCGTCCCGAGACGATCTCGCCCATGGTCATCTCGGGCACCCACGCGCTGGATGTGGTCATGTGGCTGATGGAGGGCAAGACCCCGGTGGAGGCCTACGCGCGCTCGATCGATCGCGTGCTGGGCCCCACCCACAAGGGCATCGACGCCACCGCCGGCCTCATCACGATGAGCGACGGCTCCCTCTACCACCTGAATATCTCGTGGGCGCTGCCGGTAGTGTGGCCGGGCTCGGTGTACAGCCTGGAGATCGGGATCGTGGGCACGGAGGGCGTGCTCACCATCGACGACACCCACCGCGACGTCATCATGGCCACTGCCCTGCCCCAGCAGGCCGGCTACACCCCGGAGACCACGCGCAACGTGGATTTCCTCGAGAGCTATCCGCCCGGCAACATCGCGCTCGGTGAGCTGTGGGGGCCCATGCGCGAGGAGACCACCTCCTGGCTGGGCCGCCTGGCCCTCGGCCATGCCACCCCGCACGCCACCGCCGCCGAGGCGCACAACCGTCTCATGCTCACCAAGGCCCTCGACCTCGCGGCGCGCCGCCGGCGACCGGTGACGCTGCCCATCACGCCCCAGGACGAGAAGGCCTGAGCCGATGGCCGGCCGGGCCAAGGTCGTGCTGACCGACTACGTCTGGGAATCCCTGGACGTCGAGCAGAAGACGCTCGAAGGCCTGGCCGACCTGGTGGCCCTGCAGACCAAGAAGCCCGACGAGTTTCTCGCCCACGCCGAGGACTGTGACGCCCTGCTGAACACCTATGCCGGCCCCATCACCGCCGAGGCCATGGGCCGCATGCCGCGCTGCAAGATCATCGCCCGCTACGGCATCGGCGTAGACACCATCGACCTGGCGGCGGCGACCGCGGCAGGGATCATCGTCACCAACAATCCGACCTACTGCATCGAGGAAGTCGCCGAGCACACCATGGCGCTCCTGCTGGCCTGCGCCCGCAAGGTGCCGTTCTACGAGCGCCTGGTGCGGGCCGGCCGCTGGGAGGTCCCGCCCGGCAAGCCCCTGTTCCGGCTCGCCGGGCGCACGTTAGGCCTGGTCGGCTTCGGGAACATCGCCCGCACGGTGGCGGTGCGAGCGGCCGCCTTCGGCATGCGTGTGCTCTATTACGACCCCTTCGTGCCGGCCGGGCAGTTCCCGGCCCCCGGCGACAAGCGCGAGCTGGCCGAGGTGCTGCGGGAGGCGGACTTCGTCTCCGTCCATCCGCCGCTGGTCCCCGAGACCCGCGGGATGATCGGCGACGAGGCCTTCGCGCAGATGAAGCGGACGGCGTTTCTCATCAACTGCTCCCGGGGGCCCATCGTCGACACCGCGGCCCTGGTGCGGGCCCTGGACGCGGGGCGGATCGCCGGCTGCGCGCTCGACACCACGGATCCCGAGCCCCTGCCCGATCCCCATCCCCTGCGCGGCCGCGATAACGTGATCATCACGCCCCACGTGGCCTGGTACAGCGAGCAGGCGCTGGTGGGCCTGCAGGCCGGCGCCCCCGGCGAAGTGCGTCGGGTGCTGACCGGCCAGTGGCCGGTCAATGTCGTCAACCGCGCGGTGAAAGGCCAGAACCGCGCCGGCCTCTAGTCGCTCGCCAGCGCGATGCGCACGCGGCGGTTGTGGCGCCCCTTGTTGTCGATCTTCACGATGCGCAGGGGGCGCGACTGCGCCGTCGAGGCCAGGTGGGTGCCCCCGCAGGCCTGACGGTCGAGCCCCAGGATCTCGACGATGCGCACGGTGCCGTCCGCGCCGGGCGGCGGTGTCACCGACTTGCTGCGGAGCAGGCCGGGCTGGGCGGCGGCCTCGGCCATCGGCACCCACACGTAACGGACCGGCAGGTCCTGGCGGATCACGTCGTTGATCGGGGCCTCCAGGGCGCGCAGCCGGTCGTTGTCGGCCTCGGGCAGGTCGAAATCCATCCGCGCCGTGCCATCGTCGTTCAGCTGGGCCCCGGTGACCAGCGCGCCCTTGAACTGCTGGAAGACGAGCGCATTGAGGATGTGGCTGCCCGTGTGCAGCTCGGTCATCATCGCGCGGAAGGCGGGATCGACGACGGCCTCGACCGAACCCGACACCTCCACGGGGTCGGCCAGCACGTGCCACATGCGGCCGGGCTCAGCCTCGATGGCGACGATCCGCGTCTCGCCGCCGCTCCAGCGCAGCAGGCCGCGGTCGGCGAGCTGGCCGCCGCCGCCGGGATAGAACGGCGTCAGCTCGAGGACCACGGCGCCCGGCCGCGCGGCGACGACCCGTGTCGGCAGCGTGAGCGTGTCCGGATGCTCGTGACAGAAGTAACGCACGCTCCCGACTGCGATCTCCTTTACTGCGTCTTGAGCTTGATGTCCTCGTACGCCGCATAGGGGTAGAGGTGGATCGTGTCCATCGCGGGGTCGGCCAGCTTGGGCCCCACACCGCGGAGGGTGCGGTAGTCCATGATCGGGGCAAACATCACGCGATCGATCGTGAGCTGCTGGATGCGATGGAGCAGGGCCTCACGCTTGCCGGGGTCCCGCTCCCGGGCCTGCTGGTGAAACAGGTCGTCGATGTCGGGATAGCCGCCGTAGGCGTAGCTGCCCTTGGAGTGCATGAACGCCTCGACCCGACTGGCCGCGTTGCCGGAATTTCCGGCCGCCACGAGGAAGAGCCCGTGAAGCTTCTTCTCCCGCCAGGCGGCGTAGAACGCGGCGCGCTCCATCGGTCGCATCCGCACCTGGATGCCGACGGTCTTCAAGTAGTTCACGGACGCCTCGGCCACCACGAAGAATGGAGGAATGGGCACGAACTCCCCGGCGTCGAACCCGTTCGGATACCCGGCCTCGGCCAGGAGCTGCTTGGCCTTGCCCGGGTCATAGGGGTGGGGGGGGACTTGCAGCGCGAAGTCCATCACCCGGGGAACGATGACCCCGGCCGGTGGACAGAACCCCAGGCAGGCGGCCTCGTTGATCGCCGCTCGATCCAGGGCGTAGTTGACGGCCTGCCGCATCCGCTTGTCGTGCCAGGGGGACTTGGGGTCCCACTGGTCGGGGAACTCGATCCAGAAGATGGAGGCGTGCTTGGACGGCTTGAGCTGCAGGCGCGCGTCCCGCTTCACGTTCAGGGCGTCCTCGCCGTCGAGGGCATTGGCGATGTCCGCCTCGCCGTTCTTCAGCATGGCCACCCGCGTGGTGGTCTCGGGCACGCTCTTCATGATCAACCGCTTGATGTTGGGCACCTTGCGCCAGTGTCCGGTATTGGCCTCCAGCACCACCTCCACGCCGGGCTTGTGGCTCACGAACTTGTAGGGTCCGGCGCCGATGGGATGCTTCTTGAAGCCGTCGTCACCGACCTGTTCCATGTACTTCTTGGGCACCACGATTCCGGCGGCCGAGGCCGTGGTGCCGTAGAAGGTCATGAAATCCGGCCAGGGCTCTTTGAGATGGAAGCGCACCAGGAGGGGATCGACGATCTCCACCTGGCGGACCCTCTCCTGCAGCAGCTTGGCCGCGGCGCCTTTGTAGCGCTCGAAGCTGAACTTGACGTCCTCGGCGGTGACGGGATCGCCGTTGTGGAACTTGACGCCTTTGCGCAGCTTGAACTCGTACAGGCGCCCATCGGGACTTTCCTTCCACGATTCGGCCAGGCTGTTGCCCATCTTCTGGCCGGGCAGAGGACGGACGAGTGCGTCGTGGATGGCGTACATCATGCCGAACGGGGTGATCTGAGGCGGCGCGGTGGAGGGATCGAACCACGCCGGGGCGATCGTGACATGCCACGCCATGACCACTTCACCCGCCGGGGTGGCCTGGCCGGCGACCGGCCCCGCCACGCCAACGGTCAGCGCCAGAGCCATCACCAGCAGCAGCATGCCACGAGCCATCGCTTCCTCCCCTGCCCCGGCGGGCCCGGTCGAATTGTGGGCCAGAGAATCTGATCAAACGAGGCCCGCGTCAAGTGGCTTCGGTGAGGTCGCGCTTGCGCATGCGCGAGCCCCGACCCTATCATCCGCCCGGTATGGACACGATAGTGATCGGCAAGGGTGACCAGCCCGTCCACGTGCTGGCCCGATACGGCAACCGCCACGGCCTGGTCGCCGGCGCTACCGGCACCGGCAAGACTGTCTCTCTCATGGTCCTGGCCGAAGGGTTTTCCCGTCTGGGCGTGCCGGTCTTCATGGCCGACGTGAAGGGCGATGTCGCCGGCCTGGCCATGGCCGGGACACCCAGCGAGAAGCTGACCGAGCGGGCCGCCAGGATCGGCATCGCAGGCTATGCGCCCGAAGCGACTCCCGTCGTGTTCTGGGATCTCTACGGCAAGGCCGGCCATCCCGTGCGCGCGACCGTCAGCGAGATCGGCCCCAGCCTGCTGGGACGCATCCTCGAGATCAATGACACCCAGGCCGGCGTGTTGGAGATCGCCTTCAAGCTGGCCGACGATCGTGGCCTGCTGCTGCTCGACCTCGATGATCTACGCGCCCTGCTCACCTTCGTCACCGACAACCGCAAGGAGATCTCGGCCCAGTACGGCCTGGTCAGCGCCCAATCGGTGGCGGCCATCCAGCGCGCCCTCTTGACCCTGGAGCGCGAAGGCGGCAAGGCCTTGTTCGGCGAGCCGGCGCTGGAGCTCGCTGACCTGCTGCGCACCGACATCAGCGGCCGCGGCATCGTGAACATCCTGGCCGCCGACCAGCTGATCCTCAAGCCCCGGATGTACTCGAGCTTCCTGCTGTGGCTCCTGTCGGAGTTGTTCGAGAACCTGCCCGAGGTGGGTGACCTCGACCGACCCAAGCTGGTGTTCTGCTTCGACGAGGCCCACCTGCTGTTCGACGACGCCCCACCGGCCCTGCGCCAGCGGGTGGAGCAGGTGGTCCGGATCATCCGCTCCAAGGGCGTGGGCGTGTACTTCTGCTCGCAGTTCCCCGACGACGTCCCCAACGAGATCCTCGGCCAGCTCGGCAACCGCATCCAGCACGCCTTGCGGGCCTTCACCCCGCGTGACCAGAAGGCCGTGCGCACCGCCGCCGAGACGTTCGTCCCCAACCCCAAGCTCGACGTGGCCAAGGTGATCGGCCAGCTCGGCGTCGGCGAGGCGCTGGTCTCCACCCTGCAAGACAAGGGGGTGCCGATGCCGGTGGAGCGCACGCTGATGGCACCGCCTCGCTGCCGCATGGGGGCGATCACGCCCGAGGAGCGCGCGGCGGTGCGGGCCCGCAGCCCGGTCGGCGCGAAGTACGACAGCCCGGTGAACCGAGAATCGGCCTACGAGATCCTCAGCCGGCGAGCGGCGCCGGCCGACGCTCCGGCCCGGCCCGGCACCGCCCAGACGGAGAAGGCCGCCGAGTCTGGCGGCGGGCTGAGCGACCTCCTGTGGGGCACCAAGCGCCGCCAGGGC
>DATBIM010000028.1:0-12309 GCA_036556905.1 Candidatus Methylomirabilota bacterium
CAGCCGCCGCAACAGCTACTTCAGCACGCCCTTCTCCCGCCAATAGCGCTCGGCGCCCGGGTGGAAGGCGATCGGAACGAGGTTCCTCTCAACGAGGGACCGAGTCTTTTCGACCGTGAACTCCCGGCCGCCGGGATGGAGGTTGCCGAATTCCTTGCCGTGGTCAATGATGGTCTTGACGATCCGATAGATCAGCGCTGGGTCGGCCTGTTTGTGGGCGAGGAGAGTCGTGTGGGTCCCCGGCACGACCAGGTCGCGATCTTGTCCCGGATAGGTTCTCGCCCGGATGACGACTGGGGTCCAGTCGGCATACGTCTGGAACCCCTTCGCCTGCGACGGCTCCAGACCGAGGATACGAATCGGCTGGTCGGCGGCGAGGTTCGCCAGGTCGGCGTTGCGCGGGCTGGCCGCCAGGAAGCCCGCATCGATGGTCTCCTCCCTCAGTGCGGCGATCTGTCCCGCGAAGTTCATGATCTGGAGGTGGACGTCAGCTTCTTTCACGCCGTAGAGCTTGAGCACGTCGAGGAGCAGGGCCCGGGACGCCGGGGCATTGACGGCGAGGCGCAAGCCCTTGACGTCGGCAAACGTCTTGATCCCGGAGCTGGCCCGAGTGACCAGGCTCTGGCCAGCGTCCATTCCAGCCATGACGAACCCGACATTGTCGTACTTTCGATCGAACTCCCGCTGCCCGCGCACGCCAAAATGTGCGGTGGCGAGGCCGACGATCGCAACCGTGAGCTCGCCGGTGTGGACGCGCTCGAGCGCATGGGCGGAGCCGACTACCGGCACGGAGACGACGCCCGCTCCGGGGATGTGCTTGTTCAGGAGGTTCGCGAGCGCGACACCCAGGGGGAAGTAGACGCCGCTCCACGGGCCGGTGCCGATCGTGACCCGCGCCGCACTCAGCACCACGACGGGGATGAGCAGTGCCCCCGCGAGCCCCACGGTGACCCTCTTCCTCATCGACCACGGCCACCTCTGCGCCAGGCTCATCCTATCAGGAGATTGGACGCCTGTGGTGCCGACGGCGCCGCGCCGGACGGTTCAGGGGCCTCAGGACGGTGGCCCGAGTCGTCCGTCCGAACAAATGCAGAACTATGCACCCGGACATCATTCGAAATAGATGTGGTTCAATTTTCGAACGAACGGCGCCGCGGGTGGGAGGGGGCGCCGGATTATGGGTTACGATCGGATCATCGTCAGCAGCATCTTGAACCGGGAGATTGCCTTGAGCGCGTGCGGCTGATGCGCGGGCATGAGGATGATCTCGCCTGCGGTGAGGCGGTGCTGGCGTCCTGCGACCGTGATCATCGCTTCGCCGTCCAAGATCTGGACCAGGGCATCGTAAGGCGCGGTATGCTCGCTCAGTTCCTGACCCGCGTCAAAGGCAAAGAGCGTAACGTTGCCCGTCTCCCGCTTGACGATAATCCGGCTGACGATGGCACCAGCCTGGTACGACACCAGGTCGACGACGCGGCTCACCTCCGGTTGATCGCTCACGCGTCTCCCATCGCTCGTGGTTACCTCTTGTCAAACGGGAAGATCACCTTCCAATCATCCTTCATGCTCACGATGATCCAGCCGCGTCGCGGACCTTCGTCGAGGCCGCGCGCGAGACGGCCGACCGGCGAGTCGCGGTCGTACGCCCATTCGCGTTGGGCATCAGTGTGGCGCACGAGGAGTCCCAGGCGTGGCCCGGCCCCCGCCGTCGTCCACTCTAGCATCTCGAAATCGCCGTCAGAGTTGCCAAAGGCCATGACCGGGCGGCGGCCAATGTGCTGGTTGATGCCGACGGGCTTGCCCGCCTTGTCGTCGATGAAGTTCAACTCAGGGAGTCGGGCGAGCACAGGTTTGCCGTCGTGGATCTCGTACTTCGTCTTGATGCTGCTGCCGACGATCTGCTCGGGCGGAATGCCGTACACCCGCTCGGCCCACGGACGAACGAACTCGATGCCGCCGCCGGACACGATGAACGTCTTGAAACCCTTGGCGCGCAGGTAATTGAGCAGTTCCAGCATCGGCTGATAGACCATCTCCGTGTAGGGACGCCCGCTCTTCGGGTGCCTTGCGGTGGCCAGCCAGGCGGTGACGATCTGGCCGAACTCCTCGGTGGTCATTCCCGCGTGCGTGGCCATCGCCATCTCGAGCAACGCCCGTTCGCCCCCGGCCAGAGCCGCCTTCGTATCGCCCTTCAGCACCGAGGCAAACGGCTCCTTGCTCTTCCACTCCGGGTGCTGCGGCGCAAGCTGCTTGATCCTGTCGAGGATGAAGATGGCCTGGAAGTACATCGGCTGCTCGGCCCAAAGAGTGCCGTCGTTGTCGAAGGTAGCGATGCGCTCGGCGAGCGGAACGAAGTCGGGCGAGCCGGGCGTCGTCACCCGGCTGACGAATGCGGCGATGGCCTTCTTGGGCGCGGTGTCATTCCACGAGGGAAGCGGGTCAGGCTGTGCATGCGTGACGCCGATGAGCACCAGCACCAGCGCGACAGGGGCCAGAATCTTCGGCCACGGACCTCCAAGGGGCCCAGTCATTCGGGTTCTCCCTTCACATTGATGCGTCGCGGCCAGCGCCGATCCCGTGCACCGCATGGGAATCGAAGGTAAAACATACCGCGCAGGCGTCGGCCAGGGGAATCAGACCTTGGTCTCATTGCTCCAGTCCCACATCTCTGCCCCTCAGAAGCGTGGAAGTTGGGCTAGGCCCTGCGCCCCACCGACGACTATACTCGGCCGATGCCTGCCCAGGACCCAGCGCGTGACGTGCTCTTGAGCCTGACCGACGTGAGCGTCGGCTATCGCGGCCGCTCCATCCGAGAGCACGTGGCGTTTCAGGTCCACCGTGGCGCTTTTGTCGGTATCGCAGGCGCGAATGGCGCCGGCAAAACGACGATCCTCAAGACACTTCTCGGCATCTTGCCTCCGCTCGCCGGGCGCGTCTATCGCGATCCGTCGGTGCGCGTCGCTTACGTACCGCAGCGCGAGCGAATCGACACGATCATCCCACTCACCGCCCTCGAGGTCACGGTCATGGGGTGTATTCCCGGCATGCCTCTGTTTCGACGCGTCGGCGACCACGAACGCGCCAAGGCGCGCGAGGCGATGCGCATCCTCGGCGTTGAAAGGGTGGCAGGACGACTCTTACGCGAGCTCTCCGGCGGCGAGCAGCAGCTCGTGCTCGTGGCCCGCGCGCTCGCCGGCGATCCGGACCTCCTGGTACTCGACGAGCCCACAATGGCCATGGACCTCGCGCACGAGCATGCGTTTATGGACATCCTGCGCCAGCTCACTCGCGCGCGCGGGTTGACCATCGTCCTCGTGACGCACCTACTACCGATGCTCATGAATCTCGCGACCACGATGCTGCTGTTGCGCGCTGACGCGATCGTGGTGGGGCCAACGCACGAGGTGTTGACCGAGGAGATCCTGGCGACGCTCTATGGCGTCTCCGTCCGAGTGGTGACGATCGGCGGACAACGCGCGCTCGTCGTAGGCACGCCCGATGAGTGATATGTTCGAGTTGGGGTTCGTGCGCATGGCCGCGCTCGGCGGCTCGGCCGCCGCAGTCGCGCTGTCCATTCTCGGCGTGTACATCGTCCTGCGCCGTGTCGTTTTCGTCGGTCTGACGATCGCGAACGTCGCCACATTCGGCGCCGCAGTCGCGCTCACCGCAGGGCTGCCGCCGGAGGTTGTGGTGATTGGCGCCGCCATGGCCGCCGCTCTCTCCCTCGCGCTCACGGCCACGCCGCGGCGCGTGCCGGCGGAGTCACTCGTCGGGTGGGGATATGCGGCGGCCGCCGCGCTGACCGCCCTCGTCCTCGCACGCTCGGCCGTCGACACTGTGCACGTCATGGGCCTGGTGTTCGGCATGATCCTCACGGTCACACGCGTCGAAGCCTGGATGCTCGTCGCCATCGCCGCGGCCATCGTGGCGATCCACATCATGGTCGGCCAGCGGCTCATCCTCGTGCTCTTCGACACGGACGCCGCGCGCGCGGCCGGCGTGTGGACGGGCGCATGGACGATGTTTCTCTATTTGCTCGTGGGGGTCGCGGTGTCGGTCGGCCTTCGCACGACGGGCACGCTCCTGTCGTTCGCGCTCCTCACCCTCCCCGCGATGGCTGCACTGCTATTGACGCAGAGCCTCGCGGCGGCCTTCGCCCTGTCGGCGGCGATCGGCGTGGCCGCGATGCTGAGCGGCCTCGTCATGTCGTTCCGGTGGGATTTGCCCACGGGGCCGGTGACCGTTGCGCTGCTGGCCGGCGCCGTGGGTATCGCACAGATCGTGGACCGCTTCCGTCGTTGGTAGCTGTCCTATGAAAACCGCTACGAGCGGGTTGCGTTGGACAAGACCTAGATCGTATCTACCTCGCAGTCCCGCTCGTCATCGACGACATCAACGAGCCCTGCGGACAAAGCTCTGCTAGCTCTCTCAGGACGGGACGTCTAACAAGGCTCGATCGGACCCGGCGTCGCCGGCCCCAAACACGGCCAAACACGTCCAAAAGGAAGGAGGGGCTGCGGTGATGACCGCTAATGGGGTGTTGCCGCTGAACGGATCCTTGTACTGACGGCCCTGGACGATCAGCGCTCGCCCGTGACGAAGTGAAGGCCGGCGAGCTTGAGGCGGATGGTGTCGCGCTGTTGGCGGCTCCCGGCCTCGGCATCCGCGGTCATCAAATCAAGCGCGCCCTGGAGATGGCTGATGGCTTCCCGAGCGGCCCCCATTGCGACCGCCGCGTCAGCAGCCCGCAGGAGATAGGGTAACGCCGCGACCGCACGGTCGCTCCGGGCCCAGTGGTGGGCGAGCTGGTCGCAGACTTCTTCGCTCCGCCCCCGGTAGAGGCCCTCGAGGTTCTCGGCGGCGCGCCGGTGGCGAGCCTGGCGATCCGCCTGGAGGAGAGCGCCGTACGCCACCTCCTGGGTGAGGATGTGGCGGAAACTGAGCATCGCGACCGGACCGCCGACCTCTAAATCGAGGAGACCACGGCGCTCGATCTGCGCCAGGTCCTCCTCGAACTGCTCAGTGCCCGTCAAGGCGCGAAGGTGAGCCAGCGGGAATCGCTTGCCGAGAACCACCGCGTCGGCCATCACCTCGCGAGCCGACGCAGGCAGACGATCGATGCGCGCCGCGATCAGGGCATGAAGGCTCGGCGGGACCACGGCGTCCGCCGACTCGCGGAGATCGTAAGCGCCTGACTCGAGGATGAGATCGCCGCGCTCGCGGAAGCTCCGGACCAGTTCCTCCACGTAGAACGGGTTCCCCTGCGCCCGCGCCACCACGGCTCGGCGCAGGCGCTCTCGCGCCGGGTAGGGGTCGACCTGAGCATCCACAAGCGCATGGATGTCCTCGGTCTGCAGAGCTTTCAGCACGACCTCCCGTACGCCGCCCAACTCGAGCCTGGTCCCTGTGAGGGGCAGCCTCGAGGTCATGAGCAAGAGGAGTGGCCTCGAAGACGGGCCCGACGTCCTTATGCGACTGGCTGATCACGCGCAGGATCTCGCTCGTCGCTGTCTGCCGGTCGAGTGCCTCAGCAACCTGCGTCTGGGCCTCGGCGAGAGCGTGCTGCAAGCCCGCGTATGACGCGTCTGACCGGCCAGCGGCATTGTCTTGTCCCAGGGGTGTCCCGCACTCGAGGCAGAACTTCGCCAGGGGCGGGGTCTCCTGCTGGCACCGGGGACACTTCATGCCGAGCCTCCAATGAACGGCGCCTCAGGACGCCTCCGCGGAAACGAGATTCGGGCTGCCCTGACTTCTATCCCGTCTTCAGCGCCCCAGATCTCCTTCTTTCCAGCGCGACGTTCAGTACTCCGGAGCAGTAGGATATGCGTCCAGTCGCCCCGGCGCACACCCGCCGCCCGTCGCGCTGTTTCCTGGTGCCTCTGGCGTGAAGAACTGCCGTTCGGCCAAGGCCGCAAAGCAGGCGAGCTGGTACCCACTCGTAGATGCCGTCGATCTCGTCATCCGTTAGGTCGGCGCCGAAGGACTTGTCGGCATACCGAACGAGGGCAGCGTGACCTACGGGGCGGCCCCGGATGTCCCGATACGTATTCAGCACGCGCGCGAGGACTTCCTGCACCGGCTCCCATCACGATCCCACGGCGCCCAACGACAGGCGGGCGGGCACGGACTTCCCGTCGAGGCGGTCGGCGGCCTCGGGGTCGCCCACCTCCACGCGCGCCGCCGCCGCCCCCGCGCGCTCCTTCATCACCCGAGCGATGGACTCGCCGCGGCGCTGGCCGAGCGCCGTCACTTCAGTATCGGGGAGCGGAGCGATCTCCACCAGCCGGCGGAACAGGGCTTCGTAGAAGGCGTGATCGGAGCTGCCCAGCCCGACGATCGCCAGCACCGGGTTGACGCGCTCGGCTTTCTTCCCCGTGGTCTTCTCGTAGTCGGTCTTGAACTCCTCGAGGGCGTTCTCGCCGCCGCGCTCCGTCAGCAATGCCTCCAGCGCGCGCTGGGTCTTGGCCCGGTCGAAGGCCACGGGACCCGGGTCCTGGCCGGGTTGCAGCTTCACGTCCAGGTGGCGGGTCAGGTCCTGACGCACGCGGAGCGAGCGGAGCGCCTCGCCGTCTGCCTTCGGCTCGTAGCCGCCGTGCACCGTCACCTTGAGCCGAGGGCGCTTGTCGAGCATCTCGGCCACGCGCTTCAGCTTCGCCTGCTCGGGCGGCGCCACGGTGTCGCTGCCGGGCTCGAAGGCCACCGTTTGCATGCGCTCC
This sequence comes from Candidatus Methylomirabilota bacterium, assembly GCA_036556905.1. Lineage (GTDB taxonomy): Bacteria > Methylomirabilota > Methylomirabilia > Rokubacteriales > CSP1-6 > 40CM-4-69-5. The sequence continues at coordinate 6,717 of DATBIM010000028.1, forward strand.
GCGTCGCCCTCGCCCAACAGCGCCGCCAGGGCCCGGAACGGGGACGTCGCGACCTTGGTGATCACGGTCACGAGCGCTTGCCAGATGAGGTGACCGTAGCTGAACTCCGGGCGGTCGACGTTGCCCCGTACGGGAAGCTCGAGGTCGATCCGTCCTTCCGCATCGCTCAGGAGAGCGATGGCGAGGTCCAGCGGCAGGCGCGTCACCCCCGGGGCCTCCACCGGCTCGCCGAGCTGCACTTGCTGGAGGAGGACCTTGTTCTCGCCCTGCAGCGCGCTCTGGTTGATCTTGTACTCGAGGTCCACGTCCATCGTGCCGTCGCGGATCCGCCGCCCGGCGAACGTCGCGCTGTAAGGGGACAGCGTGGGCATGGGGACATTGCGGAAGTTCACCCTGATGTCCGTGAACACCTTGGGATGGAACGGGCTGAGCGCGCCATCCACCTTGAGCTGGCCGAACTCGTCCACCTGGCCGTCGAGCTTGATGGTCGCCCGGCTGGCCTCCTCCGATCCCAGGCCGACCACGACGCCGTTGAGCTTGTGCACGTGGGTCGCGAACGGCAGGGCCAGGCTCAGGTCCGCGAAGTACATCGCGCCCTGGTCGAGGCGCACGCGCTCGATGGAGATTGGAAATCCCGGGCCCGCGTTGGCCTTGCTCGCGGCCGGCGCCGCCGGGCGCTGCGGAGGGCTGGCTGCGGTGCCGGCGGGCGAGGCGGAGGGAGAGTCCCGCTTTACCAGCGTGGCGACGTTGAGGACCTTCTCACGGGAGATTACCAGCCGGCCGTCGAGCTCGGCCAGCCGGAGCTCATCGATCTGCAGGCGGTCCGGGGCGAGCCCGAACCGCACCGTATTCGCGCGCAGGGACTTCCAGCTCACCACGGGTTCACGCGTCGCCGCCTCGACCACGACGAGCCGGTCGACATCGGCCGAGCCCGTGAAGGTAATGCTGGGACCGTCGCGGCCGGCGCGGTAGGTGAACCGGCCGGCCGTCGACACCTCGCCGGAGCGGAGCTCGACCGCGGCGACGCTGGCCACGTAGGGCTGGGCCGGAGGAAGCGCGAGCCGAGCCGCGCTCAATCGGATGTCGGCCGCGCGTCCATCCGGCGCCATCTGGCCGCTGGCCGTGAAGTGGCCCCCCTGCACGACACGGAGGCTCGCGTCGAACGGGAAGGGCTTCTTGCCGTCGGTGCGCACCTCCCGCACGCGGGCCTTGATCCCATCCAGATCGACCTGGACGGCCGGCGTGACACTCCGGTCGGTGAACGTGACACGGTGGCCGGCGAGCTCGACCTTGTCCAGCGCGACCGTCCATGGCTTCGGGGCCGGCGCCGGCGCCGGCCGAGCGGGAACCGGGGCCGGGCCCAGCTTCCTCACGAGCGGCATCGATACCTCCGTCTCGCGAACTTTCAGCATGTCCTCCAGCGCAAACGATCCGTCGCTGCCACGCACCAACGTGGTCAGCCCGCCCGTCACGCCGATCCGGGATACGGCGACGTGGTGCCCGGTAAGATCGATCCGGCCGCCCTGCAGCTCGATCTGATCCAGCGAGACCACGGGCGCGGTCGCCGCCGCCTCGCGCAGCGCCACCCGCCCGAGTGTCAGGCCCACGCCCTCGACCATCCCGGCGAGGCCCGCGGGAGCAGTCTCGAGCCGCGCGGACAGATCGAGGGACACGCCGGCGACGTCGACCGCCAGCGGCGCCACGCGGCTGTGATCGGCCACGGCCAAGGCGACCTGCTCGACTCGTGCCTTCTCGACCGCGAGCCGCCAGGGGCGCTCCGGCGCGGCCGGCGCCGGCGGCGGGCCCGCTTCCTCAGGCGTGGGAACTACGAGGCGCTGCCAGTTCACGGTGCCGTCTGGAGCGATCGCGGCCGCGAGCTGGCCGGGCCCGACCGCGATCTCCGACACCGTCAGCTCGCGCGCGATCAGATCACCGCGGCCGCCGGACAGGCGGATCGTGTCCAGCGTTAGCAGCGGCACCTTCTCGCCGCGCTGGGTGAGCACGAGCCCGGCCACGGAGACGCCGATATCCTCCACCTTCAGCGTCGTCGCGCCGTCCTGATACGCAAACTGATAGCGCACTTCGGCGTCGAGGCGACCGGCGGGCTCGCTCAGCGTGAAGTGTTCCTGTCGAAAGCGCCAGGCGGTGGACAGCGGAAGGGCGCTGATCCCCAGACGGCCACTCGAGCGAACCGGCACCAGGGACACCTCGCCTTCCCAACCCACGACGCCGCCATCGGGGAGCGTCGCGGCGATCTCATAGGGTCCACGGCGCTCGGGCACAGTCGTGATGTCGCGGAGCTCGACCTCGATGGGCTCGAGAGCCGCCGTCGGTGGGTTGAGGCTGCCGGTCGAGTGGTCGGTGAACGACACCGAGCCAACCTGTACCAGGACATGCTGGAGCAGCACCCGCGGCGGCGCCGTCGGTTCTGGAGGCTTCTCGCTGCGGGGAAAGCTGTCCAGCAGCTCGGCGACATTGAGCCGGCCACCGCGGTGCATGATCACGTCTACCCGGGGTCCCTCGAGCTGGATATCGGCGAACGTCCAGGCCCTCCGGAACAGGCTCGAGAGCTCAAAATCGACGAAGAGGCGATCGAAGCCGAGCAGGGGCCTCCCGTCAGCCTCTTGAAGTCGGAAGTGCTTGATCTCCAGCGTGAACAGCAGCGGGTTCACCCGGACTTCGCCGATCTCGGTCCGGCGCTTGAGCTGCTCCTGGACGTACCGGGGCACGTACGTGGTGATCAGCCGGGGCATGAGAAAGAAACCGGCCAGCGTGTACGCCAGGAAGAGCGTTACCACGACGGCAGCGGTGATGAGGAACGGCCTTCCGGTGACGAGCCGCCGGAGCCGTTGGGCCCGGCTGTGGGAAACGTCAGAGGCCATGGCAGATTGTCGGGGCAAGCGCCTGAGTGGTCAACCGGACCCCCCTTGACGTCGGCCGCTTCTGAGGCCATTCTGCCGGCCACCACGCTGTCCGGCTTCCCACTCTGACAGAGGCAGGTGAGGACCATGAGGGCACTGACTGGGAGATCCCGTACCGGTTCCGTCCTTCTCGCCATCGCGTTCGCCACCCTCATCTTCGGGCTGACGGGGCCCGTCGCCGCGCAACAAGCCCCGGCGGGGCAGGTCAACATGGCCTGGCACGTGACCATCGCGCCAAGCTGGTTCGATCCCTCCACCGCGCCGCCGCAGATCACGCCCTTCGGCTTCCTCTACGCGCTCCACGACGCGCTGGTCCGCCCCTACCCCCCGCACAAGATGGGCCCCAGCCTCGCCGAGTCGTGGAAGGAGAGCCCCGACGGCATGACGTACGAGTTCAAGCTGCGGGCCGGGCTCAAGTTCCACAACGGTGACCCCGTCACCGCCGAGGACGTGAAGTTCAGCTTCGAGCGCTACAAGGGCGCCGGCGCGGTCATCCTGAAGGCCCGGGTCCGCGAGGTGGAGGTGGTCAATCCCCTGCTGGTGCGCTTCCAGCTCAAGGAGCCGTGGCCGGACTTCATGACCTTCTACGGCACCACCGCCACCGCGGCCGGCATCGTGGTGCCCAAGAAATACCTCACCCAGGTCGGCGAGGACGCCTTCAAGAAGCACCCGATCGGGGCCGGGCCCTACAAGTTCGTGAGCCACAAGCCCGGCGTGGAGGTGGTGCTGGAAGCCTACCCCGGGTACTGGCGGCGGGTGCCCACCGTGAAGACGCTCGTCATGAAGAGCGTGCCCGACGCGACCACGCGAGCGGTCCTGCTCAAGAGCGGCGAGGCCGACATCTCGGTGGCCCTCGACGGCGCCGAGGCCGAGGACATCAAGCGCGATCCACGGCTGCAGGTGGTGCCCTCCAAGCATGCGTCGATCTTCTGGATCGAGTTCACCGAGCAGTGGGATCCGAAATCGCCGTGGCACGACCGGCGCGTGCGCCTGGCCGCCAACTACGCGCTCAACCGCCAGCGGATCAGCGAGGCCGGATGCCTCGGCCTCTGCCCGCCGGCGGGCGTGATCGTACCCCGGGTCATGGACTTCGCGCTGCAGGTCGAGCCCATGGCCTACGATATCCAGAAGGCCAAGCAGCTGCTGGCTGAGGCCGGCTATCCGAACGGCCTGGACGCCGGGGAGTTCACGGCCATTCCCGGCTTCCCGACGGTGGCCGAGGCCTCGCTGAACTATCTGAACGCCGCGGGCATCCGCCTGCGGATGCGCGCCATGGAGCGCGCCGCCTTCTACGCGGGCTGGCGGGAGAAGAAGGTGCGCGGCGTGTTCCTCACCGCCGCCGGGAACTCCGGCAACGCGGCCAGCCGGGTGGAGGCGTTCATCCAGTCCAAGGGCGCCTATGCCTACGGCGGCTACCCCGACATCGACGACCTCTTCCAGCAGCAGGGGCGAGAGCGCGACCCCAAGCGGCGTGAAGCGCTCCTCCACAAGATCCAGCAGCTTACGGTCGACCGGGTGATGTTCGCCCCGGTCATGGACCTCCGCGCCCTGATGGGCGTGGGGCCGCGCATCGACAAGCACACGATTACCGACGTGTGGATGAGCCCATTCCCTTCCTACGAGGACATGACGCTCAAGGGCGGTTCCTGAGCCAGCACGCGGCGGCGGTGATCCTGATGAGGCCCTGGACGCCTTATCAGGATCACCGCCGGAAGAACACCCCGCCTCCTCGTGGAGCGGCGGCCCTCCGGGCGCTCGAGAGCACCGTCAGCCGCACCCGGTAGAATCCGGTCAGTGCCGCTCCAGAACCGTGCGACCCCCCGGGGAGAGATCGTCGCCAGCCCTGCCCGGGGAACCCTGATGGGCAACCGCGGTTGCCTTCACGACGACGGGCGTCGGATCGTCCGGCGCGTCGTCAGCGGCTACCGCGCCTGGGTGACGTGTGTGCTCAGCTTCAAGGACCGCCGGCGGCGGGTGATGGCCCCGGGGCGTTACACGGAGCTGTTCTTCCTCGACGAGGCCACGGCGCTGGCGGCGGGTCACCGGCCGTGCGGAGAATGTCGCCGCGCCGATTACCAGCGCTTCAAACGCGCGTGGACGGCCGGTAACCCCGAGCGCAGCGTCAGCTCCTCCGCGAGCATCGCGCTCCTCGATCGCAAGCTCCATCGGGACCGCCTCGGCGAGGACGGAGGCCCGCGCACGTACCGAGCCGACATCGGCCGGCTTCCCGACGGTGTCTTCGTGGCCGGCGCCGAACCAGCGGCCGCTGTGCTTGTCTGGCGTGGCTCGCTCTGGGCGTGGTCACCCGAGGGCTATACTCGGACGGGATCCCGACCGCTGCACGGTCAGGCCACCGTCCTCACGCCCCGCTCGACGGTCAACGCGATCGCCGCCGGCTACATTCCCATGGTGCACGCGACGGCCGACAGCTGATGCCGTCGGCCTGCTGATTATCCCGCTTGTGGCTGACAAAGTGCAGCTTCGCTTCCGTGTGAAAAGCGACGATCATCATTCGTGTCCGCCTGCTCAATCGGCGAGTGATTCCCCGGCGCCATACGGCCCGAACGGCCGTTTGCCAACCGGCCGCGGTTTGATTGTAATAGCCGCCGTGCCAAAGAACCGGGTCGAGGCGTTCAGCGATGGCGTGCTGGCTATCGTCATCACCATCATGG
>DATBIM010000029.1:0-2387 GCA_036556905.1 Candidatus Methylomirabilota bacterium
CTGTTCGCGGGCGTGTCGATCGTCTGGGATCGCGAGTTTGGCTTCCTGCGCGAGCTGCTCGTCGCGCCGCTGGGGCGGACCGGGATCGTGCTCGGCAAGGCCATCGGCGCGGCGGCCATCGCCCTGCTCCAGGTCTCGCTCATGCTCCTGATCACCCCGATCGTCGGCGTCGACATCGACCTCCAGACCATCCTGCTGCTGATCCCGACCGTGTTCCTCCTCGCGATTGCGCTGTCCGGGCTGGGCCTGCTGATTGCCAGCTTCCTGAAGAGCCAGCAGGGCTTCCAGCTCCTCATCCAGCTCCTGATCTTCCCGCTCATCTTCCTGGCTGGCGTCTTCTTCCCGATCAACCAGGCGCCGGAATGGCTCCAGGCCGTCAGCAAGTTCAACCCGCTGACCTATGGCGTGGACGCCATCCGCCAGATCTTCCTCGGCCCGGGGAGCGGCCCGTACCTGGGCGTCACCGTCCTCGGCCACACGATGACCCTGGGCGAGGAGCTGGTCCTGATCGTCGGCTTCGCCGTCGTGCTGCTCGGCGCCGCGGCCTGGGCCTTCAACCGACAGGAATAGCCGCCCGGGGTAAGGTTTCCCGGTGACCGATCCCCAGCCCGCGCCGTTTCCCCGCGATCGCTTCTTCGCGATGCTCCGGCGCATGCCGCGCTACGGCCGCTTGGCGTGGAACCTGAGCCGCCACCCGAAGGTCTCCGGCCGGCGTCGCGCCGCCCTCGCCGCCGCGGCGGCCTACCTGGTCTCCCCGATCGACCTCGTGCCCGGCTTCATCCCGGTCGCCGGCCAGCTCGACGATGCGGCCGTCATCCTGATCGCCATCGGCCTGGCCCTGCGCTCCATGCAGCCACCGGAGCGCACCGCTGCCCTGGCCGAGGTCGGGCTCGTCGCCGACGACATCAACGACGACCTCCAGACGATCCGCGAGTCGTACGTCTGGATGGGCCGCAACGGGGTCAAGGTGGCCGTGCGCACCACGCAGGTTCTGGCCCACGGCGCCGGACGACTCCTGGGCGGAATCGGCCGGCGCCTCGGGCGACCAGGAAACGAGTAGACACCGAGCAGCAGCAGGCCCGGCCACCTGAGGGGAGGCAGCCGGGCCTGCGTTGGGATGCGCCCGGAATACGGGCGCGAGGGTCAGACGGCTTCGCTGGGCCGCAGCCAGTTCACGAACGTGGGGATGAGCGCAATGGCGCTGACGCCCACGAGGACGTAGATGATCATCGAGATCGTGTTCACGTCACCGAACGTGGAGCCGGTGAGGGCCGCGACGAGGTCGAACTGGGCGACCGCGACCAGCAGCCAGTTGAGACCGCCGACGATGACCAGGAGCAGAGCGAGAGCCTTGGCGTACCGCATGTGAGGTTCCTTTCCTCCGTAGTGGACCGAGAGGCGCCGGGGCTGGCGTCTACTGTTTGTCTAAGGTCCGTTGGGCGGATCGTAGCCGCGATGGTTCGCATTGTCAAGGGTTTGTTCATCGTGTAGGGTGAGCAAACCATGTACACGATCAAGGAGGCCTCCACCCGGACCGGGATCTCGGTCGCGGTCTTGCGCGCCTGGGAGCGACGCTACGGGGTGGTTGTCCCCAGGCGGACCGCGCGTGGGTACCGCCTGTACGACGACGCGGCGATCGAGCGACTGCGAGCCATGCAGCGCCTTGTCCGGGACGGGTGGTCTCCGAGCGCGGCCGCCGGCCACTTGGAGGGCCTCTCCCCGGAGGCCGCGGCAGCGCTCACGCGCGTGTCGTCCCGCCCAACGCACGGCACCGGGGAAACCGCGCTGGCGCAGCGGTTCGTGGAGGCGGCCGCGAATCGAGATGGAGCGGCCGTTGAGGCGACGCTGGACGAGATGCTCGCGCAGAGTTCCTTCGAGTCCGCGATGGACGGCCAGGTCATGCCCGCACTGGTCGCCCTGGGCGAGGCATGGCAACGGGGACGGCTCGACGTCGCCGCCGAACACGCGGCGAGTGCGGCGGTCCTCCATCGCCTGGGCACGGCCTTTCAGGCCGCTGGCCGAGCGTGGGGTGCGACTTCCGGGCCGGTTCTCGTGGGCCTCCCCTCGGGCTCGCATCACGAGCTCGGAGCGCTGGCGTTCGCGGTCGCGGCGCGTCGGGCAGGTCTGCCGGTCGTCTACCTCGGAGCGGATCTCCCAACAAGCGACTGGGTCCGGGCCGCGCGGGCGATGCGGGCTCGGGCGGTGGTCGTCGGCGTGGTGACCGCGGCGGACCATGACCAGGCGGGCGAGGTCGTCGCGGCGCTCGGGCGTGACCTTCCAAGCGTGCGTGTCGCGGTCGGCGGGCGCGCCTCCGCGTCAGTCGTGGCTGGCGACGCCGTGCTGCGGCTCCCCGAAGGACTGGCCCCCGCGGTCGCGGCGCTGGAGGC
>DATBIM010000030.1:0-3565 GCA_036556905.1 Candidatus Methylomirabilota bacterium
AGCCATCGTGAGCACGCCGGTGAGCACCAGCGCGCCACCCCACGCGAGGTCGACGTTTAGCCAAAGGGTCCGCAGCATCCGCAGCCCGAGCCTGTGGTAGACGACGACCGCGATGAGGCCCGTGACCAGCAGATAGCCGGCGCTGTGCGTCGCCGTCGCGAGGAGCGCGGCGTCCCAGCCGCCCGGGTCCGGGAGCAGCGAGGCCCGCACCAGGTGCATGGCATGCCCGCCTGACGGGCGATTGCCGGTGACCAGCGGCAGCACCATGAGCCCGGCCCCGTGCGCCGTCGCCATCAGGAAGGACCAGATGGTCAGCTCCCGGAAGCCCACCCGCATGCCGCCGTACCGCGGATGGCGGTGGCGTAGCAGACGCAGGATGCCGAGCCCGACCAGCAGCCCGATACCCCTTAGGGCCCTCAACCCGGGAGTGAGCGTGGGAGGATCAGCGCCCCGAAGCCGGGCGGGGCTCCACGACCCCCGTGGCGAGATGGGGCCGGAGGGCGGCGAGGGCCACGAGCACGACGATGGCGCCGTAGGCGAACCACGTAGACCAACCCAGTTCGGCCCACTTGCCGAGCTCCCGTGCGTTGGTGAGCAACAACAGGGCGGCCACGGCCAGGCCCATGGGACGCGCCGGCAGGTGGCGGACTGACCACGCGGCGACCGGCGAGGCGATGACCCCGCCGGTGAGCATGGCGACCACGATCCGCCAGTCGAGGGCGGCCTCACCGGCCGACGCGAGGATAGATCCCGCGGCAACCGCCGCGACGGCGACCTCGGCCGTGTTCACCGAGCCCACCGCGAAGCGGGGCGACAGGCCCCGGTGGAGGAGAAAGGGGGTGACGATGGGGCCCCACGCGCCGATCAGCCCGTTGGTCACGCCACCCACCGCAGCACACGGGACGACGCCGCGCGGATCGAAGGGCGGCATGCGGTCGGGGTCGTCCTCGACGTCGGTGAACTCCTTGGGATCAAGGGCGACCGGCGTGCTGAACCGCACGAGGATGCGGATGCCGACGAGGATCAACATGGCAGCCAGGATGGGGCGCAGCGTGTCGCCGTCGACCTGCGAGAGCACCGTGACCCCGGCCACTGCACCCACACATCCCGGGATGGCCAGCTGGAGGACCAGTCGATGGTCGATGTTGCGGAACCGCCAGTGGGAGATGGCTGCGGCGATGCCGGTGGCGACCTTGGCGATATTGACCGTGCCCGAGACCGACGCCGGACTGAGGCCGACCCCGAGCAGAATGCTCGAGCTGGTGGGCCCGAAGCCCATTCCGAGCGCGCCATCAACCAGCGAGGCGCAGAACCCCGCGAGGGCAACCAGCAGAAGTTCATTCATTGGCTACAAATCCTATCGAACTAGTAGGCTAAACTAGCGCAGTAGCACCAGTGTGTCGAGAGCGGGACGTAGAAACGCAATCCGTATGCCTGGATTGGCCGGCCGGCAGGAAGCGCGGCCAGCGGTCGCAACCGAGCACCGCCTGCAGACTTACAACCGGCCTAATGGGCGGCGGAGCGAAGGCTGGACCGCCGGGGAGGCGGGACCGTGCTGTTGCGGCAGCGCCCGGCCCTTCGATTCGGGGGCGCTACTAAACCCAGCACGCGGCCGCCGCGGCCGGCGCGGGTGGAGGCCGACTTGGGGGTCAGGCGCGACTCCGGAATGGTGAGGTCCGCTGAGGTTACGGGGGCGCGGGCCATCCCGCCAGCAGCCGACTGGATCGTTGTCCTGATACCCCCGTTGCGTACGCCGTGAGCGTGATCGCCTGTCCCGGACTAGAAAACCATCGTGAGCACGCCGGTGAGCACCAGCGCGCCACCCCACGCCACGTCGACGTTGAGCCAGAGCGTCCGCAGCATCCTGAGCCCGAGCCTGTGGTAGACCACGACCGCGATGAGGCCCGTGACCAACAGATAGCCGGCGCTGTGCGTCGCCGTCGCGAGGAGAGCGGCGCCCCAGCCGTCCGGGTCCGGCAGCAGCGAGGCCCGCACCAGATGCATGGCATGCGCGCCTGACGGACGATGGCCGGTGACCAGCGGCAGCACCATGAGCCCGGCCCCGTGCGCCGTCGCCATCAGGAAGGACCAGATGGTCAGCTCCCGAAATCCCACCCGCATCCCGCCATACCGCGGATGGCGGTGCCGCACCAGGCGCAGGATCCCGAGCCCGACCAGCAGCCCTCCGACTCCCCACTGGAGCACCTCGGCGGGAACCAGCCCGCCCAGCGCCACCGCCACCGCGACGGCGGCGCCGACGGCGAGCGCATGCCCCAGCGCGAGCGGCGGCAGCGCCCGCCACACCGCGCCGCCCGCGCCCTCCTGCATCCCGAGCGCGACCGCGAACAGCCAGCCCATCCCGGGGTTGAGCCCGTGCCCCGCGCCGAGGGCCGCCAGCGCCGGCCAGGTCCAGCTCATCGTTGTGCCTCGCTCTCGTCAGGCGTAGCAGAAGGAGTCCGACGACGCGTCGCCGCCTTGCAGCCGCACCTGGTGCGGACGCAGGCCGTCCTCCAGCTCGATCAGGAAGCCCGTATCGGCGCCGATCCCGCCATCCGGCGCGGCATCGATCTGCGCGATCCAACCGCGGACCCCGTCGGTATAGAACTGCGCATCCCACGGCGTGTAGAGCGAGTTGGTGACGTAGACCCGGCGCCCGTCGCGGCTCACCTCGACCATCTGGGGACCGCCGTTGAGCGGCCGCTCCGGCGCCGAGGGGTGCGCGCTCCGTGCCACGATCCCGCCGAGCTTCACGCTGCCGGTGAAGACCGGGTTGAATGGATCGGTCACGTCGTACTGCCGGAGCTCGCCGGTCCCCCAGCAGGACACGTAGAGGAAGCGGTCGTCCACCGACAGGTTGATGTCGCTCACCAGCGGTGGTACGGCCTTGAACCCTTTGAGCATCGGCGGGAGGTCCGCCTCGTCCGCGGGCACGGCCGGGATGGTGATGACCTTCTTCGCCTTCCACTCGCCCCGCCCGTTTCCGTTGGACCGGTCGAGGTACCACAGGAAGATCGAGCTCGACAGGTCCTCCAAAGACACGACCACGCCGACGAACCCGTAGGCCCGCGTCGGATTGTGCGCCGGCCGCAGCTCCAGCACCATCTGCTGCTCGGCGCCGAGGTCGAGCTCCTTGAGATGGGTGCGCTTCTGCAGGTCCCACAGGTGCAGCTTGCGGCCATACTTGCCACCCAGGAGCAGCTCGGGCTGGAGCCCGTCCTTCACCATGTTGGGCGTGCCCCACTCGCTGGTGATCATGGTGTCGTGGCCCAGGTGCCAGAAGAAGTCGTACGCCAGGTATTGCGGCCCGCGATCGTGCTCCCAGCGTCCCTGTACCTCGAACGTCTCGTGGTCGAGCGTGAAGATGCCGCCCGGTCCGTCGCCGCCCGGTGCGCCCAGCGCGTTCACGTAGATCCCGTCGGGACCGCAGTGGACCGTATGCGGTGCGGCGTACCCGGTCTTCGCCATGACCTCGTCGCCCTCGATCACCTTCACCAGCACCGGCTGCCGCGGGTCGGGCTTGGTATCGAGGATGTGGATCCGGGTCGAGTGGGTGCCGGGTACCACC
>DATBIM010000031.1:0-55885 GCA_036556905.1 Candidatus Methylomirabilota bacterium
GCGGTGGCCGCCTCGAACACGCGCATCAGGTTGCCGCCGAGCAGCCTGGCCAGCTCTGCCTCGCCGTAGCCGCGGGCCAGCAGGGCAGCCGGCAGCGGCGCGAAGTCGCGGTAGGTCGGCATCACGGTGAACCGCGACAGCCCGTCCATGTCGGTGCCGATCCCCACGTGGTCGATGCCCACTAGCCGGCGGACGTGCTCGATGTCCGTGAGCATCTGGTCCAGCGGCCCCGCGCCCGTTCGCGACAGGGGCCAGACCCCGATGACCCCATCGCGGGCGGCGACGGCCTGGATGAGATCGTCGGCGAGGTGCCGCGCGTATGGGCGCAGCGCCGCCGGTCCGGTGTGCGAGACGATGATCGGCGCTCGCGAGGCCGCCAGGATGCCGTGCAGCGTCCCCGGCGCGGCGTGCGCGCCATCGACCACGATGCCGAGGCGGTTCATCTCGGCCAGCACGTCGTGGCCGCGCTGGGTGAGTCCGGAGTGGTGGGGCGGCGCCGTCTGGATGTCCCCCAGCTCGTTGATGCGGTAATGCATGAGCTGGATTGACCGTACGCCGAGCGCGTGGAACTCCCCCACCCGGGCCGCCATCCCCTCCAGCGCGTCGCCGCCCTCGAGGGCCAGCAGGGCGCCGGACACTCGCAGGCGACGGGCCGCCGCGACGTCGCCGGGCTCGAGCAGGAGCTTGAGCCGGCCCTCCTGCGCGCGCCCGCGGACCCGCTCGGCCTGGCCGAGCGCCGAGCGGTACAGCTCGCCCGCGCGCGGCTCCCGGTAGTTGCGGATGCCTCCCGGCTCGCGGCGGATGACGGGGCCGTCCGACACCACGCTGAAGAACGAGGCGTCCACGCGCGCGGCCTGCATGTCCTGCAGCGCCGTCACCGGCAGCTGCCCGGTGCTGAGACGGCTGAACGCGCCGGGATGGGCGTGCAGATCGATCGTTGGGGAGCCGGCCACGACGTCCGCGGCCTGGGCCATGAGGTCGCGCTCCCGGCGGGCCGAGCCGCCGGCCGTGGGACCGGCGCACGCCGCCGCGACGGCGCCCAGCAGCGAGCCCAGGAAGGCGCGCCGAGCGGCGCCGTCACCGAGGCAGCAGCCGGGCTCCTCCATCGACACTCAGCGGGCGCCGGCGCGCTGCATGGCCCGCCACACCCGCTCGCCGCGCAACGGCATGTCCAGATGCTTCACGCCCAGCGGCCGGAGCGCATCGACCACCGCGTTGACGATGGCGGGCGTGGAGCCGATGGTGGCCGCCTCGCCGATGCCCTTGGCCCCCATGGGATTGTGGGGGGTCGGCGTCACCGTCTGATCGGTGACGAACGACGGCAGGTCGTCGGCCCGGGGTACCGCGTAGTCCATGAGCGTCCCGGTGAGGAGCTGGCCCTCCCCGTCGTACACGACCTCCTCGAGCAGGGCCTGGGCGATCCCCTGGGCGAGCCCGCCGTGGACCTGACCGCGCACGAGCATCGGGCTGATGCGCACACCGCAGTCGTCCACCGAGACGAAATCGCGCACCGTCACCGCGCCCGTGTCGCGATCGACCTCCACCACGGCCACGTGAGCGCCGAAGGGATAGACGAGCTGAGGGGGGCGGAAGAAATCGGTCGCCTCCAGCCCCGACGGGATGTCGGGCGGCAGCTCACCGCCGTAGGCCTTGGCGGCGATGTCAGCCAGGGTGAGCGTCTTGGCCGGCGCCCCCCGCACGTGGTAGCGCCCGCCCTCCATGACGACATCCTCGGGGGCGGCCTCCAGCATGACCGCGGCGATGCGGCGCGCCTGGGCCTGCACGGCGTCGGCCGCTCTGAGAATCGCGGAGCCACCCACCGCCAGGCTACGGCTGCCTCCGGTGCCGTTGCCCATCGGCGTGTTGAGCGTGTCGCCGTGGCGCACCACGATCTGATCGAAGCTCACGCCGAGGTGGTCGGCGATGAGCTGGGCGAACGTGGTCTCGTGCCCCTGGCCATGAGCCGAGGTGCCGGTGTAGGCGGTGACGGTGCCACCCGGCTCCACCCGCACCACCGCGCTCTCGAACGGCCCGAAGCCGCACATTTCCACGTAGCAGGCCATGCCCACGCCGAGGAGCTTGCCCTCGCCCCGCTCCAGGCGCTGCTTCTGCTCATCGCGCACGACCTTCAGCCGGACGAGCTCCAGGGCCCGGGTCAGCGCACGGTCGTACTCGCCGCTGTCGTAATTCTGGCCGGTGGGCGCAGCGTAGGGGAAGTTCGAGGGCGGGATGAAGTTCTTCCGGCGCACCACCTCCGGGGCCAGACCCAGCTCGCTGGCGATGATGTCCACGAAGCGCTCCAGGTAATAGGCGGCTTCGGGCCGGCCGGCGCCACGATAGGCGGCCACCGAGGTGCTGTTGGTGAAGACACAGGTGGCGCGCAGATCGATGTTCTTCACGTGGTAGACGCCGATGCCCATGAAGAGGGTCAGCTCGGGGATGAACGTGAAGATCGGATAGGCGCCCACGTCGGCGGTCACCCGCATCCGCAGCGCCGTGATAGTGCCGTCTCGCTCGACGGCCGCCTCCAGATCCGTCACCTGGGCGCGCCCATGGGTGGTGGAGGTCATGTGCTCCCGGCGCGTCTCCGTCCACCGCACGGGAATCCGGTAGCGGTGGGCGATGACGGCCAGGGTGGCGTCCTCCGGATAGAGCCCGAACTTCACACCGAAGCCGCCCCCGACCTCGGGCGCGATCACCCGCACCATGTTCTGGGGCAGCCCCAGCGCGGCCGCGATGTCATTGCGGAGGCTGTGGGGGGCCTGGTTCGTGTCCCACACCACGATGCCGCCGCTGAGCGGATCCGGCGCGGCCAGGGCCGCGCGGGGCTCGAGCGTGATCCCGGCCAGCCGCTGGCTCACCATCCGCTGCTTGATCACCCGGTAGGCGCGCGCGAACGCGCCGTCGGGATCACCTGCTTTCACGTCCTTGACGTGCTCGATGTTGTGGGGCGCGTCATCGAAGAGCTGGGGAGCCCCGGCGGCCATCGCCGCAAAGGGATCGGCAACGGCGGGGAGGGGGTGCCAGTCGACCTCCACCGCCGCGGCCGCATCCACCGCCGCCTCTTCCGTGACGGCGACGACCGCGGCCACGGCTTCCCCGACGTGGCGCACGACATTGGTGGACAGCGGGTAGTGCCCGCGTCCCACGTTGTCGGGGTTGGCGCTGCCCCCACCCTCGCTGCTGGAGCCGCCTACGGGCAAGGGGGCGCAGTGGCCACGGAGATCCCGGCCGGTGAGCACCATCCGCACCCCCGGCAGACGGGCCGCCGCCGTGGTATCGATGGACCGGATTCGGGCGTGGGCGTGGGGGCTGCGGACGAACGCCACGTAGTGGAGCCCGGGCACCGCGATGTCGGCGACGTACGCCGACGTGCCGGTGATGAGCCGGGGATCTTCCTTGCGCTTGACCTCGGCACCGACCAGGGCCATGGGGGGCCTTCCTTTCCCTATGCGACGTCGCGAGCAGGGTGATGGTACATTCCCCGCACGTGAGTTTCGATCTCCTCGTCGGGGCCCCTCACGCCAAGCCCCTGCCGGGAGCCGTGGGCGACTCGACGCCTCGTCCCGCTCTGCGGTTCAAGATCGACACGCTCGCCTTCCCCAACGAGATCCGCGCGCTGCACCCCGAGAAGCCCGACCTCTACGCGAACTGGTGCTTCATTCTCGCCCGCGCCGTGACCCAGTTCCTGAAATTCGCGCGCTTCGAGCCCGGGGCACCGCGCCTGGAGGCGGCCGCCTACACCGCGCTGGTGCGGCGGGTGGTCAGCCACTGGCCCTGGCGAGCGCCGTTGCCCCCATCGGCCCGCGTGGCGATTCCCGGATTCGCCTCGCTCCACGCGCTGTCGCGCGACGAGGAGCGCGCGGTCAAGGAGGGGTTGGGCCGGCGCTTCTGGACCCTGGTGCATCCCACCACCTGGCGCATCGTCTACCCGGCGCGTCGGTCGGCCCAGTTCCGCCTGGTCGTCGCCACCGTGAAAGATCTACGCGCCGGCCGGCCCGTCCAGCTCCTCCTCTCGGACTTCCCGCGGTTGCGCCTGAACCATGCGGTGCTGGCCTACGACTACCGGATCGCCAGCGAGGACGTCCTCGAGCTGTTCGTCTACGATCCCAACGACCCGACGGCGCCCGGCGTCGTGGCCTTCGACCGCCGGACGGCACGCTTTCGTCCGGCGCCGCTGGCCGGTGTGGACGTCCCCGCGTTTCGCGTCTTCCGGATGTACCGCTCGCTGCTATTCTAGCAGCCGCTGCCGTGTACCTCGATCGCACGCTCCTCGGCTTCACGTCCGGCTTGCGCTCGCGCGTGGTCGCCTCCGCCGCGCTCGGGCTCGCCGGCGTCGTGCTCGGCATCGCCCGGCTGGCCCTGCTCGGCTGGCTCCTGGCCCGCGTGCTCGGTGGCGCCGGCCTGTCGGCGCTGGCCCTGCCGATCGTCGCCGTCGGCGCCGTCATCGCCACGCGCTCCCTGGTCGAGCACGCGCGCACGATGATCGCCCACCACACCGCCTTTCGCGTGCAGGCCCGGCTCCGCCAGCGCCTCTACGACCACCTGATGGGCCTGGGGCCCGCCTATCTGACGCACGAGCGCACGGGGCCCGTGGCCACGTCCCTGGTGGAAGGTGTCCAGCAGCTCGAGGTCTACTTCGGCCAGTTCCTGCCCCAGCTCATCGTCGCCGTGGCCACGCCGATCCTCATCTTCGCGTTCGTGGCCTTCATCGATCTGCCGGTGGCCGCCGTCCTGGTGGGCGGGGCGCTGGTCACGCTCATTGCCCCTGCTCTCTGGCACCGCCGGGACCGCGCCGCCAGCTATGCGCGCAATCGGGCCTACGCGGCGTTCGGCGCCGAGCTGCTGGACGCGCTGCAGGGCCTGGCCACGCTCAAGGCGTTCGGCCAGAGCGGCGAGCGGGCGCGGCTGCTGGAAGCCAAGAGCCACGACCTGTTCCGGAGCACCATGTGGCTGCTCGGCGCCAACACCATGGGCCGCGGGATCACCGACGCCGGCATGGCCATCGGCGCCGCCGCCGCCCTCACCCTGGGGGCCTGGCGCGTGAGCACGGGGGCCATGGACCTGGCCGCCCTGCTCGTCATCCTCATGCTCGGCGTCGAGGTGTTCCGGCCCCTGCGCGAGCTGCGCATGCTGCTGCACGCGGGGATGCTGGGGACGGCCGCGGCGCGCGGCATCCTCGACATCCTCGGGGCACGGCCCGCCGTCACCGACGGCGCCACCGCCGCCGACCCGCTCACGCTGGCGCCGACCGTCACCTTCGAGCGCGTGAGGTTCAGCTATCCGGGCGCGCGGCGGATCGCCCACGACGGCGTCTCCTTCCACGTGGGCGCCGGCGAGCGCGTGGCCTTCGTGGGCCCCAGCGGCAGCGGCAAGTCCACCGTGGTCCGCCTGCTCCTGCGCTTCTACGATCCCGACGACGGATCAGTACGGATCGGCGGCCATGACGTCCGCGCGCTGCCCCTGGCCGAGCTGCGCCGCCGCATCGCCGTCGTCAACCAGGACACCTATCTCTTCCACGGGACCGTCGAGGACAACTTGCGGATGGGCAAGCCGGAGGCCACGTCGGCCGAGCTCGAGGCTGCCGCCCGCGCCGCCAACGCCCACGAGTTCATCGTCCGGCTGCCCGAGGGCTACCGCACGGTCGTGGGAGAGCGCGGCGTGCGGCTCTCCGGCGGGCAGCGCCAGCGCATCGCCATCGCCCGCGCCCTGCTCCGCGACGCGCCGATCCTCGTGCTCGACGAGGCACTCTCATCGGTGGACGCCGAGAGCGAGGCCCTCATCCAGGGCGCGCTCGACCGGTTGATGCATGGCCGCACCACGCTGATCTTCGCCCATCGCCTCTCCAGCGTGATCGGCGCCGACCGCATCGTGGTCCTCGACGGCGGCCGCGTCGCCGAGAGCGGCACGCACGCCGAGCTCATGGCCCACGGGGGTCCCTACCGGCGCCTCATGGATCCTCAGGTGTCGGCCGCCCGGGGGGACCAGGTGCTGGCGAGCGACGGCGGAGCGGCCGAGCGGGCTGGCGCCGAGACCGACGGCGCCGGCCCGCCCGCCGCCGATGAGAGCGTCGTGAGCGCGGCCCAGGTGGGCTGGCTGAAGGCGCTCCCGATCCTGGCCGGGATGATCCGCGGGTACCGCGGGCGCCTGGGCGCCACGTTCGCGCTCGGCATCGCCCGGGTCGCCGCGATCATCGCGGTCGGCGTGCTGAGCGCGCTCATCGTGCGCGCGGTGACGCGCGGCGCCCCCTTCGGGGGGCTGGTGATCGCGCTGGCAGTGGCCGCCCCGCTAGCCGGCCTGCTCCACTGGCTCGAGTCGTGGCTGGCCCACGACATGGCTTACCGGCTGCTCAGCGACATGCGACTGGCCCTCTTCCGCAAGCTCGACGCGCTGGCGCCCGCTTACCTCACGCGGCGGCGGAGCGGTGACCTCGTGGCCGTGGCCACCCACGACGTCGAGCTGATCGAGTACTTCTTCGCCCACACGGTGACTCCGGTGCTCGTCGCGATCATCGTGCCCCTGGCGGTGCTGGCCACGCTCGGCGCCTTCGGCTGGCCCCTGGCCGTGGCCCTGCTGCCCTTCCTGGTCTACGCCGCGCTGAGCCCCCTCATCCGCCGGGCCCACATCGATCGGCTGGGCTCGCGGGCCCGGGAAGTCTCGGGCGACCTCAGCGCGCACACCGTGGACTCGATCCAGGGCATCGCCGAGATCGTCGCCTTCCAGCGCGAGCGGGCACGGGGCGAGGAGCTGGCGGCGCGGGCCCGGGCCTACCTGGCGGCCCGGATGCCGTTTCTCGCCGATCTCTCGCGCGAGCACGCGCTGCACGAGACGGTGACCGGCTTCGGCGGCCTCGCCGTCATCGCGGCGGGCGCCGCGCTGGTGGCCGGGGGCCGGCTCGACGCGCCGATGCTGCCGCTCCTCACCCTGCTCGCGCTCTCGGCCTTCATCCCGCTGTGGGAAGTGGCCCAGGTGGGCCGGCAGCTCGCCGACACGCTGGGGGCCACGCGTCGCGTCCACACCATCCACTCCGAGCCAGTGCCCGTGCGCGACGGCCCCGGCGTGCCGGGCCCCCGGGCCACCGAGGCCATGCTCACGCTGCGTGACGTCACCTTCACCTATCCAGGCCGCCGGCGCCCAGCGCTGGCGGGCGTGTCGCTCGACATCCCGGCCGGCACCCGGATTGCGCTCGTGGGCCCGTCGGGCGCCGGGAAGACTACGATCGCCCACCTCTGCCTGCGCTTCTGGGATCCCGATGCGGGCGAGATCCGGCTGGGCGGCCACGGCCTGCGCGCCTGGCGCCTGGACGACCTGCGGTACCGGATCGCGCTGGTCGCCCAGGACACCTACCTCTTCAACGACACCCTGCGCGCCAACGTGCTGCTCGCGCGCCCGGCGGCGACCGACGCGGAGGTGCGCGACGCGCTCGAGCGGGCATCGCTAGGGGATGTGGTGGAATCGCTCCCCGAGGGCGCCGACACGGTGGTGGGCGAGCGCGGCATGCAGCTCTCGGGCGGCCAGCGCCAGCGAGTGGCCATCGCCCGCGCCTTCCTCAAGGACGCGCCCGTCCTCGTCCTCGACGAGGCCACGTCCCACCTGGACGCGGTGAACGAGGCGGTGGTGCATCAGGCGCTGGATGCGCTGGCCCGGGGCCGGACCACGCTGGTGATCGCGCATCGCCTCTCGACGGTGCGCGACGCGGACCTCATCGCGGTGCTGCACGAGGGCCGCATCGCGGAGACCGGTCGGCACGAGGAGCTGCTGATGTCGGGTGGTCTCTACGCCCGCCTGGTGTCGCGCCAGGTGGCGGCGGTCGCCGGCTAGACCTACAGCGTCGTCGCACCGCGGCAACCCTTTCCTGTTTGACGTCCCGCCTGCCGAATCGGAATCGGGACATTGCGTGATTCAGGCTCGTCGTCTACCCTGGTGGCCCAGAGGGCGAGCCGCCGCATGACCAGCGTTCTCAGGGAGCTTCCGCTTTCGCACGCCGTGCTGTCAGGGGGCAGCCGGGGACAGCGGAAGAAGTGGTTCAAGACCGTGGAGATCCTCGTCGCCGAACGCGATTGGGAACCGCCACGGCCTCGCTTCGCCCATGACCAGATCGTCGACTTGCGCGTCGCCTTTGCCGAAGTGGAAGTCCGCGAGCGGAGAGAATCTCCTTGCAGATGCCCAGGCGCCATCCAGATAGAGATGCTCGCATCCACTGTTGGATGCTGCCATCCCGTGGCAGATGACGGCGCTGCAGTCGAATTCTAGTTCGACGACTTGCGAAGATCGAGGCGCCATGGACGCCACTCCGGACTGAGGAGACGAAACTATGACGCGCGCGCCCCTCGTCGTCCTCGTCGCGATCATCGCCGGCATGCTGGCGCCCTGTGGTGCCGGAGGCCAACAGCCGGCCACAGTTCCCCGCGTCGGCATTCTCTTTGCGGGCACGCCGACCGCGGCCGCACAATTCAACGAGGCGTTCACCCAGGGCCTCAGCGAGCGTGGGTACGTGGAAGGACGAAGCATCATCGTGGAGCGCCGATATGCTAGTGGCAGCGGCGACCGGATCAACGAGATCGCGGTCGAGTTGGTGCGGACGAGCGTGGACGTGATCGTGACCTCGACCGATCCCACGATCGCCGCCCTCAAGCGACAGACTCAATCCATCCCGATCGTGATGGTGGCCGCCTCGGACCCGGTCGGGACAGGATTCGTCGCCAGCCTGGCTCGGCCCGGGGCCAACATCACCGGCATGAGCTGGATGGGGACGGAGACCAGTGCGAAGCGGCTCGAGCTGTTGCGGGAGGCTGTTCCCCAACTCTCCCGAGTGGCAGTGATCTGGAATCCGGACATTCGCGGTGCCCTGCTCGACTTCAAGCAGCTCGAGGAGCCAGCCCGTTCGATGGGCGTGCAGCTGCAGTCGATCGAGGTGAGTCGCGCCGACGACCTGGCCCGCGGCTTTTCGGCGATCATCGATGCGCGCGCGGAGGCGCTTATGGTGCTCTCCCCGAATCCCGTCACCTTCGCGAACCATGGTCAACTCGTGAGCTTTGCCCAGCGGCATCGCCTGCCGTCCATCTACGGGGTGCATGAGTACGTGGCCGGCGGTGGGCTCATGGCGTACGGAGCGAGCGTCCGCGCTGCTTATCGACGTGCGGCGTACTTCGTCGACAGGATCCTGAAAGGCACCCGGCCGGGCGATCTGCCAGTAGAGCAACCGACGACCTTCGAGCTCGTCATCAACGCAAAGACCGCGAAGGCGCTCGGGATGACGATCCCACCGTCGCTACTGAGTCGCGCGGACCGGGTGATCGACTAGAATCAGGCCTCGCGGTGCGACGTAGCGAAGTGATGTGTCGCCGAACAACGCGCCTGAGCGGACGCGCTTCGCGCGCCGCTCACCGTGAGCGTTCGGCGCACACGGATGGACGCAACTACCAACACTGACAGTCAACACTCACGATAAGGGGTTCACCCATGTACCACTTGAGAGCGCTTGCGGTTGCCGTCACCTTGTTCCTTGCGTCCACCATGTCTGCTTCGGCCGTCGACGGGCTGATCACGAAGCCGAGCGCCTACCCAGCCAGCGCGACGCTGGACCGGCTCGAGGCCGCCTTGAAGGAGCGGGGATTCGTCATCTTCACGCGCCTCGATCACACGGCCGCCGCCGAGTCGGTCGGCTTGAAGATGCCCAAGTCGACCGTCTTGGTGTTCGGCAACCCGCGCCTCGGCACACCCATCTTCATCAAACATCCCACGCTCGCCATCGACCTACCCCTCAAGGCGCTCGTGTGGGAAGATGCGAGCGGCAAGGTTTCGTTGAGCTATAACTCCGCGCAGTACCTTTTGGTCACAATCTACGGCCGACACGGCGCGCCGACGAGCCCGGAAGCCATTACGCGGATCGACGGCTTGCTAACAGCCGCCACCGATGCCGCAGTGAAGTAAGCGCTCGCATCGCTGCGCCTGATGACGTAAGAGGGTGGCGGTCCTGCGGTAGGCGCCCAGCAAAGGAAGAATGCCTACTCGTGAACGCTGGCAAGCTACCTGGAGCGGCCTCGGCCTCATGCCGCCCCAAGGGCTCTACGAGCAGCTATGCCTGCGCTACGGCGAGGCGCATCGCGCCTACCACACACTCCAACATCTCAAGGAGTGTTTCAGCCACTTCGACCACGCCCGCCACCTCGCCACGCACCCATTCGAAGTCGAGGTGTCCCTCTGGTTCCACGACGCTATCTATGAGCCCCGCGCTAGCGATTCCGAGGAGCAAAGTGCGGCATGGGCCGTACAAGCTCTCACCGGTGCTCACGCTGCCCCGGGTCAAATTGACCGGGTGTCGGGCCTCATCCTCGCCACGAAGCATGCCAGCGCCGAAGGCTCCGCCGATCAGGCGGTCCTCCTCGACACCGATCTCTCGATCCTGGGTGCGCCTCGGCCCCGGTTCCTCGAATACGAATCCCAGGTGCGGCGCGAGTACTCGTGGGTGCCCGAGGAGGCATTCCGCACGGCCCGAGCGGCGATTCTCGCGCGGTTCATCGCGCGGCCTCGCATCTACGCTACGGAATACTTCTTCGAGCTCCTCGAGGCGCCGGCCCGCGCGAACCTCCGCTACTCCCTGGACCGGCTGGGCGCCTGACAAGCCGCCGCATCTGCCGGACGTGGGCCGCCGGGTCGGCCGCAGCCGGTACGCTGCGGCGGCCGCGGTGACGCTCAGCCCTTGAAGAACGCGCGAAGCTCCGTGTACGTCTCCTCGGGAGCTTGCTCGGCGGGGTAGTGGCCACAGGGCAGGGCCACGCAGCGCACGAGGTCGGTGACGTAGGACGACCACGCCTTCTCGTAGCCGAAGAGCCGGGCCGTGTGGCTCTGGCCGCCCACGAGCACGAGTACGGGGCAGGTGACCTTGTGCCCGGCGTCGAAGTCCTTGCTATCCAGCTCGAAGTCGATGGTGGCCCCGGCCCGGTAGTCCTCGCACACGCCGTGGATGCTCTCCGGGGTGCAGCAGCGGATGTACTCCTGCAGCGCCTCCTCGGTGATCCCACCCTTGCCCATGCCGTGGGAGCCGAGCTTGAGCCGGATGTAGTACTCCTCGCGGCCGGCCAGCAGCCGCTCGGGGAAGTCGTAGGGCTGGGCCAGGAACGCCCAGTGATAGGAGTTGAGCGCCCACTCGCGGGTCACGTGCGTCCACACGTGGTGGGTGGGCAGGATGTCCACGGCGGCGAGCCGGGTGATCCGTTCCGGATGGTCGAGCGCCATGCGCACCGCGGTGCGCGCGCCCCGGTCGTGGCCGGCCACCATGAAGCGTGGGAAGCCGAGCGTGTCCATCACCTCGACCTGGTCCAGGCCCATGCGGCGAAACGAGTAATTGGAGTGGTCGGGCAGGCCGCGAGGCTTGCCGCTGCCGCCGTAGCCGCGCAGATCCGTGGCCACGACGGTGAACTCCTGGGCCAGCCGGGGCGCGACGAGACGCCAGTGGATGTGGGTCAGCGGATTGCCGTGCAGGAGGAGCAGGGGCGGCCCCGAGCCTCCCACGACGCCGCGGATCGTGACGCCCGGGTCGCTGGTGGCGAGGTCGAAGCGGCGGAAGCCCTCGTACATCAGCGCGCGCCTTCCTTGATCGACACGCGCCAGTGGATGCGGTCCTCCTCGGGCGGATAGTCCCCCGCCGCCTTGTGGTACGAGCAGCGGTTGTCCCAGATGACGATGTCGCCCTTGCGCCACGTGTGGCGGTACTGGCTGTCGGGCTGGACCATGTAGCCCTCCAGCTCCTCGATCAGCGCGTCGCTCTCCGCCGCGTCGAGCCCCTCGATGTTCAAGATCTTGCCGGGATCGAAGTAGAGGGCCTGCCGTCCCGTCTCGGGATGGGTGCGAATGATCGGATGGAACACGGGCTTCCAGTCGCGGTCTTCCTCGTTGAGCAGCGCCGTCGCCTTGCGGCGGCCCCCGTAGGCGAACGCCCCCAGACGCCCCTGCAGGCGCTGGCGCAGCCGGGGCGGGAGCGCGTCGTATGCCGCGTACATGCTGGCGAAGAGCGTGTCGCCTCCCGTGCTCGGCACCGCGATGGCATAGAGCTGGGTCGCCTTGAAGGGCTCCTGATCGTAGGCGCCGTCGGTGTGCCAGCCCTCAGCGCCCCGGCGATAGATGGCCATGTCGAGCGCACCATCGGCCCCGAACTTGTTCACGCCCAGCAGCGTGATCTCCGGATAGTCCGGGTGGCGCGTCATCTTCGAGGGGTGCGGATGCACGAGGCCGAAGCGCCGGCTGTAGGCGAGAAAGTCGTCGATCTCGAGCTCCTGGCCCGGCACCACGAGGACGTTGCAGTCCAGCCAGGCCCGATAGATCGTGGCGAAGTTCGCGTCGTCGAGGGTCTTGACGTCGACCCCGTGGATCTCGGCTCCGATCTGCGCCCCCAGGCGACGCACTTCGATCATCGACCGCCCTCCTGTGCCCGTATAGTATCGGAATCCAGCCATTGATTCTTGCGTTGATGCAACGCATGGTCGCTCATGGCTCTTCGGTTTACATGGGACCCTCACAAGGCTCGCCTGAACGAACGGCGGCACGGGATCTCATTCGAGAAGGCCACCACCGCGTTTCTAGACCCACTGTCGCTGACGATCCCAGACCTGATTCATGCAGTCGGCGAGGAACGCTTCGTGCTGATCGGCCAGTCGGATCGAGGTAAACTCGTGGTGGTCGTTCACGTGGAGCGTGACGATGAAATCAGACTGATCAGCGCCCGCCGGGCGATGCCGCATGAGCGGAGAGCGTATGAGGAAGAAGAGAGCTAAACGGGGCTACGACTTCCGGGGGGGCGTGCGCGGAAAGTACGCGGCTCGCGCGTTTCGCAGCTCGAATGTCGTAATCCTGGCGCCGGACGTGGCCGAGACGTTCCGGACCTCTGCGGCCGTGAACCGCGCCCTTCGTGCTCTCTTGCGCCGCCGGGGATCCGGCTAGGAGCGGTCCATGGATCTCGAGCTCAAGGACAAGGTGGCGGTCGTCGGTGGCGCGAGCAAGGGCCTGGGACGGGCGTGCGCGGAGGTGCTGGCCCAGGAAGGCGTCAGGGTGGCCCTGTGCAGCCGCTCGCAGGCCGACCTGGACAAGGCCGCGAAGGAGATCCACGACACGACCGGGCGCGAGGTCCTGGCCTTCGCCGGCGATCTGGATCGCCCCGAGACCATCCGGGACCTGATCGCAGCCACCGTCGGCCGGTTCGGCCGGCTCGACATCCTGGTCAACAACTCCGGCGGTCCTCCCCTGGCCCGCGCCCAGACGGCGACCGAAGAGCAGTGGGCCACGGCGGTGCAGCGCTCGCTGCTGTTCTTCGCGCGGATGTCCCGGGAGGCCCTGCCCCACCTCAAGCGCCAGGGGGGCGGCCGCATCATCAACATTCTGGCCAGCACCGTCTATCAGCCCATCCCCAACCTCGCGCTCTCCGGCGCCACCCGCATGGGTGTGGTGGCGTTCGCCAAGAGCCTGGCCGATGAGGTCGGCCGCGACGGCATCCTGGTCAACAACGTGTGCCCGGGCGTGATCCGGAGCGAGCGGATGCTCTCCAACACCGCCTCGCGGGCCAAGGAACTCGGCATCTCGTTCGAGGAGGCGTTGGCCCAGCGCGCGAAGGAAACGGCGGTGGGGCGCATCGGCGAGCCTCGGGAGATGGCCTACCTGGTGGCCTTCCTGGCCTCGGGCAAGTCCAGCTACATCACCGGCACGACGATCCTGGTGGACGGCGGCCTCGTGCGATCAGTCCTGTAGGAGGAGCCCCATGGACGCTCGCGATCTCTTCCTGAGCCAGCACGCGATGGTGCACTCGGCCGCCGTGGGCGGCAACAAGATGTCGGCGGCCGAGCGCACCTTCACCGGCCTCACCGACGAGCAGATGCGCGTCCGCCCGCGCGAGGATCTCAACTCGCTGGCCTGGCTCCTGTGGCACATCGCTCGCGCCGAGGACATCATCGTCAATATGGCGCTGGCCGGACAGTCGCAGATCCTCGATGCCGCCTGGCTCAAGCGGCTCGGCACCAGCCGGCGTGACATCGGCACCGGCATGACCAGCGACGAGGTCAGCGAGCTGACGCGGCAGATCGATCTGGGGGCGCTGCGCGAGTATCGGGACGCGGTCGGCCACCGCACCCGCGAGCTGGTCGGCGGCTTCAAGACCCAGGACTGGGAAGGTCAGGTGGTGGCCGAGAACGTCCAGCGCGCCGCGGCCGACGGGGCCTTCGGCGCCCGCACCGAGTTGCTGGTGAAGGTGTTCTCCGGCCGGCCGCGGGCGCTGGTGCTGAGCGGCGTCGCCCTGTTCCACTCGTCTGGGCATATGGGCGAGGCCGCGACCGTCCGCACCGCCGGAGGGTTCGGCAGCGGCGTGTGACAAGTCATTCGATGACCTGATCCGCCCGGAGAAGCACCGACTGCGGGATCGTCACACCGAGCGCCTTGGCCGTCCTGTGGTTGATCACCAGCTCGAACTTGGTAGGCCGTTCCACCGGTAGATCGGCGGGCCGGGCACCCTTGAGGATTCGATCGACGTATTCGGCGGCGCGTCGGTAGAGATCTTCGCCGTTGGCTCCGAAAGACATCAGCCCGCCAGCCCGCGGGTACAGGCTGAACACGAACATACCGGGCAGTCGACGCTGGGCCGCGAGATCGATGACAAGCGTCCGGTTGGCGACGAAGAGGTCGTCCTGCTGCACGATGAAGGCGCCGACGTGAGCTGTCACCATACGGTCAAACGCCCCCTCGAACTCGGAAGGCGAGCGCACCTCGGCCAGATGCAGTGTCAGTCCCAGGCCGCGGGCCACCGCTGTCATCTCGGCGACTTGAGTCTTATGAACCTCGTAGCCGGGATTGGCCAGGTGGCCCACTCGCGTCAGGCCGGCAATCGTCTCCTTGAGAAGCTCCAGACGCTTGGACATCAGTTCCCGATTGATGGTGGTGAGCCCCGTGAAGTTCCTGCCCGGTCGGGGCAGGCTGTCGACTAACCCGATCGCGACCGGTTCACTGACCAGGGCGAACACGACGGGAACTGTTGCTCCCGATCGCTTCATCGCGAGGGCCGCGGGCGTGTTCACGGCGAAGATCAGTTCCAGCGGCAGCCGCGCGAGCTCGGCCGCGAGGGCATCGAGCGGGCGCTTCTCTGCGCCCGCCCATCGGGACTCGAGCACGATATTCCTGTGCTCGATCCATCCGTGATCTCGGAGCCCCTCGATGAACGCTTGGTGGAGACTGGCGTTGGTCGTCGGGGTACCGAGGGACAGATAACCGATCCGGGCTACCCTGCCCGCTGGCTGCGCCTCCCCGGTGATCGCCGCCGCGAGAACAGTCCCTCCGAGCGTGCCGAAAAACATGCGCCGGTTCATGTGTCCGTCTGTCCCTCCCTCCACGAGTTCGACCACGTTCCTCAGTCCGGGCATCGTCAAGCTCCCGGCCTCACACTCAACCGGTCGGCGAGCCAATCGAACAGGGCCGGAATGGTGTAGGGGAAGCCATCGTAGGAGCAATGAATGGAGCCGGGCTCTCCGGGCTTGTACAGGATGAGCTGCTTGTCCGTCCGCGCCTCGTCATAGGTGCGCTGGGCGTGCCGCGCGGGGACCAGGTGGTCGTCCTCGCCGTGGATGATGAGGAGCGGACAGGAGATCTTGTCCACCACACCCTTCAGGGAAAAGGCCTTGAGGCGCTCGCGGGCGTCCTCCAGGCTCTTGGCCCCCGTGAGCCAGCGCAGCTGATTCCGGATGGGCGGATAGGTGTCGTAGAGGTCTACGCCGTCGTAGAGGGCGCCGAAGATAGCGCAGGCGCGCAGGCGCTTGTCGAAGGCGGCGGCCCGCGCCGCGTAGTAGCCGCCGAAGCTCCGGCCCAGCAGGGCGATCCGGCCTCCATCGACCTCCGGCCGACGCTGCAGATAGTCGATTGCCGCGCCGACCGGCACCTCGTAGTCGTGGCGGCTCACGATCCCGCGATGACGCAGGGTCTCGCCCTGGCCCGGCATGTCGACCACGAGGAGCGCCATGCCGCGCTCGATGGCCGCGCGGCCCCCCAGGAAATAGAGCTCCTCCTTGAGCACATCGGCCCCGGCGACGTACAGGAGGCCGGGCGCCTGGCCCCCGCCGTCCGTGTTCATGGCCGGGTAGAAGTAGCCGGGCAGCGTGGTTCCCTCGTACGGCAC
Organism: Candidatus Methylomirabilota bacterium; assembly: GCA_036556905.1. GTDB lineage: Bacteria > Methylomirabilota > Methylomirabilia > Rokubacteriales > CSP1-6 > 40CM-4-69-5. Next base: position 16,148 of record DATBIM010000031.1, read on the forward strand.
CTCCACCTGCTCCAGGGGCGGCGTGAAGTACCGGCCGGCGGCCCGAAAACACGCGACGCAGCGGTCGTAGGTGTGAACGCGGCGCGGATCCTCGGGGAGTAGAAAGAACTCGGCCCAGCGATAGTAGTTGCAGGCGCGCAGATAGTGATCGCGGGCGCTGATCGGATGCCCGGCCGCGTCCGCCTGTCCTCCCCGGCCGTCGATCTCCTCGGCCAGGCGCAGCCACTCGCGGTACCACGACTCCCGGTCGCCCAGGGTCATGCGTTCGGCGGCCCGGTAGATCTCGTTGAACTCGCCGCCGCCGTAAATGCCTTCGGCGATCGGACGGATCAGATGCCACGACCAGTCGAAGTCCTGCGGCCACATCGTGAACATCCCGTCACCTCGTATCTGGAGGGCGCCCCGTGGCGCCGGGCTCACTGCGGGCCCGCGCCAGCATCTCGAAGATGCGGGCCGGCGTCACGGGCAGCGCCCGGACCGTGATCCCGAACGGCGCCAGGGCGTCCTCGATGGCGCTGGCGATGGCCGGACCCGGGGCGATGGCCCCGCTCTCCCCGGCCCCCTTGATGCCGAGCTCGTTGATGATCGAGGGATGATCGAGCAACGCCGTGGTGATCTCGGGCAGGTCGTCGGCCCTCGGCATCGCGTAGTCCATGAAGCTCCCGGTCAGGAGCTGGCCGCCGGCATCGTACACCAGCTCCTCCATGAGGGCGGCGCCCACGCCCTGGGCGACCCCGCCATGGAGCTGGCCCTCGACGATCATCGGATTGATGGGCCGGCCGCTGTCGTGAACGGCAACGTAGCGGAGCAGGCGCACGGCGCCGGTCTCCACGTCGACCTCGACGGCGGCGGCCTGGGCGCCGAAGGCCCAGGTGACGGTCTTGGGATAGAAATAGGCGCAGGTGTTCAACCCGGCCTCGCCCGTGGGGGCCAGGATCTTGCCCTTGGCCGCCGCCCTGGCCACCTCTCCCAGCGCCACGCTCCGTTCGGGCAGGCCGACCACGTGCAGGCGGCCGTTGTCGGGCACGACGTCCTCCGGCGCGCACTCCAGCAGAGACGCCGCGACGAGCGCCGCGCGCCGCCGGACTTCGCGGGCGGCCCGGGCCACCGCGGGACCGGCATTGGCGGCCAGCCGGCTGGCCAGCGCGCCGAACCCGTAGGGCAAGGCGTCGGTGTCCGCGCCGACGATGGTCACGTCGTCGAAGGGCACGCCCAGCTCCTGGGCGGCGATCTGCGCGAACGTCGTGGCATGCCCCTGCCCCTGGGACGAGAACCCCACGAAGACGTAGACCTGCCCGCTGGGATCGACGCGCACGTTGGCGCCCTCGTACGGTCCGAGCGCGGTGCCCTGGTGGTAGCAGGCCACGCCCACGCCGATGCGTCGCGGCCCCGGCGACGGCGACGCCTGCCGCGCGCGGTGCTCGCGGTAGCCGATGAGCTCGAGCGTCCGCTCGAAGGCAGCCAGGAAATCGCCGGGGTCGTAGACGATGTCCACGCCGTCCTTGTAGGGCAGCCCGGGCCGGTACGGCATCTCCTCGGCCCGGATCAGGTTGCGCCGGCGGATGTCGGCCGGATCGAGCCCCAGGCGCCGCGCCGCGATGTCGAGCAGCCGCTCCATGACGAAGGCGGCCTCGGGCCTCCCCGCGCCGCGGTACGCCGCGCTGTAGGTCTTGTTGGTGACGAGGTTCTCGCAGACGTTGCGGTAGTGAGCCACCCGGTAGGGCGAGCAGAGGTGGACGATGGTGTTGAGGATCGCCGCGTCGTCCTGAATCGTGTAGGCGCCGAAGTCCGCCTGGAACGTGCCGTCGATCGCTACGATGGTGCCGTCGCGGCGGAATCCCATCCGTACGTCGTGGGTCTGCTCGCGATCGTGACAGGTGGCCAGGAAGTGCTCCTGCCGCGTCTCCATCCACTTCACCGGTCGCCGCAGCCGACGGGCCAGGGCGGGCACCAGGATCTCCTCGGCGTAGGTCTGGGCCTTGGCGCCGAAGCCGCCCCCGACGTCGGGAGCGAGCACCCGGATGCGCTCGACTGGCAGCCCGAGCACGTGGGCGATAGCTCCCCGCACGAGATAGGTCGTCTGGGTGGAGGTGATCACCACGAGCGCTCCCGTGAGCCGGTCCTCGTACGCCGCCACCCCGCGGGGCTCGATGGGCATGCCCGCGCTGCGCGCATGGGAGAGCCGCTCATGGACGACGACGTCGGCGGTGCGCATGGCGGCCTCGGGCTCCCCGATGGTGCGCCGGGAGATTCCCGCCAGGTTGTCGGGCCACGCCTCGTGGATCCGCGTCTCGCTGTGCCGCGCCGACTCCGTGGAGGTGATGACCGGCAGGTCCTCGTACTCCACGCTAACGCACGCGAGCGCATCGGCCAGCCGGTAGGCCGTGTCGGCCACCAGGGCCGCGAGCGGCTCGCCCACGTAGCGGACCTTGTCGCGCGCGAGCACGGGCTGGGCGTACTCGCGAAAGTTCTTGAGCTGCCCGTAGGCAGGAATGGGTTCGGCCAGCTCGGGCAGGTCGGCCGCCGTGAAGGCCGCCACCACGCCAGGCCGGGCCCGGGCCTCGTCCAGCGTGACCCGGCCCAGGCGAGCGTGCGCATGGGTGCTGCGCACGACCCCCACGTGGAGCATGTCCGGCAACCCGATATCGTCGAGGTAGCGGCCGCGGCCGGCCACGAGGGCGAGGTCTTCCTTGCGCTTGAGCGATCGTCCGATCACGGACATGGCCGCGAGGACCTATTAGACCACGGCGCCCAGCGGCCTTGACAGGCGCACCGAAGCAGTGTTTGGTGTTCGCGCCGACGGGGCGCCGGGCCCTGCGTCCGACGCTGGTCGAGCCCGATGGAGGAGTGGCAATGGCGATCTGGGACGACGTGATTCCCGAGGCCGAGCGACAGGTCTACGCGAAGGGCGGCATGGGTCAGGGGCGGGTCGGCATGGGGGAGAAGCCGGCCATCATCGTGGTGGACATGACGTACGGCTTCGTCGATAGCGCCTTCCCCCTGGGCTACAGTCCCACCGGTTACCCGGCGGTGGCCGCCATCCGCCGGCTGCTGGATCACGCCCGTCCGCTCGGCATTCCGGTCTTCTACAGCCGCTCCAAAGGAGGGACCACCACCTGCGAGCGCGGGCGCTGGAAAGGGGGCGGCTCCATCGCCAACCCCGGCATGCTGGACCCCCGGGCCAACACGATCGCGGCGGACATCGCGCCGCAACCCGGGGACATCGTCATCGCCAAGACGTGGCCCAGCGCCTTCTTCGGCACCGATCTGCCCAGCTATCTCATCTACCACCGGGTGGACACTCTGATCGTGACCGGCATGGTGACCAGCGGCTGCGTCCGGGGGACGGCCATCGACGCTTTCTCCTACAACCTGCGCGTCATCATCCCGGAAGAGTGCGTGGCCGATCGGGGCCAGACCAGCCACAAGGTGGCGCTCTTCGAAATCCACATGAAGTATGGCGACGTCCTCCGGCTGCACCAGGTGATGGACGAGCTGCAAGCGGCGTGCGCGGGACGGAGCCGCCCCGCCGTGCCCGCCGCCGTCTAGAGCGTCGCGGGACAGCAGCACACCGGGCCGATGACAAGGAGACAGTCTATGAGGCGGATCGTGGGGCGCGTGGCGGCGTTGCTGGCGGCCTTGACGCTGCTCGCCGTGATCGATGGCGGCGGGCCGGCGGCCCAGAGCAAGGTCGTCATCAAGTTCTCGCACAATCAGCAGACGATCACCCCGCCCCACAAGGCGGCCGAGATGTTCAAGCAGCTGGTCGAGCAGCGCACCAAAGGGTATTACGAGGTCCAGATCTATCCCGCCCAGCAGCTGGGCGGCCTGCGCGACCAGGTGGAGGGCGTGTCCCTCGGCACCATCGAGATGACGCAGCAGACGCCCCCCACTGTCTCCCTCTTCGTGCCCAAGGTCATGGTCCTGGACTTTCCCTTCTTGTGGACCAGCGAGGACGCCATGTGGAAGGTGCTGGACGGCCCGCTCGGTCAGGAGCTGCTCCAGTCCCTCGAGGCCAAGGGGCTGAAGGGCGTGGATTTCTGGAGCTCGGGATTCAAGAACATCACGTCGGGCCGGAAGCCGATCCGGACGCCCGACGATCTCAAGGGCATGAAGATCCGCGTGATCCCGTCCGCGCTCCTCTCCGCCCAGTACGAGGCCTGGGGGGCCAGTCCCACGCCGGTGGACTTCAAGGAGCTGTACACGGCGCTGCAGCAGGGGCTGGTCGACGGCCAGGAGAACCCGGCCGGGACCATCGTCGACGTGAAGCTCTACGAGGTCCAGAAGTACATGACCGAGAGCCGCCACGGGTTCCTGCACTACATCATGATGTTCAACAAGAAGTGGTTCGACGCCCAGCCCAAGGCCAACCAGGAGATCCTGGTTCAGGCGGTGAAGGAAGCCGGGCGCTGGGAGCGCAAGGCCATGGCGGACCGTGATGCCGACGCCGTCCGGCGCATCAAGGCGGCCGGCCTCGAGGTCGTGGCGCTGAGCCCTCCGGCCCGCGAGCAGTTCCGCCAGCTGTCCCTGAAGGTCCACGAGAAGTTCGCGGATCGCGTGGACAAGGATTATCTGCGGCGGGTGTACGCGGAGATCGAGAAGGCCACCAAGAAGTAATCGGCCCGGGGGCCGGGTGGTGTTTCCGCGCATCCTCGCCCACGGGATGGTGGCGGCTGCGATCCTGGTCATGGCCGTCGAGGTGGTCGTGGTGCTGGCCGGGGTGGTCTCCCGCTACGTCCTCAACCGCCCCATCGCCGGGTCCGACGAGATCGCGACCCTGGTCCTGGTGTGGCTGACGTTCCTGGGCGGCGCCGTGGCGCAGCGGCGGCGGGCCCATCCTAGCGTCAGCCTCTTCATCGACCGCCTCGGGCCCCGCACCACCCCCTACGTGGAGGCCGCGACCCGGCTGGTCGAGGTGTTCTTTTTCGCCTGCATCTGCTGGCAGAGCCTGGGGCTGCTCCAGCTGCGCTGGGGCGAGCCGTCGGCAGGCGCCGGGTTCGACATGGGCCTCTATCCCGCCGCCATCCTCGTCGGTGTGACCGCAACCCTGCTGTTCGGGCTGGGACAACTGGCCGCGGTGCCGAGGCGGCCGCTGCTGGCTGTTCTGGTCGGCGCGGGTGGGCTGGCCGTGGTGTACGCGCTGGCCATCCGCCTGACCGGGTTTCACCCCCCCAGCGTCAACTCCACGACGCTCCTCATCACGGGCTTCGCGCTGCTTCTGGTGCTGAACGCGTCGCTGGCGGTGGCGCTGGGGTTTCCCGCGCTGCTGTACTTGATGATCCTGGGCGGGCCCAATCTCCTCATGCTGCCCCAGCGGCTCATCGCCGGAGCGGACAACTTCGTCTTGCTCGCCATCCCCCTGTTCATTCTGGCCGGCGCCCTGATGGAGACCGGAGGCATTTCCCGCCGCCTGGTGGACCTGGCCATGGCGCTCGTCGGGCACTTGCGGGGCGGGCTCGCCCACGTCACGGTCGTGGCCGAGGTCCTGTTCTCGGGCATCTCGGGCTCCACCACCGCGGATGTGGCGGCCATGGGCGCGCTCCTGATTCCCTCGATGGAAAAGGCGGGGTATCGGCGCGAGGAGGCGGTCTCGATCGTGAGCGCCGCCTCGGCCATGGGCATCCTGGTGCCGCCCTGCCTGCTGATGGTCATCGTCGCCGCCATCGCCGACATCTCGGTGACCGCGCTCTTCCTGGCCGGCTTTCTGCCCGCTGCCGTGCTGGCCCTGGCCCTGATGCTCCTCATCTACGTCAAGGCCCGGCGCCAGGATTGGCCGGTGGCGACCCGCGCCTCGTGGCGCCATCTGGGATCCGCCGCGCTCCACGCCTTCCTGCCGCTGCTGCTGCCCGTCCTCATCTTCGGCAGCATCTTCACGGGTGCGGCCACGGTGACCGAATCCGCGGTCCTGGCCGTCGTGTACGCGCTGATCCTGGGCGTGGGCGTCTACCGGGAGACGCCCGTCCGCGATCTCCCCCGACTGTTCCTCGAGAGCGCGATGCTCAGCTCCGTGGGCATGTGGCTCATCGCCAGCGCCTCGGTGTTCACCTGGCTCCTGGCTCGAGACCAGGTCCCGCAGATGGTCTCCGGCTGGATCCTCGCGATCTCCGGGCAAACCTGGTTCTTCCTCCTGGCCAGCGTGGTGATCTTCACCTGCTTCGCCGCTCTGCTCGAGGGGTTTCCCGCGGTCATCATCCTGGGGCCGATCTTCTATCCCATCGCCACCCAGATGGGGGTGAGCACGCTGCACTTCTCCATCATCATCGTGGCCTGCGTCGGGATCGGCCTCTTTCTGCCGCCGGTGGGCGTGGCCCTGTTCATCGCCAGCGGCATCGCCCGCTCCTCGATGGTCCGCGTGATGCCGTTCTTCTGGCCCTACCTGCTGGTGCTTCTGGCCGGCTTGCTGATCGTGTCGTTCGTGCCCTGGATCACCCTGGTGCTGCCCGACACGTTCCTCGGCGTGCGGTAGAATCGCGCATGGTCCTCGACGCGGCCGTCGTCGGCGGCGGCCTCCTGGGTACCGCCACCGCGTACCACCTCGTGAGCGCCGGCGCGCGCACGGTGCTGGTGGATCGGGCGGATCTCGGCCGTGCGACCGATGCCGGCGCCGGCATCCTCTCACCGGAGACGAACGGCCGCGATCCGGAGGCGTGGTTTCGCCTGGCCGTCCCGGCGGTCGCGTACTATCCCACGCTGGTCGATCGGCTTCGCGGGGAGCAGGCGGGCGCTACCGGCTACGCCCAGTGCGGGAAGCTCGTGGTCGCCGTGTCCGACGATGAGACGGCATCCTTCGAGCGGGCCCGCCGCGTCATCTTCGAGCGTCAGCGCGCCAGCGGGTGGCCCACGGCCGCCGACCTCCACGAGGTCAGCGCCGCGGAGGCCCGTGAGCTGTTTCCCCCCCTGGCGCCGGTGCGCGGCGCCATCTACTCGCGACGCGCTGCCCGCGTAGACGGCCGGCTGCTGAATCGCGCGCTGCGGACGGCGGCCGAGGCCCGGGGCCTCCTCGTCCGGCCGGGCAGCGTGGAGCAATTGGTGATCGAGCGCGACGCGGTGCAGGGCCTGGTGGTTGGCGGCGACACCGTGCGCGCCGGCGCCGTGGCCATCGCGGGCGGCGCCTGGTCGGAAGCCTTCGGCCGACAGCTCGGGGTCACGATCCCGGTGAGGCCCCAACGGGGACAGATCATCCACCTCGGCCTTCCCGGCACCGATACGAGCGGCTGGCCCATGGTGAGCGCCTTTCACCAGCATTACCTGGTCGCCTGGGGGGACAGCCGTGTAGTCGCGGGCGCGACCCGTGAGACGGGCTCCGGCTTCACCCCCCACACCACGGCTGCCGGTGTGCGCGAGGTGCTGGACGAGGCGCTCCGCGTGGCGCCGGGACTGGCCCATGGCGAGGTGCGCGAGATCCGTGTGGGGCTGCGCCCGCTCACCCCGGATGCGCTGCCGGTGCTCGGGCCTGTCCCCGGCATCCGGGGAATCTTCCTGGTCACCGGGCATGGACCGACCGGACTGACGCTGGGGGCCTACAGCGGCAAGCTCGTGGCCGACCAGATGCTCGGGAAGCCTCCCGAGGCGGACGTGAGCCCGTTCTCGGTCGCGCGCTTCACGTCTACCGCTCAACCGGCCAGCTGACGAAGGTTCGCCAGCGAGCGCTGTCGAACGCGGCTCTCCTCTCCGCTGGCTCGCTTGGCTCTCTGCCGATCAAAACCCGGAATAGTATAGTCTCCGAGCCGTTCGACGTCCGCGCACACACGCGTGGCATGACCAATGCTCGGGTCCGGGCCATGATCGACAGCAGGGTTGCTCTCCTGGTCGGGTTGCTACTCGGGTCCTGCACCTCGCTCACGCCGGTGAGGTCCGATGAAGTCCACACGAGCCTCAAGGCCGGCGATACGGTACAGATCGTCACTCGGGACGGGAAAACGACGACGTTCGAGATCGTCGCCGTCACCATGGAGGCGATCGTCGGGCAGGACCATCGGATCGCATTTGTCGACATTGCTGAGCTCCAGAAGCGCGAGGTCGACGCGGGCAAGACCGTCGGCATGGTTGCCGCGATTCTCGGCGTCATCGCGCTGATCGCGCTTCCGATTATCGGCTTCGCCGCGCTCGCTGGCGCGCTCTGATGTCATGACCCGGCAGCGGAGGTATCCCCTGGCCGGCCTTGCTCTTCTGATCATCGCGACGACAGCGGCCGCTGGCTGCCATGGCGCCACGCAGACCACGCCGCACCAGTGGCACGGCGCCGGCGGGATTGTCCCGATGCAGGCGGACAGGGATGCCGGGCTAGTCGGTATCGCGCCCGGCTTCGACATCCGGCGCTACCCCACCGTCGTCGTCGATCGCTGCACCGTCGTTGAGTCCCAGATCAAGGACGCCGAGGACCGCGAGCTCGCCCGCACGATGCCGGACTTCCTTCAATCCGAGATGGTCCGCCGGCTGATCGCCACCGGCCTCTTCGGCCGCGTCGTCGGGGGGGAGGCGCCGCTGCCCGCCGGGCCCGATCCCACGCTCAGGATCGAGTGCGTGATGACGCGGCTGGCGCCGGGGTCCGTGGCAGCTCGCTATAGCGTCTACACGGCAAGTGCCGGACGAGCGAAGGCCGAGGTCGAGTTCCGCTTCATCGACGCGCAGACGGGCGCGATCGTGATGGTCACCGCCGACCGTCGTACCGCCCTCTGGGGCAAGGAGGGTGAGGTGGAGAGCGCGGCCCTCCTCCGCGAGTCGTTCGATGACATGGCGCGCGACCTGGCGACGTTCCTCGAGCGCCTGAGCCGTGGCGAGGCCCCGAGCAAGTAAGACCTGCCAGGCGGGCCTTCCGGGGCCTCAGACCAGCAGCGCCGGCTCCTCGATCAGGTCGGCCAGCGCGCCCAGGAACTGGGCCCCGCGGGCGCCGTCGATCGCGCGGTGGTCGCAGGACAGCGTCAGCACCATGGTCGGCTGGACGGCGGGCTGGCCGTTGACGGCGACCACGCGGTCGGCGATGCGGCCAACCGCGAGAATACCGGCCTGAGGCGGGTTGACGATGGCATTGAAGGCATCCACGCCGTACATGCCCAGATTGCTGATGGTGAAGCCGCCGCCCTGGATGTCGGCCGGGCGTAGCTTGCCGGCCTGGGCGCGGGTCACGAGGTCCTCGCGGCGCGCCGCGAGCTCGGGAAGCTTCAGCGTGTCGGCGTGGTGAATGACGGGGACGACCAGGCCGTCGTCGATGGCCACCGCCAGGCCGAGGTTGATGTCGGCGTTCCGGACGATCGCGCCATCTTTCCACGAGGCGTTCACGCCCGGGTGCTGGGCGATGGTCGCCGCGACGAGCTTCACCAGGAGATCCGTGTAGGTGATCCGGGCGCCGGTGTGCTTGCTCGCCTTCTCCCGCCAGGAAACCAGGCGGCTCACATTGACCTCGCGCACCAGATAGAAGTGGGGCGCGGTGGTCCAGCTCGCGGTCATGCGTTCGGCCATGATGCGCCAGACGGTGCTGACGCCACCGGCCGCCGGCGGCGCAGCCGGGACCACCGACGCCTTCGCCGCACCGATATCAGCCGCGAGGATGGCGCCGCCGGGCCCCGAGCCGTGAAGCGCCCCGATGTCCAGACCGCGCTCGGCGGCCAGCCGCCGCGCCTTCGGCGACGCGGCGACCAGACGCGCCGAGACCCCATCGGCCCTCAGGCTCTCGACATAGGCCAGGACGTCGGCCTTTTCGATCCGTCCGCTGGTCGTCTTCACCCGGGCCAGATCGACGCCGTGCTCCTCGGCGATGCGGCGGGCGAGCGGCGAGGCCTTGGCGGCCGGGGCCGCCGCGGGCGCCGCCTGGCCCGGGCCCGCAGCCACCACGCCCGCCGCTGACGCCGTCGCCGGCTCGCCCCCCGAGGCCGGCCGACCGATGCCCGCCTCCCCTGGAGCAGCGATCATCGCGATCGCGGTGCCCACCGGCACCACGTCCCCGGCCCGGGCCGTCACGTCGCCCAGCACGCCCGAGGCCGGGGCCTCGAGCTCCACGGTGACCTTGTCGGTCTCGATCTCCACGATAGGCTCGCCTCGGCTCACCGTGTCGCCCGGAGCCTTGAGCCACTTGAGGACCTTGCCGGTCTCCTGGGCCAGCTCCAGCGCCGGCATGATGACCCTGGTCGGCATCACCTCACGCCTTGCCGCACAGCGCCCGGGCCACCTCGAAGACCGACTTCTCCGACGGCACCGTGAGGTCTTCGAGCACCGGTGAGAACGGCACCGGCACGTCCATGGCTCCGATGCGCTTGACCGGCGCGTCGAGATGGTAGAAGGCGCCATCGGCGATCACCGACGCGATCTCGGCGGTGACGCCATAGCGCTGGTAGCCCTCGTCCACCACGATGGCCCGCGAGGTCTTCCGGGCCGAATCGATCAGCGTCTGCTTGTCCAGCGGGAAGGTCGTGCGCGGATCGATCACCTCGGCGCTGATGCCGACCTCCTCGAGCAGCGTGGCCGCGCCCAGCGCGACCGCCACCATGCTGCTGGTGGCGACGATGGTGACATCCGTTCCCGCCCGCTTGATCTCGGCCACGCCGAAGGGGATCGTATAGTCCTCGGCGGGCACCGGGCCCTTGACCCGGTACATCATCTTGTCCTCGAAAATGACCACCGGGCTGTCGTCGCGGATGGCGGTCTTCATCAGCCCCTTGGCCTCGTACGGGCCCGACGGCAGGGCGACCTTGAGCCCGGGAATGTGGCTCACCCAGGCGTGCAGCGACTGCGAGTGCTGGGCGGCCGAGCGGCGCGTCGCTCCCAGCGTGGTGCGGAAGACGATGGGCACCTTGAGCTTGCCCCCCGACATGTAATGCACCTTGGCCGCCTGGTTCACGATCTGGTCCATGGCCAGGGTGATGAAGTCGCCGAACATCACGTCCACCACCGGGCGCATGCCGGTCATGGCCGCGCCCACGCCGATGCCGGCATAGCCGGGCTCGGAGATCGGCGTGTCGACGATGCGATCGGTCCCGAACTCTTGCACGAGCCCGATCAGCGTCTTGAACGGATGGCCGGCCTCCGCCACGTCCTCGCCGATGAGGAACACGCGGGGATCGCGCCGCATCTCCTCGGCGATCGCCTCCCGGACCGCCTCGCCGTAGGTCAGCTCTCGCACCGCCGGGTCAGCCATCGCACCCTCCATGGCCCCCGAGGCTGCTTCAGGCGGGGCCCGGAGTCAAGGGACTGCTTGTTCTTGCGGCCCTCGGGGCGACTCTGGTAAGGTCGTGTCGTTGTTGGCGCCCAGCGTGATACCAGCCATCGCCGCCTCATGATTCCGCTGCCGCGACGCATCAGCTCGCGACGAGCCGCGTCCATCCTCCGCCGGGTCTTCGATCACCTTCCCGCCGGTGTCGCCTTCCGCCTCTGGGATGGCACGCTGGTCCCCCTGGGGCTCGGGGCGCCAGTGTGCACGGCCGTCGTGCATCGACCCGAGACGTTCATCCGCCTCATGCGTGACCCCAGCCCGCTCAATTTCGCCGAGGCGTACGTGGAAGGGGCCCTCGACCTCGAGGGCGACCTGTTCGCCGCCATGCAGGTCGCTGACGCGATGGAGGAGACCCGGTTGTCCCTGGCCGACCGGGTCCGGCTCTACGTGGACCTCTGGCGGAGCTGACGTGGCCGCGCACGATGTCATCGTCGTCGGCGGCGGACCAGGGGGGAGCACCGCCGCCTGGCGCCTGGCCCGTTTCGGCCTCCGGCCACTCCTGCTCGACGCCGCGGTGTTTCCTCGCGTCAAGGTCTGCGCGGGCTGGGTGACGCCGCCGGCGCTGGCCGACGTGGAGGTCGACCCCGAGAAGTACCCGCTCACCATCCAGCCCTTCACGGCCTGTCGCTTCGGGTTCGCCGGTGCGCGTCACGAGACGCGCTGGCGCCGGCCCGCCAGCTACGGGATCGTCCGCAGCGAGTTCGACCACCACCTGCTCGATCGCGCGCGCGCCGCGGGGGTGGATGCCCGCGAAGGCGCGCGGGTGACGTCCGTGACCCGTGAGGCGGACGGGATCCGGGTCGTGAGTGAGCGCGGGGTCTTCACCGCCCCCCTCGTCATCGGCGCGGGCGGGCACCACTGCCCGGTGGCCAAGGCCTTCGGCGAGGTGTCGGAGCGCGAGGAAGTCGTGATCGCGCAGGAGAGCGAGACGCGCCTGCCCCCCGACCGGCGCGAGGCCATCGGTGATGGCGCGCCGGAGCTCTACGTGGAGCCCGACCTCAAGGGGTATGGCTGGTACTTCCCGAAGGAGGACGTGCTCAACATCGGGATTGGCGTCGTTTCCGGGCCCGGCGCGGACCTGCCGCGACGCCGGGATGCGCTGGTGGCATCACTGCACGCCTCGGGACGGTTGCCCGCCGACCTCCGGATCGCGCCGTTCCGCGGTCACGCCTACGTGGTGCGGCGCCGGGCGCCGCGACGGCTCGCCGGCGAGGCCTTCTGCATCGTCGGCGACGCCGCCGGGCTGGCCCGCGACCTCAGCGGCGAGGGCATCGGCCCGGCCATCCGGAGCGGCATCCTGGCCGCCGAGGCGGTCGAGGCCCACGTGCGGCGTGGGGCCCCCCTCGAGTCGTACGGGGCGCAGATCGTGCAGCGTTACGGGCGGGGCGAGACGGGCTGGCTCGGCCGCCAGCTCAGCCGCCTGCCGGACGCCTGGACGACGGCGCTGGTGCGACTCGTGCTGGCCACGGGCCCCACCCGGCGTCACGTGGTGTTTGGAGGAATCTTCGGGATGCGGGAGGTGGTGTCATGAAGGGGCGCGACAAAGCCGCAGATGCCCGGGCCATCGCCCACCACTACGACGTGTCGAACGAGTTCTACGAGCTCTTCCTCGATCCCCTGATGGTCTACACCTGCGCGTACTACCGCGATCCCGACGGCAAGCTCGAGCAGGCCCAGCAGGACAAGCTCGACCACGTGTGCCGCAAGCTCGAGCTGCGCGCCGGGGAGAGCCTGCTGGACATCGGCTGCGGCTGGGGCAGCCTGGCCATGTGGGCGGCCCGGCACTACGGCGTGCGCGCCCACGGGGTGACGCTGTCCCGGGCCCAGGCCGACTACGCGACCGAGCGCATACGGCGCGAGGGGTTACACGATGTGTGCCGCGTGGAGTACCTGGACTACCGGGATCTGTCCGCGGATGTCGTGTACGACAAGATCGCCGCCATCGGCGTGATCGAGCACGTCGGGATCCCGAACTACCCGGCCTTCTTCGGCGGCGTGCGCGCCCGCCTCCGGGACGGTGGGCTCTACCTCAACCACGGCATCGTCCACGACTTCCACTGGAAGCCCACGAGCCAGACGGAGTTCCTCTACCGTCACGTCTTCCCCAACGGCGACCTGGCCGGGCTCAGCCAGACGCTCACCGAGATGGAGCGCGCCGGCTGGGAGATCATGGACGTCGAGGGCCTGCGCCTGCACTATGCCCGCACCTGCCGGCAGTGGGTCGAGCGGCTGTGCGCCCGCGAGGAGGAGGCCCGGGCCCTGGCCGGCGATCGTACGTACCGGACGTGGCGCCTGTACCTGACCTGTTCGGCCGTCGCCTTCGCGGGCAGCTCGCTCGGCCTCTATCAAGTGCTGCTGCGCAAGCACCGTGACCCCCGGGTCGGACACGCGCCACGCACGCGCGAGGCACTTTACGAGCGGGGTCCGGCGTGATCCTCTCAACAGACAAGGAGCCGACGTGGGTCGTCAGATCCTGATCATCGTCATCACCTCGCTCGTCCTCACCCAGATCGCTACCTTCGCCACCTCGATTTACCTTCACCGCACGCTGGCGCATCGGGCGCTGTCGCTCCGGCCGATCCTGGAGCTGTTCTTCCGGACCGTGCTGTGGCTGGCGACGGGAACCGCTCGCCAGCAGTGGGTGGCCGTGCATCGCAAGCACCACGCCTTCACGGACCGGGAGGGCGATCCCCACAGTCCCCAGCTCCTGGGCCTCTGGAAGGTGCAGCTCGGGAACATCTACTACTACGTCCAGGAAGCGCGGAATCCCCTGACCGTCGCGAAGTTCGCCCCCGATCTGGCCCCCGACCGATGGGATCGGTGCCTCTTCGCCTGGGGATGGACGGGCCTCGGGCTTGGCACCCTGCTCTGCGGTTCCCTCATCGGCTGGTGGCAGGGACTGGCGGCGATGCTCGGCCACGCCGTCCTGTTCGTCTTCGTGAGCGCCCCGTTGATCAACGGGCTCGGGCACTGGGCCGGTGGCCAGAACTTCGAGAACACCGCCTACAACTCGCGCGTGCTGGCCTGGCTGACCGGCGGGGAGAGCCTGCACAACAACCACCATGCCTTCCCGCGCTCGCCGAAGTTCAGCCTGCGGCCGTCGGAGCTGGATCCGTCGTGGCTGGCCATCCGGCTGCTCACCGCCCTGCACCTGGCGGCGATCGTGAGCCCGCCGCTCCCGGCAGGGCGAAAAGGGTAGCCCGGCGTGGCGAAAGGTCCACTCGGCCTGACCCTCGAGCTCGCGCCCCGCGCGCGCTTCGAGGTCCTCGAGCTGCGATCGCGCCTGCCCGCCGCGTATCATGATGCGCTGGCGCCCTACGCCTCCTGCCTGTACTGGTCCGCGCACACCACGGCCGGTTTCCTCGATCGCAGCCTCACCGCGCGGCTGGGCCCGGCCCGGGTGCCCACGTACGTCGATGCCCTGCGCCGCATCTTCCCGGAGGGCGCCGGCTACGCCCACGACCGGCTGGAGCGCCGCCACGACCTCGACGCCGCCCAGCGCGCCGTCGAGCCGCGCAACGCCGACTCCCACCTGGCCTTCATCGCCGGGGGGCTGCGGCCGTGCGTCACGCATCCCAACCGCCCGGGCGAGCGGGTGTGCTTCGTCGACCTGGACGGGATGAACGAGGGGCGGGCTCGCCGCCGCGTCGTCCGCGTGATCGGCTTCCGTCAGGAGGCCATCGTGGCCCGCACGCGCATCGAGGTCCCCATGTCCCGGCACGCCATCGAGTCCATCAATCTCAAAGACCCCGCGCTCGGCATCGAGGAGCGCCTGGCCGAGTTCGTGGCGCAGGCCGGCGTGGGCACGGGCCGCTTGCACCTGGCCCTCGATCCGGGTGAGCGTCACGCCGCGCTGACGGTGAACGAGTTCGAGACGCTGCTGATGAGGTACGACCTGGCCGCCGTGCTCCGGGACCCGCTGCGGTTCATGGCCGCCGAGTATCGGAGCGCGCTGGCCAACCCGCGCGCCGTGCCCGGCCGAGCCCTGGGCTTCGCCCGGTACGACCTCGTGCGCGTGCTCAACACCGGCCTGGACACGCTGGGCCTGCAGGGCTCGATCGTGGAGAAGATCCTGGCCCGCACGCTGGCCGTCCCCGCCGCCCGGTTCTTTCGGATCCCCCGCTCCGTGCACCTGCTCGTCGCCGAGCGCAGCGACGGCCGGCGGGGGTTCGTGGAGGGTCCCTACCAGAGCCCCATCCTCGTCCAGTGGCAGCGCAGCCCGCGCCTCGCGCGGGTGCTCCACGCCACCCTGACCCGCCTGGAGTAGCCGGGGGGCGCTCCGCCTAACCCCCGGCCGCCGCGACGGCGGCCTGGGCCACGGTGGGCCCGTCGCCGGCCAGCGTGGTGCGGCGCACGTCGCGGGGCTCGTCGGGGGGGAAGGGCCGGCCCCGGTGCATGGTCCGCCGGTTGTCCCACATCACCAGATCACCCACCCGCCACTTGTGCGCGTAGACGAACTGGCGCTGGGTGGCGTGCTCCACGAGGTCCCGCAAGAAGGCGCGGGCCTCGGGCACCGGCCAGCCCAGGATGCTGCCGGCGTGCGAGGACAGGTAGAGGGACTTCCGGCCGGTGGCCGGGTGCGTGCGCACCAGGCGCTGGCGTACCGGCTTGAAGCGCGCCCGCTCCTCGTCGGTGAAGTCGGTGAAGCCGAGCTGCTGCCGCGAGAAGATCTGCGAGTGCTCGCAGACGAGATCCTCGATCTCGGCCCGGGTCTCGGCATCCAGGGCGTCGTAGGCGGCGCGCATGTCGGCGAACTCGGTGTTGCCGCCCTTCGACGGAATGCTGCGCGCGTGCAGCAGCGAGTACTTGGCCGGGATCACCTTGAACGAGCTATCGGAATGCCAGAGACGGTTGCCGATGGCGAAGAGCCGGCGACGATCGTCCCGGGCGAACGTCTTGTTGTTCTGATCGAGGTTGGACACGTCGGCGAAGGTGGTGGGCAGGCGATACTCCTCCGGCGCGCGCAGGCTCGTGCCGATCGACTGCTCCAGCTCCCCCAGGCTGCGGCTGAAGGCCAGCTGCTGGTCATCGTTGAGGTACTGGTCGTGGAACACCAGCACCGCGTGCTCGTTCATGCCGGCGTGGACCGCCGCGACGTCCTCGGGAGACAAGGGCCGGGTCAGGTCCAGGCCTTCCACCTCGGCGGCGAAGCACGGGCCGATCTGACGGGTCTTCATGGGGCCCTCACGGTGAGCTTCTCGTACAAGGCGCTGATGATCTCGTCGATCCCGGCCGAAGCCCATACGTCGAAGAACGGTGAGCCTTGCATGGCGGCGAACTCGCGCCGGTCACGGTCCCGGGTCTGCGCCTCGGTTTCCCCGGGCCGGGCCGCCTGCTGAGACCCGCGGATGCGGTCCTTGTGATAGATGGCCGGATACTCGATGTAGCGGTGCAGCTCCTGAAAGTCCTTCGTGTAGAACACCGCCACCGGCAGCGACGCCCACTGCCCGCCGTTCTTGTCGTTCAGGAACTGCAGCATGAGGTCGTGGTTGCCATCGGGGTACGCGGCCGGATCGGGGCGCCGGGTGCCCAGAATCTTCTTGCCGTCGCGGTTGAAGATCCTGAGCTCCAGCCCACCGGCCTCGGCCAGTCGCGCCATCATCGGCACGTCGCGCCGGCAATCGGAGGACCAGTCCTCGGAGATCATCAAGATTCGGGCCGGGCCGCCGGGCTGGGCGGCCAGCCACCTGATGGCCGCGGCCTGCTGGTCGCTCAGGCGCACCCGCGCGTAGCGCTCGCGGAACACGGCGCTGTTGTCCTTGCGCGCGGTGGGGATCGAGCCGCCGTCGGAAACGTAGCCGCCCCACGCCTCGCGGGCGAGGTTCTCGGGGCTGGCCGTGTACTTCACGTACTCGTCGAACGTCCGGCCCCGGGCGAACCGGGCGGGTGTCACCACCCCGGGGGCTGTCATGCGTAGACGTCCTGGACGACCTGATTCGCTTCCGGGTACGGCGCGGCCAGCGCGAACTGCACGCCGCCGTCGATCTCGGCCTTCACGTCGGTGAGGATGCGCTCGAAGACGCTGGCGTCGGCGAGGCCCTGCCCGATGAGCTGTCCGGCCAGGGTCTGCAGTGGATCGTGCTTGGTCATCCACTCCCTCTCTTCCTCCCGCGAGCGATACTCGCGGTTGACGTCGCCGACGTGGTGGCCGAAGTACCGGTAGGTCTTGCACTCCAGAAACGCCGGCCCCTCGCCCCGGCGGGCGCGCTCCACGAGCCGGCGCATGGTCGCATGAACGGCCTGGACATCCTGACCATCGACGGTCTCGGCGTGGATACCGAAGGCTCGGGCCCGACTCAGGATCTCGCCGGCGATGGTCTCACCGCACGGCGTGTATTCGCCGTAGAGGTTGTTCTCACAGACGTAAATGACCGGCAGCTTCCACAGGGCCGCCATGTTCATGGCCTCGTAAAGCAGCCCCTGCCCCAGCGCGCCGTCGCCGAAGAAGCAGACCGCCACCTGATCGCTCCCGCGCATCTTGGCCGAGAGCGCGGCGCCGGTGGCGATGCCGGCCGAGCCGCCGACGATGGCGTTGGCGCCCAGATTGCCCGTCTCGGGGTCGGCGATGTGCATCGAGCCGCCCTTGCCCCGGCAGTACCCTGGCTCCTTGCCCAGCAGCTCGGCAAACATCCGGCTGACCGACGCCCCCTTGGCCAGGCAGTGACCATGGCCACGATGGGTGCTGGTGATGAAGTCGTTCCGGCGCAAGGCCTCGCAGACACCCACCGCCACGGCCTCCTCCCCGATGTAGAGGTGGGCCAGGCCCGGCATCTTGGCGCTCTTGTACAGCTCGTGCACCTGCTCCTCGAAAGTCCGGATCTTGGCCATCTGACGGTACAGGTGGAGGTTCTGCTCCAGCTCCATTCGCGGCTCGATCGCTCGGGTCGTCATTCCTTGTCCTCTCGCGTCATCGATTTCCGGGCTCCCACTCTACCCGAGATCGCGCCAGAGCGTAAAGCCGCCGGGCGAGGGGCCCGGCGCTCCAGGGCGGGATGCGGAGCGAGCGGACGTCTGGGAAGATCGAGGGCAGACCTGCGGTGGCCGGCGATCAGGGCGCCTGGAACCCGAAGCCGCTCCGGTCCCCGCCGTCGCGCCAGATCTCGCGCGCGATCACCCGGCTGCGATCGGTGGCGACCACACCATCGACGACAATCCGCTCACCGCTGCGGAGCCCCTGGTAGGAGCCCTGGTCCGCCTCCTGCAGGTCGACGGCCACGGTGCCACCGTCGGTCATCACCTGCATCCGGGTGCCCCCGATCCATTGCACCCACCCGACCAGTCGGATGCGCTGTTGCGCGTCGAGCGCCTCCCCCCCGGACAGGAGGAGTCCCGCGCAGACAAGAACCGCGACGGCGGATCGCGCAGCAATCACCCCCCTGAGGGTAGGACCTCGAACGTGCGCCGGCCATGGGACATTGGTCCCATGCCCAGGCCTCGGCGGCCGCCCGGGTCATGGTGGGTTGTGATACGTTCGGGCGGGTCGCCGAACCGTCTCGAGGAGGACCACGATGGCCCCACCGCGCAAGAAAGTCGATGGCCGGACCGCCAGCCCCTACGGCTATCCGTTCTGGGACTGGGTGGCGAAGGAAGATCCCGAGTACGTCCTGGCCCGGAAGCCGTTGAGCGAGCTGTCGGTCGGCGAAGGGAAAGAGCTGTCCATCAAGCACCGGGAGATGGTCATCATCGGCATCCTCGCGTTTCGCGGTCGTGAGGAGGGCGTGGTCACCCACATGCGCCGCGCCATCCAACACGGCGCCACCAAGCGCGAGCTGCTGGAGGCGATCCAGTCGGCCGCGGTCCCGGGGGGCGGGCCGACCTTCAGCACCGGAGTGCAGGCGCTGATGAAGGTCGAACGCGAGGGAGCCTTCAAGAAGCCCTGAGGCCCGCTTCGTGAGCCGACCGGTGGCGGCCGTCGGCCGGCCGGTCGCCGTCGGCGGCGCCCGTCAGTAGGGCACGTCGATGAGGCGCTCGCGGCCCGAACGCATGTCCTCTTTGAGCAGCTCACGCAGCGCCCGAGTCACGGGGCCCGGCTTGCCGTCGCCGATGGGCTTGCGGTCCCACTCCACGATCGGCGCCACCTCGATGGAGCTGCCGATGAGCATCATCTCCCGGGCCGCGCGGGCCTCGGCCACCGGGATGTCGCAGACCTGGACCCCCGTGATGAGCTTGCCGGCCTGCAGGGCCGGGGCCAGCTCCAGCAGACGCAGCGAGGTGCACCCGGACAGGATGTGGTCGAACCGCGGGTGCTTGAGGAGTCCGTCGGCGCTGACGAACGCCACGTTCATGTTGGAGCTCTCGCCCACGTTGCCGGCCTCGTCGATGAATACGCCGTTGTCGAGCCCGCTCTCCTGCGCCTCCATCTGCATGAGGACGTTGGGCAGGTAGTTGGTGCTCTTGGTCACCGCGTAGAGGGACGGCTTGATGGGATACGTCGTGGTCATGACCCGCAAGCCGTCCGTGTACCAGGCCTCGGGATACACGAGGCCGGCGAAGATCATGACAAAGAATCCCGGCGAGGCGCCGGCGGCCGGGGTCAGGCTGAGGTTCCCCGGCCCCGAGGAGGCCCAGTAGCGGATCGACCCGTCGCGCCGTCCGCTCGCCGCCGTGGTGCGCACGATGATGTCGCGCATCGCGGTCCGCGGGGGGAGCTGGAGCTTCGCGTTTCGCGCCGAGCGCACGAACCGGTCGAGGTGAGCCTCCAGGTCGTAGATCTTCCCCGCCACGATGGCGGCCGTGTCGAAGATGCCGTGGCCGCGATGCACCATGTGGTCGTCGAAGGGGACGACCATGAGCGCGGGATCGGTCACGATGCCACCGAGCTGGCTCGAGTAGAAGGCCCAGAACTTGACCGGCTGCCGGGTCCGCAGCGCTCGCAGCTGCTCCACCACCTCGTCGGCCGTCAGGATGCGAAGGGCGGTCGTCACTGGCATCCGGCTTATCCTCCCGGGGCCGGCGGCCTTGGCGCATCCGGCCCGCTCCGGCCCCCACTGTAGCATCCCCGGTCCACGCCAATCGCCTGGGCCAGGGCCCCGCTGCCGCCGGGCTATGAGCGCCCCGTAGGCTAGGCCGTCTTCCGCTTCAGCTCGGGAATGATGTGCTTGCCGAACATCTCGATCGACGACATCACCTTGTCGTGGGGCACCGTCTCGGTGGCCATGAGGAACTGCAGCTCGTCGACGCCGGCCGCTTCGTGGATGGCGATCCCCCGCAAACAGCTCTCGGGATCGCCGGCGATGAGGACGCCGCGGTCGACCAGGGTGTCGGCATCGATCTGATTCCACAAGGCCGAGGCGATCTGCCCCGATCCGCCCGACAGGTCGACCTCCGGCGCGCCGGCCGTCCCCTCCCCCTTGAGATAACGGGCGAAGTTGGCCTTCAGGTGGCCGGGCACGCCGCCCCAGGACTCGACGAGCTGCTCGTAGAGGTGCGTCTGATCCTTGAGATAGGGACGGTCGGGGCCGAAGAAGGTCCGCAGCGACTTGGCCGCGAGCTCACGCGCGCCCTTGTTGTCCCAGTCGCAGACGGCCATGGTGGCGCTCAGCCACTGGCCGTTGATGAACTTCCCCACGGGTGTGGCGTGGCGGACCCGCTCCTTGTAGGCCTTGATGTGAGGGGCCAGGTACGAGGGCGCGGCGACGCTGAGCGCCATCACCCCGATGCCCAGCTCGGCGGCCAGCTCATAGGTCGCCGGCTGCAGGGCGGCCACCCAGATGGGCGGGTGCGGCTTCTGATAGGGCTTGGGGCGGACGTCGCGCGGCGGGACACTCCAGAACTTGCCCTCCCAGGAGAACAGCCCGTCCTCCCAGATCCGGGGGATCATGCGCAGCGATTCCTCCCACCGGGCCCGGGTGTCGCGGGGATCGATCCCCATCCCGATCTGCTCGTAGGGCGCCGAGCGTCCCGTGCCGAACTCGACGCGGCCACCGGACATGTGATCGACCATGGCCACCCGCTCGGCCACCCGGACAGGATGGTGGTAGGGCAGGATCACCACGCCGAAGCCCAGGCGGATGCGCCGGGTCAGGCGACTGAGCGCCCCGAACAGCACCTCCGGGCACGGCGACATGGAGAAGCTGGTGAGGAAATGGTGCTCCACGAACCACACCGTATCGAAGCCCATCTGGTCGGCGAGCAGACACTGCTGGAGCGTCTCCTCGATCACCGCGTGGTCATCGACCACCGGCCGCTGCATCTCGAAGGCCAGGCTCAGCCGCATCGGCCGTCAAACGGCAGCTTCACCGTCTCTCCCGTTGCCGCCGAGTGCTCGATGGCCAGCGTGACCTCGAGCGTGAGCCGTCCTTCGCGGGCCGTGGTGTGGGCGCAGGGCCGGCCGGTCACCAGGTGGTCCAGCCAGGAGCGCGTCTCGTTGGCCACGGGCCCCCAGTAGTCGCCCACCGCCCAGTCCCCCGAGGAGTTGCTCTGCATGAAGAGCATCTTGGCGGAGTGGCCCGGCACGTAGGCGTGGGGCACGCCTTGATCGGTGAACAGCACGCTGTCCTTGTTGTCCATGTCGAGCAGGATCACGCCCTCCGTGCCCAGTACTTCAAAGCGGGCGCTCTGGCCATAGGTGGGGTACTGGGCGGGCAGGATGTAGCACACGCCGAGGTTCACGACGGCGCCGTCCTCGAAGGTGAGGATCGCCCAGGTCACGTCCTGGGCGTGGTGCCCGCGCTCCTGGAAGACCTTCGATTGACCGCGGGCCACGACCTCGACGGGCCGATTCCCCTCGAGGAACCAGCAGGCCATGTCCACGTAGTAGGTGAGGACGTCCGTGATTGGCGAGGCCTGGGGGGAGCGCTTGAGGATCTCGAACATCTGGGCGCGGCTGTTGTAAACGCGGGCGGTCGCCCCCACGATCTGACCCAGCTTGCCTTGCCGGATCTGCTCCTTGGCCAGCATCCAGCGGCGGTCGTGGCGTCGGGAATAGCCGACGCGGATGTCCACCCTGTTCTGCTCCGCCGCGGCCACCACCCGATCGGCGTCTTCCAGCCGCAGGGCCAGCGGCTTCTCGACCAGGATGGGCTTGCCGCGGTCGATGGCCTGGAGCAGCGGCTCCGTGTGCTCGTGCTCGCTCGTCGACACGATGACCGCGTCTACCTCGGGGTGGGCGATGACGTCGAGGTTATCGCCGGAGACGAGCTGGGCGCCGGTGGCCCGGGCCAGCGCCTCGGCCCGCGCGGGATCCTTGTCGGAGACGGCGAGGAAGCCAACGGCAGGATGACGGGACGCCATGTGGGCGCGCAGCGTCCCGATCCGGCCAGAGCCGATGACGGCCACGCCGATCGATCTGGGCTTCGTCATGCCGCGCAGGATACCCTATTCCGACCACCAGGAGGTGCGCCCATGAGCGACGACCGCATGGCACGAGGCAAAGCGATCCGGGACTCCGCCTTCGGCAAGGCCGGCCTGGCCGCCTGGGCCGAGCTGAACGCGATCGCGCCTGTGCACGCGCAGGCCATCCACGAGTACTGCTTCGGCACGATCTGGGACCGCCCCCATCTCGACCTCAAGATGCGCGAGCTCATCGTCATCGCCACCGCCGCCGCCCAGGATCTTCCCGAGGAGGTCGAAGTTCACGTGCGCGGCGCGCTCAACCGCGGCGCCACTCGCGAGGAGATCGTGGAGACCATCACGCAGTGCGCACCCTACATCGGGTTCCCCAAGACGAACCACGCCCTGCGGGCGGCCAAGCGGATCCTCGATCAGTGGGGCCAGCGCGAGGACTGGCGGCCGTTGTGATCATCAGGCCATGAGGCCGACACCGTGGGCGGTGAGCCGCCGACCCGGGGACTGATGTGGACAGGACCTGGCAACGGCGCTCATGCTGGCGGTGATCGCCGGCCACGTCGCTATCGTGCGACTCCTCGTTCGTGCCGGCGCCGATCTCACGCTACGGGGCCGCGGCGCGCCCGGCTTCATGGGCAAGACCGCGTACGATCTGGCCGTTGCCCGACCTTGTCCTTGAACTGCTCCAGCGTGAGCACCCAGGCGATCGTGCGCCCCATCAGCGGCAGGGCCGGCGGCTTCATCCTCCCTGCCCTCCTTGCGGCGTGATCTGCCGTACCCAGTAGTTCCGCGCGATCCGCCAGACGTCATCGGCCTGGACACGGTTGATGAGGACCGTCGTGCCTCGCACGCCGCTGACCACCCCGTAGCCTTGAAATAGCCGGATGTGAAAGTCCTCGGGCGCGAACGGGAGCGTGACCGCGATGTTGACCGGCGTGTCCTGGTGCAACGCCTGCTCCAGGGCGTCGTCGATCCGGCCGGGCGCCGACAGGCGGATGAAGGCCTCCCAGCCCAGCCAGGCGACCAGCACCACGGCAAGAAACACCACGGTGCGGCGCGGGATCCCGCTCACGGCGCCGTCGACACCAGGCCCCAGCGTTCGATCGTGCGACGCTCCAGCGGCTGCAACACCAGCCGGTCGGTGGCGAGCCACAGGGTGCCGATGGCCAGAATGCCCACCACGATGGCGTCGGTCTGGTGGAAGTTGGAGGCGTTGTAGATGAGGAAGCCGAGCCCGGTCGTGGTCGCGATCATCTCGGCGGCAATCAGCGCCCGCCAGCCGAAGCCGATGCTCATACGGATACCCGTTACGATGCTGGGCAGGGCACCGGGGAGCAAAACCTGAAGGATCACGTGGCGCCGGCCACCACCCAGGGTCAGCACGGCGTTCTCGAAGATCTTGGGCACCGTGCGCACGCCCACCAGGGTGTTGAAGAACACCAGGAAGAAGATCGTGTTGAACATGATGAAGGTCACGCTCGTCCAGCCCAGGCCGAACCAGGTGATGGCCAGGGGCAGCCAGGCGATTCCCGAGAGCGCGTTGAAGAAGCCGACGACCGGTTCGACGATCGGAGCCAGCCAGCGGTTCAGGCCCACCGCCACCCCCAGGGCCACGGCCAGGGGCACGCTCACCACCAGGCCGATCAGCACCCGCCCCAGGCTCGCCCCGATGTCGATCCACAGCGAGCCGTCACGACCGAGCTCCCAGGCCGTGCGCAGCACGTCGATCGGCGGCGGCAGGAAGAGCGCCGGCACCACCTGCATCCGCGTGAGCAGGTCCCACACCACGCCCAGGGCGAGGAACGGGAGCACTCCCCGCCCGGTGGCGGCCAGGCGCTTCACCGCTGCACCAGTCCCCAGCGCGCGATCGTCGCCTCCTCCAGCGGCCGCAGCACGAAGTAGTCGAGGAGCAGCCACAGCAGCCCGATGATGGTCATGCCCAGCATGATGCGCGCGGTCAGATGGAAGTTCTGGGCGTTGAAGATCATGAAGCCGAGCCCGTTGGCTCCAACCAGCATCTCGGCAGCGATCAGCGCCCGCCAGCCGTAGGCCAGCCCCAGCCGCATGCCGGTGGCGATGTTCGGCAGCGCCCCGGGCAGCAGCACGTCGCGCACGATCCGCCAGCGCGAGCCGCCCAGCGTCCGCAGCGCGTTGACGTAGATGCGGGGCACGCTCCGCACCCCCAGCATCGCGTTGAAGATGACGGGAAACAGCACCGTGTAGTTGACGGCGGCCAGGATGGTGCGCTCGCCGAACCCGAACCACACCAGCATCAGGGGGAGCCAGGCGATGCCCGACACCGACTGGAAGAAGTTCAGCAGCGGGTACATCACGTCCGCGATCCGGCGGCTGAGCCCGAGCAGGAGCCCGGCGGGCACGCCCACCAGCATGGCCAGGCCGGCCGCGAGCACGATGCGCCGCAGGCTCTCCCCGACGTACATGGGGAGAATCCCCTTGGTGATCAGCTCGGTGCCCGACGTGAGCACGGCCAGTGGCGGCGGCAGAACGTAGGCGGGCACCGGCAGCGTGGCGGCGGCCAGGCTCCAGGCGGCCAGCGCGCCGCCGAGGAAGACGACCCAGGTGGTGGCGAGCTGCCAGCGCGCCATCTAGGGTTCCTGGGCCCCGACCTCTTCGCGCACCAGGCGGAGCACCTGGTCCTTGATCGCCGTGAAGTCAGGGTCGGACGTGAACATCTTCCACGTCCGCGCCGGGCGGGGAATCCTCACGGGCACCAGCGTCTTGACCCGGCCCGGGTGCCGGGACAGCACGCAACAGCGGTCGCCCAGGAACACCGCCTCCTCGACGTTGTGGGTGACGAAGAGAATCGTCTTGTGGGTGGCCTGGGCGATCACGTTCAGCTCCTCCTGGAGCGTGATGCGCGTCTGGGCGTCGACCGAGGCGAAGGGCTCGTCCATCAGCATGACCTCGGGGTTGGAAGCCAGCGTGCGGGCCACCGCCACCCGCTGCTTCATCCCGCCCGACAGCTCGTGCGGATATTTGCCTTCGAAGCCCTTCAGGCCGACCAGCTCGACGAATCGCCGGACGCTGGCAGCCCGTTCGGCCCGGGGCACCCCTTGGATCTCCAGGCCGTGCGCGATGTTCCGCTCGACGGTGCGCCAGGGCAGGATGGCGAACTCCTGGAACACGACTCCGCGGTCCCGACCGGGACCGACCACGGGGCGGCCGTCCAGCAGCACGGCGCCGCGGGTCGGCTGGATCAGCCCGGCCAGGATGTTAAGCAGGGTGGTCTTGCCGCAGCCGCTGGGGCCGACGACCGTGAGAAACTCGCCGGCAGGCACCTCGAGGTCGACCCCGCTCAGGGCGACGACCCGCTCCCGCGTGAACGGGTTGACGTATTCGTGGCCCAGATCGCGGACGACGATCTTCGCAGACACGCCGACTGGCGGCGAGCGCCGTTCAGGGCACCGGCTTGAGGTCCGAAAAGAGCTGCGGGTGACTCTTCGTCACCTTCTCGACGAACCGGAGCTCGATGCCCTGTTGCCACGGCAGCGCCGACTTGAGCTTCTTCTGCTCGATCAGGATCCGGACGTTCTCCTCCCAGGCGGCCACCGTGTGCGACGTGATCCGGGGATCGAAGACCATGTGGCGGATCGCCTGCTTGGCCACGGCGGCGTCGAGGCCCGCGACCCAGCGTGTGGCGATCTCGGCGGCCTCGTCGAGGTGCTGGCGGGTGTACTGGGACGCCTCGGCCATGGCGATCACATAGCGCTCTACCAGGTCGGGCTTCTGGTCGATGACCTCGTTGCGGACGGCCATGTTGATGTAGTAGCCGATGTTCCCACCGCCCCGCGACACCAGCACGGCGTCGGGGACGCGGGCCTGTACCAGCGAGCCGAAGGGCTCCCAGCAGGCCACGGCGTCGACTCCGCCGCCTTGCAGGGCCGACACGAGATTTCCGGGCGGGACGTTCAGCACGCTGATCTTCTCGCGGGCGATGCCCTTCTTCTTGAGGACGACACCGAGGTACTCGTCGGCCGTGCCACCCACCGGCGTGCCAAGCTTGCGGCCGGCCAGATCCTCGACCTTCGTGATGCCGGTGGCCTTGCGGGTCCAGATGCTGATGGGGGAGTCGGAGTAGCGGCTGGTGCGGTCGCCCATCAGGCCTACCACGCCCCGAGCGGCCATGCCGCGCTCGACGGCGACGGGGAAGTTCGAGTAGGCCGAGCCGATGACCTGCACCTCGCCGGCCTGCAGGGCCTTCGACATCTCCTGGCCGGTGTTGAGGACCTTCAGCTTCATGTCGATGCCGTGCTTGAGAAAGATGCCCTTCTCCACTCCCACGAAGCTGGGGACGTGGTTCATGTTGCCGCCGACGGCCGCCGCCAGCGGGGCCGGCGCCTGAGCCCGGGCCGACCCGGCCATCGCCAGCATCGCGGTCATAAGTGCCACGGCAAGTGCGTGCGTCATGATCGCCCTCCCACGGGTAGCCCGCCATTCGTGCGCGCCGGCACCACCGCCGGCCCGCGGCGACCACCACTCATACCACAACCGCCCGGCGGCGCCGGTTGTTTCGTTCCGGCGGGCCTCCCCGTCCATAATGGGAACCATGCCCTCCCTGGGGAGCCTCCGCTCCTGGACGCGGACCGTGGAGACGGTCGCCCATCGCGTTGGTCTGGCCAGCATCAAGACCAAGCTCCTGGTCTTCGCCCTGCTGGCCACCCTGCTGCCGTCCCTGGCCCTGGGCTGGCGCTCCTACGAGCTCAACCAGCGGTTCGTCACCGAGAAGATCGCCGGCAGCCTGCGGACCGTCACCAGCCAGACGGCCCGTGAGGTCGATCTCTGGATCAAGGAGCGGCTGTACGAGATGCGCGTCTTCTCGTCTTCCTACGAGGTGACGGAAAATCTCGAAAAGCTCGCGGGTGGGCGTGGCCCCGGCGGGCGGCCGTCGGAGGCCCGGCGGCGCCTGGCCCAGTTCCTGGGCTCGGTGCGGCAGAAGTTCGTCGACTACGAGGAGCTGCTCGTGGTCGACCCCGCGGGAACAGTCCTGGCCAGCACGGCCGAGCAGTCGGGCGGGTTGCGGCTACCGCCGGAGTGGCTGAAGCTGGCCAAGGCCGACAGGCCGATCCTCGGCGAGGCCTACTGGGATGAACAGCGACGCAAGAGCGTCCTGGCGGTCGGAGTGCCGATCACCGCGGTGAACGGCACCCTGCTCGGGGTGCTGGCCGGCACGGTGAACTTCGGGACCGTGGAACGGATGCTAGGCAAGCTCGATCCGGGACCGGATGGCCACGTCTATCTGGTTCGCCGGGACGGGGCCGTCATCGTCAGCTCACGCCCGACCGTCGCGGCGCGGATGACCGCCCGGGTCAAGGCCGTGCCCGAGCTGTTCGACTCGCCGGAGGCGTCCCTGGAATACGCCGACTACGACGGCCGGCACGTGGTCGGCCGGTTGACACCCGTCTCCCAGATGCGCTGGGGCGTCGCGGCCGAGGTGGGGCGCCAGGCCGCCTACGCGACGATCAGCCGCATGCGGAACGTGACGCTGGCTCTCATCGCCACGGTGCTCCTGGGTATCGGGCTCACGGCCTACCTGCTGGCCCTGACCATCGTGCGGCCGCTGAACCGTCTGACCGCGGCGGCGGCCAGAGTGGCCGCCGACGACCTGGAGGTCGACCTGCCGGTGGAGAGCCGGGGCGAAGTGGGCTACCTGACCGCCGTGTTCAACCGCATGGTGAGTCGGTTGCGCCACGGGCGCGAGGAGCTGCAGAAGCTATCGATCACGGACGGCCTCACCGGCCTCTACAACCGTCGGCACCTGATGGAGACGCTCTCGGTCGAGCTCGAGCAGGCCCGCAACCTGTACCCGGTCGCGGTGCTGATGATCGACATCGATCACTTCAAGCAGTACAACGACAGCCAAGGCCACCTGGCGGGCGACGCCTTGCTGGTGCAGGTGGCCACGCTGTTCAAGGGCGCCATCCGCGACGACGACTACGCCGCGCGCTACGGCGGCGACGAATTCCTCGTGTTGCTGCGCGCGACCGGCCAGAACGAGGCAGTTCCTGTCGCCGAGCGGCTCCAGGCCCACGTGGCGCAGGCCCGAGCCGCGGGCGGCCACGTCACGGTGAGCGTCGGCATCGCCGCTTTCCCCACGCACGGCACCACGCCGGAGGCGCTGATTGCCAAGGCCGACGCGGCTCTCTACGAAGCCAAGAAGAGCGGCCGCAACCGGATCGCGCTGGCCGGCGGACGCGCGGGCTCGCGGGCGGCCCGCTGACCGGCCGCTAGCGCAGGCCGACCCGGTTGTAGAAGATCCAGCCCGAGCGCCCGTCCTCTCGGCTCACCCGGACCCAGAGATCCTTCTGCGCGTGTCCGGTGAGCGCGCCTCCGTCCTCGACCACGAAGGCGACCTTCTGGTCGAGGGCCGGGCCTTCGCGGACGTTGCTCTTGCCCAGAGCCTTGAGGGGCAGGGGCAGCGAGAAGCCGGCTTCCCCGTCCAGGCGAGCCGGAGCTCCGTTACTCGACGCGCGGATCTGGCCGCTCGTGCTGAGCGACTTGACCCGGCCGGTGAGGTAGAGCGTGCCCGCGTAGTTCGCCTTCTTGAATTCCTCGGTGGCCAACCGCATCAACTGCCTGGCTTGCTGCACGTCCTGGTCGCGACCGCCGCGGCCGGCCGCCTCCTTCTCGAGGAGTCGCAGCGCGATCTCGGCCTCGGCGAAGTTGGCAGCCGCTTCGGCCTTGCTTTCCACTCCGCGCAGCTTGCCCATCGCGCGGACCACCTCCAGGGTGGCCAGGTCGAGCTTCTCCTGGAGCGCCCGGATCTGGGCCTCGCGCTCGAGCAGGGCCAGGTGGGCCCGGGCGAGCTGCAGTTCCAGGTCCTGATTGGTGGCGGCCTGCCGCCGGAGCTGCTGCTCGGTGGCGGTGGCCCGCTCCTGGGCCACGCGCTCCTGGGCGGCGCGCTCGCGCTCGGCCCGCTCGCGTTCAGCCTGGCTCGAGAACTGGGAGAGGGCGGCGCAGCCGCCCAGCAGGCTCACGGCGAGAACCACCCCGAGGCTCCCCAGCCAACGCCAACGCCGAGATCGGGTCACCATGACGCCGAGCAGGGTGCAACGCCGGTACCAGACCCCTCATGCTCGATAACCCGTCGTTTCGATAGCGATCGTGTGTCGGATCGCTGGTGAGAAATCAACCACTCTGGCCAGGAAGTCCCCACGACCGTCGAATTGACGCGGTCTTCGGCCCCGTTGCATCCCTCCCGGGCCTGGGATAGGGTCTCGGCCGGGCCGGAGCCCTGGCCGCAACGCGGCTAGCAGCACCTCCAACCAAAGGAGAGCCCCCATGCGACCCACCCTCGTCGGCATTGCCACCGTCGTCATCCTCGGCTCGGCGGCCGTCACCGTCGACGCCCAGTCCTGGCGCCCGCCAACGGAGAGCCAGCGCTGTCCTTCGAAGTGGGGAGCGGGCGACGAACGGGGCTCGGCCAACCACATGAAGCCTGCAACGGTCCAGCGAGCGGTCAAGCTGATCAAGACCGGCGAGGTCATCGAGCTCGGCCACGTGCTCGCCGCCGACATGCCGTTCTTCGGCACCCGCCGCTTCGACGTGCACACCAAGCGGACCTTCATGAACCCTATCTCCAACCGTCGCGGCAGCAACGAGGAGATTCTCATCAGCGAGATGGGCCAGGTGGGCACCCAGTTCGACGGGTTCGCGCACCAGACCCACGAGAACAGTCTGTACAACTGCTTCAAGCAGGAGGACATCTCGGGCCGAGGCGGCTTCACCAAGCTGGGAATCGAGAAGGTCGGCGCTCTCATCACCCGGGGCGTGCTCATCGACGTCGCCGGACTCAAGGGCGTGGACATGCTGGGCGACACCTACGAGATCACGGTGCAGGACCTCGAGCAGGCGCTCCAGAAGCAGAATCTCAAGCTGCAGGCCGGCGACGCCGTCATCATCAATACCGGCTGGGGCAAGCTCTGGGGCAAGGACAACGCCCGCTTCTTGAAGAGCTGCCCGGGCGTGGGCGTGAAGGCGGCCGAATGGCTGGTCAAGCAGGATCCCATGCTCGTGGGCTCGGACAACTGGCCCGTCGAGGTCGCCCCGAACCCCGACAAGGAGATCTCCCTGCCCGGTCACCAGATCTTCCTGGTGGTGAACGGCATCCACCTGCTGGAGAACATGAAGCTGGACGAGCTGGCGGCCAAGCGTGTCTACGAGTTCGCCTTCATGATGCAGCCGCTGAAGATGAAGGGGTTCTCGGGATCGACGGTCGCCCCGATCGCAGTTCGCTGAGGCCGGAGCCGAGGGTGGGCGCCGCCGCCCGCCCTCGGTGATCTTACTCGGGCAGGCGCTGCAGCACCCGGTGCCGGAGCAACGTCATCGAGCGTTCCCACGCCGTCCGTGGGCGCCCCTCGTGGGCGATCACGAGCAGGGTGCCGAAGCCCCCCACCTCCTCGTGCAGCGCGGCCAGCCGGGCCGTCACCGTGTCGGGGCTGCCCACGATCCAGATGTGCTCGAGCAGGTAGTCGAGCGTCACCTCCGAATCGGGCATCGCCGGATCGACCTTGAGGATGTCGAGCCCACGGTTCTTCTTGAGCAGGGGCAGGAAGTAGTCGCGGTAGTCGCGAGCCAGGGGGCCCTCCAGCGCCTCGCGCCGGGCCTGGGCATCGGTGTCGGAGACGTGGACGTCGCGGGCGATCCGCCACTCCCCGCGCTCGGCGACGCGCGCCGCCCGCCGGGCGCCCTGCTCGACCGCCTCCCAGTGCGTGCGGAGCACGCGGGGCGGGACGAAGTTGATGCTCATGGGGAGATAGCCACGCTCGCCGGCCAGCACTAGCGTTTCCGATTTCGGGGTCACGCCGGCCACGGCAATAGGTGGATGGGGACGCTGGTAGGGCTTGAGGTGCAGCCGGAGGCCGATGTCCTCCTGGGGCTCGGGAATCTGAAAGCGCCAGTGCTTGGACTTGTAGAGGCCCGGCTTGGGATCGTTCCACAGCTCGAGCACGAGGTCGAGCACGGCCCGGGTGATCTCGCGTTGCTTGCCGCTCTTGGGATCGATCCCGAAGAGCTCGAAGTCGCCGGGGAATCCTCCCGAGCCCACCCCCCAGTAGAAGCGGCCCCGAGCCATCTGGTCGAGCTGGGCGATGCGCTGGGCGAGCATCAGGGGGTTGTGGTTGGGCAGACAGGAGACGCCGGTGGCCAGCTTCATCCGCCGGGTCGCGCCCAGCGCCCGGGCGATGAAGAGATCGGGACACGGGATGTTCTCCCACTCCGCGGTGAAGTGCTCGCCGATCCAGGCCTCGGCGAAGCCCAGCCGGTCGAGGGTGACGAGCTGCTCGAGGTCCTCCTCCATCGTCTGGGCGGGATCGGCGCCGGGCGGATGCAGCGGCATCGCGAAGTATCCGAGACGCATCGCCGTGAATTCTACTATCCTTGGCCCGAGGAGGGAACCCGATGGCCGAAATCGTCGCGGCGGCCTTGACGTCCCACGCCCCCCTGATCACTGGACGGCCCGATATTGCCCGACCCGAGCAGCGCGATCGGCTGTACGGCGGATTCCACGAGCTCCGCCGGCGGCTCGCCGCCACGCATCCCGATCTCATCGTCCTGTTCGTGAACGATCACATCCAGAACTTCGCCTATAACAACATGCCGGCCTTCTGCATCGGCCTGGCCCGGAGCTATGCCGCGCCCACGCCGGGGGCCGCGCGCTTCATGCGCATTCCGGCCCGCCAGGTCCCGGGCGCGCCGGACGTGGGGATGGCGCTCCTCGAGGCAGGCCTGGCCGCCAGTTTCGACTTCGCGTACTCCTATGAGATCGAAAGCTGGGACGAGATGTCGGTGCCCCTGCACTTCCTCACCCCCGAGGGGACCATTCCTGTCGTTCCCATCTATACGAACTGCGCGGCGCCCCCCCTGCCCGCCCCGCGCCGCTGCCACGAGGTCGGGGTCTTCGTCCGAACGTTCCTGCGTTCGCGGCCGGCGACGGAGCGTGTCGCGCTGCTGGCCACCGGGGGCGTCTCGCACTGGGTAGGCACGCCGGAGACGGGCCGGATCAATCCGGAGTTCGATCACCGCGTGCTCGACCACATCGCCCGGGCCGACATCGAGCCGCTGCTGCGCCTCACCCATGCCGAGATCGAGCGCGACGGCGGTAACGGAGGCCAGGAGATCCGTAACTGGCTGGCCCTGCTGGGAGCCCTGCCCGGCTGGAAGGGCGAGGTGCTCGCCTACGAGCCGGTGCCGGAGTGGATCACCGGCTGCGCCACCGTCTGGGTGCATCCATGATCACGACGTCCTACGCGCTCAACAAGATCCTGACCGCCCTGGCCCGCCAGCACATGATGAAGGAAGGGCTCACCGACGAGGAGCTCGCCGGTCACGACCTCAGCGCCGACGAGCGGCAGGCCCTCAAGACGGGAGACATCAAGAAGCTCTACGACCTGGGCGCCAATCCCTACCTGATCCGCCGGGTGTTCCGCCCCCGCTTCACGATCTGATCGATCTCGCGCCCGGCGCTACTCCCGATAGTCCATCCCGGCGGCGGCGAACTTCGCCCGGAAGGCCGGACGGGCGAGGAAGGCCAGGAACGCGCGGGCCGCGGCGGGATCGTCGCTGCGCACGGCCAATCCCGCCGAGTACGTGGTGACTTTCTGCAGCTCTCGGGGCAGCGGGCCAACCAGCGTCACCCCGGGGACGGGAACGATGCCGCTGATCTGGTGCACGCAGAGGGCGGCCTGGCCCGTGGCGACAGCCTGGGCGGGAAAACCTTCGGGCCAGAGCAGCGTCTTGGCTCGCACGGCCTCGGCAATGCCCAGACGCTCAAGCACCTCCGCGAAGTGCACGCCGCTGGTGGCCCCCTTGCCCGGATCCGCACAGACCAGCGATGGCGTGGCCAACAGCGTCTGCCGGAGCGCTTCCGGGGTCGAGACGTCGGGGCGCGGCGCGCCTTGCTTCACGGCGACTCCGACGCCCACCCGGGCGAGGTCGGTGCGGGTGCCGGCCACGATGATCCCCTCACGGATCAGGTCGTCGATCGCGTCGTCAGTCAGGATGAGCACGTCGGCCGGCGCCGTCACCGCCTGCTGGCGTAGTCGGCCCACGGTGGCGAAGGTGAGCCGCACCGCGCGACCGGTTTCCTGCCGGTAGGCCTCGGCCAGCTCGGTCACGATCGTCTGCACGGCGCCACCACTCAGCACCCTGAGCTCGGCCACGCGGGGCTTCTGAACCATGGCGACGATGTCGGCGCGGGTGACCGGGACCCTGGTGACCCGGGCGCCGAACGACGCCAGCGCGTCCTCCACGGCCTGGGCGATCACCGGGTGTACGGGCATGATTCCGCCCTCGCCGGCGCCCTTGGCGCCGAGCGGGTTGAGCGGCGTCGGCGACTCCAGGTGGCGGATCTCGAAGGTGGGGGGCGCGTCGGCCGCCGTGGCCAGCGTGTAGTCCATCAGCGTGCCGGTCAGGCGCTGGCCGCCCTCGTCGTAAACGAGCTGGTCGTTGAGGGCGTCGGGCAACCCCTGCACGACACCACCGTGGATCTGGCCATCGACGAGGCCCGGGTTGAGCACGCGGCCACAGTCGTGGGCGACGACCCAGCGGAGGATTCGCAGCGCGCCGGTCGCGGGGTCGACTTCGATGACCGCCGCGTGCGTGCCGTTGGCGAAGGTGGACTGCGACACGGTGAAGACCTGCGTGTCCTCGAGACCGGGCGCTTCGGCGGGAACCCGTCCGTCGTGCGCGGCGGCCGCGACCTCGGCCCAGCCCACCGTGCGGTCCGGGAAACCCCGCACCGCGAACCGCCCCGCCGCGCCCACGACGTCCTCGGCCGCGGCCTCGAGCAGATGGGCCGCGATCCGGCGAGCCTTGTCGTGCACCACGCGTGACGCCAGCAGGGCCGCACTGCCGCCCAGGGCCGTCGTCCGGCTGCCGAAGGTGCCTCCACCGGTCGCGATGAGGCTGGTGTCGCCGGTCAACACGTCGATGGAGGCAGGGTCGACGCCGAGCAGCTCTCCGACCAGGCGAGAGAGCATGGTGACGTGCCCTTGCCCTTGCGGCGAGGCGCCGGTGATGACCGTCACCGCCCCGTCGGCCGCCACCCGGACCGCGACGCTCTCCAGGGGCACCGTCCCGCTGGCCTCGATGTAGTTGACGATGCCCACGCCGAGCCAGCGCCCCTGCTCCCGCAGGCGGATCTGCTCTCGGCGGACGGCCGGGTAGTCCAGCGCCTCCAGCGCCAGCTCGAAGCACTGGGGGAAATTCCCGCTGTCGTAGACGACGGGACCTCGTCCGACGGTGTTGAGACCCGTGTTGTAGGGGTGGGCGTCGCCGGGAATCAGGTTGCGCCGCCGAACCTCGACGGGATCGAGCCCCAGCTCGCGAGCGACGGCGTCCACGGCGCGCTCGGCGATGAAGGCGCCCTGGGGGCGGCCGGCGCCACGGTAGGAGCCTACCGGGGTCGTGTTGGTGAGCACGCCCCGCATGGCGAGGTCGACGTGAGGCACGCGGTAAGGCCCGAGCGAATGGATCATGGTGTTCTGCGGGAGGTTGAGCCCGGACACCGTGTAGGCCCCCAGCTCATGGAGGAACCGATCGCGCAGCGCGAGCAGGCGGCCCTCCCGGGTCGCCGCGACCTCGATCTCGTGGACCTGCTCCCGCTCGACCCACGAGCACGCCAGGTGCTCGCGGCGGTCCTCGATCCACTTCACCGGGCGGCCCAGCCGGCGGGCCAGCGCCGGTACGATGATGTCCTCCGGGTAGAACTGCCCCTTGGTGCCGAAGCCGCCGCCGACGTCGGGCGGCGCGATCACCCGCACGTCCTCCTCGGCCAGGCCGAGCTGGCGGGCGACGAAGCGACGATGGCGATGGACCATCTGGATGGCCGCCCACACCGTGAGCCGGCGGTCTTCCCAGCGCGCCACCAGGCCCCGGGTCTCCAGGGGATGGGCGCCGCCCCGGGCGAGGCGGAGCGTGGCCTGCACGACCACGTCGGCGTCGCGCAACGCGGTGTCGGGGTCGCCGACCTGCTGACGCCACTCGGCGGCCACGTTCGTTCCCAGCGCCTCGTGCACCAGGGGGGCGGCGGCGGCGGCCGCCGCCACCACGTCGGTGACGACGGGCAGCGGCGCGTACTCGACGCCGATGCGCTCGGCCGCATCCTGGGCCAGATAACGGTCCGACGCCACCACGGCGACCACGGGCTCGCCGACGAACCTGACCCGCCCGGTCGCCAGCGGTTGAATGCCACACGCGCGCGGCAGGCCCGGGTGCTCGTTGAAGAGCGGAAGGGGGACATTGGCGGGGCCGAGATCGGCCCCCGTCACCACGGCCACCACGCCCGTGGCCCGGGCCGCCACGCCGGTATCGATGGCCAGGATGCGGGCGTGGGCGTGCGGCGATCTCACGATGGCCACGTGCAGGCAGTCGGCGAGGCGGAGATCGTCGATGAAGCGGCCGGCGCCGGTGATGAGCCGCGGGTCCTCGCGGCGGCGGATCACCTGCCCGGCGTGCTCGGCCATGGGCGCCGATGATAGCGCACGCCAGGGCCTCTTGACATGGACCACGGGACGG
This sequence comes from Candidatus Methylomirabilota bacterium, assembly GCA_036556905.1. GTDB lineage: Bacteria > Methylomirabilota > Methylomirabilia > Rokubacteriales > CSP1-6 > 40CM-4-69-5. The sequence continues at coordinate 52,173 of DATBIM010000031.1, forward strand.
CAGAGAGTCTGCGGTCAACGAGAACTCATCCAGCTACCGGGGAGGATCGATCATGAAGAAGTTCCTGGCCCTGGTCCTCGTTGCCATGCTCGCCCTGACCGTTCCCGCCGCCGCCCAGTGGAAGCCCGAGGTGAAGTTCCTCAAGTTCGGCGTGGCCACCGCCGGTGGCGACTGGTTCCGTGCCGGCGCGAAGTTCACGACGATGATCCCGGAGGTGCTGCCCGGGGTGTCCGCGGGCACCCTCATGGGTGGCGGCGTGGTCAACGTGACCAAGGTCGGCAAGGGCGAGGCCCAGATCGCCTTCGCGCTGACCCCGTACCCTGAGGAGGGGTACAACGGCCGCGGCAAGTACAAGGAGGCGTACAAGAACGTGCGCCTGATCGCCTCGAAAATCGGCCACACGGTGGTCATCGCGATGTTCGTGCTCAAGGACAGCCCGATCAAGACCTTCGCCGACATCAAGGGCAAGCGCATCGTCCCCGGCGACCGCGGCTGGGGCACCACCGAGCTCGCCGAGGCCGTGATGACGGCCGCCGGCATGCCGCCCGACAAGTTCAAGGCCGAGGGCGGAACCATCAGCTACACGTCGATCACCGATCGATCCAAGGCGCTTCAAGATCGGAATGTCGACGCGATCTTCATTCCGGCCCAGGTCACGTACCCGGACCTGATGGCCGTCCAGCAGGCCGTCGGGCTCCGGGCCATTCCCCTACCCAAGGAGGCCATGGAGCGCACGCTCGGGTTGATGGGCGGCCTCACGAAGGGCAAGGTCCCGAAGGGACTCTACGGTGTCGTGAACGAGGGTCTGGATTCTCCCGGGTTCTCTCAGCAATTGATCGCCGATGCCGCGCTCAGCGACGAGCTGGTGTACCGCGTGACGAAGCTCTGGTGGGAGCGGATCAAGGAGATCGGGGAGATCGCCCCCACCCTCACGCAATCCGACGTCAAGGTGGCCATGGAGGGCGCCACGATCCCCTTCCACCCGGGGGCGCTCCGCTACTACAAGGAGGTCGGGGTCGCGCGGTAGGTAGGTCGCCGGTCCCATGACCGACGCCCCGCCCGTCGAGCGATCGGCCATCGCCACGCTCCTCGGGCGGGGCCCCCGGCCCCAGCGCGCGGTCGCATTCGCCATCGTCGTCCTCGCGGTCGCGCTCGGGGTCTTCCACTTCTACAGCACGTTGTTCGGCCAGGCCGAGGGGCACACCCACCGCTCCACGAGCCTGGCCATGATGAGCCTGCTGGCCTTCCTGTTCTTTCCGCTGGGACGCAAGAGGTTCACCGATCCGCTGACCTGGCACTTCGCCGTCGATCTGGCCGCGATGGGGATCGTCCTCGGCGCGCAGATGTGGACGCTCGTCCACATCGATCGGTTCGTCGATCCGGGCTACACGGCGACGACCGCCGACGTCGTGATCGGCAGCCTCCTGATCCTCGCCGTCCTGGAAGGCACGCGCCGCACCGTCGGGTGGGGACTCACCCTCACTGCCGTCTTCTTCATCGTGCAGACCCTGCACGCCGACTGGTTCTTCTGGATCTTCTATGGGCCGCCCACACCCTGGTGGACGATGGTCGAGAGCTTCTACGGCAAGGAGGAGGGGCTCTACGGCATCCCGGTCGCCATCATGAGCTCGGTGCTGATCCTGTTCATCCTGTTCTCGGCGTTCCTGTCGACGACCGGGATCGGTGACTTCTTCGTGAAGCTGGCCACCGCGATGGCCGGCCGGCTCACCGGCGGGCCGGCCAAGGTCTCGGTCTTCTCCAGCGCGCTGCTCGGCACCATCTCGGGGAGCGGCGTGGCCAACGTCCTCATGGACGGAGTCTTCACCATCCCCATGATGAAACGGGCCGGCTACCAGGCGACCTTCGCGGCGGCCGTGGAGGCCACCGCCTCCATCGGGGGCCAGATCATGCCGCCCATCATGGCGGCCGCTGCCTTCATCATGGCCGACTTCGTCGGCGTGCCGTTCCGCCAGGTGGCGCTGGCCGCGGCGATTCCGGCGCTCCTCTACTTCTTCTGCGTCTTCATCACCGTGCACTTCGAGGCGCGCCGGCTCGGGCTGCAGAAAGTGCCGCGCGAGGAGATGCCCAGCCTGCCCGGAACCCTCAAGCAGGACGGCTACCTGCTGCTGCCGATCGCCGCGCTGCTCTGGTACCTCTACCAGGGGTTCACCGAGGAGACGGCCGGGCTCATGGCCATCGCCACCACGTTTCTGGTGAGCTTCGTGCGCCGCCGGTCGCGCCTGGGACCGGAACGTCTCTTGCGAGCGTTCGAGACGGGAGCGCAGGCCGCGGTCACCGTGGCCATGGCCGTGGCCGCGGCCGGCCTCATCATCGGGTGCGTGTTCCTGTCCGGGATCGGGATGCAGTTCTCCTTCGTCCTGATCAAGCTCTCGGGCGGGGAGCTCTGGCTGGCCCTCGTGTACACGGCCTTCGCCGCGTTCATCCTGGGGCTATCCCTGCCCACCACCGCCGTCTACCTCACCCTGGCCATCATCGTGGCGCCGGGTCTGGTCCAGATGGGCGTGCCCAAGATGGCCGCGCACATGTTCATCTTCTACATGGGCGTGACGTCCGACCTCACGCCGCCGACCTGCCTGTCGCCCTTCGCGGCGGCCGGCATCGCCGGCTCGCCGCCCATGGCCACGGCGTGGCAGGCCATGCGCCTGGGCGCGGTGCTCTACATCGTCCCCTTCATGTTCGTCTACTCCCCGGCGCTGCTGGCCATGGGCTCCCTGCCCGAGATCATCCTGGCCACATTGACAGCGGGCCTCGGCGTCTTCTGCCTCGCGGCCGGGCTCCAGGGCTGGCTGCGGCGGGCGGCGTCGCCGCTGGAGCGGGCCCTCCTCCTCGGCGCGGCCGGCGCCCTCATTATTCCCGGCCTCTACACCGATCTGGCTGGCGTCGGGTTGCTGGCCGGCACCCTGGGTCTCCAGGCCGCTCGCGGACGGCGGGAAGCGGCGGATGCGGTCGGCGCTTCGCTGGGCTAGCCTCGTCGCGACCGGCGCCATCCTGTACGCGCTCGGAGCGACAGGGTTCCACCACCGGCACTTCGACGTGCTCCTCGCCGCCGTGCTCGGCCTGACCGTGTTGACCGTCGTGGTCTTCGTGGCCACGGCGACCGAGAGCGCTCAGGAGTGACCTGCGGTCTGGCCGGCTACTTGGCGCCTTCGACCTTGCCGATCTTCTGGATCACGGCCGCCAGCTTCACAGCGTCCTGGCGCCACCAGGCATTGAACTCCGCGGCGTCCTGATAGGCGATCGGCGTCTGCAGCTTCTGGCTCGCTGTGACCACCTCGGGCTCCTTGACGGCCTGGCGGACCGTGTCACCCAGGATCCTGAGCACGTGCGGCGGTGTCCCTTTCGGGGCGACCAGCCCGGCCCAGGCCGAGTACTCGACGTCGTAGCCTAGCTCCTTGAGCGAGGGCGCCTGGGGAAAGGCCGGCAGGCGCCCCACACCGGTGTGGCCGAGCAGGCGCACCTTGCCGGTGGGCAGGTGGGGAGCGACCAGCGAGGGAACGCTCGCCACGATCTCGGCGTGCCCGCCCAGCAGCGCGTTCATCATGGGGCCGCCACCCGTGGTGGGCAGGTGCCGCATCGTGATGCCGGCGGCCTGGAGGAACATGGCGAAGGGCACGTGGGAAGCGCCGTAGAGCCCCGAGGAGGTGTGCACGATCTGGCCGGGACGCCGCCGGGCGTCCTCGACGACGTCGGCC
>DATBIM010000032.1:0-20838 GCA_036556905.1 Candidatus Methylomirabilota bacterium
GATCGGGAATGCTGTAATTGGGGGCACCGACGGCGACGTCAACCACACCGTCGCTGTCATAGTCCCCCACGGCCGCCAGCGTCTGCCCGAACGACGCGCCGCTGGGAGTCGGGTCTGTGGCAGAGACCGGGAGATCGAGCACCCGTGGTTGGCCTGAGAACGGAACGGCAACAGGCGAAGACGGGACGCCGGGGAAGACGAAGACCCGACCCACGATGGCCACGCTGCCGCCGTTCGGCAGCGGCGCACCGTTCTGGCGCGGCGCACCGACCGCCAGGTCGGCAAGTCCGTCACCGTTCACGTCGCCGACCAGGACCAGCGCTTCGCCGAACTTGGCGCTCGCCTGGGGTGTCGGGTTGTCTACAGCACCCAGGGGGGCGCCACTTGCACCCGAGAAGACGAAGACTCGACCCTGACCGTCCTGATCGGGCGCGCCCACCGCGATGTCGCCGATACCGTCACCGTTGACGTCGCCGACACCGGTGATCCCCGCCCCGCCAAAGAATCCGAAAGTCTCACCTGGATTGTCCAGCACCTGACTCAGCGATCCACTCACACCTGAGAACACAAACACCTGGCCCTGGCTATTGGCGCCTTGGGCCGGAGCCCCGACCGCGAGCTCGGGGACGCCGTCCCCGTCGAGATCGCCCACTGAGGCGACCGCCCAGCCGAACAGCGCGCCATCACTCAACGCGGCATTGGGGTTGCCCACGCTGTATAGTCGGCTGCCGTCGCTCCCCGAGAAGACGTGAACTCTACCCGGGAAGATCGTGCCCTCGCTCTGGCCCGGTGCGCCAACCGCAAAATCGGGGACGCCATCGCCGTTGACGTCGCCGAGGCCGGCGACGGACCAGCCGAACACAGCGGAAGAAAAGGGAGCCTGCACGTCAGGATGGTTCACCGTGCGGATTTCCGTGCCCGTGGATGTCACGAGCACCACGGATACCCGGCCCTGGGTCCCCGCGAACGGCGCGCCGACAACGAAGTCGGGATTGCCGTCAGCATTCACGTCGCCGACCGAGGCCATGGCCTGGCCGAACCGCGAGTCGCCTCCGGGGCTACTGATGGTGTGCAACAGCGTCTGTCCTCGCACGATCGGGATCGGCGAAAACAACAACACCGCTAGCAGCAACGCGACCAACCTCCGCGAGCGCCTGGTGAATTTTTCCACACGCATCGCCCCCTTCCCGGGTCTGTGACATCGCATATCCAATGCCAGACCCAGAAAAGTGGGAAATCCGGTTGTTACCACGCGACCTGGCCAGAGAATCGCCACGACGGATTGGCGTGAATGACCACCACGGTGACGGAAACCGTCAGGGCAGCGATCGGTTGGATATGCTCCACGTGGTCACCGGCGAAGTTGCAAATGGCGATACACCGTCGACCGACGGGTGAGCGATCAAGGTGAACTGATATCTAGCCGCCGGGAGTCAGCGCGGGCGCAATCGCGGCCGGGGACGATTCCAGCGTGAGCCGATGCGCAACGCCATGCCCGCCTCCGCCAGGCGGCATCGAGACACCGTCCTCGCGATCATCGCCGCGCTCACGCTGCACGTTGCTGGTCGGGTCTCTTAGCGATCGCTGAAGGTCGCTGGCGGCGATTGCCCACAAGGTGGTCGGGTGAGACCGCGTTCGCATCGTGTAACCTCCCCGAAGGGGTGGCCCGGATGGCGTAGGTGCAGCCAAAGCGAGCGCTCATCTCGCCTGATGGAGTGAGCCGGACCCTATTCCGTCTAGTGCATCTGCGCTAGTTTCCCGCTGGCCCCCACACGCCAAAAAATGTTGGGGTGCGACACCCGCCCCCACGATGATGAAACAGGGCGCCTGGACTCGCCTCCGCCGACGGCTCGGATCAGGTCGGGAAAGGGGACAGCCGTTGAACTCTCGGGCGGTGCTTGTGGCCTGTGGCCTGATGCTCGGCACCGCCGGTCCGGCCCACGCCGAGCTTTATCTTGCCGTGTTCGGTGGCACCGCCTTCAGTGAGAGTAAGACCACTGAGACCAGGCTCGACCTCACCAACGCGCTGGGCACCACCACCGTCCTCGATGGCAATTTCGACGACGTGGACTTCCATGACTCGTTCCTCGTCGGGGCCAAGCTCGGCTACTTCTTCACGCGTCCCCTGCTGGGCGGCCACTTCGGCAGCGAGCTCGAGTTCTATTACACCGAGCCGTACGCGTCGTCGCAGACGGTCACCTTCAGCGGCACCATGCTCGGCGCGCCCACGACCACGCAGCTAAACCTCCAGAGCGTCAGCTTCGAGGTCTTCACGGTCGCCCTGAACCTGCTCTACCGGCTGCCGCTCTTTACCAGCGCGGCCTACCCGAACGGCCGCGTGCAGCCGTACATCGGCGTTGGCGCGGGCGCCTTCATCGCCACGATGGAAACGCGCACGTCGCCCTTCGACTCCAACACACGGATCAAAGACACCGACGTACAGCCCGGCGTGCAGGTGCTGGGCGGTCTCAAGGTCTTCCTTTTCCGGAATGTCGCCCTGTTCGCGGAGTACCGGTTCGCTCAGACGGACGAGTTCACGTTCGACTTCGAGGCACAGGGGACCGTGGGCGGTATCCCCATGACCGAGACCGCTCGCGATCGCTCGGACCTGACCCAGCACCAGGCTGCTTTCGGGCTCGCCATCCACTGGTAGGCCCGGTCGCGTCGCTCGCCTCGGATTTCCCCGTTTTGATTGACGCTTCCAAAGGCGAGGGCTATGCTTACGCCACGTTTCGTATGTTGATCCCCAACCCCTCCCGCGTCCGCCAGGCGTAGTCGAGCCTCTGCATTCGATCGGTCGTGCGCCAAGCGATCGTGTGGCTCGTTTCCGCGGCCGGGACGGCGCTGAGCCTGGCCCTCGAGGTTTCCGGCCTGTTTCCCCGCGTACCCTGGGCGGCATTGGCCCTCGTCGGCTTCTGCGTCTACGTCGCGGTAACCTACTTCACCCTCACGCATCTCGAGGCCCAACTGCTGGCCCAGCCGCGGATACGCCTGGATATCTCGGGCGTACCGGGCAACAGCCGGACGGTTCCGCTGCTCGAGCGGCAGCCGGACGGCCGCCTGACCCGCACGCATGATGGCTTTCTTCGACTCCTCACCGTGCAGGCCACGTCCTTCGTCAAGAACTGCACAGTCCGGGTCAACGATCTCCGTCAGAACGGCTACACGTGTGATGGCTTCGTGCCCACTACCCTGCGCTGGTATGGGGCCGATGGACCGGGCTCGGAGCTGCGTAGCTTTCAAGGACGAGACTACGTCCTGTTCCTCTATCGCCAGCCTGCCGAGACGTGGTGGGAACTCCAGGCCCCCGTCCGGGAAGGAACAGGAGTCCGTTTGCGCTTCGCGCCTGGCGAGTTTGAGGTCGACATCGTCGTGCTTGCCGAGAATGTCCCCCCTCACCCGCCCATTACCGGGACGCTGCGAGTCGGTGAAAAGTTGGACGAGGTGACGCTCGGCGTCGCTGATGGCGCGACCTAGTCGGCCGACGACCCGCCCCTCCATCGCCCGGCCGACGGCTCCCCAGGGCCCCGATACCCATGGGCCACCCGCAGAAAGTATTGAGCCCCAATGACGTCGTGCCTTTCGACACGTAGCTCGTGAACGGGCTCGAGGCCGTCGACGAAGCGCCCAAGCCGCGACGCCTCCAGGGCTCGTGGGTCCGTGCTCACGAGGATCAGGGATTTCCCTATTTGTTTGTCGGGTGGGAACCAAAAATCGTACATGAGTCCCTGTCTTCCGAAGAGGTTGCCAGTCGTCGTCTTACGGGAACCATCTCCGCTCGCCGCGTAGAAAGCTAGCACACTGGCAAGGTTGTACTTGTCCATGCCGACAACCAGCGGCGTCTGCCCGGTACGCTCGCGCACCTTCGCTTCTATCTCCTCGACCCGGCGGCCAAGCTCGCGCCAGTTCCTGCCCAGGTGACCGATGGGTTCTGGCACGCCGGGCAATCCCAGTACGCCGTAGTGAAGGAGAGCACCGTAGAAGAGCATGAGAGCGAGGACAGTGAGCTTGCCGAGGCGCTGCAGGCGACCCGGAAGCCACCCGGGGGCCACCGGGACAGCGGGGAATAGGCTTGCCGCCATGAATGGCAACGCCACGAGCCACACGGGCCCCGTCCAGTTGAATTTCGTTTCGTGCCGGAGGCTCGACAGGACAAAGACCGACAAGGGCACGAGCGTGAAGACGAGCCCGAAGCGCTGCCCCGGGGATGACCTCGATAGTCCCCAGGCGACACCCGCAACCCCGGGGGGGGTAATCAGGATCAGCACGTTCCAGAAAAGCTCGGGAAGATCAAACGTTGGCGGGCGGCTCCACCGTTGCGGGCCTTGAAAGATGAAGGACGCCCAGCCGTGCTGCGCGTTCCACAGGAGCACTGGCGATACCAGAAGGAGAGCGAGCAGAATCGCGACATATGGTTGCGAACAGAACAGCCACCGGCGTGCCCTCCGGTCCAGGAGCATGTACGCCAGGGCGGCGATGGCAACGAGGGCGATCGTGTATTTCGAGAGCAGGCCGAGCCCGACGACGATGCCGGCGCCGAGCCACGCCCGGCGGCTCCCGGCAAGTAATCCGCGTTCCAGAAAGTAGAGGGCTCCGGCCCAGCAGGCGACCAGTGGAGCATCAGGGGTCATGAAGAAGCCCGTGCCGAAAAAGAAAGGCAGCACGGCAAAGAGCAAGGCGACCGGGTAGGCGTACGGACGCCCCAAGAGGTTCCCGGCCAAGCGGACGCTAAACCACAGGGCGATCAGCGATGCGCCGAGGGCGCCGGCGCGCACACCCAGTTCGGTCTGGCCAAAGACGGAGGTCCCGAGCCAGATGAGCCACGCCACCATGGGTGGATGGTCCAGGTAGCTCAGGTCCAGATGCTGCGAGTAGTTCCAGTAGTAGGCTTCCTGCGGGATGAGTTCCACTCCGGCGACGTACACGCAGCGGATGGCGAGCAGGTAAACCGAAACCCCAACTGCCGCCGCCCGCCATGAGATCCTCGGATCCTTCGGCGGACCCGGGGTCCTGGATGCGAAGAACACAGCCCCGAGGAGGTTCACAATCGTGGCCACCACGGCCGCCGGGACGATCGCCACCCCTGGCGGCAGGCCCAATGAGCGATGAGTGAGGGCCAGAACGCCACCGCGCAGGAACACGGCAAGGAGGGCGACGACGGCGAGGGCCGCATACGAGGTGAGCGTTGCCGCTGGACCGCGGGCATCTCCCTCGCGCCGGAAGCCAAGGCACTTGCCAAGCAGACAGCCCGCTGTCGCCCCGGCGGCGAAGCTCGTCAGGTGGGAGACTCCGAGGGTGAACCCTCCCCAGAGGAGGCCGTGGAAAAGGGCAATGTCCAGGAGGAGCCCCAGCGTGCCCGCAAGGGCGTATCGGACTGCGTCAACCGAAGTGGTGCCCCCTGCCAGGTCTACGAGTTGCGCCAGGAAGGCCAAGACCTCGCGGGCGCCCAGCTTGGAGCAGCCACCTGCCCGGGGACGGAACGTGATAGGGATCTCCTTGACCCGGTGTCCGGGCCGAGACCTCGCGAGGAGCTCGAGCCCGATCTTGAAGCCGCCCGGCGCCGTCCCCATCTCGAGCAGAGTCTCCTTGCGCACGGCAAAGAACCCCGAGCAGGGATCGCGCGCGTCGACCAGAACCCGCGCGAGGACCGCAGCGCCTCTCGAGAGGACGCGCCGGCTCCAAGACCAACCAGGCGTTGCGCCCCCCGGCACGTAACGGCTCCCGATGACCATGTCACAGGAGCCCTGGAGCACCGGCCTGACGAGCGCGGGCACTGCCTCGGGCGGGTGGCTCAGGTCCGCGTCCATGACCACGACAACATCCCCCGAGGCGAATCGAGCCCCGGCCAGCACCGCACCGGCGAGCCCACGCTCCCCTTCGCGGACCAGGAGGTGCACTCGCCGGTCATCGGACTCCCAGGCGCGGACGCGCTCACGAGTCCCGTCCGTGGATGCGTCATCGACCACGAGCACCTCGAAGTCCAGCGAGGCCATCTCGCACGCCTTGAGAACCGCCGCTATTGCTCCGTCGATGGTCGCGACCTCATCGAGGGTGGGCAAGATCACGGTGACTCTCCCCGTCTTCCCGTGCCGTCCCTGCTCTTCCACAGTCTTCAGGTTCTCCGTGAGTGGGGGGTCGTGGGCTTCAGCGAACATCTACGAATCACCCGAAGACCGCACGGTAGGATCTCCGTCGAGCAGGCGGTGATAAAGTGCTTCGATTCGCTCGACCTTGATTCGGGTTGAGAACCGGCTCACGACGAGCTGCCGCCCTGCTCGCCCCAGCGCGGCCGCATACTCCCGATCCGCGATCAGGCGTAAGATGGCCGCGGCCAGCCCGGCAACGTCGCGCGGGGCCACCAGCAAGCCAGTCACGCCATCACGGATGAGCTCTCCGTTGCCCTCGAGGTCGGTGGCCACGACCGCTGTCTCCACCGCCAGAGCCTCCCGCAGGGCGCCGGTGATCCCAAGCCCGGCGTGGGAGGCGTCGACACAGCAGCAGCTCGCGCGCAGGATCTCGGGAATGTCCTTACGATAACCCAGCACCCGGATCGCGTGCCCCAGGCCCCGGGCCCGGGCGCGCTCGAGGAGCGCCCTGGGGTCGCGGGCGCCAACGACGACAAGGCACGCGTGCGGAGCGCGGGGGGCGATGACTGCCATGGCATCGACGAGGTCGTCGTTGCCTTTCGTGCTGCGGACGCCGATCTGGGTGATCAACACGTCATCAGGACCGAGTCCCAGCTCCTTTCGTACCGCGGTGCCGTCGACGTCGGGGTGGAACCGGTCGATGTCTGTCCCCGAATAGATCACCTCGATCTTCGTCGCCGGCACGCCTGCCGCAACCAGACCGCGCTTGATCGACTTGCAGACCGCCACGACTGCTGTCACCCGGCCGGTAGCATAACCGAAAGCCTGGAGACGTCCGATCGCAAAGCTCACTCCTCGGTTGGCGATGAGGACCGGAAGCGGGACGAGCAGCGCGGCGAGGATGGCCAGGGTCTTTCCCTTGTGGGCGTGGACAACCTGGATACGGTGCTCGCGGATCGTTCGCGCGAGCGCGCGAACCGACGGCAGGTCGAAGGTGGAGGCGCTGGGAAGCGGACAGTGCACGAGTCCGCGCTCGAGCGCCTCCCGCGTCCAGATATCGCCGGGACGGGTCGCCAGGACAACGTGATGGCCCCGACCTGCCAGCCCGGTGGCCAACTCCAGCATCTGGATGGCGGCGCCCGTGAAGTAGTCGCTCTTCGGGTAGAGGTGAAGGATCCGGAGCGGAGACGTGGCCGGCACCCGCTCACGGTAGATCGCCCGGGCTTACCCGGGCCTGTCCGGAATGTTACATCCGTGAAAGCTGGGTAGCGCTCGCGCGCCTGGCCTGCTCGGAAAGCTCGGCAGGAAGGACAATGGTGAACTCGGTCCCCACGCCAGGTGCGCTCGTGGCAGCGATGCGCCCACCATGTGCGTTGACGATCGCTCGAACCAGGCTGAGCCCGAGTCCGAGCCCGGGTCGGGTCCGGCCGCCGGCGCCGCGGTAGAGACGGTCCCAGATCCGCGGTAGCTCGTCCGTGGGGATGCCGATCCCCGTGTCCTTGACCCGGACGACGGCGCTGCCATCGTCCTCGGCTATGGTGATCTCCACATGGCCATCTTCAGGCGTGTACTTGATCGCGTTGTCGAGCAGGTTCGCCAGGACCCGACGAATGCGGCCACGATCAGCCATCACCCGCAGCTCGGTCGCTACGTTCGTCGACAACGTCAGACCCTTGTCCTGAGCCACGAACTGATAAAGCTCGACGACCTCGGCAATCAACGCCGACAAATCTACCGGCTCCACTCGGAGCTTCAGGGCACCGGCCTCGGCCTCCGAGATGTCCATCAGCGTGTTCAGCATAGCGAGCAGCTGATCCAACTCCTCCAGGCACTCGCCGACGGCCTGACGCACGATCTCAGGATCGCCCTCCGAGCGCAACGCGAGCTCGGCGGCGCCGCGGATTCTCATGATCGGGGTGCGCAACTCGTGCGCCACGTTATCGAGCGCATCGCGCATCCCCTCCATGAGGGCCGCGATGCGCTCCAGCATTCCGTTGAACAGAACGATCAACTCGTCGAGCTCGTCGCCGCTCTGCCGCGTCGGTACCCGCGTTCGCATCTCCCCCTGGGCGACAGCCCGCACGGCCTGGACGATCTGACGGATCGGACGAAGCGCGGAGGAGGCCAGCAACGCGCCCCCGATGAGGCCGAGGGCCAGCACGGGGATCAGGGTCAGGAACGTGACACGCCGAAAGCCCGCTAATACCTGATCTCGATCGCCAGTGGAACCGCCAACCTCGAGCCGGGCACCGTCGGCGAGATCGACCGCCGTCACCTCCAGCGACAGCCCATCTGCCAGGGCGCGGAGGATCCATTCCCCCGCGGGCACGACTGGCATCCCCCGCAGCCGCTCCGGGTCCAGCGCGCCCAATTGCGCCGGTCTCCAGAGGAATCGGATGGTTCCATCGGCTCCGATCAGCCGGACCGTGAACGGTTCAGCGGTGCCTGACGCCTCTTGCGCAGCAAGGAAATCCCGAACGGCCACGACTCCCCCGGTCCGATAGAATGCGGCGAGCTCTCCTAACTCTAGCTGGATCTGCTGGTGGTCCTTGCGCTGGAGCGCCGTGGACAGGAGCACATAGGCCAGACCGAGCACGAGCAGCACGCTGGCCACGAAGTAGGCCGAGTAGTAGAGCGTCAGCCGGATGCCGATGGTCTTCCCCGCGCGGCTACGGAACGCGGAGGACATAGCCGACTCCTCGGATAGTGTGGATCATCTTGTCGGGCAGGTCGTCATCGACTTTGGACCTGACCCGCGACACTAGTACTTCCACCACGTTCGTCTGGGGGTCGAAGTCGTACCCCCAGACGTGCTGGAGGATCATCGCCTTGGACACCGGACGCTCGGCATTACGCATGAGGTACTCGAGCAACGAGAACTCCCGCCGCTGGAGCTCGATGGGGCGTTCGCGGCGCGTCACCTGGCGCGTGAGCAGGTCCAGGGTCAAGTCTCCCCTGGTGAGCCTCGTCGGCTCCGTGACGCCGGTTGCGCGTCGGAGGAGGGCCTGGAGCCGGGCCAGCAGCTCCGTGAAGGCGAACGGCTTGGTGAGGTAATCGTCGCCGCCTGCCTGGAGACCCCTCACGCGGTCGTCGACGCTGCGGCGCGCGCTGAGGATGAGGACGGGCGTGCTGACGTGATGGTGCCGGAGCTGCTCGATCAGCGACAGTCCATCGAGCCCGGGTAGCATCAGGTCGATCACCGCGACGTCATACGGCTCCGACAGCGCGAGGTCGAGGCCTTCCTCGCCCGTGCCGACCTGGTCGATCGCCCACCCCGCCTGTTTCAGACCCTTGGTGAGGAACGACGCGATCTTGTGGTCGTCTTCGACGATGAGTGCTCGCAACGTCATCCATCGTAGACGAATGTCCGCATCCTCGCCAGCGGAGTCTGAAGATTGCAGGCCTCTCGGGATTGTGTTATCCCTCTCAGGCGCCCGGCCTGCCAGTGTTGCGGCCCGGAAGGATTGCCCCTATGGACGCCAACACGCTGTGCTTCTCGAGCCTCGCCGACGTCGCTGACCGCATCCGCGCCCGTGAGCTCTCGCCAGTCGACGTCGTGGAAGCCCACCTCGCCCGCATCGAGGCGCTGAACCCCCGGCTGTTCGCCTTCCTGGAGGTGACAGCCGACACGGCGAGGCGTCAGGCCCGGGCCGCGGAAGCAGAAATCACGGCAGGACGCTATCGCGGTCCCCTGCACGGCATTCCCTGGGGCGCCAAGGACATCTTCGACACCGCGGGCATCCGCACCACGCATGGGTCGAGCTTCTTCCGGGACCGAGTTCCCACCGAAGACGCGGAGGCGGTGGCGCGCCTTACGCGGGCGGGTGCCGTATTGCTGGGCAAGTGCCACACCCACGAGTTCGCCGCCGCCGCCACCACCGTCAACCCGCACTACGGCACGACGCACAACCCCTGGCATCCTGACGTGATCGCCGGGGGATCCAGTGGCGGCTCGGCCGCCGCGGTCGCCGCGGGGTTGTGTCCGGCGGCTCTGGGCTCCGACACCGGCGGGTCCATTCGGGTTCCTGCGGCGTTCTGCGGCGTGGTAGGACTGAAGCCCACGCACGGCCGCGTCAGCCTGAGCGGCGTTTGCCCCAACGTCCTCAGCTTCGACCACGTGGGAACGCTGACCCGCACGGCGCGCGACGCCGCGCTCGTCCTGCAAGCGATTGCCGGCTACGACCCGCGCGATGCCATGTCGCGCGACATGCCGGTTCCCGACTTCTCGGCCCGGCTGGGGAGCGGGATCCGCGGCGCGCGCCTGGCCCTGTGCCCGGACTTCACCGCCCACGCCGAGGTGGATGCAGAGGTCGGGGCAGCCTTCGAGGCCGCCGTCGAAACCCTGAGAGCACTGGGCGCCCGTATCGACACGGTCCCTTTCCCACACTACCCGCGCCTGGAACCGACGATGGCAGCGATCCAGGGCGCAGAGTTCGCCGAGTTCCACCGCCCCTTCTACCAGGAGAACCCGGACGGCTATGGCGCCGACGTGCGGGCCCGGCTGGAACGCGCGCTGCAGGTGCGGCTCGACGACTACGTGCGGGCCCTCAGAGAGCGGGAGCTGCTCCGGCGCGACGTGGCCGCGCTCTTTCAGAGCGTGGACGCCATCGTCTCGCCCACCACCCCGAACGTGGCGGCGCCCATCGCGACGCTGCTGGCTCGGGTCAACGGTAAGGAGCTGTCCTGCGTCTGGCTACACCGGCCGTTTCTCACGCCCCACAACCTCACGGGCTATCCCGCCATCGCGATGCCGATGGGCTATTCGACGAGCGGCCTGCCCCTGTCTCTGCAGATCGTCGGGCGCCCGTGGGGCGAAGCCGACCTTCTGGGAATCGCTCACGCGTACGAGGTGGCCACGCCCGAGCTCCGCGGGCGGCGGCCGCCCGGCGCGTGATTCCATCGCCGATTCAGCTCAGCAAGCGGGCGTACCCGTCCAGCATGGGCAGGACTTTTTCCCGGCTCTCCGAGGGCAGCCCGAAGATCGCCCGGCTGACGCCGGCCGCCCGCAATCCCTCCAGGGCCGCCTTGTCCGGCTTGGCGAAGAAGATGCTCACCGGGATCGATCGGGGATCACGCCCGGCCCGCTCGGCCTGCTGACGCAGGGCCGGGATCCGCTCGGCCGGGTTCCGGCCCGGACGGGAGATGGGCATCCAGCCGTCGGCGAATTCGATGACGCGATCGAATGTGGTCGGCCCATCGCCCCCCATGAGGATCGGGGGATGGGGCTTCTGCAGCGGCTTGGGATGCGACCAGATCTTGTCGAACCGGACGAACTCGCCGTGGAATTCGGCCTCCTCCTTCGTCCAGATCTCCTTCATGGCCAGGACACGCTCGCGCAACACGCGCCAGCGCTTTTTGAAGTCGGTGCCGTGATTCTCCATCTCCTCGGCATTCCACCCACCGCCGATCCCGAAGATGAGCCGACCGCCCGACAGCCGATCCACGCTCGCCACCTCTTTGGCCGTGGTGATAGGGTCGCGCTCGACGACCAGGCAGATGCCGGTGCCCAGCCGCAGCCGCGTGGTGACCGTCGCCGCGGCCGTCAGGGCCACGAAGGGATCGTAGCTGTGCCAGTACTCTCGAGGCAGGTTCGGGCCGCCCGGCCACGGGCTTCGGCGGCTGGCCGGGATGTGCGTGTGCTCGGGGATCCAGAGCGACTCGAACCCGCGCTCCTCGAGCGCCCGGCCAAGCTCGTCAGGGCGGATCGCGTAATCCGTCGCAAACATCACCACGCCGAAATCCATGCCCACCTCCGTTGTCTGCGCGAGTGCCGGGAGAGTAGCCTTCCGGGTAGATGCGGTCAAGGGCAGCTCAGCCGGTTGCGATAGGTGCCGCCGAAGCACAGGTTCGCACAGCGTTCGGGCAGGTTGATGCGGCCGATGAGGCGACCGTCGCGGTTGAAGATCGACACTGGTTCCTCCTCGCGTGGATGGTCATCCGGCTGTGCTCACACTCCGGCCCGGCCCGACAATCCGGCCGCCCGGAGCGCGGGAAATACGACGTCGCGGAAGGCGACGATCTCTGGTACGGGCAGGGCGAACGTCTCGAGCGGCATGAGATAGAGGTTCTCCACGCCGAGCTTCGTCATCTCCACGATGCGCTCGGCACAATCGGCCGGCGTGCCGATGAGCCCCATGGCGTCACAGAGTCGGGCCACGATCTCGTCGGGAACGAAGGTCGTCGCCGCGATTGCCGCCTCCCAGTCGTGGGCGTGCGAGAGGTCGGGGTAGATCTTCCAGACGGACTCGGGCACCTCGAGCTTCGGAAAGTGGAGCCCGGCCGGTTCCAGCCAGTAGCCACCCCAGCGAAGAATGCCCCAGTGTACCGCCGTGGGGCGCGCCCGCCGACGCGCCGCCGCGGTGGTCGCTGCCGTGGCCGTGCGGACCGCCCAGATGATTTCGAGATCTTCGAGCCGACGTCCGGCTCGCCGGGCGCCCCGGTCGAGCAGCTCGAGGGCCGTCTCCACGATGCCCCGGTGGCATCCCACCAGGAGCAGCACCCCGTCGGCGATCTCTCCGGCAACCTCGATGGCCTTCGGGCCGGAGGCCGCCATCAGCAGCGGGATAGGACGCCCCGAGGCATAGCCCAGTCGTCCGGAGGTGCCGGCGAAATCGACGGCCTCTCCAGCCAGCAGCGCCTTCACCGTACGGAAGCAGGCGCGCATCTCCGCGAGGGTCGCCGGTCGCCTGCCGATGGTGCTCGCCGACGTGTAGCCCGTGCCGACCACCAGCTTCACGCGGCCGGGCGCGAGCTCCTCGACGGTTTGAATCGCGCTGGCCAGGACGGAGGGGTGGCGCGTGAACGGATTGGTGACGGCGGGGAACAGCAGCAGCCGGGACGTGTGGGTGGCCGCCTGCCCCAGGGTCACGAAGGTGTCGCGGGACAGGAGCTGGCTGTCGAGGATCCCGGCGCCGTCGAAGCCGGCGGCTTCGACGTCCTGGATCAAGCTCATCAGCCGGTCCATCGGCGCGGTACCGGGCACTCGCAAGTGAACACGGACGGGCTTGTTCATCGTTCCCTCAGGTCCTCCGTTTCAATCGACGTAGTGCCGACCGGCGGCCGCATGATGGCCCTCGGCCTGGCGCCGCAGGACGACGAACTCACCCATCCGGATGCTGAGGCCGGTCAGATCGCTGACCACGCTGCCGTGGGTGATCAACACCAGCGGTGGTCCGCTGTGGTGGGCGGCGATCCTCCGCCTGATCTCGTCGAGCTGCCGCTGCCGGCGCTCCGGGTCGTTCAGCGCGCCCTGGAGGGCCCCCCATGGCTGGGCCTGCCCGAAGGCTAGCCGTCCGGTGTCCAGGCAACGACAGCGCGGGCTGGACAGGACCACGCCGACGGCGATGCCGTGCTTGTGAAATTCCTCGCCGATCCGCTTCGCCTGGGCCCGGCCACTCTCATCGAGGTTGCGTTGCGTCGAGCAGTCATCGAGCCTGGCGTCCGGCGGGTCGAAGGTGCCGGGGGCAAAGCTGTGGCGTACCACGACGACGGCGCCGGGGGTGCGCATCGCCTCCCACGGCGATTCGGTCGCCGGGGCGGGCGAGACCAACCCCCCGCACACGATGGCCGCCAGCGCATACGGACTCGCCCTCATCGCCGGGGCGATATAGTGGCCCAGGCCCCGGCTGAGCGCAATTTGCCTTTCCTGCCGGTCAGCAGTAGCATCGCCCCTGCCAGTTCCGCCGCGGATTCTGCCACCGATGCCGACCGGGAGGTGCCCATGAGCCACGCCGAGATCCCCGATGCGGGTGTCAGCCGACGTCACTTGCTCCAGACCGGCGCCCTGGCCGGCCTCGCCGGAATTCTGGCGACGGGACGGCCGCCCGCGAGCTGGGCCGCCCGCGAGCTGAACATCCTGACCGCCGTGAACTACGCTCCGACATCGGACGCCAAGCTCGCCGACCAGGCCAAGCGCTTCTCGAAGCAAGCCGGCGTCAATGTACGCATCGATCATGTTCAGAGCGTCCAGATGCCGGCCAAGCTCTCGGCCGAGCTGACCAGCAGAGGTGGCCACGACATCGTGAGCCTCGAGATGCACTACCCGTGGCTCTTCGCGCCCGGGCTCGTGGACGTGTCCGACATCTGCAACGACCTGGCCCGCAAGCACGGGGACTGGTATGCATTCGCCACCGACCACGCGCGCGTGAAAGGCCAGTGGCTGGGCGTGCCCTACCTGTTCATTGCGTTTCCCGGCAGCCACCGCGTCGATCTGTTCGAGAAGGTCGCCGAGAAGGCCCCGGACACGTGGGAGGACCTGCTGCGCGCGGGCCGCAAGCTCAAGAAGCTCGGACACCCGGTAGGCTTCGCCATCAGCCAGACGACCGACTCGGTGTCGACGCTCTATTCGATCCTGTGGTGCTTCGGCGCCAAGGACGTCGCCCCGGACGGTAAAACGATCACCATCAATTCCCGGGAGACCGAGGTCGCCATCGACTACGTCCGTGCGCTCTACGCCGACGCCATGGATCCTTCGGTGCTCTCGTGGGACAACGCGGCGAACAATCAATGGCTGAACTCGGGCAAGGGATCGTGGATCCACAATCCGATCAGCCACTACGTCGTCGCCAAGGAAAAGCAGCTGTCGGTCGCGCAGCTCACCGGATTTCACCCGTCGCCAGCGGGGCCGGCCGGGCGACATACCGTCGGTGTGCCGCGGAGCCTGGGGATCTGGAAGTTCAGCAAGAACATCGAGCCGGCCAAGGAATTTCTCCGCTGGTTCTTCGAGCCCGCGCAGTACCACGAGTGGATCATGTCGGGCGACAACTACAACCACCCGACGTGGCGGGACATGGAGAACCACCCCGTCTGGGACGTGGACCCCAAATACAAACCGCTCAAGACCATCGCCCAGTACGCACACCTGTACGGGTGGCCGGCGCCACCCGACGAGCGCATCCAGCTCATCACCAACAGCTACGTCATCCCCAACATGTTCGCGAAGGTCGTCACCAACGCCGCCAAACCCAAGGAGGCGATGGTGTGGGCCGAGACGGAGATCAAGCGCATGTTCCAGCGCGCTTAGGGACCCCGCGGCATGCGCTGGAAGCTGGGGAGGCGCAGCGACAACATTGAGGACCGCCGGGGCGTCGGCGTGCCGGTGGTGGCCGGTGGGGGCCTGGGAACCCTCGTGATCTTGCTCCTCGCCCTCTACTTCGGGCTCGACCCCGGGGTTCTCCTACAGACCGACGCTCCCGGGCCGGGACCGGGGGCCCCGACTGCCTCGCCCGGCCACGACGAGGTCCGTGACTTCGTCGCAGTCGTCCTCGCGGACACCGAGGATACCTGGCGCGAGCTGTTCCGCCGAATGAATCGCGAGTACCGGGATCCCAAGCTCGTCCTGTTCACGGGCGGCGTGGAGTCTGCCTGCGGAATGGCCGGCGCGGCAGTCGGGCCATTCTACTGTCCCGCCGACCACAAGCTCTACCTCGACCTCGATTTCTTCCGAGCCCTCCGCGACCGCTTCGGCGCGCCGGGAGACTTCGCGCAGGCCTATGTCATCGCGCACGAAGTCGGTCACCACGTGCAGACCCTCCTGGGGATCTCGGAGGCCGTGATGGCCCGGCGCCAGCGCGTCGATTCGGCCACCGCCAACGCACTGTCGGTGCGCCAGGAGCTCCAGGCGGACTGCTACGCTGGCGTGTGGGCGCACCACGCTCACCGGACGCGCCAGGTGCTCGAGGCTGGCGACCTGGAGGAGGCGCTGGCCGCTGCGGCTGCGATCGGCGACGACCGGCTCCAGGGGCAAGCCCGGGGGCGTGTGGCCCCGGAGTCGTTCACGCACGGCACCTCCGCCCAGCGCGTGCGCTGGTTCAAGCAGGGTTTCACCTCGGGGGACGTGCGCGGGTGCGACACCTTCCGCCCCCAGGAGCCCTAGCCAGCCATCCGCATGGTGTCGCGCTGACACCGCACATTCCTCCCCGGCACAGCTCCGGGGGAGCGATCCAAGAAACGGCAGCGAATAGGCAAGCTTGCAAGGGCATCAGCCCTGGCACGGTTGCTGCTCCTCCGCCGGCGTAAGCCAACACGGGGCGCCAACACCACACACGTCAGGGGGGACTCAATGAAGGTTCAGTTTCATGTCGTCGCATTGTCGTCGGCGTTGATCATGGCGACGGGCCTCACAGGATGCGATTCTGGCCCGTCGGCTCCCAAGGGCCTGCAGGGCCAGTCGGCCGGCACCTCGGCAACCGCCACCGAGCAGCCGCGTGAATCCGCGGCCGTCACCGAGCCCACCACCGCTGCCGAGTACAAGGCCGTCGACGAGCTCCGCAACGTCCACTTCGATCTGGACCAGGCGAAGATCCGGTCGGGCGATGCCAAACTCCTTCAGGGCCATGCCCGCTGGCTCAAATCGCAGCGGACCATGATCGTCATGATCGACGGGCACGCCGACGAGCGCGGCACCGACGAGCACAACATGCGGCTCGGGGAGCAGCGCGCGAATGCGGTGAGAGGCTACCTGATCGCCCAGGGCGTCGAGGCCGATCGTGTGATGACCGCGAGCCAGGGGGAGCGCAACCCGACCTGCTCCGACCACAACGAGGGGTGCTGGAACAAGAACCGGCGCGCGGAATTCAAGATCAAGACCCGCTAGAGCGTTCACCGGAAGGGGGGCCAGGGCCCCCCCTTCACCTTCAGCGCCCGGGGGAACCGTTGAGCCCGCTTCGCCGATCCCGCCCGGTCGAGGACGTCGGCGCCCCCGCGAGCACCCGATGCACGACCGCGAGCGCTGCGATCACGAGCGTCGTCCGCGGGACGCTGTCGTAAACGACCGCAGCCGCCATCGGAAGGGTCTGGCTCAGCGGCATCACGATGCCCCAGTGATCCGCGTCCACGTACCCGAGCAGGTAGCCGCCCGGCGCGATCTGGTCGTGCCACAGGAGTTGGCCATCGTTACGGGGGTCGATGCGGGCAAGCTTCCGGTACGGAACACGCAGGATCGGGGACACCTGCTCCTCACGCGGCGCCGCCACGATGGAGAACACCGGGATCGTGAGCGCCGGGCGGTAGCGCTGCCACCAGGCGAGCCGGACGTCGCGCTTGAGGTCGCGGAGCTCGTCGCCGGTGCCGGACTTGCATCCCGGTAGGGGAAGCCCGGAGATCCAGTCCCGGTACACCGGGTACAGCTCGTCGGCCAGGGGGCTGCCGCTCGCGGCGCCCGCCACGCCGACGACGGCCGCGATCGCGCGCGCCCCTTCCGGATATCGCACGACGAATTCGAGAATGTCCGCGAGCCCCTTGGAGTGAGCGAAGACGACGAGGGGGCGGGCGTCGCCACCGAGCGTGCTGAGCTCACGGGCCAGGCGCCCGGCATTCTCCACCGTGCTCCCCCGTCCGAACACGGGCAGGTAATGCACGACGAATCCAGCCTGGCGCAGATCGTGTTCGACGTCGGCGAAGGGGCGCACGACGCCTTCCAGGCATTCGGCGAACAGGCCGGGCACGAGCGCGACGCGGTAGCGGCTGGGCAGGTGGGTCGGCGCGCGGAGCGGCTTGGCCGGGCCCTCGTCGGGCAAGCGCCGGAGCACGGCATCGCAGGCCTGGGCATCGGCGGAGAGGCGAGCACACACCTCCGCGCGATAGAGCGGCCGCAGGTCGCGCGTTCCCGGGTTCTCGGCGGCCAGTCCGGGAGGCGGCCCGCTATTCGTGGGGTTGGCCATCGGCTCCGCGCTGCACGCCGCGAGCAGCAGTGCGGTCACCGCACCGCGGATCACCGTGGCTCGACCACCGTCAGGTAGGGCGCCACCGCTTTCTCGCCCGGCTTGACCGGCCGGGGCACCGCGTGGCGGATGGGCCGCAGGCTGCGCAGATAGGTCACGACGGCCCGAGCGTCGGCGTCGCTCAGCACCGCGTACGAGGGCCACGGCATGATCGGCACGAGGGGCCGGCCATCACGGCTCTGCCCCCTGCGGACTGCGCGCTCGATCTCGGCGTCCGTCCAGGCCCCGAGCCCTGTCTCGCGGTCGGGCGTGAGATTCGGCGGGTACACGACCCCGCCCGGGAAGCCAAAGCCGATGGACGACCCGGCCAACCGGCGGTCGGCATCGGGCTTGCCCACCAGCGCGCCCGGGGTGTGGCAGCCAGTGCAGTCCATGATCGTGACGAGATACTGCCCACGCGTGACCAGGTCCTCATCGGCAGCTCTCGCGCCGACCCCGGCACAGCCGGCCATGAGAGCGCCCGCCAGCACGGCGCCCAGGATTCGAGCGATCATTCCCGTCCTCCTTCGATTGATCGCTGACAGCGACGTCAGGCCGCGACCGACGGTATGAGCTCAGCCCCACACACGTTCGCGATAGCATCAGCGCAACGCCAGGGCCTCGCGGCGACGGGGGTCGCCTCCGTGCTCCTCCCCCTCCGGTGGATTGACAGGGCGCGGACCCGCCGAGTATAAGCGGCCTGTGGCGCCCCGAGCCGGTTTTCGCGGGCGCTCACCGGAGGAGCCGCGGCGACCAGGGGTTGAATCAGCACCTCGGCGTCGTCGGCCCCGGAGAGGCCTGATGGCCAAACAGCACGCGCTCGATCCAACACCCGACACCGTCCACTGGGGCTACTTCGACGCCGCCATTCCGGCGCGGCTCACGGTGGACTCCGGTGACACCGTCATCGTGGACACCGTCTCCGGGGGCCGCCGGGAGCTCGGTGACGACCTTTCGCGCCTGGGGCCGGTCCATCGCAAGATCGCCGAGAACGTATGGCAGGGCCCCGGTCCCCACATTCTCACCGGCCCCATCGCCGTGCGCGGCGCCACCCCGGGCGACGTGCTCGAGGTGCGCATCCGGGCGATCGAGCTGACCGTGGACTGGGGCTGGAACATCATCCGGCCGTTGCGGGGCACGCTGCCCGAGGATTTTCCGCGCCTGCGCCGCACGTTCATTCCTCTGGATCGCCAGGCGATGACGGCCACGCTGCCCTGGGGCCCGACCATCCCGCTACGGCCCTTCTTCGGGATCCTCGCCACCGCCCCGCGCCCGGAGTACGGACTGATCTCCTCGGTCGAGCCCCGCGAGTTCGGCGGCAACATCGACAACAAGGAGTTCGTCCCCGGTACCTCGCTCTTCCTGCCCGTGTTCGTGCCCGGCGCCAACTTCTCCGCCGGCGACGGCCACGCGGTGCAGGGCGACGGTGAGGTGTGCCTGACCGCACTGGAGACGTGCCTGCGCGGGACGTTCGAGCTGGTCCTGCACAAGGGCATGGGCCTCACGTTCCCGCGCGCGGTCACGCCTACGCACTACATCGCCATGGGCATGGATCCCGACCTCGACGATGCGGCCCGGCAGGCGCTGCGCGACATGATCGCCTGGCTGGTGGCCATGAAGGGCTGGACTCCGGAGGACGCTTACGTCTTCTGCAGTCTCGCCTGCGACCTGCACGTGACCCAGCTCGTCGACGGCAACAAGGGCATCCACGCCATGGTGAGCCGGGAGCTGCTGGACCGCGAGAGGCGGTGACCCCGAGGCCGCCGGAGCTTGCCTCCGGCGGCCCAGCGCGTCAGAAACTCAGGGGTACTGGATGTTCGAGTTCGGCAGGTCGGGGCCCGAGCCGATGAGCTGGAAGGTTCCCGCCTGGTTGCCCCGAGTGTAGGTGTAGGTCCAGCCGTTGGGAGCCGTCAGGGCGCCCTGGTAGAAGGGGCCTGCCGGCGTGCCGTTGGAGTCGGTCAGGATGCTGCCCAGCACGGCCAGCGTACCGGCGTTGTTGACCTGGCCGATACAGTTGGCGTTGCCCACCGTGAACGTGACCGTGCTCGGCGTACCACCAAAGCCGCTGTTGGCCGGCACGTCGCCACAATGGGCGGCGACCGCGGTCAGCGCCGAGTACATGCCGCGCAGGTCGGACTGGGCCTTGGCCACGCGAGCGCGGGCCTGCATGTTGGCGTACATCGGGATAGCGATGGCCGCCAGGATGCCGATGATCGCGATGACGATCATCAGCTCGATCAGAGTGAAGCCTCGTCTGTTGCCAATGTGCCCCTGCCAGAGTCGCATCATAAGCTGTGCCCCCTCCTGGGTGCTGGTGTGTGCCGCGCGAGGCGCGCGCCCGGTTGGTGTACCGCCCGTACCGCCCGGAGCTAAGCAGAGTGCACAGCCGATGCCATATGTCTCAATTACCGAGGCTCAACGATTCTCAGCCATTAGGCGGGCCGCCGGGCGACTGATCACGTCCGGTGCGTGACGGCTGACATTTTCAACCCCGGAGGACCTGACCGGCCCCAGTCAGTGCGCGTCCAGAAACGCCAACATCTGCCGGTCGAACTCCGCGGTCATCGTCCGCGAGCAGGCATGACCGCCGCTATCCAGCAGAACGAGTTGCGCCCCGGGAATGGCCCCAGCCAGCGCTTCGGAGAAATAGGCGGGGGTCAGGCCGTCATCGCGGGCGCCGACCACCAGCGTCGGGGTCCGGATGGCTCCGCGACGATCTGTCCGGTCGAAGGCCAGGATGGCATCGATCCGGCGCTCGCGATCTCGACCGTGGTGAAGCCGGCGACCGACGCCGCCTGCTCGGCCCTGATCTGCTCGGCGTGCTGGTTGATGTACCAGGGCGGATAGAGGAACAGCGGGGTCAGACGTTGAGGCGCTCGTCGGCTCGCCGGACACACCTTGCCGGTGGATGGCCGACATCGGGTATGCTTCGGCGACCGCTCCAACTCGAGCCCGACGGGAGGAGGAGAAGCGATGCCGGTCTTCACGCGTCCTGATGCCGAGCTTCACTACGAGGTCTACGGGGCGGGCTATCCCCTGCTGCTCTTCGCGCC